>CBIHQV010000029.1:0-54938 GCA_966212275.1 uncultured Devosia sp.
TCGACATCGGCGCGGGTCAGCCCGGCCGACACCATGGCCAGCGCCATGTCGCCCACCACCTTCGATGATGGCGTCACCTTGACGATATCGCCGAACATCTGGTTGACGTCGGCATAGGTCTGGGCGACCTCGTGCCAGCGGGTTTCGAGCCCCAGCGAACGGGCCTGTTCCTTGAGATTGGTGAACTGTCCGCCCGGCATTTCATGCAGGTAGACTTCCGAGGCGCCGCCCTTGAGATCGCTCTCGAAGGCGCGGTACTGGGTGCGCACGGCTTCCCAATAGAACGAGATCTGGCGGATCGCCTTGGCATCGAGCCCGGGGTCGCGTTCGCCACCGGCCAAAGCCGCGACGATCGAGCCCAGCGTCGGCTGGCTGGTGGTGCCACTCAGCGCATCCATCGCCGCGTCGATCGCGTCGACCCCGGCATCGACAGCCGCCAGCACCGTGGCCGAAGCCGCGCCCGACGTGTCGTGGGTATGGAGGTGGATGGGCAGGTTGGTCTCGTTGCGCAAGGTCGCGATCAGCTTGCGCGCCGCGGCGGGCTTGAGCAGCCCTGCCATGTCCTTGAGGCCGAGCACATGCGCGCCGGCCTTTTCGAGTTCCTGCGCCAGCCCGACATAATATTTGAGATCATACTTGGCCCGGTCGGGGTCGAGCACGTCGCCGGTATAGCAGATGACGCCCTCGGCGACCTTGCCCTCCTCGATGACCGCATCGAGCGACACCCGCATGTTCTCGACCCAGTTGAGGCAATCGAACACGCGGAAAATGTCGACGCCGCCGGCTGCCGCCTGCTTGACGAAGAACTTGACGACATTGTCGGCATAATTGGTGTAGCCGACGCCATTGCTGCCGCGCAGCAGCATCTGCGTCAGGATGTTCGGCGCGCCTTCGCGCACCTTGGCCAGCCGCTCCCACGGATCCTCGTTGAGGAAGCGCATTGAGACGTCGAACGTCGCCCCGCCCCAGCATTCGAGCGAGAAGAGGTTGGGCAGGCCACGGCTATAGGCCTGGGCGATGCGGGTAATGTCGAACGAGCGCATGCGCGTGGCGAGGAGGCTCTGATGCGCGTCGCGCATCGTCGTGTCGGTGAAGAGCACGCGCGACTGCTTCTTCATCCACTTGGCCAAAGCCGCCGGGCCGTCGCGATCCAGAATCTGCCGGCTGCCCTCGACGGCTGATAGCACCGGGAATTCCGGCACCACCGGCGCCGCCGCTTCGGCGGGCGGCCGTGGCCGGTCGCGCACTTCGGGGTGGCCGTTGACCGTGACGTCGGCGATGTAGCTCAGGAGCTTGGTCGCGCGATCCTTGCGTGGCTTGAAGTTGAACAGAGCCGGCGTCGTGTCGATGAAGCGCGTCGTGTAGCGGTTCTCGACAAAATCCGGATGGGTGATGATGTTTTCGAGGAAGGCGAGGTTGGTCGAAACGCCGCGGATGCGGAATTCGCGCAGGGCGCGATGCATGCGGGCGATGGCTTCCTCGGCCGATGGCGCCCAGCAGGTCACCTTTTCGAGCAGCGGATCGTAGTAGCGAGTAATGACCGCGCCGGCATAGGCCGTGCCGCCATCGAGGCGCACGCCAAAGCCCGTCGCGCCGCGATAGGCGGTGATGCGGCCATAATCGGGAATGAAGTTCTGTTCCGGGTCTTCGGTGGTCACCCGGCACTGGATGGCATTGCCGTTGAGCCGGATATCCTGCTGTAGCGGCACGCCCGATTCCGGCGTGCCGATCACGGCGCCATCGAGCAGGTGAATCTGCGCCTTGACGATGTCGATGCCGGTCACTTCCTCGGTGACGGTATGCTCCACCTGGATGCGCGGGTTCACTTCGATGAAATAGAACTTGTCGGTATCGGCATCCATCAGGAATTCGACCGTACCGGCGCCGCGATAGCTGGCGGCACTGCCGAGGCGCACAGCAGCGTCGGTCAGCTCCTTGCGCACCTTGTCGTCGAGATAGGGCGCGGGCGCCCGCTCCACCACCTTCTGGTTACGCCGCTGCACCGAGCAGTCGCGTTCGTAGAGATGGACGAGATTGCCATGATCGTCGCCGATCAGTTGCACCTCGACATGGCGGGCGCGCTCGATCAGCTTTTCGAGATACATCTCGTCCTTGCCGAAGGCGGCCTTGGCCTCGCGCTTGCCTTCGGAGACTTCTGACAGCAGCGTCGATTCATCCATGATGCGGCGCATGCCGCGCCCGCCACCGCCCCACGATGCCTTGAGCATCAGCGGATAGCCGATCTCGGCAGCGAGGCGCTTGATCTCGCTGGGATCATCAGGCAGCGCGTCGGTGGCGGGTACCACCGGCACCTTGCTGGCGATGGCCATGTTGCGCGCGGCAACCTTGTTGCCGAGGTCGCGCATGGTCTGGGCCCGCGGGCCGATGAAGATGATGCCGGCATCCTCGCAGGCATCGACGAATTCCGGCGATTCCGACAAGAGGCCATAGCCGGGATGGATCGCATCGGCGCCCGAAATGCGGGCGATGCGGATATATTCGTCGATCTGCAGATACGCCTCGACCGGGCCTTTGCCCTTGCCGATCAGATAGGCCTCGTCGGCCTTGAAGCGGTGCAGCGCCAGCTTGTCTTCTTCGGCATAGGCCGCCACCGTCTTGAGCCCGAGCTCATTGGCGGCGCGGAACACGCGGATGGCGATTTCGCTTCGATTGGCGACGAGAATTTTTTTGATGGGCATCAATGTCCGTCCGAGCAGGAGGGGTTGGGGACCCGCAAGGGGTCCGGCTCAGGTATGGCGGACGGTCGGGACGGTTGCCCGTCCAACCGTCGAAATCAAGTCTAGTTGCGGCTCAGGTGGCCGGCGAGATGGCTCATGTCGTAGCCGGCCTCGGCCGCCTCACGAATGATCTCGCCTGCCTCCATCTCGCCGGCCTGGCTCAGCGCCCACAACGTGGTCGAGCGCGTTCCCGAACGGCAGAAACAGAAGACCGGACCCGCGCTCCCCTCGAGCACGGACTTGGTCTTTTCGACCATGTCGGGGGAAACCCCTTCACGGCCAAGCGGGATGAAGTGGTAGTCAAGCCCGGCCGCCTTGGCGGCGGCTTCGATTTCGGCACCGGCCGGCTGGTCGGGCGATTCCCCATCGGGGCGATTGTTGACGATGGCGACGAAACCGGCGGCTTTGAGCGCTGCGACGTCTGTGGGCTGAATCTGCCCCGAAACGCTGACGTGATCGTTGATCCGCTTCAAATCCAAGTCACTACTCCCGCTGCCAGGTCGGCTTCCCGCCTCCTTATATCCGCGCGCTTGCGTCGGATGCAACAAAGACAAAGACCAACCTGTCATGCAGCTGTCGCAGATTTAGGCGGCGACCGCGGTTCCCGCCTTGACCAGGGCCTGTGGGCGGCCGAGCAGGTAACCCTGAAAGCCGGTGCAGCCGGCTTGCCGAAGCTGTATGAACTGCTCCTGGGTCTCGATGCCCTCGGCCACCACATCCACCGGCAGCGCCCGGGCGATATCGCACACCGCCGCGATGATCATGCCGTCGATGCGGCTACTGCCCATATTGGCAACATAGCTGCGATCGATCTTGATGATGTCGAAGGCAAAGCCGCGGAGATATTGCAGGCTCGCATGACCCGCTCCGAAGTCGTCGATGGCGATGCGCACGCCCAGCTTCCGCAAGGCGGCAAGATTGGCCATCTCGATATCGCCGGCGTCGAGCGGCACCGTCTCGGTCACTTCCACGATGATCGAGCGCGGATCGGTGCCGGTCTCGATGAGGATCGCGCCGAAGCTGCGGGCAAAATCGGCATGCCGCAACTGCACCGGCGAGACGTTGACCGCAACCGGCAATCCGCCCAAAGCCGGCAGGTCATTGCAGGCGCGGCGCAATACCCATTCGCCCAGCTTGCCTATGAGGTCGCTTTCCTCGGCAATGGGAATGAACTGCGCCGGCGAAATCATGCCGCGCACCTGATGGCGCCAGCGCACCAGCGCTTCATGCGAGCGGACCACCATGTCGGCGCCAAAGACCGGCTGGTAGTGCAGCTCGAGTTCTTCCATCAGCAGGGCCGCACGCAGCTCGCGCTCGACGAACCGCCGATGCCGCTCGTCGCCCAGCATGTCGGGATCGAAGCTCACCACGGCATGGCGCCCATTCTTCTTGGCCTTGTAGAGCGCCAGATCGGCCTTGGAGACCAGGTCGGTGGTATCGACGGCATCCTGGGGCGACAGCGCCACCCCGATCGATGCCGAAAGGCGCACGGCCCGGCCGGCAATATTGACCGGCCGCTCCAGCGCGCGCAGCAAGGCTTCGCCCAGCCGGCGCAGGGCCGCCTTGTTGTCATGACCAGCAATCATGATGCCGAATTCGTCGCCGCCCAGCCGCCCCACCACGGCGCCCGGCACCACTTGCTCGATGATCCGGCTCAGATGCACCAGCGCCGCATCGCCCGCCGAATGGCCGGCGCTGTCGTTGAGGATCTTGAGATTGTCCATATCGAGCTGCAGGTAGCCTACCGGCGTCTGCGAGCCGTGGAACACATGTACGCCCATGGCCTCGAGGAAATAGGCGCGCGTGAACACACCCGTCAGCGCATCGCGATTACTCTGCGCCTGCGCATGCTGCACCTGCTGCTGGATTTGCCCCAGGCGCCGCGACAGCCAGCGATAGCCGTAGCCCATGATGGCCAGCAGCAGCGCGCCGGTGATCAGGCTCGCCGCCGGCAGCCCGTTGATGAAACCGGGGCCTGCAAGCCCGAGGAAGACCAGCCCGCGCGCTACGACAATGGCAATCACGAGCAAGCCGGCCGCAATGGCGATGCGGCGGTAACCGGTGAGAATAGCAGTGAAATCGGGATTCATGGGCCGGTCCGGATGGAGTGCGTCCATCTAACCGCAGCAAATCTGAACGTCGCGTTAAACGACTACAAAATTGTATATAAAACAATTGCTTAGCCGCTTGCAGGCCGGGCAAGCTATGTCATCCGGATGACAGGCATGCGACACCCTATTGCGTCGGCGCGCCGACCCAACCCTGCCAGACGCTCTGCCGCTCCGCGACGAAGCGGTCGGCAATCCCCTCGACGGTTGCGCCCGGCTCGTTGAGCTTGGCCAAGAGCGCATTCATCTCGGCCAGCGGCAGGCTCGAGCGCTGGAAATAGCCGGCAATGGCCGGGATATCGGTGAACACCCATTCGGCCAGCGCCACGACCACCGTCTCATCGGGGAACGCGCTGGGCAGCGGTGTCGGGCAGGCCGCGCGCGCCAGGCATTTGGCCGCCTCTTCGTCATAGGCGCCCATATCGAGCGGCACGAAATTGAACTGGCTGAGCACCGCATTGGGCTGCCAGTAATAGAACAGGATCGGCTCGGTCCGGCTTACCGCCTCGGCGATCAGCGTATCCATCTCGAAGCGCGTGGCCGGCTCGATCAGCTCCACCATGCCGCTCAGCCCCAGCGCCCGCACCAGATTGCGGTTGATGAGCGCGCAGGCCCAGTCGGGCGGGCAGGAGATGAACCGCACCTTGGCCCCGGCATTGAAGGTCGGTAGAGCCGCAGCCAGCCCGGCGGCGCCAGTCAGCTCCGGATGGGCCAGCGCCACATAATCGGGCAGGAGCCAGCCTTCGAACTGCGTCTCGGCATAGGTGGGCGCCGCGGGCCGCAGCATCTGCGCCTCGACGCCGGCATTCCACACATCGGCAACCCGGGTCGCCCACATTTCGGGCGCTACCGCCGGCTGCCCGGTGGAGCCCATCGAGGATGCGGTGGCGCCCAGGTCTCCCGGCGTCACCTGCACGTCGCAGTCAAAGGCCTGCGTCAGAATGCGGGCATGGATTTCGGCCAGCAGTTCGGCCGATGGCCAGGCCATGCGGGCGATGGTGAGGGGCTGCGTGCCGCAGGGCGGCGGCGGTGCCGCCGGCTCAGCGGTCTCCGATGTCGGTGCATCCTGCGCCTGGTCGAGCACGGTGATCTGGGCCAGCGCCGGTTTTGCCGCCAGCGTGAGAAGCAGGACCAGCACTGCTCGCAATAGCTTCGCTCTCATGCCTGCCACAGCCTCCCCGAGACCTCACTCTATGCAAAAACCACCCCCGTTAAGCAACAGTCGCGGCATGCCAATTTTCCCAATCAATACCCGGTGACTCGGACTTATCAAATGTGCAACAGTCGCCGCAGCGGGGCGCGGGTTGCGCCCCCTTTATCGCGTCGTTCCGTACGCAAAGACTGGCTCGGCCAAGAGCCTCCCGGCGGAGCGACCCATCAGAGGGACGTACATGCTCAATCTCAAGAACACCCTGACTCTGGCCGTTGCCGCCTCGACGCTCGCCGTCGCCGCGCCCGCCATTGCCCAGGACACCGGCGCGACCATCGGCTTCATCGGCGGCTTCACCGGCCCGATCGAATCCCTGACCCCGCCGATCTTCGCGGGCGCCGAGCTGGTCGTGAAGCAGATCAACGAACAGGGCGGTATCCTGGGCGGCGAACTCAAGATCATCTCGGCCGACGGTGCTTGCGACGCGACCGCTGCCGCCGCTGCCGCCGACAAGGTGATCAACACCGACAACGTCGTCGGCGTGGTCGGTGCGCTCTGCACCGGTGAAACCATCGGCGCCTTCAACGGCTCGGGCCTGTCGGGCAATGTCGTGTTCATCTCGCCGGCCTCCTCGGCTCCGGCCCTGACCACGCTCGAAGACAATGACCTGGTGTATCGCACCACCCCGTCGGACGCGCTCCAGGGCGTGAAGCTGGCTGAACTCCTGCTCGCCAAGGGCGTCAAGGACATCGCCATCACCTACGTCAACAACGACTACGGCAAAGGCTTCGCCGACGCTCTCTCGGCTGCCTACACCGCCGGCGGCGGCACCGTGGCTGCCAATGTCGCCCATGAAGAAGGCAAGGCCGACTACCGCGCCGAGCTGGGCAACCTGGTCGCCTCGCAGAACCTCGTCATCCTCGCCTATGCCAACGCTTCGGGTAACACCGTGCTGCGTCAGGCTGTCGAATCCGGCAACTTCACCCTCTACGTGGGCGGTGACGGCATGGTCGGCGACGACCTGCTCTCCGGCATCGACGCTGCTGCTGTCGAAGGCCTTATCGCCACCCGCGCCGGCGCTCCGGAAGGCGCTGCCGTCGACATCTACAACGCCTTCACCAGCGACGGCTTCGTGGCCAACGCCACCTACGCCCCGCAGGCTTACGACGCCGCGTTCCTCCTGGCTCTCGCCATCGAGAAGAACGGTTCGGCCTCGCGTGACGGTCTCTCGGCTGCCCTGCGCGATGTCGCTTCGGCTCCCGGCGAGAAGATCCTGCCCGGCGAGTGGACCAAGGCTGTTGAGCTGATCAAGGCCGGCACCGACATCGACTATGAAGGCGCCGGTGGCGCTCTCGACTTCGACGCAGCCGGCGACGTGGACGGCATCATCGTCGAACTCGCCGTCGAAGGCGGCGCTTTCGTCGAAAAGGGCCAGATCCAGTAGTCATTGCTGGTCTGTCTGAATGAACAGAGGCCCGGGAGCGATCCCGGGCCTTTTGTTTTGAGGTTTGGAAATGCCCGATCCTGACACGCTGAAATTCTACGCCGACAATGCCGCCACCTATGTGCGGCATGCCAAGGGCGCAACGCCACAGCTTGCCGGCTTCATGGCGCTGCTGCAGCCGGGTACCGAGGTGCTCGAGCTGGGAACCGGCAATGGCCGGGACGCTGCGGCCATGCTGGCTGCCGGCTTTGCCGTCACGCCGTCCGACGCTTCCCCCGAACTGGCGGCCGAAGCGCAGGCCCGGCTCGGTATCCCGGTGCGCATCATGGCCTTCCACGAACTCGAGGACACCGCAGCCTATGACGGCGTCTGGGCCTGCGCCGCACTGCTGCATGCGCCGCGCGACGAACTAACCGATGATCTGGCCCGCATCCACCGCTCATTGCGGCCGGGCGGGCATTTCATGGCCAGCTTCAAGGCCGGCAACGACGAAGGTCGCGATGGGCTTGGGCGCTACTACAACTACCTCGATGCCGAGCAATTACGGGCGCACATGGCTGCCGCCGCCCCGTGGAGCCAGATCGACATCAGCGAGAATGACGGCTCAGGCTATGACCGCCTACCGACCCGCTGGCTCTGGCTGCTCGCCCAAAAGGCCTGAACAGCCCCCTTGCAACACCGCCATCTTCGGCTAGAGTATGAACCGCTTGCAAAAAGCAAGCGGATGGAGGACGCGATGGCGCGACTGCAATATTCGATCAACGTCACGCTGGATGGCTGCTGCGATCACATGGCCATCGTGCCTTATCCGGAAATGCACCAGTTCTGGGCTGACGTCGTCGGCAATGCCAGTGTGCTCTACGGCCGGGTCACCTACAAGATGATGGAGGAGGCCTGGCGGCCCATTGCCGAGAGCGGTGTCACGCCGGAAGGCAAACCCGATTGGATCCTGCCCTTCGCCCTGAACATTCACAGGTCCAGGAAGTTCGTCGTCTCGAACACGCTGGATCATGTCGATTGGAATGCCAGGCTGCTCAAGGGTGAGCTGAGGGCCGAAATCGAAACGTTGAAGAGCGAGGAAGATGGCATCATCTCCCTGGGCGGCCTGACCCTGGCCCGCGAGATCGCAGCGCTGGGCCTGATTGATGACTTCATCTTCCTCGTCCATCCGCGTATCGCGGGACACGGCCCGACCCTGTTCGCGGGCCTGCCGTCACCCCTCGACATGACGCTCAAGAGCCAGCGCAGCTTTGCCTCCGGCGCCATCGCCCTCACCTATGAAGCCAAGCGCTAGACGATAACAAAACAGGCCCGTCCGGTGTCGGACGAGCCTGTTGATGTTGACGACTGATGTGGCGGTTAGCCCTCGCGCCGCACCGCTTCGGGGATCAACCCCTTGGGCGCAAACCGCAGGGCAATGGTGATCACCAGCCCCAGCACGAAGACGCGCATCTGCGCCGATCTGGATTCGATCTCGGGAATGGCGCCCCAGCCGAAATTGGTCGACCAGTAGCTGACATTCTCGAAGATCACCTTGGCCAGGGGCTCCGAGACCACCCAGACCAGCCAGATCAGCACCGCACCGAACACCGCGCCCCAATTGTTGCCGGCGCCGCCGACAATGATCATCACCCAGATCAGGAATGTGTGGTTGATCGGCTGGTAGCTCGAAGGGTCGAAAATCTGCGTGAAGCTCACCAGCATCGCCCCGCCAATGCCCATCAGCACCGAGCCGAAGACGAAGATTTCGAGCTGCCGCGCCGTGACATTCTTGCCCATCGAGGCCGAAGCAACGTGGTTGTCGCGGATAGCACGCATCATGCGGCCCCAGGGGCCGGAATAGGCGCGGGAGATCAGCCAGATGCCAACGGCCAGCACGGCAATGGCGAGCAGCAGGAAGCCGCCACGGGCCAGCAGCAGCGACGAGAACTGGTCCGAACCACCAGCCTGGTACTCCTGCGGCAGCGGCGTCGGCCACGGAATCGGCGACACGGTCAGCGTTCCGCGCGTCAACCAGTCCATGTTCTTGATCAGCGCCCGGATGATCTCGGAAATGCCGATCGTGGCGATGGCGAGATAATCGGTGCGCAGGCCCAGCGCGATCTTGCCCACGATGAAGGCAATGACCGCCGCCAGCACGCCGCCAAACAGCCAGCCCAGCACCGGATGCGCACCCAGCCCGCCGACAAAGCCGGCATTGGCCTCGATATAGGCCGCAGCCGGATCGATCTGGCTGCGATAGATGCAATAGGCGACAAACCACGCCACGACCGTGACGAAGCTCTTCCAGCCGCCGCGAATGCCCAGTCGGTCGCTCTGGCGCGCGCCATAGACCAGCAGCGCCCCCGCGGCAAAGGCGAGCAGCGCCCGCCCCAGCATCCAGGGACCGTCCGAGCCCCAGAAGGTCGGATTGACGGGATAGGAGATGAAGGTGACGGCAAAGCCGCCCAGCATCAGGAAGCCCATGATGCCGAAGTTGAACAGCCCGCCATAGCCCCACTGGATATTGAGACCCAGCGCGATGAGTGAATAGGCGGCGGCTTCCACCAGCCGCGACGAGGTGAAGGGCATGCCCATCAACCAGCCGATCACCAGAATCAGCACGAACAGCCCGGCAAAGAGCGTGAGCGAACGCCGGATCATGACGAAGCTCCCTTGAAGATACCGGTGGGCCGGACCAGCAGCACCACCACCAGGATAACGAAAGCCACGGTGAGCTTATATTCGGTGGGCACCAGCGCCAGCGTCGCCGGCAATTGCAGCCACTCGGGCAGCACCGCATTGAGCGGCTTGAGCACCATGGTCCAGTTGAACACGGCCAGCGACTCGGCAAAGCCGATCAGGAGGCCCCCCGCGATAGCGCCATAGGCCTGGCCGAGGCCGCCGACGATGGCAGCGGCAAAGATCGGGATGATGATGTTGAAGGCCAGATCCGGCTTCAGCGTCACGTCGAGCGCCAGCATGGTGCCGGCCATACAGGCCAGTGCGCCGGCCACGATCCAGGTCACCCGCACCACCAGAGCCGTGTTGATGCCCGACACCTGCGCCAGATCGGCATTGTCGGCCATGGCGCGCATGGCCTTGCCCAAACGTGATCGCGTCAGGAAGAAGTGCAGCGCCAGCACCGAAACCAGCGTCACCACGATCATCAGCAATTGCGGCTCGGTGATCACCAGCGGACGCGTCGAGCCAAGGAAGGTCGTGTCGATGCGGAACACGTCCTTGGTTTCGGTCTCGAAGAACGAATAGGAACCGGCGCCGAAGAACAGGCGGATCAGCCCCTGCACCATCAGCGTCACCCCGATCGAAGCGATCAGCAGCGTCACGGGCTTCACGCCCCGCTGGCGCAAGGGTGCGTAAAAGCCCTTGTCGATGCCCAGCGCGAAAATGGCCGACAGCACCATGGCGATCGGCAGCACCACGAAGCCTGTGGGGATCGGCGTCGCGATGCCCCAATGGGCAAACAGCAGCGCCAGGAGGAACGCAAAGAACGCGCCCGAGGTCATCAGCTCGGAATGGGCGAAATGCGCAAAGCGCAGGATGCCGAAAACCAGCGTGATGCCCACGGCGCCCAGTGCATAGATGCAGCCCAGCACCGCGCCGGCAATGACCACCTGGTTGATGAAGAAAATGAGTTCGGTCACGGCTCAGCCCCCGAGGAAACTTTTGGCGACTTCGGGATCGGCGATGAGCTCTGGGCCCGTGCCGGTGAAGCGGTTCTGCCCGCTGGCGAGCACGAAGCCCTTGGATGCAAAGGCCAGCGCCTGGCGCGCATTCTGCTCCACCATGAGAACGCCCACACCCTCCTTGTTGACGCGAACGATGGTCTCGAAAATCTCGATAACATAGCGCGGCGAGAGGCCCGCCGACGGCTCGTCGAGCATCAGTAGCTTCGGCTTGCTCATCAGCGCCCGGCCCATGGCCACCATCTGCCGCTGGCCGCCCGACAGTTCACCTGCCGGCTGGCGGCGCTTTTCCGCCAGCACCGGAAACATCTGGTAGACCCAGTCCATCGTGCCCTTGAAATCGTCGCGCCGGGTGAAGGCGCCCATTTCGAGGTTTTCCTCGACGGTCATCGAGGTGAAGACGTTCTTTTCCTGCGGCACGAAGCTCAGGCCCATCGGCACCAGCGCATCGGGCAGCGAATTGGCGACATTCCGGCCGCCGAATTCGATCGTGCCGCCGGTCACCTTGAGCAGGCCGAAAATGGCCTTGAGCGTCGTCGACTTGCCGGCGCCGTTGGGGCCGACGATGACGCCGATATCGTGCTGCTCGATGGCCATGTTGACGCCATTGAGGATCGGTGCGCCGCCATAGCCGCCCACCACATGTTTGAGTTCGATCAAAGGCATCTATGCGGCCTCTACGGGAGTGCCGAAATACGCTTCGACGATTTGTGGATTGGCGCGGATTTCGGCCATCGGGCCCTCGGCGATCTTCTCGCCCTGCGCCATGACGATGACCGGGTCGCAGAGCCGCCCGATCAGGTCCATGTCATGCTCGATGACAAAGAACGTGTAGCCCAGTTCCTTGTTCATGCGCTCGATATTGCTGGCAAGGTCATTGAGCAGCGTCTTGTTGACGCCCGCCGCCACTTCGTCGAGCAGCACCACCTTGGCGTCAACCATCATGGTGCGGCCAAGCTCGAGCAGTTTCTTCTGGCCGCCTGAGAGGTTGCCCGCCAGCTCGTTGCGCACATGGCCGAGCTTGAGGAAATCGATGACGTCGAGCGCCTTCTTGCGCACTTCGGTTTCGCGCGAGCGGGCCAGGCCCGGCCGGAACCAGGCATTGCCCAGATACTCGCCCGGCTGGTCGCCCGGCACCATCATCAGGTTTTCCAGCGCCGTCATGTTGGAGAATTCGTGCGCGATCTGGAAGGTGCGCAGCATGCCGGTGCGGAACAACTGATGCGGCTTGAAGCCGGTGACATCGGCGCCGTCGAAAATGACCGCGCCCTCGTCGGGCACGATATTGCCGGCCACAATGTTGAACAGCGTGGATTTGCCTGCCCCGTTCGGTCCGATCAGCCCGGTCACCGAGCCGCGCCGCACCGAGAGCGAGCAGTTGTTCACGGCGGTCAAACCGCCAAAGCGTTTGCTGACGTTGCGAACGTCAATAACCAAGTCAGAGGGCACCAAAGCCGTCCCGTTTCCCAAATAGCCATGCGGCCCGGTTAAATCCGGGCAATTTTGGGGCATCTGCTCATAAGGTAACGCAAGGGTCAACCTTGACCACGCGGTCAAAGGTACGCGAGCACCGCGTCGGCTGTGGATTTGTTGTTGGCGCAGGGCACGTCATAGAGCGTGGCCAGCCGGGTCAGGGCCTTCACGTCGACATCATGCGGCTGCGCCGACAGCGGATCGATGAAGAAGATCAACACGTCGAGCTTGCCCTCGGCGATCATCGCGCCAAGCTGCTGGTCGCCGCCCAGCGGACCGCTCTTGAGCAGCGTTACCGGCAGGCCGGTGGCGGCGATGATCCGGCTCCCGGTCGTCCCCGTGCCCCACAATTCGTGCTGGCTGAGCTTGTGCTTGTGATGCTCGGCCCAGACGCAGAGATCGTCCTTCTTGTCGTCATGTGCCACGAGGCCTATTCGCGCCATGCTGCCCTCCAGATGCGAGATTTCTACAAGCATGCTTCAGGCAAAAAGGGCAATGGCCTCGCTGAGCAGGATGCCGATCTGGTCCACCGGAATGTCATCGCCCGGCACCAGCCGCAGGTAGCGTCCCTTCTTGAGTCCGTCGCCGGCCAACAGGCCATCGCCATGCTCGAGCAGTCGCCCATGCTCGAAATAGAGCGTCACCCTGTCCACTTGCGGAAACACCGAACAGACATGGCCGGCCCCGGCATGGCGGAAATTGACCGACTTCCAGCCGCTCATCACCTTGCCCGATAGCCCCGGATGCGCCGCAACCAGCGCCACGAGCCGCGCCGTGAGTTCCGCCACCGGCGCCGGCAGCGGCGCGATCAACGTGACGAAATCACTGGAATAGACGGGATCGACGGCGGAGGTGAGCATGGCGGGCCCCGAGCTTGACGCGGCCGCCACCATGCTCTGGCCTGCTGACAAGGAGAGTCAGGAGCCGTTCACCTCTCCCTCCGGGGGAGAGCTAAAACTCGTTCCAGTCCGGCGAAATCGCAGCGTTGCCGGCGGTCCGCAGTACCGGCGCCGAACGAGGCTGCGCCCGTACCGGGGCCGGCGCACCGCCATCCATCTTGAACACCTCGACGATGCGATCGAGTTCGCTCGCCTGCGCCTCGGTCTGCTCGATGGCGGCATTGGTCTCTTCCACCAGCGCCGCATTGTGCTGGGTCATCTCGTCCATCTGCCGCACCGCGACCGCGACTTCGTCGAGCGCCCCCGCCTGCTCGCCATTGGCCTGGGCGATGGAATCGATCAGTGCCGAGCTTTCCCGCGCCCCGGCAAGGATCGCCAGCAGCTTTTCGGCCGCCTGCCCCACCAGCCGCGAGCCGTTCTTGACCTCGCTGGCACTGGCCTCGATCAACACCTTGACGTCCGCCGAAGCGCTGGCCGCCGATTGCGCCAGCCGCCGCACTTCCACCGCCACGACAGCAAAGCCCTTGCCGGCATCACCCGCGCGGGCGGCTTCGACCGACGCATTGAGCGCCAGCAAATTGGTCTGGAAGGCAATGTCGTCGATCAGCCCGATAATGTTGGAGATCTTGCCCGAGCTCACTTCGATTGCCGCCATGGCGGCATTGGCGTCGCTCATCACCGCGCCGCCTTCGGTGGCGCCGGCTGAGACGGCCTTGGCCTTCTGGCTGGCCGTCGCGGCGCGCGTGGCATTCTCCTGCACGGCACTCGAAAGCTGCTCGACCGAGGCGGAGGTTTCCTCGATCGTCGCCGCCTGCCTCGTGGTGCGCTCGGAAAGATCATTGGCGCCCGAGAGGATCTCGCTGGTCGCGGTCTTGAGCGAGCGCGACGTCTTCTGCAGCCCGTTGACGATATCGAACAGCCGTCCCAGCGACTGGTTGAAGGCGAGGCGCAACTGCTCGTACTGGCCGGTAAACTTGGTATCGATGCGACCCGTCAGGTCGCCCTCGGCCATCTTGGCGAGGCTGGTCGTCAGGTCGGCGATAATGCCCTCGGCCCGCTTCCGTTCGGTAATGTCGGTGGCGAACTTGATGACCTTGACCGGCTTGCCGGTGGCATCGAGGATCGGATTGTAGGACGCCTGGATCCAGATTTCCTTGCCGCCCTTGCCGAAGCGCTGGAACTCGGCGGCGACATATTCGCCCGCCCGCAAACGCTCCCAGAATTTGGCGTAGTCGGCGCTCGCAGCATAGGCCGGGTCGCAGAACATGCGGTGATGCTTGCCGGCGATTTCGGCCTTGCTGTAGCCGATCGTCGCGAGGAAATTGTCGTTGGCGTCCCGCACCGTGCCATCGAGGTTGAACTCGATCACCGCCTGCACCCGGGAAATGGCGGCGATCTGCGCCTCGTGATCGGCGGCCTGGTTCTTCTGCGCGGTGATGTCGGTGGCAAACTTGATGACCTTGATCGGCTTGCCCGCCTTGTCGAACACCGGATTGTAGGTCGCCTGGATCCAGATTTCGCGCCCACCCTTGGCGATGCGCCGATAGGCGGCCGACTGGAACTTGCCGGCGGCGAGGTCCGCCCAGAACTGCTTGTATTCAGCCGAATTGGCATCGGCCGGATCGACGAACATGCGGTGATGCTTGCCGGCGATCTCGCTCAGCTCATAGCCCAGCGCCGCAAGAAAGTTCTCGTTGGCGGTGAGGATGGTGCCATCAAGTTTGAATTCGATGACCGCCTGGCTGCGCATGATCGCATCCACCTTGGCCCGATCGTCGCTTCTGCTACTGCGTTGGAAAAAGCTCATCGAAAAAGGCCCTCCAGCCTTTGTCCACGCCCGTCCTGGACGATCGATCTATGACTAAAACAATGGATGAGTGAGGGTAATTCGCGTGGCGGTTTCGGCGTCGCCGCAAGCGGACGCCGTCACGGCAAGCAAGGGCGGGTCCGAATGATCCGTCGAAGACTTGAGGTGTGCACTGCCGTGCGAGCATGGCCGACTATCCTGTGTCACGACGGCCCCAACCGTCGTGTTTCGATATGCCTATGCGTCCGGGATCGACAGTGCCTCAGCCATGGTTAAGCCCGCGTAAAGTACGGGGGCCAAGCAAGAAAAAGGGCGCCCGAAGGCGCCCGGTCTGTTCTCCGATCGCGTCAGCGGCGGCCCATCGCCACCCGGCCTGGGGGCGGTGCATTGCTGCTGGCTGCCGCCGACCCGGCTCTGGCGAGGGTAAACACCCCGATCACCCGGTCGAGCTCATTGGCCTGCGCTTCGGTCTGCTCGATGGCGGCATTGGTCTCTTCCACCAGCGCCGCATTGTGCTGGGTCATTTCGTCGAGCTGGCGCACCGCCACATTGACCTCGTCGATCGACCCGGCCTGCTCGCGGCTGGCCCTGGCAATGCCGTCGAGCATCCCCGCATTGGCGCGGATCGCCGCCTGCACGGCCTGCAACCGCTCGGCCGCATTGGCCACCAGCCGCGTACCGCCCTGAACCTCGTTGGCGCTCTGCTCGATCAGCGCCTTGACGTCGGCCGAGGCACTGGCCGCCGATTGCGCCAGCCGCCGCACTTCGACCGCAACCACGGCAAAGCCCTTGCCGGCATCGCCAGCGCGCGCGGCTTCCACCGACGCGTTGAGCGCCAAGAGGTTAGTCTGGAAAGCGATGTCGTCGATCAGCCCGATGATGTTGGAGATCTTGCCCGAGGACTGGGTGATGCGCTCCATCGCCCCGGTCGCCTCGCCCATTACTTCGCCACTGGCTTCCGCCTCGGCCGAAACCATCCGTGCGTCGCGGCTGGCCTGCTCGGCCTGCGCCGCATTGTCGACAACCGTGCGGCTGAGCTGCTCGATGGCGGCCGAGGTTTCCTCGATCGTCGCTGCCTGCCGCGTCGTGCGCTCGCTGAGATCATTGGCGCCCGACAGGATTTCTCCCGTCGCGGTCTTGAGCGCGCCCGACGTACCCCGCAACTGGGTGATGATATCGCCCAACTGCTCGGCCACGCCATTGGTATCCTGCTTGAGGCGACCGAAGGCACCCTTGTATTCGCCAGTCATGCGGTGCGTGAGATCAGCGCGGGCGAGCGAAGCTAGCACGCTGCCCGTCTCGGTCAGCCCGCGATCCACCGTCGTCACCAGGTCGTTGACGTCAACCGCCAACTGCCGCAGTTCCGGGTCGCTGAAATCGGTGCCGACGCGGCGCGAGAAGTCGCCATCGATCGCCGCACCAACCACCGCGCCGATTTCCTGCTGCAAGCCCTGGATCACGCTGACCTGGGCCGCGCGCTCTTCGCCCATATCGAGCTCGGCCGCGCGCAGGTCGCGCATCTTGAGGCCATTGTTGCGGAAGACTTCGACCGCTTCCGCCATGGCGCCCAATTCGTCGGCGCGTTCGAGCCCGGGCACGGCAAGGTTGAGCTTGTCGGCGGCAATGTCGGCCATGGCGCCGGTGAGGCGTGAAATCGGCCGCGTAATGGTGCGGGCGATGAGAATGCTGGCCACGGCGGCCAGCGCCAGCAGCACCACGCCGATGATCAACATGGTGTTGCGCAGGCTGACCGAGGGCGCCGCAATATCGGCCTGGCTTTCCAGCGCCACCACGGCCCAATTGACGCCGCCAAAGCTCAGCGGTTCGCTCGCCGCCACATAGGGCGAGCCATTGTGATGGCTGATAAGGCCGCTGGCGACCGTTCCGGTCAGGCTAGACGTGACGACATCGCCGGCCAGCGACAACGTCATCACGTCATTCTCGGGCGTGAACGGCACGTCGTTGCGCACGAGGCCATCCTGGCCCACGAGGAACACTTCGCCCGAAGCGCCAAGGCCCAGGGTGCGCCCAAGCACTTCCCCGATGAGCGCCGTCGGCATCTGGAAGGCCAGCACACCGATCAGGAAGCCCTGATCCATCACTGGCGTGGCAATGAAGCTCGCCGGCGTGCCGGCGCTGGGCCCATAGGGCGCGAAATCGGTCAGGAACACCTGGCCCTCTTCGCCTGCGAGAGCCGCCCGCACCACCTTGCCCAGGTCCGTATCGGCCCAGGGCCCGCCGCCTTCGGCGAAATTGGTGGCAAAATCGGCCTCCTTGAACACCGTGTAGACGTTGTTGAGATCGGTATCGAACAGGAAGATGTCGTAGTAACCGCGCTTCTGCAGCAGGTCGCGGAAGTCGGCATGCAGCGCCCGGTGATGCAGGTCATAGACCGGCAGCTTGTCCGAGGTATCGAGCAGCAGCTTCTCGCCGGCCGGGTTCGGGTTCTGCGTGATATAGGCGTCCTGCAGCAGCTCGGTCGGATCGCCCTGGCCCGACAGCGAGCGCATCGCTCCCGAGAACAGGTCGATATCGGCGGCAATCTCGGCTCGGCCGGCGAACAGCGTCAGGTCTTCGGCGACTTCGCTGAGATAGGCTTCGAGGGCCGAGCGCGCATTGGTCGCGGCCGAGGCCAGCCTCTGCTCGGCCTGGCTGTTGACGATGCTGCTGCTGGCGACATAGCCGGCCAGCGCCAGGCTTGCGCCGGTGACCAGCGCGATCGCCACGACCATCGCTGGCAGTTTGAAAGCAAGTTTGAGCTGCGTCGTCATAAGGATACTTCCGGAGTTGGGCATGTGCTGCCTTGCCAGGCATGCCCGCAGCTCCTCTTCCACGGCCATGACGCGGATTAATCATAGTCAGCAGATAGTTAAGGAAGGCCTGCGGGGTCTGTCGCACATCCGTCAGAAAGCAAGATGGACGCCCTGAGGCGCCCATCCAGCCAGTCTGGTTTTGCGAGCCCTAGAACTCGGCCCAATCCTTGGCGATCGCCGCATTGCCCTGCGTGAGGTATGACCGGGCGGCGGAACGGACCTTGTCTACGACGCGCTCCTGCACCGGCATGCTCCGGGTGGGGGCAGCGGCACGCTTGGGCGCCACTTCGGCGCTGTCGCCAATGGTGAAGATATCCACCACGCGGTCGAGCTCAGTGGCCTGCGCCTCGGTCTGCTCGATGGCGGCGTTGGTCTCTTCCACCAGCGCCGCATTGTGCTGGGTCATCTCGTCGAGCGTGCGCACCGCGACCGACACTTCATCGATCGCCGCCGCCTGCTCGCGGCTCGCCTTGGCGATCGACTGCATCAGGCTGGCATTCTGGTTGACGGCATCGAGCATGGCAGTGAGCTGCTCGGAGGCGTTGGAGACGAGCTTGCTGCCGCCCTTGACCTCGTTGGCGCTCTGCTCGATCAGCGCCTTGACGTCGGACGAGGCGCTTGCGGCCGATTGGGCCAGGCGCCGCACTTCGACGGCCACCACGGCAAAGCCCTTGCCGGCATCGCCGGCGCGCGCTGCTTCCACCGAGGCGTTGAGCGCCAGGAGGTTGGTCTGGAAGGCGATGTCGTCAATCATGCCGATGATGTTGGAGATCTTGGCCGAGCTCGAGGTGATGCGTTCCATCGCCTGGTTGGCTTCGCTCATCGTCACCCCGCTATGGGCTGCGCTCTGCGACACCGACTGGGCCTTGCCATTGGCGTCTTCCGCCATGCGGGCATTTTCGGCCACCGTGCTGGCCAACTGCTCCATGGCCGCCGAAGTCTCTTCGATCGTGGCGGCCTGCTTGGTGGTGCGCTCACTGAGATCGTTGGCACCCGAGAGGATTTCGCCGGTCGCGGTCTTGAGGGTCCGCGAGGTGGCGCGCAACTGCGTCACCACGTCGGTCAGCTTGTCAGCCACCGCATTGGTGTCGCCCTTGAGCTTGGCGAACGAGCCCTGGTAGTTGCCCGCCATCCGCTTGGTCAGGTTGGTGTCGGCAAGCGCAGCCAGCACTTCGCCGGTTTCCCCGATACCGCGATCGACCGTCTCGACGAGGTTATTGACGCTGCCGGCCAGTGCATTGAGCTCGGGGTCGGCAAACTGGGCATGCACGCGCTTTGAGAAATCGCCGGCAATGGCGGCATCCACCACCTCGCCGAACGCGGCCTGCAGGGCCACCATCATGTCGGTGCGCTCGACGCGCCGGCGCTGCGAAGCCGCGCGCTCTTCCTCGGTCATCTGGCTGACCTTGAGGCCGTTCTCGCGGAACACTTCGACGGCGCGGGCCATTTCGCCCACTTCGTTGCCCTGCTCGATAAACGGCACTTCGGCACTGTAGTCGCCCTCGGCGACCGCTTTCATCGTGCGGGCCAGCTTGGGAACCGGCGCCATCATCAGGCGCGACAGCAGGTAGCCGATGGCGCCGAGCACGCCGAGGGTCACGAGGCCCACCACGAGCAGCACCTTGACCGCGTCATAGACCACAGCCTCGATCTGGCCCTTGTCGATCCCCACGAAGACGATGCCGACGGGCTTGTTGGTCTGGTCGAAAATGGGCTGGTAGGCAGTGTAGAACGGCCGGCCGACGATGGTCGCCTCGCCGAAATAGGCCTTCCCTTCCATGATCGGGCCATAGGCCGCGCTGGTCTGGCCCAGCGGCGTGCCCACGATGCGCTCGCCGTCCTCGCCCACAATGGTCGTCGTCATGCGCACGAAGTCCTGGCTGGCCTCGTCCCATCCGAAGATGGTTGCGGCTTCCCCGGTGATGCGCGCGATGGAATCGACGATCTCATGATTGAGGAATTCGCGCGGCATGGCCCAGGTCCGGACTTCGGCAATGTCGCCCGTTTCGGTCCACAGCACTTCGGCGCCCGGCAGGCTGCCCTGCAGGATCGTCGCCGCGGTCTTGAGATTGGTCGTCTGCTGATTGAGCGCCGAGGCGCGGGTCGAGGCGCTCAGGTTGAGATAGATCGCCGCCGTGACCACCGAGACCGAAACGATGATCGCCGAGATCACCAGGGTCGCGATCATGGTCGTCAGCTTGATATTGCCGATAAAGTGGCCAGCGCGCTTCAACATGCAGTCTGCCTCAGAAATTGTACGCGGTGGAGAAGTCGGCCGCGCCCGATTCCGTAAAACTACCAGCATCGGCTTAAGCGAATGTTTATCGCCCCGGAATCCGGGCGTCTCCGCCGATTCCGGGTGCCGCAAAACTGGCTATGCCATTCAATTGGCACGCGGATTTTCACTTGTCCGACAAGTTGCCTCGTCTGGAGGTGCGCCCGAAACAAAAACCCGCGCTGCCGGAGCTGCGCGGGTCTTGCTGTGATCGAGTGGCCTGGGCCTAGAACTCGTTCCAATCGGGGGCCAGGGCATTGTTGCCATGGGTGAGGTTGGCCGATGCGGCAGCCAGGCGCTGCTGCAGGTCGCGTGCCCCGCCGCCGGGGGCCGCAGCGGCCGCTGCCGGGCGCCGCTCCTGCCGGATCGCGGGCGCCTCGTGGCTGTTGATACGGAACACATCGACGATGCGATCGAGCTCGGTGGCCTGGGCCTCGGTCTGCTCGATGGCCGCGTTGGTCTCTTCCACCAGCGCCGCATTGTGCTGGGTCATTTCGTCCATGGTGCGGACAGCCGTGGTCACTTCCTCGATCGCCGAAGCCTGTTCGCGGCTGTCATTGGCGATGGATTCGAGGAGGCCGTTATTGCCGCGGGCAGCGTCCAGCATGGCCTTGAGCTTGCCCGCCGCATCGCCCACGAGCTTGGAGCCCGTATTAACCTCGCCGGCCGACTGCTCGATCAGCACCTTGACCTCGCTCGAAGCCTGCGCTGCCGACTGGGCCAGGCGCCGCACTTCGACGGCCACCACGGCAAAGCCCTTGCCGGCATCGCCGGCGCGCGCTGCTTCCACCGAGGCGTTGAGCGCCAGGAGGTTGGTCTGGAAGGCGATGTCGTCAATCATGCCGATGATGTTGGAGATCTTGGCCGACGACTGCGTGATGCGCTCCATCGCCGACGTCGCCGCGTCCATCACCTGCCCGCCTTCTTCGGCGGTGCGGGTAACCTGCGCGGCATTGGCGCTGGCATCCTTGGCGCGCTGCGCATTCTTGAGCACGGTGCCCGCAAGCTGCTCCATGGCCGCCGAGGTTTCCTCGATGGTCGCGGCCTGCTTGGTGGTCCGCTCGGAAAGATCGTTGGCGCCCGACAGGATTTCGCCTGTCGCCGTCTTGAGCGAGCCCGAAGTGTGGCGCAACTGGCCGACCACTTCGGTCAGTTTGTCGGCCACCGCATTGATGTCGCTCTTGAGCGTGGCAAAGGCGCCTTCATAATCGCCCTCCATGCGCTCGGTGAGGTCGGTATCGGCCATGGCACCCAGCACCTGGCCCATTTCGGTCACGCCGCGATTGAAGGTGCGCACGAGGTTGTTGACGCCCCCGGCCAGCGCATTGAGTTCTGGATCGGGGAATTCGGCCACGACCTGGCGCGAGAAGTCGCCGGCAACGGCGGCATCGACCACCTCGCCAAAGGCAGACTGCAGCTCGCTCATCATCTTCTGCCGGTTTTCCTGGTCGGCAATGATGCGCGCGGCTTCGGCCTCGGTCATCTGGCTGACGCGCAACCCGTTCTGGCGGAAAATCTCCACCGACCGCGCCATGGCGCCGACCTCGTTACCCTGCGCCGTATAGGGCACTTCGATTTCGTAATTGCCCTCGGCAATGGCTTCCATCGAGCCTGCAAGCTTCGGGATCGGCTTGGTGATGAGGCGCGAGAGCAGGAGGCCCACCAATCCCAGGGCGATGGTCACAAGCCCCCCCACCATCAGGATCAGGTTGAGCACCGCATTGGCCGACGCTTCGACATTGGCCATCGGCGTGCCGACGAAAATAGCGCCCATGACCTCGCCGCTCATTTTTTCGATCGGCTGCAGGGCGGCAAAATAGCTGACGCCATTGATCGGCATCTCACCCACGAAAGCCTCGCCGGCAAGAATGGAGGCATAAGCCGGGCTCGATGGTTCCATGGTCAGGTCGGCGACGCGGGTGCCGTCCTCGGCAACCAGGCTCGTGGTCTTGCCGACCAGGTTCTGCGTCTCCGGTTCCAGCACATAGATGGTGGCGTGCTGCTTGGTAACGCGGGTCACCGAGTCGATGATTTCGGAATCGTAGAATGGCGGGATGGCCCAGCTCTGGAACGCATCCATCGTGCCCTCTTCGGTCCAGTTCAGCACTGAGCCGGAAATACGCCGTTCGAGGATGGTGGCCGCTACCGCCAGGTTGGTCTCCTGCTGCACCTCGCTGTCGGCAATCGACTGCGCATGCAGGTTCAGGTAGATCGCGGCCGACACCGCAGTGATGGACCCGATGATGGCAATCAGCACCAGTGCCGCGATAGCAGTGGTCATCTTGATATTGCCTAAGGCCGAAAAGAGCTTGCGCATGTCGTTTTCCCCCCGACGTCCGGACGCGGCGAATTCATCGCGCGCCAAGCGGACCTGCTGATGAGGAAAATTACGGGATAGCGGTTAATCGAAAGTTGTCCAACGCGGTCCCGGTATCGTTTTCAATGACGATTTGACCTTCCGGATGCAGAATTATTGCTTTCGGACCGCTAAATGCGCGCCACGGCGCAAAAAAACGGGGCCTCTCGGCCCCGTTTCCTCGATCCGTCAAAGATCAATTCCGGCTCTAGAATTCGTTCCAGTCCTTGTCCACGGCAGCATTGCCATGGCTGAGGTAAGACTTGGCGACCGTCTTGAGCTTGTCCTGCAGTCCGCGCGCGCCATGGGCCAGCGCCTTGACCGGCGAGGCCTGGGCCGGCGCCGGGCGGCGCTGCGCCGAAGGCGTCGTTTCGTTGATGGAGAAGATGTCGACGATGCGATCGAGCTCGGTGGCCTGCGCCTCGGTCTGCTCGATGGCGGCGTTGATCTCCTCGACCAGCGCAGCATTGTGCTGGGTCATCTCGTCCATGGTGCGGACCGCCGAATTGACCTCGTCGATCGCCCCGGCCTGCTCGCGGCTCTCCTTGGCGATACCGCTCATCAGCTCGTTCGACGAGCGCGCCGCGGCAACCATGGCTTCGAGCTTGGCAGCGGCATCGAGCACCAGGCGCGAACCGCCCTTCACTTCGCCGGCCGACTGCTCGATCAGGACCTTGACCTCGCTCGATGCATTGGCGGCCGATTGCGCCAGGCGCCGCACTTCGACGGCGACCACGGCAAAGCCCTTGCCGGCATCGCCAGCCCGCGCTGCTTCGACCGACGCGTTGAGCGCCAGGAGGTTGGTCTGGAAGGCGATGTCGTCGATGAGGCCGATAATGTTGGAAATCTTGCCCGAAGACGCCGTGATGCGCTCCATGGCTTCGGTCGCCTGATGCATCACCTGCCCGCCATCTTCGGCGGTGCGGGTCACGGTAGCCGCAACCGTGCTCGCTTCCTTGGCGCGTTCGGCGTTCTGCAGCACGGTGGAAGCAAGTTGCTCCATGGCCGCCGAGGTCTCTTCGATTGTCGCCGCCTGCTTGGTGGTGCGCTCGGAAAGATCGTTGGCGCCCGACAGGATTTCACCGGTCGCGTTCTTGAGCGTCCGCGAAGTGTCCTTGAGCTGCCCGACAATGTCGGTGAGCTTTTCGGCTACCGCATTGGTATCGGCCTTGAGCCGGGCGAAAGCGCCCTGGTAGTCGCCTTCCATGCGCTGGGTGAGGTCGGTATGGGCCAGCGAGGCCAGCACGGTGCCGGTTTCGCTCAGCCCGCGATCAACGGTGGCCACAAGGTTATTGACCGAGCGAGCCAGCGTATTGAGTTCGTCATCGGGGAATTCGGCTTCGACGCGGCGGCTGAAATCGCCGGCAATCGCCGCATCCACCACGGCACCGAAGGCGCGCTGCAGGTCCTGCATCATGGCGGCGCGTTCGGACTGGCTGCGAATGATCTGGGCCGCCTCGGCCTCGGTCATCTGCGCCATCTTGAGCCCGTTTTCGCGGAACACTTCCACGGCGCGCGCCATGGCGCCCAGTTCGTCCTTGCCTTCGGCGCCACGCACCTCGACATCGAGATCGCCATCGGCCAGCGCTTCCATCGTCGTGGTGAGGCGGCTTATCGGGCGGCTGACCGAACGGGCAAAGAAGTAGCCGACGATGGCGGCAATCGCGAGCAGCGCGCCGCCGACGAGCAGCGTCATGTTGCGCATGTCGGTGATCGGCGCATAGGCCTCGGCCTCGCCCACGGCGGTCACCACCGCCCAATTGGCACCACCGAAGCTCAGCGGCTGTGCGGTCAGGATCATGTTCATGCCGCGATAGTCCGACGAGAGACCAACCGCCGCGGTGCCGGCAAGCGCGGCTTCGACCACCGGGTTCTGGAACGTCGTCACCAGCGCATCATCGGCTTCCGAGAAGCGCGAATCCGAGCGCATCAGGAAGTCGGGGCCGACAAAGAAGCTCTCCCCGGTTTCCCCAAGGCCTTCGCTACTGCTCATGATGGCATTGACCGGCGCGGTCGAAATCGCCGCGGCCAGCACGCCAACCAGCTTCTGCCGGTTGTCGAATACCGGCGTCGCCATGAAGCCTTCAGGCAAACCACCCGCCGGGGCGTAAGCCGAGAAATCCTGGAATGAGACCTGCCCGCCCTCGGTCATCGCCGCGGCAGCCTGGAAGGCCTTGCCCAGGCCCGTTTCGGCACCGGGACCACCAGCGGCGAAGTTGGTCGCCAGGTCGTCACGCTTCTTGACCGAATAGACCAGATCGCCCGTCGGGTTGAACACGATCAGGTCGGCATAGCCGCGCGCCTGCAACTGGCGACGCAGGGCGGGATGTATCTTGGAGTGGGTAAAGTCGTAATTGCTGCGCTTCTCGGCGGTCGAAACGTCGAGCAGTTCGCGATTGGCCGGATCGGGGTTGTTGGTGATGTAGGCCGTCTGCAGCGCCGCCACCGGGTCGGTCGCCAGCGAGCCGGTCAGGAACTGGCCCCAGTTGATGTTGAGGTCGCGCAGCACGGTCTGGGTGGATTCGGTCGCCGCGGTGATCGTCAGGTCCTTGGCGATGCCGTCGAGATAGGAGCCCAGTTCCGCCGATGTCTGGCTGGCAATGGTCTGGATCTGCCGCCGCGACAGTTCATCGACCGTTGCCGAACCGATGAGGTAGCTCGCAATGCCCACGCCCGCGCTCACCAGCAGGGCCGAGCCCACCAGCGCCAGCGGCAGTTTCTGGGCAATCTTCAGTTGCGGCAAAAATCTCATCAAATGCTCCAGCTCTTCCAAACCACCGCGCGACGCCATCCAATAACTGGCATGAAAAGTCCGCGCCTCAATACGGCGCGGATCGCGGTGACTGCCCCCTCATAGGTCGTGCTTCGCAGACCTATGGAAACGATACATGCGGCCGATTAACCACTCCTTACGGGCGCCTGAAGCCTGCCTAAATTGTCAGCAGCGGACGCCGAAAACGAAAAGGCCACCCGATGGGTGGCCCTTGCATTCTGGTTTGGCGGCTTGGCTCAGCTCAGCGCGCCGATCACGGCCTCGATACGCTTCTTCATGGTCGACGCGTCGAATGGCTTGATGATGTAGTTATTGACGCCAAAGGAAATGGCTTCCTTGACCTGCTCCTTGTCCGAGCGTCCGGTCGCCATGATGAACGGCATGGCCTGCGTACGGGGATGCTTGCGGATGACCTTGAGCAGGGTCAGGCCGTCGATGTCTTCCATGTTCCAGTCGGAAATGATGAGGTCGACATTGGACTTTTCGAGCTTGCCCAGCGCGTCGCGCCCGCTCTTGGCCTCAATGATATCCTTGAAGCCGAGCTGGGTGAGGATGTACTTGCAGATACCGCGCATGGACTGCTGATCGTCGACAATAAGGACGCTGACTGCGCTGGCTTTAGGCATGGTCGTATTTCACCTTCTGGCGCGTGGGGTCCGGGGACCCCCGTTCTTCCCGAAAACACTAGGCAAGAAGCGTTACAAATCTCTCAATCCGAGACTTGGCATTGTGCTCGACCTGCCTCAGGCCGCCGATTTCAGCCGCACCAGCGCATTGGCCAGCCGCGCCGCTATGGCTTCGACCGGCGCCTGCTCCACCACGGCGCCTTCTTCGAACGCCACGCGCGGCATGCCATAGACCAGGGCCGAGGCCTGGCTCTGGCCAACCGTATAGGCGCCGGCATCGCGCATCATCTTGAGCCCGCGTGCGCCATCGCGGCCCATGCCGGTCAGGATCGCCCCGACGGCCATGGCGCCGACGGTCTTGGCCACCGATTCAAACAGCACGTCGACGCTGGGGCGATGGCCGCTTTCCAGCTCATCATGGGTGAGGCGAGCCTTGAGTTGGCCCGATGAGCGCTCCACCCGCAGATGATAGTCGCCGCGCGCCACATAGGCGTGGCCGATCAGCAGCGGCATGCGGTCTTCCGCTTCCACCACCTTGAGTTCGCAGACTTCGTCGAGTCGCGCCGCGAACCGGCTGGTGAAGCCGGGCGGCATGTGCTGGGCGATGACGATGGGCGGGCAATCGACCGGCATATTGGCGAGCACCGCGCGGATTGCTTCCACGCCACCCGTCGATGCGCCGATGGCAATCAGCGCGCCAGCCGGTGCTGCGGCAGTCTTGACCGCAATCTTGGGGGCTTCGGCCCGGCCCGCCGAGCGGCCGCGCACGTCGGACTTGGCTGCGGCGCGGATCTTGTCGCGCAGGTTGGCGCCGAAGGCCTCGATGCCACCCTCGGCTTCCGCGCTCGGCTTGGCCACGAAATCGACGGCGCCCAGTTCCAGTGCCAGCAGCGTTTCGCTGGCACCCTTCTTGGTCAGCGTCGAAACCATCACCACCGGCGTCGGCCGCAGGCGCATCAGCTTGTCGAGGAACTGCAGCCCGTTCATCCCGGGCATTTCGATATCGAGCGTCACCACGTCTGGGTTGAACTGCTTGATCTTCTCGCGGGCATCCATCGGGTCGACCGCTGTGCCCACCACGTTGATATCGCCGTCGCGCGTGAGCATGCGGGTCAGCACTTCGCGGATCAGCGCCGAATCGTCGACGACCAGGACCTTGATGCTCATGCTGCTTCTCGTTTGCTTAGTTTCAGTTTGGATTGGTAGATCGTCTTGCCGACCAGGCGGAACCCTTCGCCGCCCGAGCCGAGATTCTCGGAATGCCCGATATAGAGGAAGGCTTCCGGCGCCAGCAGCTTGCCCAGCCGGCTGAAGACCTCGCCCTGGGTCGGCTTATCGAAATAGATCGCCACGTTGCGGCAGAAGATGGCGTCGAATGGCCCCTTCATCGGCCAGTTCGGCCCGATCAGGTTGAGCGGCTTGAACGATACCAGTTCGCGCACCGCTGCCGGAATGCGGATATGGCCGTCGCCGGTCTTTTCAAAATGACGCGACCGCTCGGTGCTGAGCCCGTTGAGCTCGTTTTCGGGATAGACGCCGCGCGCCGCCTTGGCGATCACGGCCGTATCGATGTCGGTGGCGAGGATCTTGAAGTCCCAGCGCTTGAGCTCGGGAAAGGCGGCCAGCAGGTCCATGCCGACAGTATAGGGCTCCTGGCCAGTCGAGCAGCCGGCCGACCAGAGGCGCAATCTTGCGCCGCGCGGCTTTTCGGCGACCAGCGCTCCCACATAGGAGCGCAGATGCTCGAAGTGGTGATCCTCGCGGTAAAAGCGCGTCAGGTTGGTGGTGAGCGCGTTGACGAAATCCTGCCCGTCCTGGGCCGAACCGCCACGCTCGAGATAATCGACATAGGCATCAAAGCCCGGCAGGCCCAGCGCACGCACGATCTTGCTCAGTCGGCTAATCACCAGCGTTCGTTTGGCATCGCTCAACGAGATACCGGCGACCTGATAGACCCGGCTCTTGATCCGCGAAAACTCACGGTCGCTGAGGGAGATTTCTCCCTGTTCCATGCGGCTTACCCCAATTGCCCACTGGTCCGCAGGCCCGGTCGTCAGGCGCGCGCCCGTCGTGCCGGAGGTGCCGAACTGGTCTCTCCTGCCGCCCCGAACGACGCCATCTGTCCAGTGAGGCGCTTCAGCGCCGCGTCACCTTCGTCCAGTGTCGCCGCGACCATATCGGTTTCATTGCTTAGATTGCGTAAATGCAGATCGAGGCCCGCAATCATTTTTTGCAGCGCTTGCGCCTCGGTCACACCCGTCTCCGACTGGGCTCTGCCGCGCTTGACCACGCCCCTGATATCGCGTGCCGAACGGTTGGTGAGTTGCGCGAGCTGGCGCACTTCGTCGGCCACCACGGCAAAGCCGGCCCCCTTCTCGCCCGCTCGCGCCGCTTCCACCGCCGCATTGAGCGCCAGGAGGTTAGTGCGGAAGGAAACGTCCTCGATGGCCTGCACCATCTTGTCGATATCCTGGGTCATCTGGTCGATCTCGCCCACCAGCGCCTGGGTGCGCCGCACGCCCAGCTCGGCTTCGGTCACCAGGTCTCGCGCCTGCCGCCCAATGGCCGCCGCCTGCCGCAGCCGTCCGCCGCCATCGGCCAGCGCCTGGCGCGTCGTCCCGGCATCTTCGCGCCCGGCCGTGGCCATGGCATCGTAATGGTTCGCCTTGCGCTCGAAGCCATCGAGCAACTGCCCCACCGCCGTCAGCCGCGCCTCGAGCGCCATGCGGGAATCGCGCTCCTCGGCGAGCTGTTCGTGCAGCGCGCCCATCAGGTCGTGCAGCCGCGTCGCCAGATTGCCCAGCGGCCCATCGAGCGCATCAGGCATGTCGCCATTGCCGGCCGCCACGCCTTCAAGCTGGTGGAGACCCGTATCGAGGGCCGCAAGACCGGTGTTGAGCGCCGCAAGCGCCGGATGGGACGAGGCGGCGCTGGCCTCGAAACGGAACCCGGTCTGCCCGCCCGCTAGCGCCCCGGCAAAGGCGTCGAGATCATCGTCCTCGATATAGCTGCCCGCCGGGACCAGCTCGAGCAGGTAGCGCCCGGCAGCGATTGGCCGGCGCTTGACGGTGAACCGGCCATTGCCGAGCATCACCATGGTTTCCTCGGGCGCGCCGCCGCCGGCCGCCAGATACCCGGCGCCAAACAGCAGATCGAGCGTTGCCCCCTCGATCGTGCCCTTGACCAAAGCCGATGCGCCGGCACTGGCAGCCAGGATCACGCCATTGTCGTCTACCACCACCGTCGGCTGGTGCATCGCCGTGATCGCGCTCTTGAAATGGTGGGCCTTTTCCAGCCGCTTGCCGAGCCGCGCCACGATGCCGGCCATGCTGAGCGTCTCGCCCGCCTTGTCGGCGAGCCCGGCCGCCAGCGCCACCGAGGCCAGCACGGCGCTATCCTGACGGTCGCGCTGCGTCGCAATGAAAATTGTCGCGGCCAAAGCGCCCAGCACCAGCCCCACAATCGCGGCCTGCCCGGCCGCACCGCTGCCCGGAACGGCCAGGATCACGCCGGCGAGCACAATCGCACTCAGCCACACTGCGGCGATAACCAGCGCTAGCCGCAAGTTGGGCATGAGGCTCCACAAATCAGGAGATGCGATTCCGACATGGCCGGACTTTACGCCGACAATGGTTAATCAAGTCTATAAAGCCTTGGCGGAGCGTAAGACTTCGGTAAGTCTGATTGTCACAACCTGAACGGGTGTATCGATTTGAGACGCGCTGGTTTTGCGAGGAGACTTGCGTCAGGCCGCGCCGAAAGGCGGGGCTGACGAGCACCGAAGCGGAGCGCATTCAGATGCGTGAGGAGCGCAGGCAGACGCCGGCTTGCAGGCCGGCGTCACGCAAGTGTCGAAGTCAAAACTAGAAGAGTTCGATATCGTCCACCGGTGCCGGCACCACGATACGACGCTTGGCGATCGCGGCTTCTTCGCGCGCCACATTGTCACCGGCATCGCTGTCCAGGCGCTTGACGAAAGCGCGGCCCGAATGCGGCTTGAACAGCACCCTGCGGGCATAGCTGCCGCCCAGGTCCTCGCTCATGGCGACATAGCCTTCATCGGCCAGGAACTGGCGGACGAATTCGATATTCTTGCGACCGACATCATCGAGCGACGAGTTGATCTTGCCGCCGCCGAACACCTTGATTTCAAGGTTCGATTTCTTGCCCGTGCCCTTGGTCAGCACCTTGTTGATGAGCTGTTCCATGGCGAAGGCGCCGTAGCGGGCCGAGGCGCCGTAGCGGTCCTTGGCCGAGCCCGATTGCTCCGCCAGAAGGAAGTGGTTCATCCCGCCCACATTGGCGACCCGGTCGCGCACGCAGGCTGAAATGCAGGAACCCAGAACGGTGGAGTAAGTCAGATCCGCGGCATCGGAGACATGGCAGTCGCCTTGGTGCACGGTGGTCACCACCCCGCGGTCAAACTCGGGTGGTAGAGAATTCGGCAGTGCCATTTGTCGTCTTGCTACCCTAACGTGCCATCGATTTGATCGTAGCGGAAAACTCGTTAGCCAATCGCTAACCACGCCATCACAGTGATGTCGCAGCCCCTATATCGGCAAGAAGAGCTTTAGAAATATTGGAATAGGGTGGCTTAACGGGGCTAGGATCTATCTTTATGTCACTCCAGAAACTCGCGAGAGAACTCGATGAGACGGCGCGCCAGACGGCGTCGATGCTAGAAGGCATCACGGAAGCGCTGGAATTGTTGGCCGACAAGAATCTCACCAAAGACGCTTCGATCCGCGAAGCCGTCCAGATGATCGTTACAGCTCTGCAGGGCCAGGACCGCATCGAACAGCGTTGCCACAACATGGCTCTGGCCGTCCGCCAGTTCGCCCTCCTGCCCTCCAATGCCCCCGATAGCGTCTATGACGAAATCTGGTCGAGCCTGACCCTCGACGAATTGCGCGTCCCCGCTCTTTCGGGCATTGCCGCCCATCAAAGCCACGGCGACGCCGAGCTGTTCTGACCTCTGTCCACTGCCGCAGGATGCAAGGGCGCCGCAGGGCGCCTTTTCTATGCGTCGCGATGCGCTTCGCGCCGGAACCGCGCTGCCCATTCGCGGCTGGTTTCATCCGCCATTCTGGCCGTCCGGACCTCGACCGCCTGTGCGAGGCCGGCATCTAGGCCCACGGCATCCAGAATATCGGCAAGTGCCCGGCGTGGATCCGCGGTGACCGTCTCGTAGGTCAGTCGCAATGGCTTGATGGCACGCGTCGCAAAAAACGAGTTCCACGCCGTATCGTCGCTTTCGAGTTCCGCTACCAGCGCTGAGAGACGCGCGCCGTCATAGCGAATCGGCCCTAGCGTTTCGGCCCCTTCCAGCACCGCGCCATCGGCGCCCATATGCCAGAGCCCGCTCTGCTCGGCCCGCACCAGCGATACCGCCTGGGCCACCTTGTCGCGCCGCGACAGGTGAACATAGCGCACCGGCCCAAAGGCCTGCTCGAACCGGGCGGCGATATCGGCCGTCCCGCCAAGCGCCCGATCGAGCCGCCGCTGCGCCTCGGAAACGCTGCCCCACATCAGCCGAAGCCCGAACGCGCTGCCGGGGCTGCGCGTCCGCTCCAGCATGGCATCGAGATACCGCCGGTCAAACACGGCATCCTCAATCCCGTCCGGATGAGGCACGCCCCACTGGTCAGCCCAGTGAGTGATATCCGGTTCGCGATAGAAGGAATTGGGCCGCCCGGCCACGCCGCTGGCGGCCAGCATTTGGCACAGCAGCGTGCTGCCCGAACGCGGCGTGCCACACAGGATATAGGCGGCCACCATCCTAGCCGATGGTGCGCGGATCAAGATCGGCGCTGTAGTCCACCCCGCCCAGGCCAAAGCCGAACAGCTTGAGGAATTCGGCCTTGTGCTTGTCGAGATCGGCGAGGTTAGCCAGCGTCTCGGTCGACAGCAGCGGCCAGCGATAGGTCATCTCGTCCTGCACGGTCTTGGACAATTCCCAGTCATCGACACGCACGCGGTTTTCCCCGTCGCGACCAATGGGTGCCTGCAGCTTGACGCGGAACAGCCGGTCGATCTGCTCGATGCAGCCTTCGCCGATCCCCATCTCGTCCATGACCTTGATCAGCATCGTGCCATAGAGTGGCACCACCGGGATGGCCGAGCTGGCCTGCGTCACCACCGCCTTGAGCGCCACGACGAACGCCGCCTCGCCGCCGAACTGGGCGCGGATGGCACCGGCAGCCCGGTCGAGGTCGCCCTTGGCGCGGCCCAGGGTCCCCTTGTGGTAGATCGGCCAGGTGAGCTCGCTGCCCAGATAGGTATAGTTCAGCGTCATGAAGCCATCGGCCAGCACACCGGCTTCCGACAGCGCTGCGATCCACAATTCCCAGTCTTCGCCGCCCATCACCTTGACGGTGGCCTCGGCCTCCTCGTCCGTTGCCGGCTCGATCTCGACTTCGCTGACTTCGCCAGTGCCGGTATTGAGCGTCTTGGACCGCACGGCTGATCCCATCGGCTTGATGGCCGACCGATAGACCGTCCCGGTCTTGGGATCGGTGCGAACAGGCGAGGCAAGGCTATAGACGATGAGGTCGACCTGGCCGAGATGCTCGCGAATCTGGGCGATGGTATCGGCCTTGATGGCGTCGGAAAACGCGTCGCCTTCGACGGTCACCGCCACACGCCCGGCCGCCTCGGCGCGCTTTTCGAACGCGCGGTTATTGTACCAGCCGGCCGATGCGGTCTTGGTCTCGCTCGGCTCCTTTTCGAAGGACACACCAACCGTGTCCGCGCCCGAGCCAAACGTATTGACGATGCGGGAGGCGAGGCCATAGCCGGTCGAGCAGCCCAGCACCAGCACACGCTTGCGGGCACTCTCGATCGGTCCCTTGACCACCACATGGTCGATTTGGCGCTGCACATGGGTAGCGCAGCCTATCGGGTGGGCCGTCGTGCAGATAAAGCCGCGGATTTTTGGTTCGATGATCATGGGGCGACTCCAGAACAGGTTCTGTCGCTTCTATTGCGGTGCGGCCTGCAACGCTAGAGGCGGAACGGCAATAGCACCGCCCCCAACATCACGGCGCGCCGTGGAACGCCGGCCGGGCACGGGCGTTCCGTCGACCAAGGAGCAAACCATGTTCAATCGACTACACCCCCGTAAACTTGCGTCCTTCGTGGTGTCCGAAGCCCCGCTTTTGATACTGCTGGCCGTCGTCAGCGGGCTGACGCTCACCTTCCTCCAGATCGCTGACGAGATGGCCGAGGGCGAAATGGAAGCCTTCGATCGCTCGATCCTGATGCTGTTTCGCGATCCGGCTGACCCCGACACGGTCATCGGGCCCGCCTGGATGCACGAAATGGTGCGCGATATCACCGCTCTCGGCAGCTTCTCCCTGCTGGGCCTGCTGGTCCTCGCCGTCTGTGCCTACCTCTATCTGGCCCGCATGCGGTCGGCCGCCCTGTTCGTGCTCGTCTCGGTACTGGGTGGAACCGTGATCAGTACCGTCCTCAAGATGAGCTACAACCGCCCGCGCCCGGATCTCACCACCATGTCCGAGCAGTTTACCGCCAGCTTTCCCAGCGGCCACGCCATGCTGTCGGCCGTCACCTTCCTGACGCTCGGCGCGCTGCTCGCCCGCTTTGCACCCACTCGCCGTCTGCAGATCCTCAGCATCGGCGGCGCACTTTTGCTCACCCTGCTCGTCGGCCTGAGCCGCCTCTATATGGGCGTGCACTACCCCAGCGATATCCTGGCCGGCTGGTGCCTGGGCTCGGCCTGGGCCCTGCTCTGCAGCAGCGTCGCCATCGTGCTGCAGCGACGAGGCTCCGTCGACCAGCCGGCCGCGCAGGACAGCCATGGCGCCAGCCCCACCAATTGATCCGGCCGGGAACGGACAATGGCGCGCGGCGTTGCCGTGCCGCTAGGAGACAATCTTGATGCAGCATAATCGGGTGGAAACCTTGGCCCGGGCCGGCTACACGGCGCGCGGCGTCGTCTACCTCCTGCTCGGCGCCTTTGCGCTGACCTCGGCCCTCTGGGGCGGCGACGCGGAGGACACGTCAGGCGCGCTGTCGGGCCTGCTCGACCTGCCCTTCGGGCGCATCCTGGTCGGGCTGATCGCTCTTGGCCTATTGGGCTACGTCCTCTGGAAGCTGGCTCAGGGCCTGCTCAATGCCGATGGCGTCAAGGACAATGCGCAAGGTTTCCTGGCGCGTGCCGGCCAGCTCGTCAGCGCCGGCGTCAACCTCTTCCTCATGCTGACCGCCGCGCGCCTGGCCATCGGCAATGGCGGCTCGAGCGAGGGCAACGGCGAGGAGACCGCCTCTGCCTGGTTGCTGCAACAGCCCTTTGGCCCGTTTCTTCTCGGCCTCGTCGCCGCCGGCGTGATGGCGGCCGGCGCAGTGCAGATCTGGTACGGCGCCTCGGGCGGCTATCGTAAGCGGCTGTCTCTGCCGCATGCGCATCGGCAGTGGATGGAGCATGTATGCCAGTTCGGCCTCATCGCCCGTGGCGTCGTCCTCGTGATCATTGCCGGATTTCTGTTCTACGCCGCCCTGACCGTCTCGCCCGAACAGGCCGCCGGCACGGCCGAAGCGCTCGACTATGTCCACAACCTGCCCTTCGGACGCTGGCTCTATGGCCTCATCGCGCTCGGCCTTGTCGCCTTCGGCGCTTATGGCCTCATCGAGGCGCGATACCGCTCCATCGACGCGCCGTCGGTGTCCGACATCAGTCGCTAGAAGCGGGACTTCAGCGCAGCCAGTCCACAATAAGGGAGGTGAGGTCGGCCGCGGCCGCATCCTTGCTGATCCGGCCACGCACCATGTCGCGGGATATGGCGTCCGCCGCGCCGACAATGCCCACGCACCGCCGGCGCAGGTCGGGCTCGGACAATTGGCAGAGCGGCGCCAATGCCCTCGCGTAAAAATCGACATGGCCGTCGATCACGTCCTGCTGGTAGGCGTCCATTTCCGCGTCGCCCCGCAGCGCCGCGGCGATGGCATGCCATTCCGGCCCCACCGCCGTGTAGCAGGACATATAGGCCTCGCCCATCACCTGGGCCACGGCATCGAGATTTTGTGGCGTATCGGCCAGCGCAGCCGCCAGGATTTCGGTCTGCCGGTCATTGATGCGCTTGTAGAGCGCGATCATCAGCCGCGACCGCGTCTCGAAATGCTCGTAGGCGATGGGCTTGCTGACGCCCGCCCGCTGCGCCAGGTGCCCCAGCGTCAGCGCATCAGTGCCCTCTTCCCGCGCTATCACATGCGCCGTTTCGAGCAATTGCTCGCGCCGGTCGGCCTTGGGCAGTTTTCGTGCAGCCGTCGCCGCCATCGCAAAATCTCTCCGGCCCGCTTGACCTCTGTTGTTACCATAAGTAAGTTACTAATGGTAAGTTCATCGGGCCGGCTCATTGGCCCAGGAGAGATATATGTCCATCGTGGCCCGAGAAATCCACCTCAAAAGCCGACCGGATGGTTTACCCGCCGCGACCGACTTCGTCGCCGCCGAACGGTCTCTGCCCGAGCCGGGCGCCGGTCAGCTCATCGTTCGCAACAGTTTCATCTCGGTCGATCCCTATATGCGCGGCCGCATGATCGACGAACCATCCTATATCGAGCCCTTCGAACTCGACGCGCCGCTCGATGGCGCCTCCATCGGCACGGTGGTGGCGAGCCGCGATCCGCGCTTTCCGGTCGGCAGCACCGTCACCCACTTTTCCGGCTGGCGCGACTATGCGCTGATCGAGGCGGCAACCGCCAACCTGGTCGACACATCAGGCATCCCGGCCGAAACCTATCTCGGCCCGCTCGGCTTTCCCGGTCTAGCCGCCTATGCGGGCCTCATGCGCTTCGGCAAGCCGCAGGCCGGCGAGACGGTGTTCGTCTCGGCTGCCAGCGGCGCCGTCGGTTCGGTGGCGGTGCAGATCGCCAAGCTCCAGGGCGCCCGGGTCGTGGCTTCGGTCGGCTCGGACGAAAAGGCCGAATGGCTGCGTGACCTCGGCGCCGACGCCGTCATCAACTACCGCACCAGCAGCGATCTGGTGGCCTCGCTCCGCGCCGCGGCGCCCGAAGGCATCGACGTCTATTTCGACAATGTCGGCGGTACCCATCTCGAAGCGGCCATCGAGGTCGCCAACGATTTCGCCCGCGTGGTGCTGTGCGGCATGATCGAGCAGTACAATTCCGAGGCTCGCGGCCCGCGCAATCTCTATACCGCCGTCAAGAAGAGCATGGTGCTGTCGGGCTTCATCACGCCCAACCATCTCGACCTCTGGCCCGACTTCGCGCGTGACATGGCCGGGTGGATCGCCGCCGGCGAGGTCAAGTCGCGCGAGACCATCGTCGATGGCCTCGACCATGCCGTCGCCGCGTTCCTCGGCCTCTTCTCCGGCCAAAATGTCGGCAAGATGCTGGTGCGGCTCGCCTGAGCCAAACAAAAAGGGCGCCCAAGGCGCCCTTATCGCAGTCGTTAGGATCGGCTGGTGAGCCTAGCCGTCCATCTTGGCGCCGGACACAACTGCATGCAGGTCGATCAGGCCGACCATGCGGCTTTCATGGGTCACGATGCCGTTGAGCAGTTCGGTATCAATCGAATTGCCTTCCGGCACATTGTGGATGTCGTCGCGCGAGACGGTGAGAATGTCGCTGACCGCGTCCACAAGGATGCCGACCCACTTGTCGCCCACGCTCATCACCACCACGACGTGGTTCTTGGTGGGCGAGGTCTGGCCGTCGCCGAAGCGGGCGCGCAGGTCGAAGATCGGCACGATCGTACCGCGCAGGTTGATCACCCCACGCACGAATTCGCGCGTATTGGGCAGCGGCGTCGCCCCGTTCCACGCGCGGATTTCGCGCACGGTGGTGATCTCCACGCCATAGGTCTGTTCGCCGATCGAGAAAGCGATCAACTGCAGGGAATTCTGGGCGGCGATGGCCGACTTGTCGCCCATGTCGTCACGCAAACCGAGCGCTTCCATTTCTCATGCCTTTCTGCCGACCTTCTGGCCGACTACGCAAAACTACAGGCCGCTAGGCGGCGTTTTTATGCACGATGGCGGTCTTGAGGCCCTGCACGTCCACGATCAGCGCGACATTGCCGTCGCCCAGGATCGTGCCGCCGGCAATGCCGTCCACCCGTTCGAAATTCTCTTCCAGCGATTTGATCACGACCTGCTGCTGGCCGATGATGTCATCGACGATCAGCGCCACCTTGGCCGAACCTTCGGCCTCGCACAGCACCACGAAGCGGTTTTCGGGATCGGTCTCGCTGAGCATGTCGAAGCGCTTGGCGAGGTCGATGACCTGCACATATTCGCCACGCACCTGCAGCACCTGGCCGCCCGATGGCACCCGCTCGAAGCTGGCGCGCGAGCACTGGATGGTTTCCACGATCGAGGAAAGCGGCACCACATAGGGCGACTCGCCGACCTTGACCAGCATGACGTCGAGCACGGCCAGCGTCAGCGGCAGGCGCAGCGTCATGCGCGTACCCTTGCCGGTCCAGGAGCGGACATGCACCGAGCCGCCGATCTTCTTGATGTTGGACAGCACCACGTCCATGCCGACGCCGCGGCCGGAAATGTCGCTGACTTCCGAAGCAGTCGAGAAGCCGGGCGCGAAGATCAACTGGTCGATCTGTTCGTCCGTCGGATTGACGTCCGGAGCCACCACGCCCTTGTCGCGGGCCACCTGCAGCACGCGCTCGCGGTTGATGCCGCCGCCATCGTCCTCGACGATGATCAGGATATTGCCGCCAGCCTGCTCGGCCGAAAGCCGGATCGTGCCGGTTTCCTGCTTGCCACGTGCCAAACGCTTGTCGGGTGTCTCGATGCCGTGATCGGCAGAGTTGCGGACCATGTGGGTCAGCGGATCGGACAATTGCTCGATCACCGTCTTGTCGATTTCGGTGTTCTCGCCAATCGTCTCGAGCTTGATCTTCTTGCCGGTCTTGGTCGCCAGTTCGCGCACCAGGCGCGGCATGCGGGAGAACACCGACTTCACCGGCTGGGCGCGGATCGCCATCACCGAGTCCTGCAGGCCACGTGTTGTCTGTGCCAGCACTTCGAGCCCGCGCACCAGCTCGGTATAGCGGGCGCGCAGGGTTTCATCCATCTGCTGGGTCAGCATCGACTGGGTAATGACCAGCTCGCCCACCATGTTGACGACGCGGTCCACCTTGTCGAGATCGACGCGGATCGACTGCACGCCGACGCTGCGATTGCTGCTGCTCTCTTCGCCTTCGCTCGAGGCGGGAGGTGGTGTGGCGGCACGCAGCGGCGCGGGCGCCGGGGCTGCCGGCTTGGCGACGGGCGTCGGCTGAATGGTTTCGGCCAGTTCGGCAAAGCTCAGGCCCGGCGCTTCTTCGAAGCTGTCCTGGGCGGTGACCGGCGCTGGCTCGGGCTCCGGCACAAAGGCCGGCTCGGGCGCGGCGATTGCGGCCACGTCGAAATCGAGCAGGCTCGCCACTTCGTCATCGGCCAGGGCCAGGAGATCTGCCGGATCGGGCTCCTGGTTCGCCAGGATCGCCTTGGCGGCAGCCTTGGCCGCGACGGGCTCGGCGGCAGCAGCGGGCGGAATATCGAACGCGATCGCACCGCCCAGTTGCACCACGGCGATATCGCAGTCGCCCTCGACGAATTCGAAGACCTCGCGGATCATCGCCTCGGTCAGCGTGGGCGAGATCATGGTGATCTCCCACGAGCAATAGACCGCGAAGGGCTCGAAATCGGCCAGCGGCGGGATTTCGTCCATGATCGCGCGGACATGCATGTCGCCCAGCGCGGCCAGCTCGCGGAACAGCAGCAGCGGATCGTTGGCGCGGGCATAGAGCGCGCGATGCGGCGTGAAGCGCACTTCCCAATGGCCGGGTTCGGCCTGCAAGGGGGCGGCATCGAAGGCGTCGTCGATCGACGCTTCGTCAGCCTCGGAAACCTCGGGCGCGTCCAGATTGACCATGACCGGGGTAAAATCGATATCGAATTCGTCGAGCGACTCGCCGCCCTCGTCGTCGCCGGGCGCAGCGTCGCCGCGCGCCAGGGCGTCGAAACGTTCCTTTTCGTCCATGCCGTAGTCGGCCGGCAGGGCCTCACCGGTCTGGGCGGCCTTGACGTGGTCGGCCACGATGTCGTTGGCGCGGATGCACAGGGTCACCACGTCGTCGCTCATCTCGATGCGGCCATCGCGCACATAGTCGAGCAGCGTTTCGTAGGCGTGGGCGAACCCAACCAGCGCCGAGAATCCGAACGCGCCGGCGCCACCCTTGATCGAGTGGATGGCGCGGAACACCGCATTGAGCCGGTCAGCGTCGCGCTCACCCGCTTCAATCGCCGCGAATTGCTCCTCGAGCTCGGTCAGGAGCTCGGAGCACTCATCGAAATAGGTGGCTTTGAAATCGTCCAGATCGCTCATGCGGGAAACGTCCAACCCTTCTGGGTAGTCTCTGGTTAGTGCACGACGCGGTGGATGACCGAGATCAGTTTCTCGGGATCGAAGGGCTTGACGATCCAGCCCGTACCGCCGGCCGCCTTGCCCTGGTCACGCTTGTCCTGGCTGGTTTCGGTGGTGAGGATCAGGATCGGCAGGCTCTGGTGATTGCCCGTCGCCCGCACATTCTTGATGAACTCGATGCCGTCCATGACAGGCATGTTGATATCGGTGATGACCACGTCGACCGTTTCGGTCTTGAGGACATCGAGCCCCTGCTTGCCATCTTCGGCCTGCAGCACCTCGAACCCGGCATTGCTCAGGGTGTGATGCAGCATGGCGAGGATCGTCCTCGAATCGTCCACCGTCAGAACCCGCAAAGTCGTCATCCTCTCATAATCCCTGAAAACTGGGTGCTGAGACCCAGGCGCTCAATCGCGGTCACAAGGGCCGCGCTTGGCTGCTCAATAGCGAAGTCGTAATGGTTTCTCCGCGCCGCTTCCGCCGCGCTGATGAGCATGAACAGCGCATTGGTCGACACCCGCTCCACCGCGGCAGCCGTGACCGTGACCGGCCCTTCCTCGATCGCATCGATCAGGCCGTCGCGAATGCCATCCAGCGAGTCAAGATCGATGACCGCTGGCAAAGCGACGGATTTCTTGGCCTGGCTGACCATTGCGAATGCTTGCCCCCGGGAGTTCTCTCCAGATGCCAGTTTCCATGGGAACGGTTTAAGAAGCCTAAACGCGGCTCGTTTCGCCGGGCGAAATCACACCACTGGTGCAATTCACCCTCCGGCCATGCCACCGATCGGCGCAATACCTGCGGCCGCAGTTTCTCTTGCTTGCCAATAAGCAGGGGGGTAACCCAAGCACGCCTATTCGCGTTGGACCTGCCATGACCACCAAGATTGCCCTGACCGGCCTCGCCCGCGACCTTGCCGCCCGTGCCGAAACCGGCAAGCCCATCCGCGTCGGCGTCATCGGCTCGGGCGAAATGGGCACCGATCTCGTGACCCAGATGTCGCTGATGTCGGGCATCGAAATGGCCGCCATCGCCACCCGCCGGCCCCATACCGCGCACGACGCCATGACCATCGCCTATGGCGAGGACAGCAAGGGCAAGGTCGCCGATAGCCCGGCCCAGGCTCTGGCCGCCATCGAGGCCGGCAAGATTGCCATCACCTCGGCCGAAACCCTCGTCACCACCCCCAATATCGATGTCGTCATCGACGCCACCGGCAAGCCGGGCGTCGCCGCCGACTACGACCTGATGGCCATGGAACATGGCAAGCATCTGGTGATGATGAATGTCGAGGCCGACGTCACCATCGGCCCCTATCTCAAGGCCCAGGCCGATCGCCTCGGCGTCGTCTATTCGGTCGGCGCCGGCGACGAGCCCAGCTCCTGCATGGAGCTGATCGAGTTCGTTTCGGCCCTGGGCCTGCCCATCGTCGCGGCGGGCAAGGGCAAGAACAATCCGCTCAAGCACGATGCCGTGCCCGACGACTATCGCGAGGAAGCCACCCGCCGGAACATGAACCCGCGCATGCTGGTCGAGTTCGTCGACGGGTCCAAGACCATGGTGGAAATGTGCGCCATCGCCAATGCCACCGGGCTCGTGCCCGATGTGCCCGGCATGCACGGCCCCAAGGCCGACCGCGACGACATGGCCAAGGTGCTCATCCCCAAGGCCGATGGCGGCATTCTCAACAAGTCAGGCGTCGTCGATTTCACCATCGGCAAGGGTGTCGCCCCCGGCGTCTTCGTCATCGTCAAGGCCGAGCACCCCCGCATCATCGAGCGGATGGATGACCTCCATATCGGCCACGGCCCCTATTACAGCTTCTTCCGGCCCTATCACCTGACCAGCCTTGAAGTGCCGCTGACCTGTGCCCGCATCATGCTGCATGGCAAGCCCGACATGGTGCCGCTGCCCAATCCGGTCGCCGAAGTCTGTGCCGTGGCCAAGCGCGATCTCAAGCCCGGCGAGACCTTCGACGCCATCGGCGAGACCTGCTACCGCAGCTACACCATGACCATCCAGGATAGCCGCGCCGCCAAGGCCGTGCCCGTCGGCCTCCTCGAAGGCGGCAAGGTCACGGCAGCGGTGAAAAAGGGCGAGCTCCTGACCTCGGCCAACAGCCAGCCCGATACCTCCACCCGCCTCTGGGCCCTGCGCCAGCTCCAGGAAAAGATGCTCGGCTGGATTTGAAGCGAGCCGCCTAGCGGCTCGCCATCCCCCGGATCGCCACCTTGCCCTTGCGGCCCGGCTCGCCGCTGGCGGCGACCGCCTTGGCCACCTCGGCAATCGGAAACTCCGCCTCGATGGGCAGCACCAGTTCGCCCTTGGCTGCACTGGTCACCAATTCCCCGAGCAGCCGGCCGATCACCTCACCGGCCAGCCTGGGCTTGGCGCCCCAGAAGCCGCGCACCGTCAGCCCCTTGAACAGCAATTGGCTAGGGGTCAGCGTGATCGGCGCGCCGGTCATCGCGCCAAAGCTCACCAGTTCTGCGCCCTGTGCCGCAACCTCGACCACCTGGTCGGCACCGGCCCCGCCGAGCGAATCCACCGCCCGCACGATCGGCGCACCGCCGGTAATCGCCCGCACCCTCTCCTGCCAGCCCGCGCTTTCCGTGGAAACCACATTGCCGATGCCAAGCGCGGTCAGTTCAGCCACGGCAGCGTCGCGCCGCACCAGGCTCACCACATTGATGCCCTGCTGCGGGCCGAACTGCGCCACCAGCTTACCCACCGCACCATTGCCGGCATTCTGCACGATCCAGTCGCCCTTCTGCAGATTGAGGTCGACCAGCAGCATCTTGGCGCTGAGCGGCATCGACACCAGTTGGCACGCCGTCTCGTCGCTGACGCTGTCAGGCACCGGCACCAGCCGCTGCGCATCGGCCAGGTAATACTCAGCCCAGGTCTCGGCCGCGCCGCCCGCCACGCGCTGGCCCACAGAGAGGTGGGTAACACCAGCGCCCAGCGCCTCGACCACCCCGACCGCCTCGGTCCCCGGCACTGCCGGCAGCGAGGGCTTGAAGCCATAATTGCCGCCAATGGTCGCCAGGTCATGATTGTGGATCGGCGACAGCACCATGCGCACCAGTGCCTGACCCGGCCCGGCGACCGGCTTGTCGCGCTCGCCAATACCGAGCACCTGCTGCGGCGGACCAAAAGTTTCGTAGATTGCACTGCGCATCGCTGCCACCTTCATCAAAGTTGGGGATTGGCCCTCTAGATAGGCCGCCACCGCGCCCAGTCAACGCCGAACCCCGCCGGACCTTCCCTCCCAAGCTACACGACAACCGCGATCCAAGCGGGCTTTCGTACGTCGCCCCAATTCCAACCCATGTACGAGCCAGCTTGCCCGCCCCGGCCACGGCGTGGCACACCATAATCGCGGAGACACCACATGAAGCGCTTGTTCGCCATTCTCGCCACCAGCCTTGTCCTGACCGTTCCGACCCTGGCCGATGGCAAGATTTATGTGCAACTGCCTGATCTCACGAACATCATCGGGTCCGAGGCCGAGACGTTCCTCAACGCGGTGGTGCTGGCCAATGTCATCTCGTCCAACTGTCCCGATTTTCCGGTGACCGAGGAGGAGTGGTCGCTGCTGACCGATTCCGCCGATATCCTGGCGCACGAGCAGTTGCGTCTCAGCGTCGACGACTATGATAGCCAGTATTACGGGCCGGCCTTTGCGGCGCTCGACAAGGCCGATGCCTGCGCGAGCCATGGCCCGGAGGTGCAGCCGACCATCGACAAGCTGGTCGAACTGGGCGGTTCGCGCGAGGCGCTGCCCGATCAGGATGCGGCCTACGAGGCCGAACAGGCACGGCAGGCGTCGTGGGACGCTGCTGCCGCAACACCAGGAAAGACCAAGACCAAATGAGTATCGTCGCCATCGTCCTTGTTGCCCTCGTGGCGCTGCTGCACATCTACATCCTCGTCCTCGAGATGTTCCTGTGGACCGATGCGCGTGGCCAGAAGGCCTTTGGCACGACGCCGGAATTTGCGCAGCAGACCAAGACACTGGCCGCCAATCAGGGGCTCTATAACGGCTTCCTCGCGGCGGGCCTCATCTGGTCGCTGCTGCATCCGGTGCCAGAATTCGCCTGGCAGATCGCCATGTTCTTCCTCGGCTGCGTGGCCGTGGCCGGCATCTATGGCGCCGCCACCGCCAGCCGGAAGATCATCTTCGTCCAGACCGTTCCGGCTGTCATCGCCATGTTGGCGGTGATTTTCCTCTAGACCATCTAGCCCGCCAGGCTCGCCAGCACCCGCACCCAGGAGCGGATGCCGCGGTGGTAGCTGTCGAGGTCATACTTCTCGTTGGGCGAGTGGATCTGGTCGTCGATATGGGCAAAGCCGATCAGCAGCGTATCGAGGCCGAGAATACGCTTGAAATCGCCGGCCACGGGGATCGAACCGCCCGAGCCGGTGATGACAGCCTGCTTGCCCCATTCGCCTGAAAGCCCGGCCAGCGCGCGGCTCAGATGCACGCCGTCGCTGGGCACGGTAATGGCGGGCGCGCCGCCATGGGCATGGAACTTCACCGAGCAATCGGCCGGCACCAGGGCCTCGACGTGCTTGCGGAAGGCGGCGCGGATCTTGTCGGGCTGCATGCCGGAAACGAGGCGGAAGCTGATCTTGGCGCTCGCCTTGGCTGGAATGACGGTCTTGAAGCCATCGCCGGTATAGCCGCCGATCATGCCGTTGATTTCGCAGGTCGGCCGCGCCCAGAGCATTTCGAGCACGCTGCGGTTCTGTTCGCCGGCGGGAATCGAAAGGCCCGCTTCGCCGAGGAACTTGGCCTGGTCAAAGCCCAGGCCCGCCCATTGCGCCTTGAGCTCGGGGCTGATTTCGGCGACGTCATCATAAAAGCCGGGCAGCGTCACGCTGCCATCGGGCGCGCGCAGGCTGGCGATGATTTCGGCCAAAACCTGGTTGGGGTTGCGCGCCGCATTGCCGAACATGCCCGAATGCAGGTCTTTGTCGGCGCAGGTGATTTCCACCTCCTCGGCAACGAGGCCGCGCAGCATGGTGGTGATGGACGGGGTCTGGCGGTCCCACATGTCGGTATCGCAGACCAGCGCGATATCGGCGGCGGCCAGCTCGGCCCGGTTGGCTTCCATGAACGGTGGCAGGTTTTTGCCGCCCGATTCCTCCTCGCCTTCGAGCATCAGCGATACTTTGACCGGCAGGGCGCCCGTCGCCGTCTTCCACGCGCGGCAGGCTTCGATGAAGGTCAGCATCTGGCCTTTGTCGTCCGAGGCGCCGCGCGCCACGATGATCTTGCGGCCATGGGCATCGGTCTTGAGCACCGGCTCGAACGGATCGCTGTGCCAGAGTTCGAGCGGATCGACCGGCTGCACGTCGTAGTGGGCGTAGAACAGCACATGCGGACCAGCCTGCTCGGGCCCATGCGCCACCACGACCGGATGACCAGGCGTCGGCCGGGCCGCGGCGACAAAGCCCAGGCCGTTGAGTTCGGCGGCGATCCAGTCGGCGGCGCGGCGGCATTCGGCGGCATAGGCCGGATCGGTCGAAATGGATTTGATGCGCAGCAGGGCGTAGAGCCGCTCGAGGCTCTGGTCGAGCCCGGCATCGACATGGGCGAGCACGGCATCGAGTTGGGTCGCGGTGGTCATGCGGTTGATTCCCTTTTTGCCGCTACACTCGCCGCCGAGGCGCGTCCTGTCCAGCGCCGGTTGCCGTGCGGCTCCGTGTCGGATAGTTCATATAGTAACACTAATGCGGCCGATGGGGTGGTCGCGCAAAAACGGCAAGGGGAGCCGCCATGGTCACACGCGAAGTGCCGGAAAGGACGACAGGCGATCTCATCGCCTCCATCGCCGGCCGCGTGCCGATGCGGAACCTGCATTCGCAAGTGCTCTGGCAGCTCGGCGTCGCCATGGTGCGGGGCGACTATCCGGAAGGCTCGATCCTCCCGTCCGATACCGAATTGCTGGCCCGTTTCTCGGTATCGCGCACCGTGCTGCGCGAGGCGCTCAAGACGCTGGCGGCCAAGGGCATGATCGAAGCTCGCGCCCGCATCGGCACGAGAGTGTTGCCGCGCCAGCGCTGGAACCTGTTCGATTCCGACGTGCTGTCCTGGCATTTCGAAACCGGGCCTGATGTCGGGTTGCTGCGCAGCCTCGCCGAAATCCGCATCGGCGTCGAAGTGGAATCGGCGGCGCTGGCCGCCACGCGTCGCACGGACGAGCAGGCCGAGGCGCTGCTTGCCTGCTCCACCCGCATGGGCGAAGCGCGCACCGCCGAAGAATTCGCCCGCACCGACCTGCAATTCCACCGCACCGTGGCTGAGGCCTCGGGCAATCCGTTCATGGCCTCGATCAGCGCGCTGGTCGAACTGGCGCTGACGGCGGCCTTCACCATCAGCTCGCCTGTCGAGGACGAAGCCGCCATGAGTGCGACCGTTCGCGCGCATCGCCGCATTGCCGAGGCCATCGAGGCCGGCGATGCCGAAGAGGCGCGGCAAGCGATGAAAGCGGTCATCACCGAGGGCTTCGCCCGCGCATCGGGCCGGATGGTGGCCGATGGAGACGCAGCCCGGAAGGGCTGACGAGGCACTATTTCGGGGGGACAGGATGCGCAGCTTCTTTAACAGCCGGAGCGACATTGTCACCCAAGCCATCGATGGCCTGGTCGCCGCCAGCGGCGGGCGTCTGCTGCGCTTTGCGCCCGAGAGCCATGCCCGCGTTGTCGTCCGGGCGGACTGGGATCGCACCAAGGTCGCCGTGGTATCGGGCGGCGGCTCGGGGCACGAGCCCTCCCATGCCGGCCTGGTCGGGGCGGGGCTGCTGACCGCCGCCGTTTGCGGCGACATTTTCGCATCGCCGACCGTCGAAGCCGTATTGAGCGCCATCGTGGCGGTGACCGGGCCGGCCGGGTGTGTCCTCGTGGTCAAGAACTATACCGGTGACCGGCTCAATTTCGGCCTGGCTGCCGAACGGGCGAAGGCCTTGGGGCTGCTCGTCGAGATGGTCATTGTCGCCGATGACGTGGCCATTCCCGATGCCCGCCAGCCGCGTGGCGTCGCCGGCACGGTCTTCGTGCACAAGGTCGCGGGGCATCTTTCCGAGGCCGGGGTAAGCCTCGACCAGGTCGTCGCCGCAGCGCGCAAGGTGGCGGAGACGGTGTTCACCATCGGCGTGGCGCGCGACACCTGCACCGTGCCGGGCAGCCCGCGCGTCGATCGTATCGGCGCCGACGAGGTCGAGATCGGGCTCGGGATTCATGGTGAGCCCGGTGTCGAACTGGCGAAGCCGACCGATGCACGGGAGCTGATCGGCCTGCTGGCCGAGCGGCTTGAGCCGCATGTCGATGCCGGCAGACCGCATGCGCTGTTGTTCAACAATCTGGGTGGGCTGTCGGGCCTCGAATGCGCGGTGCTGCTGGGCGAGGTGATGGCAACGCCGCTGGCCGCTTCCATCCGACTTGTCGCGGGGCCTGCAGGGGTGATGACCGCGCTCGACATGCCGGGCTTCTCGCTGTCGCTGCTGCCGTTGACGGCTGAGCTCGAGGCCATGCTGACCTCGCCGGTCGGGCCGTCCGCCTTTCCAGTGTTGCAGCCGGTTGTGCCCGTGCGGACGATCGCCGCACCGGCCGAGGTGGCGGGGACGGTCTATGAGGCGTCGACTGATGCCGCCGTGCGGCAGGTTGTCGAGACCGTTGCCACGACATGCCTCGCCATGGAGGGCGAGCTCAATGCGCTCGATGCCAGAGTGGGCGATGGCGATACCGGCAGCACCTTCGCCGGCGCGGCCCGCGCCGTACAGGGCCGGATCGACGAATTGCCCTTTGCCGACAGAGCGGCGCTGCTGTCCTGCCTTGGCGAGACGTTGGGCCGGGCCATGGGTGGCTCGAGCGGGGTGCTGCTGGCGATCATGCTGACGCGATCGGGGGATGCCAGCCGGCAGGGGTCTGGCTGGGCCGCGGCATTGCTCGCCGGGCTCGATGCGATGCAGGCCTATGGCGGCGCGGCGCCGGGCGATCGCACCATGATCGACGCCTTGCGGCCGGCGCTGGAGGCCCTGGTGGCGGGCGAGGGGCTGGCGGTTGCCGCGGCGCGGGCGCGAACCGGCGCCGACGCCACCGGCTCGATGCTGCGGGCGGCGGCCGGGCGCTCGGCCTATCTCGAGGCCCGCTCGCTCAGCGGGGTCAACGACCCCGGCGCGGAAGCGGTGGCGCGCATTTTTGCCGATCTGGCCAGGGGCCGGTAGACGCGTAGAAAAAGCGGATTGCATCGGAATGGTGGAGCTGAGCGGGATCGAACCGCTGACCTCGTCATTGCGAACGACGCGCTCTCCCAACTGAGCTACAGCCCCGTTCCGATGCTTGCTGATATGGACAATAATCGAGGTGTCGGCAAGGGGGATAAGATCGTGGCCGCCCCGACGAGCCTCACGCCAGCTTGTAGGCGACGAGGCTTTGCGCCGTGGCGAGGAAGGCTTCTGCCGCGGGGATCAGCGGGCGACCCAGTAGGGCAATGGCGGCGCTGGAATCGAGCGTCTTGACGTAGCCAAGCTCGCCCAGATTGTCGCCGACATTCCGATCGAAGAGACCATAGATGCGGACCGCCCAATCGGGCATCTGACGGCGCGGAATGCGGTGATCGGGATAGCGCGGGCGCAGGATATCGGCGACCTGTTTGAAGAACAGCGTGCTCTCGCCCATGGGAAAGCGGTGGCCGCCGGCGCCCGGGGCCGTCATGGCCGCGACATGGGCGGCGGCGACATCACGCACGTCGATTGTGGTGATCGGAATGCGCGGCGCCACCGGGACCGTGCCGTTGAGCAGGCGTTGCACGAGGATTGCCGAGGTGCCCGGATCTTCGTCGAGCAGCGGCCCGAAGATGCCGCTGGGATTGATGGTGGCGAGGGCATCATGGCGGCCGGCGGCGTCCATGATTTCCCAGGCGCGACGTTCGGCGAGGGTCTTAGACTCTTGGTAGAAATTGACGCCGCGGCCGTGAAGGTCGGTCCAGTCCTTGGCGCCGAACGGGGTGGTGCGGCTCTTGTCGTGGCCATAGGCGATGGCGGCCATGGACGAGGTGAGGACGATGCGTTCGACGCCGGCGGCGTTGGCGGCATTGAGGGCCCGCTCGGTGCCGCCGACGGCGGGGCCGATCAGCTCCATCTTGTCCTTGGGCATGTCGAGAATGAAGGGCGAGGCGGTATGGAGGAGATAGCGCACGCCCTGCATGGCCTCGGTCCAGCCAGTGTCGCGCAGCAGGTCGAGGGCGACGAATTCGAGCCGGGTAATGTCGGCACCGGCTTTCTTGAGGGTGTCGCGCACCTTGTCGGCGCGGTCCAGGTTGCGCAGGCTGCCCCGGACGGTGTAGCCAGAATTGAGGAGCTGGAGGGCGATATGGCCACCGAGGAAGCCGGATATGCCGGTGAGCAGGACACGATCGGTCATCGAATTCTCCCTTACGAATTGAACGATAGATATGATAATCGTTCAATTAGTTCAAGTGTGGAGTCGGAGATTTGACGCTGGCGACCAATGACCGAGTGGCGGAGAAGCGCCGACGCATCCTGGATGCGGCGCGGATGCTGATGCTGCGCGACGGTTTGCGCGGCACCACGATGGAGGCGATTGCGCGGGAGGCCCGCATCGCCAAGCCTACGCTCTACGCCCAGTTTGCCGACAAGGACGCCGTGTTTACCGGCATTCTCGACGACCTGACCGAGGCCCTGGTTGCCGGTTTCGACGCCGGCATGGGGGGCAAGGGCAATGTCGCCCAACGCATCGGGGCGGCGATGGCGGGCAAGTATGGCGCCATCGCCCGGGTGATCGAGGGCTCGCCCTTTGCCGAGGAGCTCTATTCCACCCATAGCCGCGTCTCGACCCGCTTTCGCGAACTCGATGCGCGTATGAATGCCGAGATGGTGGCGGCGCTGGAAGAAGCGGGCGTCGCCAACCCCATTGATCTCAACCGGCTGATCCAGGCGGCCACCTATGGCATTGCCCGCAAGATGATCGACGAGGTCTCGGTGCGGGCGGCGATACCGCTGCTGTGCGAGAGGCTGATCGGGCCGGAACTGGGCTAGACTGTCGCCCAGGCCCCGCTCTTCTCGCTGGCGAAGACCGCGTCGATGACCTTCATGGACGCGATCGCGTCCTCGATGCCCCAGGGTAGCGGCTTTTCGCCGAGGACGGCCAAAGCGAAGGCTTCGGCCTGTTCGGTATATTGATCGACGGCGGGCAGGATCTCGCGGCGGGCCAGCGAGCCATCGAAGGGCGCGCCGGTATCGATGGTGATGGCGGTGCGCTCGTCGGGCGGGGCGTTGAAGGGGATGATGACCTCGAGCTTGGCCTTGCTGCCCAGCACCTGGACGCGCTGGTGACCGGCGGTCTGGGTGGAGCAGATGAAGTTGAGCTGCCGGCCCTGGCCGAAATCGGCGATGACGCTGGCGAGGCGGTCGGTGCCGAAGGTCTCGTCGCGCTCGACCAGCGACACGACGCGCTTGGGCTCCGCTTCGAAGAGGAAACGGGCGGCGGTGATGGGGTAGCAGCCGATGTCCATGATGCCGCCGCCGCCGATATCGGCCTGGTTGCGCACATTGGCCGGGTCGGCGTTGAAATAGGTGAAGATCGCATTGATGGCGCGGACCTCGCCCAGCTCGCCCGAGCGGATGATCTCGCGGGCGCGCTGCCATTGAGGATGGAAGCGCACCATGAAGGCTTCGAGCACGATCCGGTCGGGCGGGCACTGGCGCAAAGCCTCGGCCTCGGTGGCGTTGAGCGCAATGGGCTTTTCGCACAGCACATGCTTGCCGGCCTTGGCCGCGGCCACGGTCATGGGCACATGGAGATGGTTGGGCAGGGGATTGTAGATGGCGTCGATATCAGGATCGGCGAAGAGTTCTTCGTAGGAGCCGTAGGCCTTGGGAATGCCTAGCCGGGCTGCGGCGGCCTGCGCCTTGCCCAGATCGCGCGAGGCGATGGCGACGACCTCGGAATGGGCCGATTTCATGATGGCAGGGGTGACTTTCTCCATGCCGATATTAGCGGTCGAGAGGATGCCCCAACGGACTTTTTTCGTGCTCATCGTCATCTCCGTGTTTGCCGAAGACTTAGCGGCGGGCGGACGGCTTGGCTAGTATGGAAGACGTGCCAAAGCGCCGCCTGTGATGCAGTTGACAGCCCTAGCCCGGCTGCCCGCCAATCGACTGCACCGCCTTCGCGCCCGCCGTGATACCCTTGGCCAATGCCGCGGCTTCATCGTCCCCGGCCAAATGCGCGGCAATGAACCCGGCCGCGAAGGCGTCGCCAGCGCCGGTGGAATCGATCACGGTCACCACAGGCGCCGGCAGCAGGACGCGGACGCCGTCGCGACCGCCCAAGGCAGCGCCCAGCCGCCCGCGCTTGATCAGCACGGTGCCGAAGCGCTCGCCCAGGGCCCGCGTCTGCGCCTCGTAGCCGACGACGCCGGTCAGCGCCTCGGCTTCGCTCTCATTGGCGAAAATCCAGTCCGCGCCATCTGTCCAGTCGAGGAACTGCGCCGCGCCCACTTCGACGAGAAACCCGACCGAGGCCGGATCGACCGCCACGGCGATGCCGCGCGCCCGCGCTGCGGCGAAGAGGGCCTGTACCGCGGCCCGGGGACCGGGGGCGAAAAAGCTGTAGCCCGAGACCATCACCATGCCGATATCGTCGAGCAGGCTGTCGTTGAGGTCGTCGGGCGAGAGATTGAGATTGGCGCCGCGATCGGTGAGGAAGCTGCGCTCGCCATCGGGATCGACGATGGTGACGAGCACGCCCGAGGGCTGTTCCTTGTCGCCCGCCAGCACCGGCACGACGCCCAGCCCGCGGAAATAGTTCTCGTACATGGTCTTGTCATTCGCCCCGACCCGGGCCGCGAAGACCACATTGGCGCCCATGGCGCCCAGCCAGACGGCCTGGTTGGCGCCCGAGCCGCCGGGGCGGCTGCGCACCGTGGCGCGGCGATCGCTGCCTTTGACGAGCGGGCCTTCGGGAACGACGATGACATCGGTCATCACGTCGCCGACGACGAGAACCCGGCGGCTCATGCGCGGCGTGCGGCCGGCTTGGGCGCGGCGCGGGCCGCCATCGCCACGGCGATCTGCGCGGCCACCTTGGCGTTGTTCTCGACCAGCGCGATATTGGAGACCAGCGACTTGCCGTCGGTCAATTCGAAAATGCGCTTGAGGAGGAACGGGGTGAGATCCTTGCGCGATACGCCTTCCTGCTCGGCGCCGCGGATCGCTTCGGCAATGCGCGCCTCGATGGCGGAGGGGTCGAGCGCATCGGCCTCGGGAATCGGGTTGGCGACCAGCACGCCGCCCAGGCCGAGATCGGTCTGCATGGTCACGACGCGGGCGATGTCGGCGACATCGTCGAAGCGATGATCGACCTTGTGACCGCTCTGACGCGCCCAGAAAGCAGGGAATTCGTCGGTGCCATAGCCGATGACGGGCACGCCATTGGTTTCGAGCACTTCGAGCGTCTTGCCGATATCAAGGATCGACTTGGCGCCGGCGCAGACCACCGCAACCGGCGTGCGGCCCAGCTCCTCGAGGTCGGCGGATATGTCGAAGGTTTCCTCGGCGCCACGGTGCACCCCGCCAATGCCGCCAGTGGCAAACACATGGATGCCGGCCAGGGCGGCAATCTGCATGGTGGTGGCGACAGTAGTGCCGGCGATGGCGCCCTGGACGAGCAGCGCGCTGACGTCGCGGCGCGAGGCCTTGGCGGCCTTGCCGCCTTCGAGCGCCAGGCGTTCCAGATCCTCGCCCGAAACGCCCACGCAGAAGCGCCCATCCATGATGGCGATGGTGGCCGGCACGGCGCCATGCTTGCGGATGACCGCCTCGACATTTTTGGCCATATCCAGGTTCTGCGGATAGGGCATGCCGTGGGTGATGATGGTCGATTCCAGCGCCACCACGGGCTTGCCTTCGGCCAGCGCTTTCTTCACCTCGGGGCTGATGGAAAGGTAGGCCTTGGCGCTCATCGGATTACTCGCTCGTCTCTGTCGGTGGCGGGCCGTGCGGCCCTGTTGCTGCGGGTTTTGCGCCTTGTTGGCTGACGGCGTCAACCCTTACGAAAACTTCCGCGCTCGCCGCTTGTCGCCCCTGCATTTTGGCTCTAGGTTGCCCTCGTGAAACGCCAGCGTGGAAAGGGCACTTCGCTGCAGACGATCATTGTTGATCACGCTCCGCGCGGTGATCGATATGCGCCCGGCCCCGGGCCGGTGCCAGCCGAATTGCCCAGCGCTTCCGAGCGCTCTGTTTCCGTACCAGCATGCCAGACCGGATCGGACGATCCGGGCACTCCCAGATGAGCGCTCGCGACTGATTTCTGCGCTCCGGCGCGCCAGCACCTGCCGCGCTCCGGCGCCGCAACGACAAGACCAAACTACCCAAGAGGAGCTCACCCCAGATGAACAAGTCGCTCGTACTTGCCCTCGGCGCAATCATGGTTGCCAGCCCCGCGCTGGCCCAGGAAGAGGCCGTGCTCAACGTCTATAACTGGTCCGATTACATTGCCGAGGACACGATCGCCAATTTCGAGGCGGCTACCGGCATCAAGGTCAATTACGACGTCTATGACAATAACGAGATCGTCGACGCCAAGCTCCTGGCCGGCAATTCCGGCTACGACATCGTGGTGCCCTCGGGCAACTTCCTCGAGCGCCAGATCCAGGCCGGCCTTATCCTGCCGCTCGACAAGTCCAAGCTGACCAATCTGGGCAATCTCGACCCGGCCGTGATGGCGACTGCCGCCGCGCAGGACCCGGACAATGCCCATGCCGTACCCTATATGATCAACACCATCGGCTATGGCTACAACGTCGCCAAGGTCACCGAAATCCTTGGCGCCGATGCGCCCACCGATAGCTGGGACCTGATCTTCAAGCCCGAATTCGCCGAAAAGCTCAGCGCCTGCGGCATTTCCCTACTCGATAGCCCGTCCGAAGTCGTGGGCATCGCCCTCAACTATCTCGGCCTCGACGCCAATTCCGAGAGCGAGGAAGACCTGGCCAAGGCAGAAGCCCTGCTCAACTCGGTCAAGCCCTTCATCCGCTACTTCCATTCCAGCCAGTATATCGACGACCTGGGCAATGGCGAAACCTGCGTGGCCCTGGGCTATTCGGGCGACATCTTCATCGCCGCCGATGCCGGCGCCGCTGCCTCGACGCCTGTCGAAATCCAGTATGTGATCCCCAAGGAAGGCGCCGCGACGCTGTTCGACTTCCTCGCCATCCCGGTGGATGCGCCGCACCCCGACAATGCCCACAAGTTCATCAACTACATCCTCGAGCCCGAGGTCGTGGCCGCGATCACCAACTACGTTTTCTACGCCAACCCCAACCTGCCGGCGCTCGAATTCGTCGCCGAGGAAGTCAAGTCCAACGCCGGCATCTATCCGCCGGCCGAGACCATCGCCAAGGCCTTCGTCATGAAGGCGCACGACCCGGCCTTTGAAGAGGTCTTGACCCGCACCTGGACCCGCATCAAAACCGGCCAGTAAGACGATCATTCCGAGGGGCGGCACCGGCCGCCCCTTCAGCCTTTGGATCACCAATAGCCCTCATGGTGAGCCTGTCGAACCACGAGGGCGTGACACCATCCAGTCACGACCTCGTCCTTCGACGAGCTCAGGATGAGGTCTACTGACAGGATTGCTAGGGACCGACATGGCTAAAAAGCCCCAATTGGCTATCGACACCCGCCCCTGGCGAGACCCGAAGGCCAAGCCCTTCGTGCGCATCAAGAACGTCACCAAGAAGTTTGGCGACGTGTCGGCGGTGCATGACGTGTCGCTCGATATCTACAAGTCGGAACTGTTCTGCCTGCTCGGCGGCTCGGGCTCGGGCAAGTCTACCCTGTTGCGCATGCTGGCCGGCTTCGAGCAGCCGACCTCGGGCACCATCGAGATCGACGGCCAGGACATGACGCAGGTGGCGCCCTATAACCGCCCCGTCAACATGATGTTCCAAAGCTATGCCCTGTTCCCGCACATGAATGTGGAACAGAACATCGCCTATGGCCTCAAACGCGATCACATGCCCAAGGGCGAGATTGCGGATCGCGTGGCGGAACTGCTGACCCTCGTCAAGCTGCAGGACTATGGCAAGCGCAAGCCGCATCAGCTCTCGGGCGGCCAGCGCCAGCGCGTCGCCCTGGCCCGCGCTCTGGCCAAGCGGCCCAAGCTGCTGCTGCTCGACGAACCGCTCGGCGCGCTCGACAAGAAGCTGCGCGAGGAGACCCAGTTCGAACTGGTCAAGATCCAGGAATCGCTCGGCGTCACCTTCATCGTGGTCACCCACGACCAGGAAGAGGCCATGACGCTGGCCACCCGCATCGGGGTGATGAACCAGGGCGAGATCGCCATGATCG
>CBIHQV010000030.1:0-54394 GCA_966212275.1 uncultured Devosia sp.
CCTTGACCACCGACAAGGCTGGCCGCGTCCATTCACGCGGCGATGCACGGGCTCACGTCGCCGCCGCTCACGCAGGCAAGGGGCGTGGACCGCTGATGCGGATCACCCTCTACTCATTCCGCCACCCCTGGCAGGCCGCCGCCGCGATCGGCGCGACGATCATCGCCTCGGTGCTGCAGTTGCTGATCCCGCGCCTTCTGGGCCACGCGGTCGATCAGGCGCAGGATGTGCTCGATAGCGGCCTCGCCGGAGCGGAGCAGGCTCTGTTCTGGAGCGCCATGACGCTGCTGTGCGTCTCGGTAGCCCGCGGCTTCTTCACGCTGGTGCAGAACTACTATTCGGAGTCGGTTGGCCACCACGTCGGCTACGAGCTGCGGCTGGCCTTCTACGACAAGGTGCAGCGCCTCTCCTATTCCTATCATGACAAGGTCCATACCGGCGACCTCATCACCATGGGCCTGCTCGATCTCGATGGCGTGCGCATGTTCTTCTCGACCGGCTTCGTGCGCACCATCCTGCTTACGGTGCTGATCGGGGTGGGCGCCTATATGCTGCTGACCACCGATTTTCTGCTGGGCCTGTTGGCGCTGAGCTTCGTGCCCTTCGTCGCCTGGCGCTCCTCGGTGGCGCAACTGACGCTGCGCGCCACCTGGATCGTGCTGCAGGACAAGCTTTCGGCGCTGACCCGGGTGATGGAAGAAAATCTCGGCGGCATCCGCGTGGTGCGGGCCTTTTCCGGGCAGGATTTCGAGCTCGCCAAATTCGATCACGCCTCCAAGGAAGCGCTGGCTCTGGCCCATGAGCGCGTGCATGTGCGCGTGCGCAATACCAGCTTCATGACTTTCTCGTTCTTCTGCGCCATGGGCCTGGTGCTCTGGGTGGGCGGCAACAAGGTCATCGCGGGCGAAATGAGCGTGGGTACGCTCGCCTCGTTCCTCACCTTCATGACCATCCTGCAGATGCCGGTCCGCCAGCTCGGCCTGATGGTCAATTCCTTCGCCCGCGCCTCCATCTGCGGCGACCGCTTCTATGGCTTCATCGATGAGCCGCTGGCCATCGCCGATGCCCCCGGCGTGCCCGACCTCAAGGTCACCGACGGCGTGCTGCGTTTCGAGGATGTGCGCTTCACCTATGAGCGCGCCAACCATCCGACGCTCGATGGTGTGAGTTTCACCGCCAAGGCCGGCCAGACCATCGGTATTGTCGGCGTGCCCGGCAGCGGCAAGTCGACGCTCGCCCACCTCATTCCGCGCTTCTACGATGTCAGTGGCGGCCGCATCACCATCGATGGGCAGGATGTGAGCAAGGTCAGCCTGCAGTCGCTGCGCCGCGCCGTCGCGGTGGTGCAGCAGGACAGCTTCCTCTTCACCACCACCATCGAGAACAACATCGCCTATGGCGATCCGTGGTCCAAGGAGACCAAGATCGAGCGGGCCGCCGAAAGCGCCCAGCTCCACAACTACATCATGGGCTTGCCATCGGGTTACGACACCGTGGTGGGTGAGCGCGGCGTGTCGCTGTCGGGTGGCCAGCGCCAGCGCCTGTCGATCGCCCGTAGCCTGGTGCTCAAGCCGGCGGTGATGGTGTTCGACGATTCCACCGCCGCCATCGATGCCGGCACCGAGCACCGCATCCGCAGTGCCATCAGGCGCTATGCCAGCGATCGGGTGACCCTGGTCATCAGCCATCGGCTGAGCTCGCTGCTGCATGCCGACACCATCCTGTTCCTCGAAGGCGGCAAGATCGTCGAGCAGGGCAGCCACGAGGAATTGCTGGCCAAGGGCGGGCGCTACCGGGCGCTCTATGACCTGCAGACCCGCCCCACCGAAGACATCGAAATCGGGAGCGCCGCCCAATGAGCGCCATCGAGGAAGACGACCGCGAAGTCGCCGCCTTTCCGGGCCAGCGCCCGCCGCGCGCCAGCGTCGGCAGCCACCGCATCGAAGAGGAAATCTTCGGCAAGGCCTATGACCCGCAAACCGTGCGCCGCATCTGGGCCTTTGTGCGCCCCTACCGCATGAAAATCTACCTGTCAGTGGCGGCCGTCTTGGTCTTTACCGCCACCCAGCTCGCCATTCCGCTGATCATCGGCCGCGCCATCGACAGCGGCATGACCGAGGGCGGCAATTCGACCAACCTGCTGTGGGCGGTGGCTCTGTTCGCCGTCGTCATCGTCATCAACTATGCCGCCTCCTGGATCCAGGAAAGCCAGGTCGGGCAGGTGGCCGAGAATGTGCTGTTCGACATGCGCCGGGCCATGTTCGCCAAGCTGCAGCGCGTGGCGCTCAGTTTCATGGACAAGACCGAGGTCGGCCGGCTGATGAGCCGGCTGCAGGGCGACGTCAATTCCATGCAGGAATTCCTCGAGACCTCGGTGATCTCGGTGGGCGACATGGTGCTGCTGGTCGGCATCGTCGTCGTGCTGTTGACGCTCGATTTCCGGCTGGGCCTGCTCACGCTCTCGACCATGCCGATCCTGTTCATCGTGCGCATCTTCTGGCTGCCGCCGGCCAAGCGCGCCTTCTGGGCCGCGCATGAAACCAATTCGATCACCAATGGCGCCCTGGCCGAAGGCATCAACGGCGTTCGCACCGTGCAGAACCTCGATCGCCAGAAGGTCAATTTCGACCTCTTCGACGACAAGGCCTATCATAACCTGCAAACCCAGCTCACCGGCTCGCGCTTTGCCCAGGTCATGGTGCCCATCGTCGACAGCCTCACCGGCATCGCCATGGCAACTGTCGTGGTCGTGGGCGGCTCGCTGGTGCTCAACGGCACTCTCGAAATCGGCGTCATCGTCGCGTTCCTGTTCTACATCCAGCGCTTCTTCGACCCCATCCGCTCGCTGACCATGCAATATTCGATCATGCAGCGCGCCATGACCTCGGGCCGCCGCATCACCGAAGTGCTCGATATCGCCACCTCGATCAACGACAAGCCCAATGCCGTCGAGCTCAAGCGCGACATGGATGGCTCGGTCGAGTTCCGCAACGTGGTCTTCGGCTATAGCGACGACCGCCCGGTGCTCAAGAATGTGAGCTTCAAGGTCAATCCCGGCGAAACGGTCGCCCTGGTCGGCCCCACCGGTTCGGGCAAGACTTCGGCCATGTCTCTGGTCCACCGCTTCTACGAGGTGCAGTCCGGCGCCGTCTTGGTCGGTGGCCATGATGTGCGCGACGTGACCCAGGAATCGCTGGGGGAACAGGTGGCCATGGTGTTGCAGGAGCCGTTCCTGTTCACCGGCACGGTCTTCGACAACATCCGCTACAACAAGGCTTCGGCTACGCGCGAGGACGTCATCTCTGCGGCCAAGGCCGTGGGCGCGCATGACTTCATCACCCGTCTGCCCGGCGGCTATGACGGCATGCTCGAGCAGCGCGGCTCCAACCTGTCGCTGGGACAGCGGCAATTGCTGAGCTTTGCGCGTGCGCTGGTGGCCGACGCCAAGATACTGGTGCTCGACGAAGCCACGGCCAATATCGATAGCTATTCCGAACGCCAGATCCAGAAAGCGCTGCTGACGCTGCTCCAGGGTCGCACCGGCATGGTCATCGCCCATCGCCTCGCCACGATCCGCGGCGCCGACCGCATCATCGTGCTGCAAAACGGCGAGCTGATCGAAACCGGCAATCACGACCAGCTCATGGAAAAGAACGGGCTCTACGCCAAGCTCTACAACATGAACTATGCCAGCTTCGACGACATCCCCGATGAGATGGTCGCGCAGGCGAACGCCAAGGCGGCGAGTACGTAGGGGGCACAGGCCCATCAGCCGGGATTCACCCTCCCCGCAAGGGGGAGGATGCCGACTGATAGATCGCGGCGCCACACCCACTCCTGTTCAGGACGGGTTCAGCGGCTCATGCTAGCTTCCCACGAAATGGGAGAACTCAGCATGCGCCTCGCCCTCGTTCTGCTTGCCGGTCTGGTGGCTACCCCCGCCTTCGCCGATGCCGTGACCTATGGCGGCATGCTCGACGGGCGGCCCATTCTGGTGGAGCTGATCGAGGCGGCCGATGGTCCCGTGGGCGGGCGCTACACCTTTCCCGACACCGGCGGCGACATTCCGCTCGATCCTGCGGCGAGCCCCGAAGGCACGATCTACCTCGCCGAGGAGGCGCCTTGCGGCGAGACCGACTGCGTGCCCGATGACAATAACACGGTCGATATGCCGCCCCGCGCCGCGACCTGGGGCCTGACCATTGGGGATGGCGGCGCGACGCTGACCGGCACCCGCGTCCCCGAGGGGCAGAAGAGCAAGATCCCCAATATCGAACTGTTCGAGATCGGCCGCCGCCCGCTGGGCACCGACGAGCCCACGCCCTTCGGCCTGCATGATCGCTCGGCCATGCTGGGCTTTGACTGGGACCAGCCCTTTACGCCCGAGACGGCGCCCTACGAAACCGCGCTCATGGCCATCGAGTACGATGTCGGCCCGGTCGAAATGAGCGTCGACGGTTCGGAATATTTCTACGCCACCGACCCGCGGACGAAGTTCCCGTTTCCCCGCGTCGGCATGCTGTCCGATGGCGGCGACACCACGGCCATCAATGCCCGGCTGGCCGAGTTTCAGGAGCGGTTGAGCCTCTCGGCGCTCGATTGCCTCGCCTTCGTCTATGCCGCCTGGGGCCAGAGCAACAACATGCATGGCTATGGCGGACACCTGGCCGAAATCGACCAGGAAAACATCGCCGTCAGCAACCTGACCATCAACCTCATCAGTTGGGTTCAGGCCGGCAGCACCTATTGCATGGGCGCCCATCCCTATAACCACTACAATGTCTACAACTACAATGTCCGCACCGGCGAACGCATCGAAGAGGCCGAAATCTTCGCCGCCTGGGTACCGCGCGACTATGGCAGCATGGACCCGGTGGCTCCCGAACTGGCTGCTGCCAATCCCGAGAATTACAGTTGGGGTCCCGATCAGGAACTCATCGACTATGTGCGCGCCAATACCGATACTGCCGAGCTCTTCGAAGGCAATGACGACCTGATCGAAGTCTGCCTCGGCGACGAGGCGATCGCCGACAACCTGACCTTCCGCTTCCTGCCCGATGACCACATCATGTTCGTGCTGTCCGGCTTCCCGCATGTATCGAGCGTCTGCAACAGTGACCTGTTCTCTGTGCCGGCGCTCGAGATCAGCGGCTTCTTGCAGGCCTCTGCGGAGAACTATCTCCCGTCGCTGGCGGACTAGCTTTGAACCACGAGGGCGTGGCTCTCGGCATGCCCTATTGCCCAATCCGTCCTAGCCTCGCCGCGCAACCGCGCCCACAACTTCCCCCCATCTCGGGGGATGCACATGAGCCTTCCAATTGCCGCCGCTTTGCTGGTGGCGGTGTTTTTTACTTCGACGCTGTCAGGGGTCTTCGGCATGGCCGGCGGGCTGGTGCTGCTGGGCATCCTGCTGGCCATCCTGCCCGTCGGCACCGCCATTGCCGTGCAGGGCGCCATCCAGATCATCGCCAATGGCTCGCGCGCCTGGTTGTCGCGCGAGTTCATCGACTGGAAAATCCTGGGCATCATCTGCCTCGGCCTGTTGGTGGCCGGCATTGCGCTGTTCATCCTGCGCTATACGCCGGATCTGGCGACGGTCTGCATCGCCATCGGGCTCCTGCCCATTCTGGTCTGGATACCCCAGAGCTGGCTGGCGCTCGACGCCAGCAAACCCCACCATGCCTTCGTCTGCGGCCTGCTCGGCGGCGGGCTCAACCTGGCGGTGGGCGTTTCGGGACCGACAGTCGACATCTTCTTCATCCGCACCACCATGGACCGGCGCAAGATCATCGCCACCAAGGCGGCGACGCAGGTGATCTCGCATGCGGCCAAGGTCCTGTTCTATTGGAACGCCGCGACCGTCCTCGCACCCTTCGAATGGGCGGCGATCGCCCTGGCGGCGCCCTTCGCCATCGCCGGCACCAGCGCCGGCCACTGGATCCTGCAGCGGCTCACCGATGCCAATTTCCGGGCCTGGACGCGATGGATCGTCACGGCTATCGGGATTTTCTATCTCATCCGCGGCCTGACCTTGCTGATCTGACGCCGATGAGTATGGTGCCCATTCGGGGAGACGACATGGCACCATTCGACAGCGTTACGGCGCGCCTCATTCTCTTGCTGGCCGAAACCGGCTCCATCGGCCGCGCCGCCGAGCGCGAAGGCATCGCCTCTTCGGCCGTGAGCCGCCGCGTCTCCGATCTCGAAAGCCGGCTCGGCGTCGTGCTGTTCGATCGCTCCGCCCATGGCGTCAAGCTCACCAATGCCGGCCAGGCCTATGCCGATGGCTGCCGCACCGTGCTGCGCGCCATCGCCGATCTCGATGCCGTCATGGCCGATTTCGGCAGCGGCTTGCGCGGCAGCCTGCGCCTCGCTTGCACCAGCTCGGCGCTGACCGGTCGCCTGCCCGAACTCCTCGCGCGCTACACGGCCAAGCATGGCGGCATCGCGCTCGACATCCAGGAAATGGGCGCGGCCAAGGCGCTGCTGGCCATTGACGAGGGCAGGGCCGATATCGCCATCGTCTCGGACCACTACGATTTCACCCGCTTCGAGATCAAAGCCTTCGAGGATGATCGCGTCTGGGTGCTGGCGCCGCCCGATCATCCGCTGGCCCAGCGCATCGAGCCGCGCAAGGACATCGCCTTCGAAACGGTGATCGACCATCCCATCGTCGGCATCCACCAGGCCGGCTCGCTCGATCGGCTGCTCGGCGAAGCTGCGCGCAAGGCCGGCAAGCCGCTGGTGGAAACGCTGCGCGTCGAGAGCTTTCCTGCTCTGGTGCGCATGGTCGAGGCCGGCTTCGGCATCGGCTTCCTGCGCTCGACAAGCCTGCATTTGCTGGCCGGCACCGACCTTGTCTGCGCCCCGCTGGCTGAGCCCTGGGCTTTGCGGCAATTGCTGGTGGCGCGCCGCAAGACCTCGCCTTTGTCGGCGGCCATGAAGAGCTTCATTGCGCTCTGCAGCGAAACCTACGTGCCCAGCGCCTGAGCGGTTGCGACAACTCGGTCATTGAGCGGCGCGTCGAACCCGCCTAGGAAAGCAGCATGAGCACCACGCGCAATATCGGCAGGGAGATCGGGACGGCTTTTGCCGTACTGGCGCTCTATCTGCTGACCGTGCTGGCGCCGCTGCATCACGCCCGCGCCAGCCAGCTCGCGTTCGAGCAACTGGGCTATGCGACGATCGAGGCGAGCTGGGTGCTCTGCACGCCCACGGGTGCCGAAGGCCAGGACAGCGATGTGCTCATCGCCAAGTGTCCGGCGACCGGTGTCGGCAAGGCCGAGTTCGTGCTGCCGGCCCTCGACAGCCTGCCTGTCAGCCATGCCGTCGCTTTGGCGGCGCCGCTCGCAACGCTGTCGCCCACGATCCTGCCGCGCGCCATCGCGTCGCCAGGCGGCCCGCGCGGTCCTCCGGTTTCGGTCTGAACTCACTGGTCCCCTCGGGGCCATCCAGACCATTCAATTTCCGGAAAAGCATCATCATGATCCGTCTGCTTCGCGCCGCCCTCGCGGCTGCCGTTCTCGTCGCCACCCCCGCCTTCGCCCATAACGGCGTCATCCATCTGGGCGACATCAACATCTCGCTGCCCTTTACCCGCGCCACCCTGCCCAACGCGCCTGTCGGTGGCGGCTTCCTCACCATCGAAAATACCGGCACCGAAGCCGATCGGCTGATCTCGGCCACCGCCACCGTTGCCGGCGACTCCCAGATCCATGAAATTGCCATGGAAGGCGACGTCATGAAGATGCGCCAGCTCGTCGATGGGCTCGAAATCCCGGCTGGCGAGACGGTGGTGCTGGCGCCCGGCGGCTTCCACATCATGTTCATGGGCCTCAAGCAGGCCTTTGTCGAAGGCGAGACCGTGGCCGTCACGCTGACCTTCGAAAAGGCCGGTTCGGTCGAAGTGCTGCTGCCGGTCGCGGCTGCGGCGGCCGACGCGCCTGCCGCCGCGGGGCATGCGCACTGATGGCCCTGCGCACTGTCCGCACCTGGCTCTGGGTGGCGGTGGTGGCGCTGGCACTGACGGCTGGGGTGGGGGCATTCCTGTTGCGCCCGCAACAGCCGGCAGCCGGTAGCTTCGGCGTGGCCCAGTTCGACCTTGTCGATCACCACGGCAACCCGGTCGACCAGACCGTGTTCGCCGGCCACCCCTCGGCGCTGTTCTTCGGCTTCACCCACTGCCCGGAAGTCTGCCCCACCACCATGGGCGAAATGGCCGCCTGGTTCGAAGCGCTCGGCGACGAGGGCCAGGACCTGCGCGCCTACTTCGTCAGCATCGATCCCGAGCGCGATACCCCGGCCGTGCTGGGCGACTATGTCAGTTGGGTCAGCGACCGCATCACCGGCATTACCGGCGATCCGGCCCAGGTCGATGCGCTCGCCAAGGCCTGGGGCGTGTTCCACAAGAAGGTACCGCTCGAGGGCGGCGACTACACCATGGACCACACCGCCTCGGTCTTCCTGCTCGACCGCAACGGGCAATTCCAGGGCACCATCGCCTATCGCGAGGATATGGCAACGGCCCTTGGCAAGCTGCGCAACCTGCTCGCCAAGTCCTGATACGCAAGCCCGGTCCGGAAACAGTTCGGATCGGGCATACCGCCACGTTTCCCGCCTTCGCGGCAATGACGCCGTGGTTTAGGGTGCGTTCACAAAAAGCAACAGGAGCCGCGCCGTGAAGCCGTCGATTTCCATCATCACCATCGGCGTCGACGACCTGGAGCGCGCCTTCGTCTTCTACCGCGCGCTGTTCGATCTCGAAGACGAGCAGATCGGGGCAGGGGAGGATCATGTGGCCTTTTTCTTCCCCAACGACTTCTCCTTCGTGCTCTTCCCCCGCGACCAGATCGCCCAGACGGCGGGCAAGGATGTCGCGGTACCGGGCACGCCCGGCTTTGTGCTGAGCCACCAGGCCTCGAGCCCGGCGGAGGTCGACGACATCCTGCGCAAGGTGCTCGCCGCCGGCGGCGCCATCATCAATGCGGGCACGCAATCGGAATGGGGCTATTCCGCCTATTTCGAAGACAGCGAAGGCAACATCTGGGAACTGATGGCCCAGCCGCCCGCGAACTAGCCGCGCACGATCTCCGGGGCGTCGAGGTCGGCATAGTCCACCAGGATATCCGCTCGGGCCCGGGGCTGGCACTCCGCCAGGTAAAGCTGCTGCCCCTGCCGGTAGCGCTGGTTGGCCGGATCGGTCTCGTCGGCAGGCGATCCGTCTCGCACGGCCATCCGGGCGAAGGTCTGCGCAAACGGCACGTCAAGGAAGATCGTCAGGTCCCAGACGCCGTCCAGCTCGGGCCGCTGCAGGAAAATGCCATCGACCAGCAGCACGGCCTTGGCGGGCGCCGTCAGTTCGTCCATCGCGACGGCGCTATCTGTACGATGATCATAGGCGGCGGTCCGATAACGGCCGGTGCCATCAGGCGCCAGCGGGTCGAGCAGCACCCGGCGGAATTCCGCCAGATTGAACGAGTCGCGGTAAAAGCCTTCGGGTGAGGTCCGTCCGCGAGCATGCCTGACGGCGCGGGGATTGTGGAAGCCATCGATGCTGGCGCGGATCACCGGACGATATGCGTTCACCAGTGGCGCAAGCGCGTCGGCGAGGCTGGTCTTGCCCGCCCCGTCGACGCCGGTAATGGCGATGCGCGCAATGCCATCCGGCCTGGTAGCGATGATGCGGCGCGTCAGTTCGGCGAGAAACGCCGCGCGCTCCACTAAAACCCGCCGCCGGTCTTGAAGCCGGAATGCTTGCGCGTGCCGCTTGAGCCGGTGCGCGGGCGGGAGAAGCCGCCGCCGCCGCTGCCCGAACCGCCGCCCCCCCAGCCGCCGCCGAAGCCGCCCGAGTTGCCTTTGGTCTTGGACTTGCCGCCGCCAAAGCTGGAATCGGGCCAGTTGAACGTGCTACCGCCATTGTCGGGCCAAGGTGAGTTGGCGCGCTGCCTCCCGTTATTGGGCAGGCCAACGCCGCCGCCCCAGTCGCTGGTGCCGGCGCTCCAGTTCTGGCTGCGCTGCCACTGGTCCCAGTAGGAGGCGGCCGAGATGCCACCGCGCAGGAAGTCGTTGAGCAGGTCGCCGACCAGCTTGTCCTCGCGGAAGGTCGAGCGCGGATCGTCGAACCGCTGTTTCTTGAACTCCCACTGGATATCTTCGAGCTCGCGCCGCCGCGCTGCCAGCGTCTTGAGCCGTTCGTTGAGCTCGCGTGTCTCGCCTTCTTCTTCCTTGGCGCGGGCGCGGGCATCGTCGATCTGGGCGACGATGGTGTCGTCCTGGCCCGTGCGGGTGCGGCGTGCTTCGGCGAGGAGGGTCTGGATGTCTTCGCGGCCAAGAGCGGTCGCCAGTTCGGTCAGCGCGCCCTCGAAGGCCGGATTGCCGCCCTGCGACAGCGAGGCCAGCGTCTTGGCGGTGTCGTCGCGCCGGTCTTCGGCCGCGACGATCTCGGCGTCGAGCGCATCGATCTTCTGCTGGGCGGCCTCCATGGCCTGCCGCATCGGCTTGCCACCGGCATTGTCGATTGCCGCGGTTTCCAGCGCATCGACTTCGGCTTCGGCGCCCTTGGCATTCTCGATCTGCCGCTCGGCATGCTCGCGCAGCCGCAGCGGGATCTCGTTCAGCATGGCAAAGTTGGGCCGCGCCTTGTGGAAGCCGACGAGGTTGGCGACAAGGCTATCGAGATAGCGGAAGAGGTTGTTGGCGCGGTAGCTGGCCGTGCCATAGCCCGCTTCCCACAGATACATGAACAGCGGATCGTCGCGGTAGGGCTTGCCCTTCTCCTCGCGGTCGGTCTCGGCCTGCTCGGTCTTGCGCATGGACTGGGCGGCGACGGCGGCCAGCTCGCTTGCGTGGTCGCGCTTGGCGGCAAAGGCCGGGTCCTTGGCAATGGTGGCGCCCAGCCGCGTGGCCAAGGCCTTGAGCTCGGTCTGGTGCCCCTCGAAAACCTTGAGGGCTTCGGTGCGCTCGCCCGTCAGCCGCGCCAAAGTCGCGTCGAGCTCGCCGATGTCGCCTTCGGCCTTGCTCAGGTCCTTGGCATGCGCCTTGAGCATGTCGCGCGCCTTGCCCTCGGCCGCCGAAATGCGCCCGTCCAGTTCCCCCTGCACGGCGGGATCGAGCCGAAGCTGCGCCAACTGCCGGAACAGCTCGGCTTCGGTCTCCTTGATCTTGCCGACCTTCTCGGCTGAGCGCGCCAGGCGCTTGCTGATATCTTCTTCCTCGCGACGGATGTCGCGCATCGCCTCGTCCAGGCTCGCCAGCGCTTCGGGTCCGCGGATGCTCATTGCTCTACCACTGCGTCACTGCGCCGCCGAGAACGGGCATGTTGTATTCTACGTCAAGAAAGCCATCGGACTTGCGGCCGACCTCGTTGATCTCGATGATGCCGTCGTCGAGCTTGTCGGCGGAAACGCCGTCATAGACGGCCTCCGGCACGCGCAGGCCCCAGATGTCGACGACTTCCGTCTTGCCGGTTTCCTCGTTGAGGATGGGCAGGCTCAGCGCATTGCCGTCGGCATCCAGCGCCTCGACCACGATGTAGTAGTTGGTCGCCTCGGTATTGATCTCGGGGAAGGTCCAGAAGCCCGATTTCACATCCGAGCGGTTGACCACGCGCAGCGTATATTCCTGGCGCAACTGGTCGCGCAGCGCCGTGAGATCGGCCACGGCGTCTTCGGCCGCGGCACGGTTGCCTTCGGCAGCGAGAGTCTTGCCGCGCGTCCTGAGGGCTTCGGCGTCGAGGACGGCCTGCTGCACCTTGGTTTCTTCGAAGATGGTCTGGTAGAGCGCATCCATCTGCGCCGGCAGGCCTTCGGCCAGCTCGATCCGCGCGGCTTCGGCGACCCCGTTCTGATAGGGCTGCCAGACGCCGAAATAGCCGACACCCAACACCAGCAGCGCCAGCAACGCGGCGCCGACCGGCTTGCCCCAGCGCTTGCGACCCACATAAAGCCGCGCCAGCGTCGTGCCGAAACCCGGCGCGGGCGGGTCATAGGCAAAACGGCTTTCCTGCAGCGCCGCCACACCCTCCTTGAGGATGTGGTCGGGCACCTCGATGCCCTGGTTGTGGTAGATCTCGCGCAGCTTGTCGATGAGCTGCTTTTCCTTGGCGTCGGTGCCAAGTTCACGCACGGCCAGGTCCTGCCGATGGCGCAGCGTGTCGACCACGTCCATCGCCAGCATGACTTCATCCAGGGGCGCAGCGGGCTTCGCTGTCACGTCACTCATTGTTGGCGTTCACCCTTGGTCCGTTCGCTCCGTTACTTGCTGGTTTCGAGCAGCAGCGCGTTGCCGTCTGCCGCCAGAGCCGCCAGGCGCCGCTTGCCGTCTTCCACCGCATCGCGGATTTCCGCCGAATTCTTGGTCGAGGCAATGCGCATTTCGTTGATGATGGTGCGGCTCTTTTCCTGGAAGTTGACCACCGAATCCACCAGCTTCTTGACCGCGTCGGCGCGCACCGTCGGGCCATAGCCGGCCTTGACCGCCTCTTCCTGCACCTTGTCGCCGATCTCGGAGAGCGTTTCGAGGCTCTTGCTCATGCCCTCTTTCATGGCATTGAGCGTCTCGGTCGATTCATGCAGGCCAAACATGCCGGTGAACGAGGCCGAAAGGGCCGTGAGCACGGTTTCGTTGGTCGAGAAGAACGAGATCGACTGCTGGTAGACCCGCTCCTTGGCGTTGGTGGTCTGCATCAGCCGCGCCATCACCACTTCGGACGTGTTGTAGGAGATGGTGAGATTGTCCGAGAGGTCCTTGGCGATCTGGTAGCGCTTTTCCTCGTTCTGCATCTCGCGCAGCTTCTCGTCGCGATCCATCTCGAGACGGGCGCGATCGGCCGGCACGGTTCCGGCATAGCCGGCCACGGCGGCCGATGCGGTCTGGAGGATATTCTTCTTGTCCTCGAGGCGCTTCTCGGCGGTTTCCAGCACTTCGAGCGCCATCACTTCGGCCTGCTTCAGCGCGCCGCGGAAATCGCGATAGGCTTCGAGAATGGTGTGTTCGCGGTCGATCTGGTCCTTGGTGTCCTTGGTGACGGCAAGGTAGGTGTCGCGAATGCGGTTGAAGCGGGTGGCGATATCGCCGCGGGAAACCTTCATCCACACATTGGAGGTGCGCTCGAGAAGGTCGAGCTTGTTGTCGGCCAACTGGTCGACCATGCCCTTGGCATCGTCGCGGATGGAGTCGAACCCCTTGGTGATCTCCTCGTAGCGCTCGCCGATCTTCATGGCGGCGATCTGCTCGCGCACCACCTCGTTGAAGGCGCTGGCCTGGCTGAGGGTGCGGCCGATCAGGACCACGCGGGTCTCGTCGAGCTCGGTGATCTGGCTCAGAAGGCCAGTAATCGGCTGTTCACCCTGCTGTTCGGGCCATACGCCCAGGTCGCGGATGGCATTGACCGCCTTGTCCAGATACTGCAGCGGCTTTTCGGCGATGACGGCGACAGGCGCCATCTCGGTTTTCGGTGCAGTGGTCACTTGATCGGCCATGTTTCGCTCCCCGTAGTCCGACGCCCATCCGGCGGATCGCGCTATCAGCGCTATAGATTGCTGCTGGCTGCTCCCCTGACAATTGCAAGGCCGCGCCAGCACGACTATTTAGACCATATTGGTGCGAAAAAGCCGCACGTAAAGAGCGGGAGTGGCACGCAATGGCAGGCACTTGTTTCACGGCGCATCAAGGCGGCAATGCGGCGGTGGCGTCGTTGCGCCAAACCGGTCGCCGCTGATGGATTTCGGTGGTCGCTACCGCATCGCCGCGCCCCGCGCCGCCGTCTGGGCCGCGCTCAACGATACTGCCGTGCTCAAGGCCGCAATTCCCGGCTGCCACCGCATCGATTGGGCGAGCCAGACGGCCCTCGATCTCGAGATCAAGGTGAACCTCGGTGTGGTCCATCCCGTGTTCAAGGGCGACCTGACGCTGTCCGATATTGTCCCCGCCGAGCGCTACACGCTTTCGGGCAAGGGTAAGGGCGGCCTGCTGGGGCTCGCCGAAGGCTCGGCCGATATCGCGCTGTCGGACCTCGATGACGATACGCTGCTGGTGTTTAGCGCCAAGGGCGGCGCTTCGGGCCAGATCATGAAGCTGGGCAAGGCCATTATCGGCAATTCCGCGCAGAAGGTGATCGACGGCTTCTTCGAACGCTTCGGCGACGCGATGGGGGCGGGGGTCACGCCGCTGCCGGTGGAGTAGACCACGCCTTTACCTGACCTTAACCACGCCCGCTTTTGCCCTCAAAGCATCACAATCGGACGACCATTGCCGCGCTATGAAGAGGCTCATCGAGTCAATTTAAAGCAAATCCGACATGTCTGCCCGCACCCGAGATACCATTGCCCTCTTCGCCATCGCCTCGGGTGCCATTCTCGCGGTGCTTTATGCCGACGCTGACCTGGGCAAGATTTTCCAGGCGATCCTCGCCCGCTGGTAGGCATTTGCCTATGCGCTAGGCACGCTGTTGCCCGCCCTGTGGGCATTGCGCCGAAATTTGACCATTCGGAAAAATATCCTCGATTCCCTCTTGCAGGCGTCACGTTTGCACGATTGTATCGACCGCTAGCGCACGCAGATTGTCCGTTGAGCTCAGGCCAACGCTCGTGTGCGAGACAGGGAGACGAACTCAATGAAATTTTCCACCTTCACCAAGGCCATTGCTGGCGGCGTCGCGCTTTCCGCGATCCTCACCGGTGCTGCCCTTGCCGATCCCGCCGTGATCTATGATCTGGGCGGCAAATTCGACAAGTCGTTCAACGAAGCTGCCTTCAACGGCGCCGAAGCCTGGAAGGCCGCCTCGGGCGGCACCTATCTCGACCTCGAACTGCAGAACGATGCCCAGCGCGAGCAGGCCCTGCGCCGCTTTGCTGGTCAGGGTGCCAACCCCATCGTGATGGCTGGCTTCTCCTGGACCGCCGCGCTCACCGCCGTCGCTCCGGAATTCCCCGATGTGAACTTCGTCGTGATCGACACCGTCGTCGATGCGCCGAACGTGCAGTCGATCCTGTTCGACGAGCATACCGGTTCGTTCCTCGTCGGCGCTCTGGCCGCGATGAAGTCGGAAACCGGCACGGTGGGCTTTGTGGGCGGCATGGACGTGCCGATCATCCACAAGTTCTATTGCGGCTACGCCCAGGGCGCCAAGGCCGTCAATCCGGACGTGACGCTGATCGAAAACTACACCGGCACCACCCCGGCCGCCTGGAACGATCCGGTCACCGCTGGTGAACTGGCCAAGGCTGCCGTCGATGCCGGCGCCGACGTGATCTTCGCCGCCGCTGGCGGTTCGGGTCTCGGCGTGCTGCAGGCCATGAAGGATGCCGGCAAGTACTCGATCGGTGTCGACAGCAACCAGAACTACCTGCAGCCCGGCTCGGTGCTGACCTCGATGCTCAAGCGCGTCGACGTTGCCGTCCAGACCGCGCTGACCGAAGCTGGCGACGACGCCACCTTCAAGCCCGGCATCACCATCCTGGGCCTTGGCAATGACGGCGTCGGCTATGCCGTCGACGACAACAACAAGGACCTGGTCACGGCCGAAGACATCGCCGCGCTCGACGATCTCAAGGCCAAGATCATCGCTGGCGAGATCGCTGTGCACGACTACACCACCGACTCGACCTGCCCGCTCTAAGCAGCGCTAGATGAGTGGTGACTCAATGAACACGCAGCGGCCGGAAACGGCCGCTGCATCTCAACCGGCCTCGGGCTGGGCGATCGAGCTTGAAAAGATCAACAAGCGGTTTGGCGCGGTTCACGCCAACAAGGACATCGACCTCAAGGTCGCGCGCGGCACCATCCACGGCATCGTGGGGGAGAACGGCGCAGGCAAATCGACGCTGATGTCGATCCTTTATGGTTTCTACACCGCCGACAGCGGCACGATCCGCGTCAACGGCACCGAACATGCCATCACCGACAGCCGCCATGCCTTGGCGCTCGGTATCGGCATGGTGCACCAGCACTTCATGCTGGTCGACAATTTCTCGGTTCTCGAAAACATCGTGCTTGGCGCCGAGGATTCCGGCCTGCTCAAGCCCAGCCTCAACCGCGCCCGCAAGGAGCTCGACCGGCTGGAGCACGAATACGACCTCGAGGTCGATCCCGATGCCATCATCGAGGATATCTCGGTCGGCCAGCAGCAGCGCGTCGAAATCCTCAAGGCCCTCTATCGCGGCGCCGAAACGCTGATCCTCGACGAACCCACGGGCGTGCTGACGCCCAAGGAAGCCGACGACCTGTTCCGCGTCCTCCGCACCCTGCGCGAGCAGGGCAAGACGGTGATCCTGATCACCCACAAGCTGCGCGAAATCATGGCCATCACCGACAGCGTCTCGGTCATGCGCCAGGGTGAGATGGTCGCGACGCTCAAGACGTCCGAAACCAATCCCGAAGCCATCGCCGAGCTGATGGTGGGCCGCCGCGTGCTGCTGCGCGTGGAAAAGGGCCCGGCCAATCCGGGTAAGACTCTTCTGGAAGTGCAGGAGCTCGTCGTCAAGGACGACATGGGCGTGCCGCGCGTCAAGAATGTGAGCTTCTCTGTCCGTGCCGGCGAGATCGTTGGCATCGCCGGTGTTTCCGGCAATGGCCAGACCGAGCTGCTCGAATGCGTGTCGGGCATGCGCGACCAGTTGCTGGGCACCGTGTCGCTCAATGGCAACCCGTTGTCACTGCGCGGCGATGACGGCGCCGCCCGCGCCCGTGCGGCCGGCCTCGCCCATGTGCCGGAAGACCGCCAGCGCATGGGGCTGGTGACCACCTTCCAGGAATGGGAAAACGCCATTCTGGGCTATCACGATCGCCCGGCCTATGGCGGCGGCTTCATGCTCGATATCGGCGCCGCCAAGAAGGCTGCCGCCGACCAGATCAAGCTGTTCGACGTCCGCCCGGCCAATATCAACCTCAAGTCGTCGCTCTTCTCGGGCGGCAACCAGCAGAAGATCGTGCTGGCCCGCGAAATGGAGCAGGACCCCGACGTGCTGTTGGTCGGCCAGCCGACCCGCGGCGTCGATATCGGCGCCATCGAGTTCATCCATAACGAAATCATCAAGATGCGCGACGAGGGCAAGGCGATCCTGCTCGTCTCGGTCGAGCTCGACGAAATCCGCTCGCTGGCCGACCGTATCCTCGTGATGTTCGACGGCGTCATCGTTGGCGAAGCCGACCCCGCAACGGCTACTGAGGGCGAACTCGGCCTGATGATGGCCGGCATCAACAAAGCCGCTCCGCGCGGCCTCGGCATCGCCGAACAGGGACCCCTCCCATGAGCGCCCGCAGACCCGTTCCGCGCTGGGCCGATGTCGCCCTGCTTCCCGCCATCAACCTGCTGATGGCCTTCCTCGTCTCCGGCCTCGTCGTGCTGATGATCGGCGAGAACCCGCTGCAGGCCGTGCAGGTCATCATCTATGGCGCCTTCGGCTATGGCGATGGCCTGGGCTACACGCTCTACTACGCCACCAATTTCATCTTTACCGGCCTTGCCGTGGCGGTTGCCGCCCATGCGGGCCTGTTCAATATTGGTGGCGATGGGCAGGCCTATGTGGCCGGCCTCGGCGCCATCGTCGTCGCCCTGGCGCTCGACCAGACGCACTGGCTGCTGGCCATGCCGCTGGCCATCATCGCCGCGGCCGCGGTCGGTGGCTTCTGGGCTTTCATTCCTGGCTACCTCCAGGCCAAGCGCGGCAGCCACGTCGTCATCACCACCATCATGTTCAACTTCATCGCCTCGGCGCTGATGGTCTACATGGTCAACCGGGTTCTCAAGCCTGCTTCGACCATGGCGCCGGAATCCGAGACCATCGAAGTGGCCGGCCGCGTGCCGCAGCTCCGCCAGTTCCTCTCCTTCTTCGGCTATTCGCCGGTCAATCTCTCCATCGTCATCGCCATCGCGGCGCTGATCGGCTGCTACATCCTGATCTGGCACACCAAGTTCGGCTATGCCATGCGCGTGCTGGGCGCCAATCCCACCGCCTCGCGCTATGCCGGCATTTCCAACTCCAAGATGATCATGATCACCATGACCATTTCGGGCGCGTTGGCCGGCATGGTGGCGATCAACGAGGTCATGGGCACGCAGAACCGCCTGGTGCTCGACTTCGTCGCCGGCGCCGGCTTTGTCGGCATCGCCGTGGCCCTGATGGGCCGCAACCATCCCATCGGCATCCTGCTGGCGGCCGTGCTGTTCGGCGCGCTCTACCAGGGCGGCCAGGAACTGCAATTCGTCATGCCTTCGGTGACCAAGGAAATGATCGTGGTCATCCAGGCGCTGGTGATCCTCTTCACCGGGGCGATGGAAGGGCTGTTCCGTCCCTCGCTGGAACGCGCCTTCATGCTGTTCACGCCCGAACAGAAGGCCGAAGCCATCGCCGTCTCTACCGCCAAGACGGAGAGCTGACATGGATCTTGCCAGCATTCTCTCCATCCTCGACGCCACCATCCGCCTGTCGACGCCGCTGCTGCTCGCGTGCCTGGCCGGCATGTATTCCGAGCGGGCGGGCCTGTTCGACATCGGCCTTGAAGGCAAGATGCTGGCGGCCGCCTTTGCCGCCGGCGCCGTCGCCGCGCTGACCGGCTCGGCCTGGCTGGGCCTTGCCGCCGGCATGGCCGTGTCGTTGGGCACCGCCCTGCTGCAGGGCGTCGCCGCTATCACGCTCAAGGGCAACCAGCTCATTGCCGGCGTCGCCATCAACATGCTGGCTGCCGGCATGACCACCTTCCTCGGCCAGACCTGGTTCTCCCAGGGCGGCCGCACCCCGGCTCTGGGCGAGGGCGGTCGCTTCTCGCCGATCACCCTGCCATTCGCCTCCGAACTGGCTGGTGTGCCGATCCTGGGGCCGATCTACTCGGACCTGATCTCGGGCCACTACCTGCTCGTCTACATCGCCTTCATCATGGTCGCGGTCACCGCCTATGTGCTGTTCCGCACCCGCTTTGGCCTCCGCCTGCGCGCCGTTGGCGAAAACCCGAAAGCCGTCGATACGGCCGGCATTTCGGTAGTCCGGCTGCGCTATCAGGCTGTCATCATCACCGGGCTACTCTGCGGCCTCGCCGGCGCCTATTTCTCCATCGCCCAGGGCTCGGGCTTCGGCAACAACATGACCGCTGGCAAGGGCTATATCGCGCTTGCCGCGCTCATCTTTGCCAAGTGGAAGCCGGTGCCGGCCATGTTCACCTGCCTGCTGTTCGGCTTCCTCGACGCCCTGCAGATCCGCCTGCAAAGCGCGCGGCTGTTCGACATCGAAATTCCGGTGCAGGCCATCCAGGCTCTGCCCTATGTGCTGACCGTCATTCTGCTTGCCGGGTTCATTGGCAAGGCCGTGGGCCCCAAGGCCGGCGGCGTGCCCTACACCAAGGAGCGCTAGCCCACCGGCTGGCGCGTTAGGACGTAACATGTCGAAAACCCCGACCGACGAGGCCTTGTTCAAGGCCGCCGAAGCCATTCGCGCCAAGGCCTACGCGCCCTATTCCCGCTTCCATGTGGGTGCGGCGATCCTGGCCGATGACGGCAAGATCTATTCCGGCTGCAATATCGAAAACGCCGCTTATCCGGTCGGCAACTGCGCCGAGGCCTCGGCTATCGCCGCGATGATCGCCGGCGGCGGCAAGCGCATCACCCGCATCTATGTCACCGGCCCGGGCTCGGCCCCGGTCACCCCCTGTGGCGGCTGCCGCCAGCGCATCCGCGAATTCGCCGATCTCAACGTGTCGGTGATCTCACACGGTGTCGACGGCGAACCGCTCGTCTGCACGCTCGAACAACTGCTGCCCCACTCCTTCGGCCCGGAATACCTGCCCAAATGACCAAAGCGTCCAAGACCATCCAGAAGATCGCGGGCAAGGAGCCCATCGCTGCCGCCATAGTGCTCGGCTCGGGCTTGTCGGCCATTGGCGATCTGCTGGCCGACAAGGTCACCATCCCCTATTCCGAGCTCAAGGGCTTTCCCGGCGGCGGCGTGTCCGGCCATGGCCGTGACCTGCTCATCGGCACTATGGGCGGCAAGCGCGTCGCCATCCTCACCGGCCGCGAGCATTATTACGAACACGGCAATGCCGCCGCCATGCGCCCGGCCCTCGAAGCCATGGCCGAGCTGGGGGCAGAGACGCTGCTGCTGACCAATTCGGCCGGCTCGCTCGACGAGCGCTTCCGCCCGGGCGATCTGATGCTGATTTCCGATCACATCAACTATGCCGGCATGAACCCGCTGATCGGTGAACCCACCGACCGCCGCTTTGTGAACATGGTCAACTGCTATGCCCCCGACCTGCGCGCCAAGGCGCAGGGGCTGGCCGAAAAGCTCGACATCAAGCTCGGCGAGGGCATCTACCTCTGGTATTCCGGCCCCAGCTTCGAAACCATCGCCGAAATCCAGATGGCCATTCGCCTGGGCGCCAATGCCGTGGGCATGTCGACGGCACCCGAAGTCATTCTCGGGCGTTTCCTTGGCATGAAAGTCTGGGCCTGCTCGTCCATCACCAATATGGGCGCGGGTCTCTCGACCGAAAACATCAGCCATGAGCACACCAAGACCATGGCAGTGCAGGGCGCGGACAAGCTGAAAAGGCTGATACCCGCGCTGGTGGAGGAGCTATGAGCCTAAGGGTCGTCGATACCAAGCACACCGAAACGCCGCACAAGCGCAATCCCGGTTACCCGCTCGATCTCGATTGGGTCGAACGCGTGCGCATGAACCGCTCGGCGCTGGAGCGCCGCGCCGCCACCATCGGCACGCGCCGTACGGTGAAAAAGGACTATCAGCTCGCCTGGCTGCTCAAGGCCATCACGCTGATCGACCTGACGACGCTCAATTCCGACGACACCGATGGCCGCGTCGAACGCCTCTGCGCCAAGGCGCGCAATCCGCTGCGCCAGGACATTCTCGAGCGGCTCGATATCGGCGGCTTGCGCATCCTGCCCGGCGCCGTCTGCGTCTATCATAGCTTCGTCAAGACGGCCGTGAACGCGCTCGATGGCACCGGCATTCCGGTCGCTGCGGTCTCGACCGCCTTCCCGCATGGCCTCGCGCCCATCGAGACCAAGCTCAGGGAAATCGAGATGTCGGTGGCCGACGGGGCCAAGGAAATCGACATCGTCATCGAGCGCGGCATGGTGCTGCGCGGCGATTGGCAGGCGCTCTACGACCAGGTCAAAGCCTTCCGCAAGGCCTGCGGCGACGCCCATATCAAGACCATCCTGGGCACCGGCGAACTCGCCACCCAGACCAATATCGCCAAGGCGAGCCTCGTCTGCATGCTGGCCGGCGCCGATTTCATCAAGACCTCGACCGGCAAGGAAAAGGTCAACGCCAACCTCGTGACCAGCCTGACCATGATCCGCATGATCCGCTGGTTCGCCGAAGAGACCGGCATCGAGATCGGCTACAAGCCCGCCGGCGGTATCGCGCACACCAAGGACGCGCTGAACTACATGGCACTGATGAAGGAAGAACTGGGCACCCACTGGCTGCAGCCGCACCTGTTCCGGTTTGGCGCGAGTTCGCTGCTGACCGATATCGAGCGGCAGCTCGAGCATGGGCTGACCGGACACTATTCGGCCGATTATCGCCAGCCGATGGTTTGACGACGTTCTGAACCCCCACCCTCGCTCCCTCCCCTCAAGGGGGAGGGAGGCGATAGCGCCGCTGGTTCGGTGTTCGTGGGGACAAGGTTGACCGGGAGGGTCCCCTCCCCCTTGAGGGGAGGGACAGGGTGGGGGTTCCGGCCTCACCGCAAAATTCGGCACTCGCGAGGAGGCCACACATGAACAAGATCGCGCAAATCTTCCAGTCGCTTGATTACGGCCCGGCACCCGAAGGCCCTGAGCAGGCCAATGCCTGGCTCGATAGCCATGGCCGCAAGTTCGGTCATTTCATCGATGGCAAATGGACCAAGCCGGGCAAGACCTTCTCGTCGGACAATCCGGCCAATGGCAAGAGCCTGGCGCAGATCACCGACGGCACGGCCGAGGACGTGAACGCCGCGGTGAAGGCCGCCCGCGCCGCCTTCAAGGGCTGGAGCGCTCTCTCAGGCTACGAGCGTGGCAAGTATCTCTATGCCATCGCCCGCGCCATTCAGAAGCATGCCCGCCTGTTCTCGGTGCTCGAGACCATGGACAACGGCAAGCCGATCCGCGAGAGCCGCGATATCGATATCCCGCTCGTCGCCCGCCACTTCTACCACCATGCCGGCTGGGCCCAGCACCTTGCCCGCGAATTCCCCGACGCCGTGCCCTATGGCGTCTGCGGCCAGATCATCCCGTGGAATTTCCCGCTGCTGATGCTGGCCTGGAAGATCGCCCCGGCGCTCGCCGCCGGCAACACGGTCATCCTCAAGCCCGCCGAATTCACCTCGCTGACGGCGCTGCTTTTCGCCGAAATCTGCGAGCGCGTCGGCCTGCCCAAGGGCGTGGTCAATATCGTCACCGGCGAGGGCGACACCGGTTCGGCCATCGTCAATCACCCCGATATCGACAAGATCGCCTTCACCGGCTCGACCGAAGTCGGCAAGATCATCCGCGCCGCCACGGCCGGGACCGGCAAGGGCCTGTCGCTCGAACTGGGCGGCAAGTCGCCCTATGTCGTGTTCGAAGACGCCGATATCGATAGCGCCATCGAGGGCCTGGTCGATGCTATCTGGTTCAATCAGGGCCAGGTCTGCTGCGCCGGCTCGCGCCTGTTGGTGCAGGAAAGCATCGAAGAGCGCTTCATCACCAAGCTCAAGAAGCGCATGGCCAGCCTCCGCGTCGGCGATCCCCTCGATAAGTCGGTCGATATCGGCGCGCTGGTCGCCCCGGTGCAGGTCGAGCGCATCCGCGACCTGATGAAGCGTGGCACCAAGGAAGGCGCCATCATCTATGAACCCGATGGCGATCTGCCGGGCGGTGGCTGCTTCCTCAAGCCTGCTTTGGTCACCAATGTCTCGCCCGCCAATACGCTGGTAGCCGAGGAAATCTTCGGGCCGGTGCTGGTCGCCATGAGCTTCCGCACGCCTGAAGAGGCCGTCGCGCTCGCCAACAACACCAAATATGGCCTCGCCGCCACTATCTGGAGCGAGAACATCAACCTCGCCCTCGATATCGCGCCCAAGATCAAGGCCGGCGTGGTCTGGATCAACGGCACCAACAATTTCGACGCGGCGGTCGGCTTCGGCGGCTACAAGGAAAGCGGCTTCGGCCGCGAGGGCGGCCGCGAAGGCATGGCTGCGTATCTCAAGCAGGGTTGGGAAAAGGAGCTCAAGGCGGCTCCCGTAGCCAAGGCCGTTGCCGCCAAGGCAGCCAATCCGCTCGACGAAACCCACCTCGACCAGACCGCCAAGATGTATATCGGCGGCAAGCAGGCCCGCCCCGATAGCGGCTATTCCCGCGCCGTGCTCGACGCGTCCGGCAAGCTGATCGGCGAAGTCGGCGACGGCAATCGCAAGGACATCCGCAACGCCGTCGAAGCCGCCCGTGCTGCGCTCGGCTGGTCGACCACCGCGGCCCATTCCCGCGCCCAGATCCTCTACTTCCTCGCCGAAAACCTCGACTACCGCCGCGACGAATTCGCCGCTCGCATCAAGGCGCAGACCGGCGAAGACGGGGCCAACGAAGTCGCTCTCTCGGTCGAACGCCTCTTCGCCTTTGCCGGCTGGGCCGACAAATACGATGGCGCCGTGCACAATCCGCCGGTGCGCGCCGTGGCCGCCGCCATGGTCGAACCGCTCGGCGTCATAGGCATTGTCGCTCCCGCCTCGCGTCCGCTGCTCAGCTCCATCGCGCTGATCGCCCCGGCTCTCGCCATGGGCAATACGGTGGTGCTGGTGCCCTCGAGCCAGGCGCCAATTTCCATCACTGACCTCTATCAGGTCATGGAAACCTCCGACCTGCCCTCGGGCGTCATCAACATCGTCACTGGAGACAGCGTTTCGCTGGCCAAGACGCTGGCCGAGCATGATGGCGTCGATGGTCTGTGGTTTGCGGGATCGGCCGAGGCCTCGACCATGGTCGAGAAGGCGTCGATCACCAACCTCAAGCAGACCTGGACCACGCGGGGGCTGAACTACGATCTGGCCGATCGCCGCTTCGAGGGAGATTACTTCCTGGCCCGGGCGACGCAGGTCAAGAACGTGTGGATTCCGTACGGGGCGTGAGACCTCAACTCACGCGATGTCATCCCGGCGAAGGCCGGGAACCATCCTGAGATATAGTCACGAACACACATCTCAAGATGGACCCCGGCCTTCGCCGGGGTGACATTGTGGATGATGGGTTCGGAAAAGCAGAAAGCCCACCCATGGTCTTCCTCCCCCAAGAAGTCATCATCAAGAAGCGCAATGGCGAAGCCCTCGCTGCCGCCGACATCGCTGCCTTCATCGCCGGTTTCGCCCAGGGCACCGTGTCCCACGCCCAGGCCGCCGCCTTCGCCATGGCGGTGTACTTCCGTGACATGACCATGCCCGAGCGCGTCGCGCTGACGACGGCCATGCGTGATAGCGGCACCGTGCTCGACTGGTCCGATCTTGATGGCCCTGTCGCCGACAAGCATTCCACCGGCGGCGTCGGCGACAATGTCAGCCTGATGCTGGCGCCGATCCTTGCGGCGATCGGCATCTATGTGCCGATGATTTCCGGCCGAGGCCTCGGCCATACCGGCGGCACGCTCGACAAGTTCGATGCCATCCCCGGCTACACCACCAGCCCCGACAATGCCCTGTTCCGCAAGGTCGTGCGCGAAGCCGGTTGCGCCATTATCGGCCAGACCGCCGATCTCGCCCCCGCCGACAAGACGCTCTATTCGATCCGCGACGTCACCGGCACGGTCGAATCCATCTCGCTGATCACCGCCTCGATTCTGTCGAAGAAACTCGCCGCTGGCCTCGGCGCACTGATCCTCGACGTCAAGACCGGCTCGGGCGCCTTCATGCCGACGCTGGAAAAGTCCCGCGATCTGGCCAAGAGCCTCGTCGAAGTCGCCAATGGCGCGGGCCTCAAGACCGGAGCTCTCATCACCGACATGAACGAGCCGCTGGCCTCCGCCGCCGGTAATGGGCTCGAAGTCCGCAACGCCGTCGATTTCCTCACCGGCAAGCACCAGGATGCGCGCCTGCGCGAGGTGACGCTGGCCCTCTGCGCCGAAGTCGCCGCCATGACCGGCGTCGCGACAAGCGTCACCGAAGCCCGCAAGCAGGTCGATGACGCGCTCGATAGCGGCCGCGCCACCGAGCGCTTCAGCCGCATGGTGGCGGCCCTCGGCGGCCCCGCCGACTTCGTCGAGAACATGGACCGTCACCTGGCGCCCGCGCCCATCATCCGCGATGTCTTCGCGTCCGGGCAGGGGACCATCGTCGAGATCGACACCCGCGCCGTCGGGATGGCAGTCGTCGCCCTCGGCGGCGGCCGCACCATGCCATCAGACAGCATCGATCACACCGTCGGCTTCGATCGCCTCGTCGGCCTCGGCGCCAAGGTCGATGCCGGCACGCCGATCGCCCGCATCCATGCCCGCGACGAGGCTACGGCCGCAGATGCCGAAGCCCGCCTCAAATCCGCCTATCGCCTGGGTGACAGCGCACCGAGTTTTCCGCTGATCGCAGTAACCATTCCGCCGACCTAGTATTTTTATGGCCTCCCTCCTCTCAAGGGGGGCCGACACTTGATCAGGAGCCGACCATGCCCCGTGCCATTCTCTGCATTCTCGACAGCGTCGGCATTGGCGGCGCGCCGGACGCCGACAAGTATGGCGATTCTGGTGCCAATACCTTCGGCCACATCATCGAATGGGCCGCCGCCGGCGACGCCAACCGCGAGGGCCTGCGCGACGGGCCGCTGAAGATCCCCAATATGGACGCGCTTGGCATCGGCGCGGCAATCCGGCTCTCGACCGGCAAGCTGCCGCCGGGCCTTTCGGCTGCCGCCAAGGGTGGCCGCTTCGGTGTCGGCCGCGAGGTCAGCCGCGGCAAGGACACTCCGTCGGGTCATTGGGAGATCGCCGGCGTGCCGGTCCCCTTCGACTGGGGTTATTTCCCGCAGTCCGAACCGACCTTCCCGCCCGATCTGATCGCCGAATTCATCAGCAGGGCCAAGCTGCCCGGCATCCTCGGCGACAAGCACGCTTCCGGCACGGACATCATCGCCGCCCTCGGCGAGGAGAGCATCCGCACGGGCAAGCCCATCTGCTACACCTCGATCGACTCGGTGTTCCAGATCGCCGCGCATGAGGGCGCCTTCGGCCTCGAACGGCTCTACGAAATCTGCCAGATCGCCTTCGAGCTCACCGCGCCGCTGATGATCGGCCGCGTCATCGCCCGGCCCTTCATTGGCGATGACGCCACGAGCTTCAAGCGCACCGGCAATCGCCGCGACTTCGCCATCTCCCCGCCCGAGCCGACCCTGCTCGATCGTAACCAGTCGGCGGGCAACCAGGTCTACGCCATCGGCAAGATCTCAGACATTTATGCCGGCCATGGCGTGACTCACAAGATCAAGGGCACCGGCCTGCCGCAGCTCTTCGACAAGACGCTCGACGCCATGGAAATGGCCGCCGACAACGCCTTCATCATGACCAATTTCGTCGATTTCGACAGCGAATACGGTCATCGCCGCGACGTGCCGGGCTATGCCGCGGCGCTCGAATATTTCGATTCTCGCCTGCCCGAACTCATCGCCAAGCTGCGCCAGGACGACCTGCTGGTCCTGACCGCCGATCACGGCAACGATCCGACCTGGCCGGGCACCGACCATACCCGCGAACAGGTGCCGATCCTGGTCTTTTCCCCAAGCCTGTCGCAGGGCGAGATTGGCATTCGCCCCACCTTGGCTGATATAGGTGAGAGCATTGCCCATTGGCTCGGCCTCGCGCCCGGCCGCCACGGCAAATCCTTCCTGTAGCGGAACAAGGTGATCCCATGAGCAACGTAACCGTCATCGATCACCCGCTGATCCAGCACAAGCTCACTATCATGCGCAACAAGGAGACCTCGATCGCGGGTTTCCGGCGCCTGCTGCGCGAGATCGCGCATCTGATGTGCTACGAGGTGACGCGCGATCTTGAGCTCGAAATGATCCCCATCGAGACGCCGATGGCGCAGATGGACAGCCCCTCCATCAAGGGCAAGAAGCTGGTCTTCGCCTCGATCCTGCGCGCCGGCAATGGCCTGCTCGATGGCATGCTCGACCTGGTGCCCGCCGCCCGCGTCGCCCATATCGGCATCTATCGCGATCACGAGACGCTCGAGCCGGTGGAATATTACTTCAAGGCGCCGTCCAACCTCGAAGACCGCCTGATCATTGTGGTCGATCCGATGCTGGCCACCGGCAATTCGGCCACCGCGGCGATCGAAAAGCTCAAGGAACGCGGCGCCAACAATATCCGCTTCCTGTGCCTGCTGGCCGCGCCCGAAGGCATCAAGAATTTCACCGCCGCCCATCCCGACGTGCCGGTCTTCACCGCCTCGATCGACACCCATCTCAACGAGAAGGGCTATATCATCCCGGGCCTTGGGGATGCGGGCGACCGGATGTACGGGACGAAGTAGGGCCCCGTTCTTACCTCGCCCCTCCGGGGAGAGGTCGACCCGCAGGGTCGGGTGAGGGGTCTTTTCGCGCGCACCTCACCCAGTAAAGTCCCCTCACCCGACGGCTGCGCCGCCGACCTCTCCCCAGAGGGGCGAGGTAAGAGAGCCCCTACTTCGCCTTGAGCGGCAAACCCAGTGCGATCAGCTCTTTCCGTAGTGCCGCCGGGTCCTTGAAGTGGATGCCGTGCATCCCGTACTTCCGCGCCGCCACGATGTTCTGTTCGCTGTCGTCGATGAAAACGCAATTGTCGGGCGCCAGGCTATAGCGCTCGCAGAACACCCGATAGAGCCGCGGATCGGGCTTCACCAGGCCTTCGAGGCCCGAGACGATCACGCCGTCGAACTTCTCGAGGAACGGCCATTCCGGCAGGCAGCTCACCCACTTTTCCCAAGAGAAGTTGGTGATGGCAAAGGTCGGGATATCCTGCTCGATCAGCTCGTCATGGATATCGATCGTGCCCTGGATGAAATCGCCCAGCGTTTCCTTCCAGCGCAGGTCATAGGCCTGGATTTCGCGCCAGTAGCGGGGGAAGCGGGTGATGAGCTTGGCCACGCCTTCCGAATAGATCTCGCCGGCGTCGAATTCGAGGTTCCAGGCCAGCGTGCAGATATTGTCCTGGAACCACTGCGCGTCCTCTTCGCTGTCGAAGAGCTTGCGGAACAGGTACATCGGGTTCCAGTCGACGAACACGCCGCCAAGGTCGAACACGGGGACAAGCGTATCGTTCATGAGCATACCGCCGGGCAGGAGAGGATGCCGGCTTGTGGCATGGGCGGTTGGTCCGTGCAAGCCGCCCTAATTGAGCGTGATGCTGCCGCCAAAGCGCGGGATGAAGAAGTTCTCGCGATGCAGGTTGATCGTCTGGTCGAAGGCAAAGCCATAGAGCGGCGGGTAGTCGAAATAGCCTTCGGACACGATGACGAATCTGCCCCTCGACACATTGGTCATCGCGGTGGGCAGCGGGTAGGTGGTATTGGCGGCATAAGGACCGGTGGTGTAGACGCCGTTGAGATACTGGCGGGACCATTTGACGCTGGTCGTACCGTCGGCCTTGACCTCCACCTCGGTCACGACCTGCCGCAGCCCGCTGGTCGGGTGTGGCGTCATGATGCCCGCCGCCGCCTTGAAATAGTCGGTCAGGGCGGCCGCCGAAATCGTCGTGTCCGAGCGCGCCACGAGGTCTCCCAGCGAACCAGCCACCGATTGCAGCTTGCGGTCCATCGAGATCAGCGCGCTGACTTCGACCGAGCCGACATAGAGCATCAGCATGATCGGCAGGACCAGCGCGAACTCCACGGCCGCCGTGCCGGCTTCCGCCAGTCGCAGCCGCCGCATCCCTGCCAGCACTTGATCCAACAGCGCTCTCATGATGATGACGACGTGAAGGGCTCGTTGCGGAACACGGTGGCCGCACCCATCAGGCGACGTCCGTCCGGCAGGTTACCCAGCCCCAGGCCGCCAAAGGGCACGATGACCGGCCATTTGTAATAGACCTGCACCATGACGACGTTGGAGCCATTGCCCGGCGTGTAGCCCTCCGGCCGTGTCCATGCCGCGCATCGTGCTGCGGCCTGTGCTGCCGTCTCGCCGACATTGGGTGCGCCGCAGGTCCAGTTGACCGGTGGCGTCATGTCGATGTTGGCGAAGGCGGTGATCACCTTGACCTCGACATGCATCGCGTCGCAATCGCTGATGAGGCCGAACGCGCGCTCGCAGACCAGCGCCTTGAAGCCCGCCGGCGTCATGGCGGCTTCCTGGGCCTGGCCGGTGCGGATCAGCCGGCTGACATCCTGCACTGCGCTTTCCAGCACCTGCCCGGAGAGAAACACCAGCGCGGTTTCAAGAATGGCGCCCAGAATGGAGAAAAAGGGCAGGGCGAGGAGGCCAAATTCGATGGCCGTCACGCCGCTCTCGTCACGCGCAAAGCTGCGCAGCCGCAAAAGCGGTGTGCGATCCTTCGGCAGTGCGGGACTTTCGGTCATCGATCGGGCGCGTCCGGTGCTGTAGCCGGGCAACCCTAGGCGCGCATGGATAACCGGAAGTTAGGATAAGCGCGTCGCTCACCCCACAGTTTCGGCAAAGGTTAACGGTGGGTGAAGATCAGTTGGCGAGCTGCTGCACCAACTGGGACGATGCAACCGCCTGCGAGGAGAAGTTGGCATCATCGCCCATCATTACGATCGACTGGCAGACCGGTGCGCAGGCAAGGCTCGTGCGCGCCTGGCCCTGATAGACGGTCACGACGCCGGCCTGCATCTGCACGACTTCGATCAGCGTATCGGCGATCGGATTGCCCGAGCTGTCGAGCACGATCAGGTTGGTCTGGCCAAAACTCTTGCCGGTAAGGATCAGCGTCTGCGGATCCTGGATCGTGACATCGGCCACGCCGGGATTGCCCACGATGACAGTGGCGGCCGCGGCGTTGATGCGCAGGATGCGCGCCATGTTCACATTGACATTGATCGGTGCGCCGTCGGCGGCGATGGCCGGCGCCGCCGCGAGGCCCGATGCCAGCGACAGGCAGAGTGCGAAGGCAGTGGCAAGCATGGGGCGCATGTTGGTTCCGGCATACTGATACTCGATGCAGCCATTTTCAGCCAGAATGGTTTATTTTTGGCAAATGCCCGGACTGCAACAACCTTCAAAACATTCCATGATGGCAGGCAAGAGCTTGAAATAGAACGATCCGCAATTGCCGATCAATTTAGATCGACGAAATATCGCGTGAAATTTGCATAATATACTTGGCCGTCCATTGCATGCGTAAAATGCAACGCTTTCTGTTAAATCGTTGAACAGTATAGGAAATTCGTGGCGGAACCACCCGCGCTGCATCGCTCAATTAACGCAATTTCAAGAACTGCCGACTAACTTCGCTCGTGTTCGATGTGTGACGTGTCGAACGATGACGTCCTCGATGACGTAAAAATGGAGCCTGGGAATGAACATCTTCGCACGTTTCGCCAAGGACGAGTCCGGCGCGACCGCAATTGAATACGGCCTTATCGCCGCTCTGATCTCTGTTGGTATCATCCTTGCCGCCACCTCGCTCGGCGGCAGCCTCGGTACCCTGTTCAACGATATCTCGGACAAGCTCGACACCGTTGTCGTGCCCGACTAATCGATCCGCCAAGGATCGACTGTTGCAAGGGGGGCGGAAACGCCCCCCTTTTGTTTTTCAGATTGTTAATCGAGTTCTGGCAGGTTTTGAGCCGCCGCTGATCCACCGGATCGGAAAATGGCTCCGAGGAGGTTCGACAAATGTCCACGATCGCATTGCTGCTGTTTCCGGCCGCGATGGCGCTCGCGGCGTCGTCCGACCTGCTGACGATGCGGATTTCCAACAAACTCGTCCTGTTCCTGGTCGCCAGCTTCTTCGTGGTGGCCATTGCCATCAACCTGCCCTTGCAGCAATTCGCCATGCATATGGCCTGCGCCCTGGTGGTGCTCGGCGTCGGTTTCGGCCTCTTCGCCCTGCGCGTCATCGGTGGCGGCGACGCCAAGCTGGCGGCAGCGACCACGCTGTGGCTCGGCTTTGGCCTGACGCTGCCCTATCTGGTCTATGCCGCGCTGCTCGGCGGCGTGCTGACCCTGGCCATCCTGGTCCTGCGCCGGCTGCCGCTGACGCCGTTCCTCGCCCGCTATCGCTGGCTCGAGCGCCTGCATGATCGCAAGAGCGGCGTGCCCTATGGCATCGCGCTCGCCCTGGCCGGCATGCTCACCTATTCCAATTCGATCATCTTCGAACGTCTGGTCGCCTGATCAGTCTGTGCAGAAGTAACGCTTCCGTGTTGCTCCAGTAAACCTGGCGCAATGCCCCGCTTTTGCTGCTTCAGTCGCAAAAAGCTAAAATTTACATATTGTTAACCGCATCCGCAAAGCTACGGTTAACCAAACTTTGACCCTTTGCGTTCAGAGTTCACCGGTGGAACTGGGCCATTTGCGCCCGCGTACAACCGGAGTGAGTCATGAAGCCGGCGCGTATCATCTTGTTGCTCGTGGCGCTTGTCGCCGGCGGCTTGGCGGCATTTCTGGTCACGCGCGGCGGTCGTCCGGCGCCCCAGCAGGTCGTGCAGACCGAGGTGGTGCAGGAAGCCAAGACCCAGATTCTCGTCGCTAGGGCGCCGATCGGCATGGGCGAACGGCTGAGCCCCGAGAGCCTTGAATGGCAGGACTGGCCGGAAGGCGCCATTCGCCCGGAATATGTGACCATCTCGGCCATGCCCGATGCCACCGTCGATCTCACCGGCGCCGTGGCACGCTTCGAATTTTTCCCCGGCGAGCCGATCCGCGAGGCCAAGCTGGTCCGGGCCGACCAGGGTTACCTGTCCGCCGTTCTGGCTGAGGGCATGCGCGGCGTGTCGGTCGGCGTGTCGGCCGTGTCGAGCGCCGGCGGCTTCGTCGTCCCCAACGATCATGTCGATGTGCTGCTGACGACGCAGACCGATGTCGGCCAGCAGTCCGAAGTCATCCTGCACAATGTGCGCGTGCTCGCCATCGGCGCGCGCCTGGGCGAAATGGGCGTCTCCGGCGGCCAGGAAGATCCTGCCGCGCCGGCGCCCACCCCCGTGACCTTCGACAGCTCGACCATCGCCACGCTCGAACTCAATCCGGCCCAGGCCGAGACCCTTATCAACGCCTCGACCCTCGGCCAGCTATCGCTGACGCTGCGGTCGGTGGTCGATTTCAACAAGACCACAGTCGCCGATACGTCGAACTCCAACCAGACGGTGCGGCTGATCCGCTTTGGCAAGGAACAGTCGATCCTCGCCGGCGCCAACCCAGCCCAGGGTGGCCATGCAATGTCCCCGGGCTCCACGTCCGTCCAACCTGAGGTGGTGCCCCAGTAGGGGCGGAGATGATCATGATCAATCAGTCCCCCAATTTCCGCCGCCTGACCACGGGTCTCCTCGCCGCGCCGCTGCTGGCCATTGCCCTGATGGCGCCACTGGGCATGTCAGCCGCCCTGGCCGACGAAACCCATGTCACCGTAACTCCGGCGGCCTATGGCAGCACGCGCTCCGTGGAGATCGAGATCAACAAGACGGCTCTGGTCGATCTGCCTGCCGGCGCGGCCGAAGTCATCGTTTCCCAGCCGGGCGTAGCGGCCGCGATCATGCGAACCCGCACGCGCGCCATCGTCCAGGGGATCACGGGTGGCGACACCAACATCTTCTTTCTCGATGACCGGGGTCAGACGATCGCCGTCCTCGACGTGCAGGTGATCGAGGAACCATCCCAGGTGGGCAACGCGCTGCAGATCGCGCTTGCCCGCATTCTTCCCGGTTCCAACATACGCGTTGAATCGGTAACGCTCGATGGTGGGATCAACCGCGTGGTGCTGACCGGCAATGTCATGTCCGGCGAGGATCGCGATCGCGCCTCCGAAATCGCCTATCAGTTCGCCGGTGGCGAGCAGAACGTCGCCAATATCCTCGATGTGTCCGGCTCCCAGCAGGTCATGCTGCAGGTGACCGTGTCCGAAGTGAAGCGTGACGTCGCCAAGCAATTCGGCATCAATCTCGCCTCGGTCTTCAACGTCGGCATCTCCAACGTCTTCAACATCGCTAATGTGATGATCGACGGCGATATTCCGCACGGCGCCGATGCCCGGTTCGGGCCGGCGAACGGCAACAACATCACCGCAGGCATTCGCGCACTCGAACAGAATGGCGCGCTGCGCATCCTGGCGCAGCCGACCCTCACGGCCATCTCGGGTGAGGAAGCCAAGTTCCTGGCCGGCGGCGAATTGCCCTACTACACCTTTGATGAAAGTGAGGATGGCGGCACCACCCGCACGGTCCTGTTCAAGCCTTATGGCGTCGAGCTGGGTTTCACGCCGGTGGTCAAATCCAATGGCGTCATCGCGCTTCAGGTCCAGACCTCGGTATCCGAGCCGCAGGCCGATTTCTCGATCACCAAGCGCGAGGCCAGCACCTCGGTCGAACTGCCTAGCGGCACAACGCTCGCCATCGGCGGTCTGCTCGAGGAAAAATCCACACAGCAGATCGAACAGTTCCCCTGGCTCGGCGATATCCCGATCCTGGGCGCCCTGTTCCGCTCGCGGGATTTCCAGACCGAACAGACCGAGCTGGTCATTCTCGTCACCCCCTATCTGGTCCAGCCCAGTCCCGCCAATTCCATCCCGCTGCCCACTGACAGGTCAGCGGTGGCGAGCGATGCCGAGGCCATCTTCCTGGGCAAGCTCGAGACCATGTACGGGGTCGGCGGCAGCGGCGAGATGCGCGGCACCTTCAACGGTTCGGTCGGCTTCGTCCTCGACTGAGGCCAGCGTCAAGGAGTATCGGTTTTATGAGTTTCCTGTCATCTGAGCCCAAGCGGACCGAAGAGCCGTCGGCAGACATTTCGCCCGGCGCGCGCCTTATCCCGCGCATCACCATCCAGGCCTTCTGCGAGCAGTCCCAGACCGCCCAACTGGTCGAAAGCGCCATCCATGATCGGCGCATGTCCAAGGTGGCGCTGACGACGCATAATGGCGGCATCGATGGCGCGGTCGAGACCTACAAGTCCAACCCCACACCCAATCTGATCATCGTCGAAACCCTCCTGGCCCCCGATGAAATTCCGGGCGCGCTCGAGCGGCTGGCCGATGTCTGCGACGCCTCGACCCGCGTGGTCGTGCTGGGACATGTCAACGACGTGCTGCTCTATCGCGAGCTGATCCGCTCCGGCATCTCCGAATATATCGTGCTGCCCGCGACCGCCCAGCAGATCGTCGGCGCCATCACCGAACTCTTCGCCTCCGAGAATGCAGCCCCCATCGGCCGCACGGTGGCCTTCATCTCCGCCAAGGGCGGCGCTGGCAGCTCGACCGTTGCCCACAACGTCGCCTGGGCGATTGCCACCGCGCTGCGGCAGGACAGTCTGATCCTCGACATGGACCTGGCCTTCGGCACCGCTGGCCTCAACTTCAACCAGGATCCGCCGCACGGCCTGGCCGATGCCCTGATGGCCAACCAGAAGGTCGACCAGACCATGCTGGATCGCCTTATGAGCAAGGCGGCCAACCATATCAGCCTGCTGACCGCCCCGGTGACGCTGGATCGTACCTACGATTTCGAGGAGCGCGAATTCGAGCAGGTGCTCGAGCTTTGCCAGAACACCATGCCCATGGTGGTGCTCGACATTCCGCATGCCTGGAATGCCTGGGTGCGGCAGACTCTGGCCACGGTCGATGAAGTGGTGATTGTCGCAGAGCCTGATCTCGCCAACCTGCGCAATGCCAAGAACATGGCGGACACGGTGCGCGCCCTGCGCCCCACCGAAAATGCGCCATGTCTGGTGCTCAACAAGGTGGCCATGCCGCGCCGCCCCGAGATCAACCCGGGCGAATTCGCCAGCTCGGTGGAATGCCAGCTCATCGGGCAATTGCCATTCGACGCGGCCCTGTTCGGCACGGCTGCCAATAACGGGCAGATGATCGCCGAGGTCGCTGCCAACAACAAGATCAACGACGTCTACCGCGCCATCAGCATGCATGTGACGGGGCGGCAGGCGAGCCATACCGGGGGCAAATCATCAAGCCTGATGAAGCTGCCCTCGTTCCTCAAGAAGCGGGCCTGAGGCGGCTCGGACGCTCCGATAGAACGGTAGGACGACCATGTTTGGCAAGCGCACATCCTTTGGCGGCAATACCCCGGGCGTCGGCGAAATGCCGCGTCCGATTCCCAGTGCCGCGCCGCGCGCCGAACCGCCGCCGCCGGCGCGTCGGGCCGCCGACACCGATACCATGGCCGGTCGCATGCGGGCGGGCAGCGAGGAAGTCGTCGACGTCCGCGCCCCGGCCGACGCCGCGCGCGACAAGGAATATTTCCACACCAAGTCGGCCATCTTCAACGCGCTGATCGACTCCATCGATCTCAGCCAGCTCGCGACCATGGACCAGGACGCGGCGCGCGAGGAAATCCGCGACATCGTCGCCGAAATTATCGCGCTCAAGTCCATCATCATGTCCATCTCCGAGCAGGAAGACCTGCTCGAGGACATATGCAATGACGTGCTCGGCTATGGCCCGCTCGAGCCGCTGCTGGCGCGCGATGACATCGCCGACATCATGGTGAACGGGTCGCAGAAATGCTACATCGAAGTCGCCGGCAAGGTGCGCCTGACCAATGTGCGCTTCCGCGACGACGCCCACCTGATGAATGTCTGCCAGCGCATCGTGTCCCAGGTCGGACGCCGCGTCGATGAAAGCTCGCCCATCTGCGACGCCCGCCTTCCCGACGGCTCGCGTGTGAACGTCATCGCCCCGCCGCTCGCCATCGACGGCGCCGCGCTCACCATTCGTAAGTTCAAGAAGGACAAGCTGACGCTCCAGCAGCTCGTCAAATACAACTCCATCTCGCCCGAAGGCGCCGAAGTACTGCGCATCCTGGGCCGCGTCCGCGCCAATGTGCTGATCTCGGGCGGTACCGGTTCGGGCAAGACCACCTTGCTCAATTGCCTCACCGCCTTCATCGAGAAGGACGAGCGCGTCATCACCTGCGAAGACTCGGCAGAATTGCAGCTCCAGCAGCCGCATGTGGTGCGTCTCGAAACCCGCCCGCCCAACCTCGAGGGCGAAGGCGAGATCACCATGCGCGATCTCATCAAGAACTGCCTGCGTATGCGTCCCGAACGCATCATTGTCGGCGAAGTCCGCGGCCCCGAATCCTTCGACCTGCTCCAGGCCATGAATACGGGCCACGATGGTTCGATGGGCACGCTCCACGCCAACAGCCCGCGCGAAGCCCTCAGCCGTCTTGAATCCATGATCACCATGGGCGGCTATAGCCTCCCCAGCCGCACCATTCGCGAAATGATCACGTCGTCCATCGACGTCGTCGTCCAGGCCGCTCGCCTGCGCGACGGTTCGCGCCGCATCACCCACATCACCGAGATCCTCGGGATGGAAGGCGATGTCATCGTGACCCAGGACATTTTCCTCTACGACATCATGGGTGAAGACGCCAACGGTATGCTGGTCGGCAAGCATCGCTCCACCGGCATCACCAAGCCGCAATTTGCCGAGCGTGCCCGCTACTTCAACGAGGAAGCCAACCTCGTCGAAGCGCTCGAAAAGTCCAATACCGAACAGCAACAACTGCTGGATTCGTAATGACCGCGCTCCTCCTCATCATCCTGGCCATGGTCACCGTCGGCGCCGCGGGCTTTGCCCTCGTGCCCTCGGCGCTTGGCGGCGGCCGGGCCGAGAAGCGGCGCAAGGCGCTGCAGGGCGACATGCGCGTCAATCGCCTCGAGGCCAGCGCCGCCCGCAGTCGCGACGATCGCCGCAAGAGCGTGCAGCAGGCGCTGAAATCCCAGACTGACGCGCTCAACGCCAAGAAGCGCCTGAAATTGCCGCAGCTGCTGTTCCAGGCCGGCATGACCATCAAGCCGTCCACCTTCATCCGCAACAGCGTCATCTTCGGCGCCGTAACGATGGTCATCCTGGTGCTGGTCCAGGTGCCGATCTATCTGGCGCCGGTCTTTGCCCTCGCCGCCGGCTATCTGCTGCCGCGCTGGTGGGTCGGTCGCAAGCGCAAGAAATACCAGAGCCTGTTCCTCGACGAATTGCCCAATGCCGTCGAAGCCATCGTGCGCGGCGTCAAGACCGGCCTGCCGCTCAATGACTCCATCCGCGTGGTGGCCAAGGATGCCAAGGAGCCGGTGAAGTCCGAATTCGGCCGCGTGCTCGATCAGCAGGCCTTCGGCATGTCCATGACCGAGGCCGTGACCGTGCTCCTCGATCGCGTGCCGCTGGCCGAGGTCAACTTCTTCGTCGTCGTCATCACCGTGCAGCAGCAGGCCGGCGGCAATCTCAGCGAAGCGCTGGGGAACCTGGCCAAGGTGCTGCGCAACCGCAAGAAGATGAAGCAGAAGATCAAGGCCATGTCGTCCGAAGCCAAGGCCTCCGCCGGCATTATCGGCTCGCTGCCCTTCGTCGTCGGCATCCTGGTGAGCGTGGTGTCGCCCGCCTATCTCGCGCCGCTGTTCTTCACCCCGCTTGGCCATATCTGGCTGGGCATTGGCGGGTTCATGCTGGCTTTGGGCATCTTCATCATGAACCGCATGATCCAGTTCGATTACTGACGGGGGAACGCTGCCGTGTACATTCTCCAGCTTCTGACCCAGCGCGAATCCCTGATCGCCATCCTGGCCGCCATCTCGATGGCGGCGGTGGTCTTCACCTTCGGCTCCAGCTTCATCGTCCGTTCCGAAATGCGCGACCGCATCAAGCGCGTCGCCCTCGAGCGCGAAAAGATGCGCGCCGAGGAAATGGCCCGCCTGCGCGGCAGCGGTGCCGTTTCTGACAGTCGAGGCATTCGCCGCAATGCCGAAACCAAGACCTATATGAAGAACGTCGTCGAGCGCTTCGATCTCAAGAAGGCGTTCCAGGACGATGCCACGGTCGACAAGCTCGCCATGGCTGGCTATCGCGGGCAGGGGCACCTGACCACGTTCCTCTTCATGCGCTTCATCACGCCGCTGATCGTCTTCGCGCTGGTCGGCGTCTACGTCATCGTACTCGCGCCCGGCGATCGGCCGCTTTACCTCAATCTGGTCTATGCCATCGGCGCCGGCCTGGTGGGCGTCTACCTGCCCAACCTGATGCTCAAGAACACCACGTCCAAGCGCCAGGCATCGATCAAGAAGGCCTGGCCCGATTGCCTCGATCTGTTGCTGCTCTGCGTCGAGGCGGGCATGTCGATGGAACACGCCTTTAAGCGGGTGGCCAAGGAGATCGGCGCCCAGAGCGTCGAGCTCGCCGAAGAGCTGACCCTCACCACGGCCGAGCTGGCCTTCCTCGAAGACCGCGGCCGCGCCTATGACAACCTGGGTCGCCGCTCGGGTCTCGATGGCGTCAAGTCGGTGATGACCGCGCTGATCCAGGCCGACCGTTACGGCACCTCGGTGGGCCAGGCGCTCCGCGTCATGGCCGAAGAAGGCCGCGAAGGCCGCATGATGGATGCCGAAAAGAAGGCCGCGTCGCTGCCGCCCAAGCTGACCGTGCCGCTTATCCTGTTCTTCCTGCCGGTGCTGTTCATCGTCATCATGGCCCCGGCCATGATCAAAGTGTTCGGCGGCCCCGTCGCGTCGACCGTCGGCGGCTGACGCTCAGGCGCTCTTGGAAACCCGCTGGCCCATCATCCGCTCGGTGGCCATGCGGGAGAAGAGGTTCCCCTCTTCGATGGCCCTGCTGGACGATATCGAGGCGAAACTACTCGCCAGTTGCGCGGTCTTGCCCATCATTTCCCGGGCTTCCGCCCGGCGTGCCTGGCGATATTCCATCTGCGAGGCGATGGGCTGCTCGTAGATATTCCAGCGGGTGATCCTGTCGGCCATATCAGCCCTTGTCGATCAGGTCCCAGCGGTTCTGCTGGGTCAGCAGGGCACGCACATAGGCCATGTTGCTCTCGACCTGCTCGGGCGGCAGTTCCGCCGCGTAGATGGCGCGGCATTCTTCGAACCGGCCCTGCAGCCCCACGATCAGCGCCAGGTTCTGGCGGATACGGCTCGTGGCGCCCTGCATCTGTGCGGCCCGGCGCAGATGCTGCTCGGCCGCCGGCAATTCGCTGGTCATGGCATAGCTCAGGCCCATATTGGCCTCGATCGAGGCCTCGCCCGGCGCAAACACCAGCGCCTGCGCGTAGAGAGCGCGCGCTTCCTGGTTACGGCCGAGCTGGTCGAGCGTCGCGCCCTTGACGAGCAGGGCGTTCCAGTCCGGCGCTTCCGGTCGGATGACATTGTCGAGCACCTGCAGCGATTGCTCGAATCGCCCGTCCGCCGTCAGCGCCTTGGCATAGGCGACCGATATGTCGACATCGCCTGGATACTGGCCCATGCTGATTTCGAGCACCGAAACCGCCTGCTGGCTCTGCCCCACGGCGCGCAAGGCGGCCGCGTAATGGATGGCCACGCCCTTGTCCTTGGGGTTGGATTTGTAGCGGGCCGTGAGTTCGGCCAGGCCCTGCTGGCTCTGGCTGGCTGGCATGCCGGAATAGTCCGGCGATGGCATGTTGCCGCGGTTCGATGCGCAGGCGCTGATCGCCACGACCGCCACGCCGGCAAGCAACAGGCTGCGCAGGGGGCTATAAAGGCGGTTCAGCGACGTCACGAGCAACTCCCGAGCCAGGCGGCACGATAGCTCTTCAATAAATCATTAACCCTAACAGCCGGTTAAAGACGGGCTCGCACGCGTTGCCGCAAGCGGCCTCGCCCAGTACAAGTGACGTCTCAATGTCAGGGAGTCGTCATGCCCAAGGCCCCAATCACCCCTCTGATCTGTGTCGAGGAAGGCAAGCTCGCCGATGCCGCTTTGCCGGAAGCCCAGCGCGCCTGGGCCGATGCCAATGGCTTTTCCGGCCAGCGCGGACGCCTCCTGGCGCTGCCATCTGGCGATGGCGCCGTTTCGGGCTATGCCTTTGGCGTGGGGGCCGCGGCTGACCGGCCCGCTCTGGTCACGGGCCTGGCCAGTGCTGCGCTCCGGCCCGGCACCTACCGGCTCGAAGGTGCCTATGGCGACCCGACGCTTGCGGCCATCGGCTTCCGGCTCGGCGCCTATCGTTTCGATCGCTACCGCGAAGGCAGGGCAGCGCCCGAACTGGCCGACCCCGGCCGCGCCGATCGCGACGAGGTCAATCGGCTGGTCGAGGCGGCAGTGCTGGCGCGCGATCTCATCAATACCCCGGCCAACGATCTCGGCCCCGACGCCTTCGAGAGCGAAATCCGCGCCTTTGCCGCCGCCCGCAAGATGAAGATCAAGGTGATCTCCGGCGACGAGTTGCTGCGCGCCAATTTCCCGATGATCCATGCGGTCGGTCGCGCCAGCCCGCAGGCGCCACGTCTCATCGACCTCTCCTGGGGCGATGCGCATCACCCCAAGGTAACCCTGGTGGGCAAGGGCGTGACCTTCGATACTGGCGGCCTCGATATCAAGCCGGCCTCGGGCATGCTGCTGATGAAGAAGGATATGGGCGGCGCCGCCAACGTGCTGGGCCTCGCCCACGCCATCGTCTCGGCCAAGCTGCGCCTGCGCCTGCGCGTGCTGATCCCCATCGTCGAAAACGCCATTGCCGGGGCCGCCTTCCGGCCCGGGGACGTGCTCAAGTCGCGCAAGGGCATAACGGTCGAGATCGGCAACACCGACGCCGAAGGACGCCTGATCCTGGCCGATGCGCTGGCACTGGCCGATGAAGAGCGGCCCGAATTGCTGCTCGATATGGCAACGCTGACCGGCGCCGCCCGTGTCGCGCTAGGCCCCGACCTGCCGCCGCTCTACAGCACCGACGACGCCCTGGCCCGCGAGCTGATGGCATCGGGCGCCGCAGCGGACGATCCGCTCTGGCAGATGCCGCTCTGGTCGCCCTACGACGCCATGATGAGCTCCAAGATCGCCGATGTGAACAATGCCAGCAGCGGCAGCTTCGCCGGCTCGGTCACCGCAGCTTTGTTCCTGCGCCGCTTCGTCGCCAATGCCGCTGCCTGGGTGCATCTCGATATTTTCGGCTGGGCGCCCGAGGCGCGGCCGTCGCGTCCCGTTGGCGGCACCGATCAGGGCATCCGCGCCATCTATGGGGTGCTCAAACAGCGCTACCCACATAGTTGACTTTGACAATTATCCAGTTGACTATGTCAACAGTCAACTGGAGTCGGGCCCATGTCCGTCAACGCCGCCGATATCGCGCAGGTGCGCGCCTTCAACCGCTTTTACACCCGCATTATCGGCCTGCTCGAAGAGGGCATGCACAAGAGCCCGCATAGCCTGAGCGAAGCCCGGTTCGTCTACGAACTGGGTCGGCGCGGTCGTGCCACGTCCTCGATCATCGCCGAGGAGCTGGACATGGACCGCGCCCAGATGAGCCGGCTGGTCTGGCGCCTGATGGATCAGGGCATCGTCGCCTCCTTGCCCCGCACCAGCGATCGGCGGCAGGTGCCGCTGGCCCTGACACCCGAGGGCGACGCACTGTTCCGCCACTTCAACGAAATGAGCGACGCGGCGGCCGCCGATGGCCTGCTGGAGCCGCTGGACGAATTCAGCCGTCGCGACCTCGTCAGTGCAATGCGCCGCATCGAGGCCCTGCTCGCCGAGCCGGGCGACGAGCCACTGATCCTGCGCCCCCACCGCGTTGGCGAGATCGGCTGGCTTATTCACCGGCAAGGCCTGCTCTATCATCTGGAGCAGGGCTGGAACGGCGCCTTCGAAGCGCTCATCACCACCATCTATGCCGAGTACGAAGCCGCCGCCGCCAATCCGCCCAAGGCACTGTGGATTGCCGAGCAGGATGGCGAGGTCGCTGGCTCCGTCTTTATCATCCCGGCTGCGGGCGAGCCGGAAGGAACCGCGCAACTGCGCATGCTTTATACCGAGCCGGCCTTCCGCGGCCGCGGCATCGGCAAGCGGCTGGTCGAGGAAGCCGTCCGCTTCTCGCGCGCTTCAGGCTACAAACGCATCATCCTCTGGACCCAGGACAGCCTCGGCTCCGCCCGCCGCATCTATCAGGGCGCCGGCTTCGCCCTGGTGCGCGAGGAACGCCACATCTCCTTCGGCGCCGACCTCAACGGCCAGTACTGGGCGCTGGAACTCTGACCCCGTCACCTCTTCCTCGGGGGGAGAGGTCGGCGCGCAGCGCCGGTGAGGGGGCATGTCACAGCTGGGGGTGGGTTGGCCCCGAATCCGGCGCCTCAATACCCCCGCCCACGATCTACAACATTGACCAACCCCTCACCCGCCTCATGTGCGCGGATGATCTTGCTGAAATAGCTCACGCCGCTCTTCTCGTTGCTGATCGCCGCGATATGGGGGGTGATGTAGCAATTCTCGATGTCCCAGAGCGGGCTGCTCGCGGGCAGGGGCTCCACCTCGAACACGTCGAGGCTCGCGGCGCCCAGCGTGCCATCGTCCAGTGCCTTGACGATATCGGCCTCCCGCTGATGCCCGCCCCGCGCTGCATTGACGATGACAGGCCCGCCATCGAGCTTGCCGCGCCGCAGCTTGCCGAACGTCTCGTAGTTGAGAATGCCCGTCGTATCCGGTGTCAGCGGCAGCAGGTTGACCAGGATATCGGTGCCGCCGAGAAACGCATCGAACGCCTCTTCCCCGGCAAAGCCCTCGACGCCCTCGATGGCCTTGGGCGTGCGGCTCCAGCTCCGTAGCGTGAAGCCTAGCGGCAAGAGGCGCGTGACCGCATCCTGCCCCAATACGCCCATGCCCATGATGCCCACCGTCGTTTCCGACGCTGCCGGCGGATAGAGCTGGCTCCAACGCTTCGCCTTCTGGTCCGCGCGGAAGCGGGTATAGAGCCGGTGATGCATGGTCACATGCGCCACCACATAGTCGCTCATGCGCTGGCTAAGATCGGCATCAACGAAGCGGACGATCGGCGCCTCAGGCAGGCTGGGATGCTTGAGCAGCGCATCGACGCCCGCCCCCAGCGACAGGATCGCCTTTAGCCCGGTCAGCCCCTCGAATGCCTCGGGCTTGGGCTTCCACACGAAGATGTAGCGCACATCGGCCGGATCGAACGCATCGCCGCGCCGCACCACCGGATAGGGCGCCAGTTCGGCCCGCAGCTTCTCGGCCCAGCTCGCTTCATCGACATCGGACAGGTGCAGCAGCAGCATGATCGGATCCTCGGAAAAGCCAGGAGCCGCAACCCTGTCGGGCGCGGCTCCTGTAAGAAATACGCTATCGCGGCAAGGCTAGTGCGTGGCTGGCGCCGGAGTGGCCGCGGTGCCGCTGGTGGTCGGGGTACCTTCCACAGCCGTCTCGCCCTGCGTGGTCGTCGGGGTGTCGACGACTTCCGCGGGAGCTGCCGGTTCGGCCGCATTGGCAGGCTCGGCTGCGGCAGGATCGGTCGGCGCGGTCGCGTCGGGCTGCGGCGTGCCAGCCGCTTCGGCGGCAGCGGCTGCCGGATCGGCAACCTCGGCGCCTTCGGCCGGGGCTGGCGCAGCTTCGGCAGGCGGGAACGGCACCGGATCGGCCGACAGCGTCTGTAGGTACGCCAGGATGTCGGCGCGCTCTTCGGCGGTGCGGATACCGGCAAAGTTCATCTTGGTGCCGGGCACATAATCGGCCGGCTTGGTCAGGAAGTGGTTGAGGTTCTCATAGGTCCAGCTATCGCCGGCAGCGTTGTGAGCCAGCATGCCTTCCGAATACGAGAAGCCTTCATGGCTGCCTTCGAGGCGGCCGACGACGCCATAAAGTCCCGGACCCTGCTTGTTGGGGTCGCCCTCGCCAAAGTTATGGCAGGACTGGCACTTCTTGACGCTGGCGGCGCCGCGTTCGGCGCTGGCGCTGGCCAGCAGCACGCCAAGCGGCACTTCCGGCTCGGCGGCAGCAGCTTCGCCGCCATGCTCGGTGGCTTCCGGCTCGGGCAGGGCATAGCCCGGGCCGCGGCCTTCGATGGGATGGTAGATGGCTTCAGCGACAAAGCCGGCGCCCATGACGAACAACAGCGTGCCCAGCACGGCGCCCATGATCTTGTTAAGCTCGAACGAATCCATTTGGTCTCTCTGCCAGTCCATCCCCTGTGGACGATAGTCGAACCCAGCCCAACTTTCGATATCCCAAAGGGAAATCGCCTCAACGGAGGGGTCCGACGCGCGCGGAAGATAGTCGCAAGGCGGGGGCGGCGCAACCGTGCAAAGGCTCACTGCGACAATTCCCCGCCACCGCCATGGCGGGCCTCCGCCGTGTCCTTCAATTGACTCCGCATTCGCCCCGGTTCAAAAGCCTCTCGCCTACCAGAAACGGACCTCCCGATGACCAAGAAGATCGCTTTCCAGGGCGAACCCGGCGCCTTCAGCCACGCTGCCGCCACCAATGTCTTCCCCGGCGAAGAGGCGATCGGCTGCGTCACTTTCGAGGAAACCATCCTGGCCGTGCAAACGGGCCGCGCCGACTTTGCCGTCGTGCCGGTCGAAAACTCGCTCTATGGCCGCATTACCGACATTCACCACCTGCTGCCCGAAAGCGGCCTCTTCATCATCGGCGAGACCTATCTGCGCGTCGAGATGAACCTGCTGGGCGTGCCCGGCGCGACCCTTGCTGACATTAAGGCCGTGCAGTCGCTGTCGGTCGCCCTGGGCCAGTGCCGCAAGTTCATCACCGAGCATGGCTTCCGCACCATCAATGCCGTCGATACCGCCGGTTCGGCCCGCGAAGTGTCGCAGAAGGCCGACAAGTCCGTCGCCGCCATCGCCTCCCGCTTCGCCGGCGAGATCTATGGCCTTAACGTGCTGGCCTCCAATATCGAAGATGCCGATCACAACACCACGCGCTTCCTCGTGCTCTCGCGCGAGCCCAAGGAAGCCCCGGCCGATAGCGGCAAGGTCAAGACCACCTTCGTCTTCCGCGTGCGCAACGTGCCGGCGGCGCTCTACAAGGCCATGGGCGGCTTTGCCACCAATGGCGTCAACATGACCAAGCTCGAGAGCTACATGGTGGGCGGCGCCTTCACGGCCACCCAGTTCTATGCCGATATCGAGGGCCACCCCTCCGACATCGGCGTGCAGCACGCCTTCGACGAGCTCAAGTTCTTCACCGACTATTTCAAGGTGCTCGGCGTCTACCCGGCCAGCGAGAACAAGTAGCGTCAGCCTTCCATCAGGCCGGGCGGCAGCGAGCCGATCCGCAGCAACACGCGCGGCTCGTCATAGGTGTCGGTCTCGACATCTACCTCTTGCGAGAAGGCGATGACGCCGGCGCGGCTGGGCGCCAGCCGCTCGGCCGTGGCTATCGCCTTTTCGGCCGTCTTGGATTGCTGCACCGGGTCGGCGACCAGCTTCTTGCCGCTGAGTTTGAAAGCCTGAACGAGATACATAGTCGGCATGGGGTCGCTCCTGATTGGCACTGGGCCTATCACCTCGCCGAGCCGATCCCTAACCAATAGGGACGGGTACCCCCGCCTATCGTTCAATCCCCGCGCAGGACCTCGTCGATCTCGGGCAGGTTGTAGAACTGCCGGATGATGTCCCAGCCTTCCTCGGCGGTGTCGACGATGGTGAAGAGTTTGGGATCATCGGGCGCGATGGTGCCAGCTTCGGCCAGCGCTTCGAAATTGATGACCTTGCTCCAGAACTCGGCGCCGAACAGCAGCAGCGGCACCTTGTCCATGCGCCCGGTCTGGATCAGCGTCAGTGTCTCGAAAAACTCGTCCAGCGTACCGAAGCCGCCGGGGAACACCGCCACCGCCTTGGCCCGCATCAGGAAGTGGATCTTGCGGGTGGCAAAATAGTGGAAGTTGAAGCTGAGGTCCGGCGTCACATAGAGATTGGGCGCCTGCTCATGCGGCAGCACGATATTGAGCCCGATCGAGGGCGCGCCGACATCGGCAGCGCCGCGATTGCCCGCTTCCATGACGCCCGGCCCGCCGCCGGTCACGACGACATAATCCTTGAAGTCGAGCGCCTTGGAGGTGAACGAGGCCAGTTGCGCGAAACGCCGCGCCTCGTCGTAATAGCGCGATGCCGCCTCGAGGTTCTTCTTCTGCACTTCGTTCTTGGCCGCCCAGGCCGGCATGCCGGGCGCCGGAATGCGCGCCCCGCCAAACAGCACCACCGTCGAATTGATGCCCCGCTCGCGCAGCCGGTATTCGGGCTTCATATATTCGAGCTGGAAACGGATGCCGCGCGTATCTTCCGAGGTCATGAACTCGTCATCGGCAAAGGCCAGCCGGAATGCTGCCGACTGGGTTTGCGGCGTCGATGGCGCGCGCTTGGACGCGGCGACATCCTCGACCGAAGTGCGCAACGAGGTGGGACGACGTCTGGCCATGCCGGCTTCTCCGCGTTTCCGGGTCGGATCGGCGAAGCATCGCCATAATTCCGAAACCTTCGACAGGGCATATCCAGCCGGGGCGATGTGAGCAAGGGCGAGGGGCTTGAACCAGTTCACGAGTTTGGAGGCGCGGATCGATGCTGCCGCGCATGGCGTGCTGGCGCGGCTGCCGCGTGGCGGCCTGGCCGATGGCTTTGTCGAGTTCATCGTCTTCGGCCTCAAGCAGGCCTGGGCCTGCCTGTTCGGCGGCTTGATGCTGGGCATGATCCTGCTGACGCGGCTCTGGTGGCCCGATATTGGCCTCGCCCGCTACGACCTGTGGTTTATCGCTGCCCTGCTGATCCAGCTCGGCATGCTGGTCTTCCGGCTCGAAACCCTCGATGAAGCCAAGGTCATCCTGATTTTCCACGTGGTCGGCACCGGCATGGAGCTGTTCAAAACCGCTGCCGGATCATGGATCTATCCCGAGGATGCCTTTTTCCGCCTCGGCGGCGTGCCGCTGTTTTCCGGCTTCATGTATGCCTGCGTCGGCTCTTACATGGCGCGTATCCTGCGTATCTTCGACATCACCTTCACGCGCTATCCGCCGGTCTGGATGACGGTGCTGCTGGCCGTGGCCATCTATGTCAACTTCTTCAGCCACCACTTCATTTTCGATTTCCGCTGGCTGCTCTTCGCCGTCGTCATCACGCTCTATCTGCGCAGCACCATGCATTATCGCGTGTTCCGCTTCCGCCACCGCATGCCCATGCTGCTCGGCTTCCTGCTCGTCGCGCTCTTCATCTGGATAGCCGAGAATATCGGCACCTGGTCGCGCGCCTGGATCTATCCAGATCAGGCAGATGGCTGGTCGTTAGTGAGCTGGAGCAAGCTCGGCTCATGGTATCTGCTGATGCTGATCTCGGTGGTGCTGGTGACGCTGGTGCATCCGCCAAGACCGTATGATGGGACGACAAAAGTCGGATCGCCCTGATCTCCTGCGTCATTCCAGTGATCGAACATATGGAGATGACCATGCCGGACCAACAATTGGCCCTGAGCGGCCGGGCAACAGAGCTGTTCGCCGGAATCGCGATCAGCGACTTCCGCAAATCCGTTGAATGGTACGAGCGCCTGCTCGGCTGCCCGCCGACCTTCTTCCCCAATGACGTGGAAACGGTCTGGGCCCTTGGCACAAATCGATGGATCTACATCATCCTCGATCCGGCGCGTGCCGGCGGCGCCGTACAAACCGTGATCTGCGATGACCTGGAGAGCCTGATCGAGGAGATTGCCGGCCGGGGCATTGTCTTCGGCAAGGAGGAGACGCCAGGCCCGGGCGTGCGCAAGGTCATGTATTACGATCCCGATGGCAACGAGATCGGGCTGGGTCGCATCCCCCAGCAATAGGCATCGCTCAGTCGCGGGCCAGCACGGCCGTGCGCAACTGCGTCAGCCATTTGCCAATGATGGCGACAAGGCTCGGCGGATCCTGGTAGTTGCGCAGCATGTGCTCGGCCAGGCGGTAGCCTTCCTCGACAATATGCCGCTCGTCGCGCGTCAGGCCAACAGATGGAACACGCATGGTCGCTCCTCCCGCTTATGGTTGACGAAACCTTAACGCGGGCGGCGGCCTTCGTCCGTTCCCATATGCAATCATGGTTTACGCGGGCGGGCTTGACCTGACGTTCAGTCATGTAACAATAGAAGTTACATTTAATCCGGAGTGCCGCTTATGTCCTACTTCAACGAGCAGGGTGCCGCGTCCTACCTCGACGGACCGCCGCGCCAGGTTCCCGGTTATGCCGGCCTGCTCCGCATGGCCATGCTCCTCCTTGCCGAACGCATGCCGGCCGATGGCCGCGTACTCGTCCTCGGCGCCGGCGGCGGCCTCGAACTCAAGGCCTTCGCCGACGCACATGCGCACTGGTCATTCGACGGCGTCGACCCCTCCGCGCCCATGCTCGAACTGGCTGAAAAGACCACGACCGAGCATGCCGCGCGCATCCGGCTGCATGAAGGCTATGTCGACGTCGCGCCCGATGGCCCCTTCGCCGCCGCCACCTGCATCCTCGTCTTCCATTTCATGACGCGCGAGCAGCGCCTCGAAGCTTTGCGTCAGCTTCGCCGCCGCCTCAAGCCCGGCGCGCCTTTCGTGCTGGCCCATATCAGCTTCCCGCAGACCGAGCCCGAGCGCTCGCTCTGGATCGCCCGCCACGTCGCCTTCGGTGCCGCAGCCGGCCTGACCCCGGAACAGATGGAAAGCGCCCGCCAGGCCATCGGCACCCGGCTGACAATTCTCGACCCCGCCGAGGAGGAAGCCCTGCTCCGCGAGGCTGGATTTACCGACATCACCCAATTCTACGCCGCCTTCAGCTTCCGCGGCTGGGTGGCCTATGCGGGATAGTTCCGATCCTGAGGCCTTGCCAACGCCACGTTTTGTTCGCATATAGCGAACCGGGAGGTTGGCGCGGACGTGTTCCTCGCCAACCGGGTCAGGTCCGGAAGGAAGCAGCCCCAACGAGACCTTCACGGGTCGTTGCCAGCCTCCTACTTAATCTGTTCACATATGGTGTTTGACGCTCCGCAAACCGGCTTGAGGCTTTTGTGGACGGGCGCCATTGCCCTATGGTCGGAGCATGATCTCAGGCAGATTCCCAACGCAAGCGACAGAAGGGCTCGATGGCTGACGCAGCGACCTCGCCCTATCTCGTGCTCGCCCGCAAATACCGGCCGCGCGATTTCACCACGCTTGTCGGCCAGGACGCGATGGTCCAGACGCTGGGCAATGCCTTCGCGCAAAACCGCATCCACCATGCCTTCATCCTGACGGGCGTGCGCGGCGTCGGCAAGACGACCACGGCCCGCATCCTGGCTCGCGCCTTCAACTACGAGGACGCCTCCGGTCCCCATCCGACGCTCGATCTCAGCGTCGAGGGCGACCATTGCCGTGCCATCATCGAAGGCCGCCATGTCGACGTCATCGAGATGGACGCCGCCAGCAATACCGGCATCAATGATATCCGCGAGATCATCGACTCGGTGAAATACGCGCCGAGCTCGGCGCCCTACAAAGTCTATGTCATCGACGAAGTGCACATGCTCTCGACGGCGGCCTTCAACGGCCTGCTCAAGACTCTCGAAGAGCCGCCCCCCTATGTGAAGTTCATCTTCGCCACCACCGAAATCCGCAAGGTGCCGGTGACGATCCTCAGCCGCTGCATGCGCTTCGACCTGCGCCGCATCACGCCTGAGATCATGACGGCCTATCTGGAATCGATCCTGGGGCAGGAGGGCATCAGCTTCGAGCCCGAGGCGCTGGCGATGATCGTCCGCGCCGGCGAAGGCTCGGCGCGTGATAATCTGAGCCTCCTCGATCAGGCCATTGCCCACGGCAATGGCACGGTGACTGCCGCCACCGTCAAGGCCATGCTCGGCCTCGGCGATCGCGCCCGCATCATCGACCTCTTCGAGGAACTGATGGGCGGCCGCATCGGCGATGCGATCGAAACCATGCGCACACTCTACGACATGGGCGCCGATCCGCAGACCCTGGTGGCCGACCTCGCCGATTTCACCCATCTGGTGACACGCATCAAGGTCGTGCCCGCGGCGGCCGATGACGTGTCGCTGACCCCCGACGAGCGCCGCCGTGGCGCCGATCTGGCGGGCAAGCTGCCCATGCGCGCGCTGACCCGCGCCTGGCAAATCCTCTTTAAGGGGTATGACGAGGTGGCCCGCGCCAGCAATGGGCTGCAGGCCGCTGAAATGGCGCTGATCCGGCTCGCCTATGCCGCCGATCTGCCCAGCCCCGACGATCTCATTGCCCGCCTCGCCAACCAGCCGGCCCCGAGCCTGCCAAGCATGGCGCCGATTGCGCGCGGCCCCTCCAATGGCGGCGGCGGTGGCGGTCCATCCGCCCTGCGCGTCGAGGCCCCGCGCCCTGTCATGACCGAGGCGGTCGCGGCACAGCCCGGAGCCCTGCAGGCCAGTGCCCAGCCGGCACCCCAGCCTGTTGCCCAGCCCGCCATGTCCACCGTCGGCTCCTACAAGGAACTGATCGCCCTGGCCGGCGCCAAGCGCGACGTGCTGGTCAAGCTGGCGCTCGAAGGCCAGATGCGACCCATTTCGTTCGAGCAGGGCCGCATCGAGGTGGCTCTGTCCGATGGTGCTGATCCGGGCATGATCGCGACGCTCTCGGCGCGTCTGCAGCTCTGGACCGGCCAGCGTTGGCTGATCACCGTCTCGAGCAAGGCACCCGAGGGGCCGACGCTTCGCCAGGAGAAAGAGGAACGCGCCGCGCTGCAGCGCGCGCAGGCCCATGACGACCCCTTGGTGCAGGCCATACTCAACACTTTTCCGGGTGCCAAGGTGGTCAATGTGAAGGTCAAGGACGAAGACGATATTCCGGCGCCGGAGCTGACGCCCGCGCCACCAGAAGAGGACGACGAATGAAAGACATCATGGGTATGATGAAGGCCGCCGGCGAGATGAAGGGCAAGATGGAGGCCATGCAGGCCGAGCTTGCCAATCTCGTAGTCGAAGGCCGCTCCGGAGGTGGCATGGTCACCGTGTCGCTTTCCGGCAAGGGCGACCTGAGGGGCCTCAAGATCGATCCGTCCCTGTTCAAGGAAGACGACGTCGAAGTGCTCGAAGACCTGATCGTCGCCGCGCATGCCGACGCCAAGGCCAAGTCCGAAGCCGAAATGCAGAAGAAGATGAGCGAAGTCACCGCCGGCCTGCCCATCCCGCCCGGCATGAAGTTTCCGTTCTAGACATCGCATGGCCAACGGCGGACCCGAGATTGAACAGTTGATCCAGCTCCTGGCGCGCCTGCCGGGGCTTGGACCGCGTTCGGCCCGGCGCGCCGTGCTGCAACTGATCAAGAAGAAGGATCAGTTGATGATCCCGCTTTCGGCGGCGCTCGACCGGGCGGTCGCTGCCGTCCGTACCTGCGAAGTCTGCGGCAATGTCGATACAATGAGCCCATGCTCGATCTGCGCCGATCCGCGCCGCAGCGAAAGCGGCATGCTGATCGTGGTCGAGGACGTGGCCGATCTCTGGGCGCTGGAGCGCGCCGGCGTGGGGCAGGTCAAGTATCACGTGCTGGGCGGCGTACTGTCGCCGCTCGACGGCGTTGGCCCCGACGACATCACCATCGATGATCTCCTGCGCCGCGCGCCGACCTTCAAGGAGGTCGTGCTGGCCGTCAACGCCACCGTCGAGGGCCAGACCACCGCGCATTACATCACCGATCGCCTCGCCGGCTCCGGCACCAAGGTCACACGGCTCGCCCACGGCGTTCCCGTCGGGGGCGAACTCGATTATCTCGACGAAGGCACGCTGAGCCAGGCATTGCGCGCCCGCACCGAAATCTAGCCACGCTTAGTGGACGCCGCGCTCCGGCTTGAAGTCGTCGCCTTCGTCCCATTCGGTCTCATCGAGCGGGCCAAGGTCATCGTCATCCTCGTCATCGAAGAACGCTTCCTCATCGCCCTCGATGGCGTAACGCGCTTCCTCGTCATCGGGCGAGAGTGCATCTAGCCGGTCGGCCGGGTCATTGTCGAAGGTGGTGGCGAGGCCGGCGAAATCATTGTTGTCATCGGCATTGGCGATGGTGGCGCTCAATTCATCGATGGCGCGATCGAGCTCGTCCAGCATTGCCGCCGGGTCCTGATCGCCCCAGTCGCCGCTTTCGCGGATAGCGCTTTCCTCGCGCAGGGCCCGCAAGCGCGCCAGCCGCTCGGAAGCGGGGCGATCATCGCCATAGAGCAGGTCCTCGACCTCGCTCTGCGTATAGGGCTGGGCAATGCCCGGCTGGTCGGCATTGTCGAAGTTGGTATCCTGCGGCACCGTGGCGCCGTGATGGTCCTGATGCGCCATTCTCGTCTCCCTTGGCTGATCGGTCGGGGAGACAACGCACGAGGCGGCAAGCGGTTCGCAGATCGTGATCGACGCTCAGGCGAGATCGCCCGGATCCTCGCCCACCAGCCGCAGCGTCGGCTGCCGCTCGTCCGACCCGCCGTCCCAGCCGGCCGGCAGCGCGCGGTTGGACTTGGCACCGAGCTCGCGCAGCATCTCGACCTGCCGCACCACATTGCCCTTGCCTGTCGACAACTGGTTCTTGGCATCGTCGAAACTGGTGCGCGCCTTGTCGAGATGGCCGCCCAGCTTGTCCATCGTGGTCAGGAACCCGACCACCTTCTCGTAAAGCGCTCCGGCCCGCTCGGCGATTTCCTCGGCATTCTGGTGCCGCTTTTCGATGTCCCAGATATTGCGCACCGTCCGCAGCACGGTCATCAGCGTGGTCGGCGTCGTCAGCATGACGCCACGGCTCATGCCGAATTCGACCAGCGCCGGGTCTTCCTGGATGGCCGTTGCCAGCGCCGATTCGATCGGCACGAACATCATCACATAGTCCATCTTGCTGCGAGCATGCCGCTGGTAGCTCTTCTCGCCCAGCGTCCTGATATGGGTGCGGATCGAGGTGATATGGGCCTGCAGGTGCAGTGAACGATCCTCGTCGTCGCTGCTGGTATAGGCCTCGAAGGCATTCAGCGAGACCTTGGAATCGATGACCAGCCGGTCATTGTTGGGCATCAGCACCTCGACATCGGTGCGCACCCGCGAGCCGTCTTCGCTGGTGTGGCTCTGCTGGGTGATGAACTGCTCGCCCTCGCGCAGGCCGGACCGCTCGAGAATGGTCGACAGGATCATTTCGCCCCAGGCGCCCTGGGTCTGCGAATTGCCCTTGAGCGCCCGCGTCAGGTTCTGCGCCTCGGTGGTGATCTGGATGTTGCTGTCGTAAAGCGCCTTGATCTGTTCGCCCATGGCCGAGCGATCCTTGATCATGTTGGTCTGGAACTCGACGATCTTTTCGTTCAGCGGCTTGAGCAGCGTATCGACCTGCTCGCGGTTCTGCCGCGTAAAGGTCTCGCTCTGGTTCTTCAGCACATCGCCGGCAATGGCCTTGAACTCGTCCGTCATCTGCTGGCGGGCGTCGAGAAACCGCGCCAGGTTGACCTCCGATTGCTTGGTCTGCTCGGCCATCCGCGCCCGCAGCGCCGATAGCTCTGCATAAAGGTCGGCGCTCTTGCTGCGCTCGGCCTCGAGCAGGTCGGCGCCGCGCTCCCGCTCGACGCGGACCTGGTGGTCGAGCTCCTGGATACGCCTGTCGCGCTCGCCGAGCTGGCTGGCAAAGCCGGTGCGCACCTGCTCGGCCATTTGCGCGGCAAGGTCGGCAGCGCGCTGCCCGTTGGCCCGCATCGAAGCGATGAGGATGATGACGATAACCAGGCCGAGCAACGCGCCGGCGGCAATCACCGCCTGCAACTGCGTTACCGGATAGTCGCCGAGGATAAGGAGCACATTTTCCATCTGGCCAAACTAGCGCGATTCGTCTGTTCGCATAATGTTCTCTTTTGGCGCCATCCACAAGAGTTGACCGCAGCGCCGGAAATAGCCATATCGAAGGCAATTCCCTTTCTGCCGGACCTTTGCCATGGCTGTTCGCCCCATTCTCGTCATTCCCGATGCGCGCCTGCGCGCTGTTGCCGATCCGATCATCGAGGTCGACGACGAGATCAAGACGCTGGCCAAGGACATGCTCGACACCATGTATGACGCGCCCGGCATTGGCCTGGCCGCGCCGCAGATCGGCGTGATGAAGCGCATCGTCGTCATGGATCTGGCGCCCGAGGGCGAAACGCCCGATCCGATGGTGCTGATCAACCCCGAAATCACCCATTTCGGCGAGCAAATGCAGGTTACTGAAGAGGGGTGCCTGTCCATCCCCGAGCTCTATTACGAGGTCGAGCGCCCCAACGAGGTCACGGTGAAATATACCGATCTCGATGGCAAGGAAGTGGTGCGGGAAGCCGAGGGCAAGCTCGCCGTCTGCATCCAGCACGAACTCGATCACCTCGATGGCGTGCTCTATATCGATTATCTGAGCCGCCTCAAGCGCGACCGCGTCATCAAGAAATTCGACAAGCAGGCCAAGCTGGCAGCGCGCTAGTACCAAGACCTCGGGGGGGGGGGGGGCGCACACAGAGGGGGGGGGAAATGGAGGCGGGGGCCCGGCGGCCCCACCGGGGGGGGGGGGG
>CBIHQV010000031.1:0-53971 GCA_966212275.1 uncultured Devosia sp.
ATCGACGACATCGCCTTCCAGACCAACCTCCTGGCGCTCAACGCCTCGGTGGAAGCGGCGCGGGCCGGCGAGGCCGGCGCGGGCTTTGCCGTGGTCGCCGTCGAAGTGCGGCGCCTCGCCCAGTCGGCGGCCGGCGCCTCGGCCGATATCAAGCAGTTGATCGAGCAGAGCGTCAGCGAAGTGGCTGGCGGCTCAAAGCTGGTGGCCGATGCCGCCGGCAGGCTGGCCGAAATCCTGACCTCGGTGACCGAGAACCATCAGGCGCTCGATGCCATTGCCCGCGCCAGCCGGACGCAGGCCGGCGCGATCGAAGAGGTCAATATCGCCGTGCGCCAGCTCGATGAGATGACCCAGCACAATGCGGCCTTGGTCGAGCAGACCAATGCCGCCATCGAGCAGACCGAGTCGCAGGCCAGCGACCTCGACCGCATCGTCACCGTGTTCAAGCTGGATGGCCGCTCCGCGACCCGCCGCGCCGCCTAGTCCAGGGCGGCGCTGACCAGTGCCTTGGCGTGCAGGTCGGTCGTGTCATAGACCGGCAGCGGGCTGACTGAATCGTCGATCAGCATGGTGATCTCGGTGCAACCCAGGATCACTGCCTCGGCGCCACGAGCCGCCAGGCGCTCGATGGCACTCACATAGATGCGCCGCGATTCCTCACGGACGATGCCGCGGCACAGTTCCTCATAGATGATGCCATTGAGGTTGGTGCGGTCCACTTCGGGGATCAGCGCCGTCAGCCCACGGCTGGCCAGCCGGTCGCGGTAGAAGCTCATTTCCATGGTGAAGCGCGTTCCCAGCAGCCCCACCGTCTCGAAGCCATCGGCGAGCAGCGCATCGCTGGTCGGGTCGGCGATGTGGACGAAGGGGACGTCGATGGCGCTGGTAATGTGGTCGGCGACCATATGCATGGTGTTGGTGGCCAGCCCGATCACCTCGGCGCCCGCCACCTCGAGGCTGCGCGCAATGGCCGCCAGTTGCCGCCCGGCGCCGTCCCAGTCGCCGGCCGACTGCATGGCGGCAATGGGGGCGAAGTCCACCGAATGGACGATCAGCGGCGCCGAATGGAGGCCCCCGCGACGCGCGGCGGTTTCCTGGTTGATGACGCGGTAGTAATGCGCCGTCGATTCCCAGCTCATGCCGCCGATCAGGCCGATGGTTTTCATGTGAAACGCTTATGCGTGCGTGAAGCGCGACGGGATATCGGCAAACGCTTCGGCGACCTTTTCATAGGCCTGCTTCTTGAAGGGGATGATCAGGCTTGGCGTGCGGCTCAGCTTTTCCCAGCGCCAGGCGTCGAACTCGGCCTTGTGCTTGCCGCCGCCGGGTGTCTCCACATCGATCTCGCTCTCCTTGCCGGTAAAGGCAAAGGCGAACCAGCGCTGGCGCTGGCCGCGATACTTGCCGCGGAGCGCGATGCCGAGCACCTCGTCGGGCAGGTCGTAGTAGATCCATTCGGGCGCCTCGGCCAAGAGGCTCACCGAGGCGATGTTGGTTTCCTCGTGCAGCTCCCGCAGGGCGGCGCGCAGCGGGTCCTCGCCCTTGTCGATGCCGCCTTGCGGCAGTTGCCAGGGCGCTTCGACTTCGCTGCGGTCCTCGCCATCGTCGGCCTTGCGCCGGCCGATGAAGACATTGCCTTCCTGGTTGAACACAACGACGCCAACGCAATCGCGATAGGGCAGGGATTCACGGTCAGGACGGGCGGACATGGCAAAACTCTATTTCATCAGGGCGCTGGCCGGGACCAGCAGGATGCCCTTGGCTTCGAGTTCGCGGGACCATTCGGCAATGGCCGCGACCGAGATGGGCAGGGCGCTGACAATACCGATTGCCTCGCCATTCTCCAGCGCCCTGGCCTCAAGGCTGGCAAGCGCTGTGAGAATGGATTGACGCGACGGGTTGGCGTCGATGGTGAGATCGGCGCGCGAAAACGGCACCTTGTTGCCCGCGGCAAGCTGGGGCGCCAGCGAGCGGTTGGACGAACCATCATCGAGATAGCCCAGCCCACGCGTGCCCAATTCTTCCATGATGGGGGAGAAGTCGGCGGCTGAAGCGGTGAAGCGGGCGCCCATATTGTTGATGATGCCGACATAGCCGCCAAAGCGGGCCATCAGCCAGAACAGTTTGTCGAGGTTCGCCCGCAGCGGCTCGCCGGTCAAAAGGGTCTGCGGGCCGGGATCGTTCTGCGGGAAATCGAAGGGCTCGAGCGGAATTTCGAGCAGCACTTCGTGTCCGGCGGTGCGCGCCGCCGCCACGGTGGTGGTCAGCGTCTTGCCGTAGGGCGCGAAGGCCAGCGTCGCTTCATCGGGCAAGGCGTCGATGGCGTCCAGCGAGCCCTGCTCGTTGATGCCGAGGCCGGTGACGACGATGGCGATCTTGGGCAGGTTGGTGGCGGCTCCCGGGTCGAGGGGGCGCGCATAAGTGGCAAAGGGCGTCTGCCCGGTGGCCGAAACACGCGGGATCGGGCCGTCCGAGGTTTCCTCGCTGAGATCGGGCAGGGCGCCGAAAATGTCGGGCAGGCCGGCAATGGAATTGGCGCTCGTAGTCCCCGTCGGCACTGCCGTCATCGAGCTGCCGGCCGGGAATTGCTGCGGATCGGCGGTGATGGTCGCGGGACCGGTGCTGACCTCGTTGGCCAATGCGTTGCCGTTTTGCGTGGTGGTGATGGCGACCTCTTCGCTGGGGCGGCCACCATTCGGGTCGTCGGTCAGCACCAGGCGCAGCACGAAGGCAACAGCAACCAGGGCCAGCACCGCGAACAGGGTACGGGCGATCGGCAGTTGCGGGCGTGGACCGCCCGCCTTGCGTTTGCGCCCGGTCAGCGGCGTGGTCAGGTCATTGGCCATCGTTGATGAGTTCCGCACGATGCAAAGACAGCGGGGCGAGGCAGCGAATCAGCGGCCTCGCCCCAGATGGTTTGATAACACAGCGGCGCGTCCGCCGTTATTCGGCCTTGGGTGGGAAGGCCGGGTTGGTTTCGTCGCCCTTGACCAGGCGGATCGCATATTGGAGCTGGGTATCCTCCGCCTTCTCGACCGGCACATAGACGGACGAGCCGACGCTGGTTTCTTCCTGGCCTTCGATGGTGATGTGGCCGGCCAGGCCCGCTTCGCCGATAATCTCGTCGCGGCCCTGGAATTCCTCGGGCACGACCTGCTTGATCTCGATGTCGGGGCTGATGCCCAGCGCCTGGATCGAGCGATTGTTCGGCGTGTAGTAGCGCGCGGTGGTAAGGCGCATGGCGCCGTCAGGCCCCAGCGAGATGATCGACTGCACCGAGCCCTTGCCGAACGAACGTGTGCCGACGACGGTGGCGCGCTTATGGTCCTGCAGCGCGCCGGCGACGATTTCCGACGCCGAGGCCGAGCCGCCATTGATCAGCACCACCAGCGGCACGTCCGATATCATGGCGTCGAGCGTATCGGGCTGGGCGTCGTAGCGGGCGCTTTCCTCCGGAATACGGCCACGGGTCAGCACCACGGCGCCCTGCTTGAGGAAGGCGTCGGCGACATAGACCGACTGATCGACGAGGCCACCCGGATTGTTGCGCAGGTCGAGGATGATGCCCTTGGGCGCCACACCGTCGCGGGCGGCAAAGATATCCTTGATGGCTTTCTCGATGCCGACAAAGGCCTGTTCGGAGAAGCGGCTGAGACGCAGCACGGCAACGTCGCCTTCGCCTTCCTCGGCCCCGCCTTCCATGGTCCAGCGCACGGCGCGCATGGCGATGACGGCACGGGTCAGCTCGAAATCGAGCGGCTCGTCGACGCCTTCGCGGAACACGGTGACCTTGATCGAGGTGCCGATCGGGCCGCGCATCTTGGCCACGGCTTCGTCGAGGGTCAGCCCCTGCACCTGCACGCCATCGAGTTCGATGATGAAGTCATTGGCCATGATGCCGGCCTTGGCCGCCGGGGTATCGTCGATGGGCGACACCACCTTGATGACGCCCTCTTCCATGGTGACTTCGATGCCCAGGCCCCCGAACTCGCCCGAGGTGTCCTCGCGCATGTCGTCATAGTCGGCCGGCGGCAGGTAGCCGGAATGGGGATCGAGCGAGGTCAGCATGCCCTGGATGGCGGCGCGGATCAGCTCCTGCTCATCGGGCGGATCGACATATTCGGCACGGATGCGATCGAAGATTTCGCCGAAGAGGTTGAGGTCGGCGTAGATTTCGAGCGGATCGCGGGGCGCGGCGGCATTCTCCTCGGCCGTCGGCGCGGGTTCTTCGCCGCTGGGCGCGGGCTCGGCCGGTGGAGCGTCGGCTGGCGGCGCGGGCTCCTCCACGGGGGCCGGAGCCGGTGCCGGCTCCTCCTGGGCGATCAGGATGCCGGCAGGCAGCGACAGCGCCAGGATGATGGCAGCAACGCGAAGGGGAGTCAGGCGCATGAGGGTTCTATCCACTCTGTGTCGGGTTTGCCCACCATCCGGTCGGATCGACGGGCTCGTTGTTTTGTCGGAGTTCAATATAGAGGGTCGGCTGGGTCGCGCCAGCATTGGTGGTTACCGAGCGCCCAATTGTGCGTGATCCCATGGTGCCCAGCGGCATGCCCATCTGCACGAACTGGCCGATGTCCACGGATACGGTTTCAAGGCCGGCCAGCAGCACGGTGTAGTTCTGCCCGGTATTGAGTATGACGATTTGGCCGTAATTGAGGTAGGGCCCCTTGTAGAGCACCCAGCCATCGGCCGGCGCCACCACCTGCGCCTCGGCGCGGGTCACCACCGATATGCCCTGGCTGATGCCGCCAAAGCCATCTCCGGCGCCAAAATCGACTACGTTGACGCCATTGGTGGGCATGGTGAGGTAGCCCCGGGCGGCACCGAAGGGGATGGCCGGCTCGGTCCGCGCGCTATTGGCCAGCGCGACCTGGATCTGCTCGGCGGTCATGACAGGCGCATCGGGGTCGATGGCGGCGTTGCTGGCATCCTCGGCGGCCGAAACCGAGCTCGCGCGCTCGGAAAGGTTGCCGATCAGCTCCTGCAGCGTCGTCGCCCGGGCCGCCAGCGCCACGGCTTCGGCTTCCTCGGACGCCAGCTCCTCGCTGCGCATGTCGATGCCCTGCTTGCGCGCCGCGATCAGGATGGCAATGCGCAGCCGCTCTTCCTCGAGCACGGAATAGTTGGCCTTGAGCGTCGCCTCCTCGGCCAGAGCCTGCGCCTTGATTTCGGTCAGCGCCTTGAGGTCGGCTGTCACCGCATCGGCCTTGGCGCGCAGTTGCGGCACGATGGCGGAGATGAGGATGGCGCTGCGGGCCGAGCCCAGCGCGTCGTCGGGGTCGACGATCAGCGCCGGTGGCGGATTGAGGGTGATGCGCTCGAGCGCCGCCAGCACATTGGCGATCTCGGCATTGGAGCCATCGAGCCGGCCGCGCACTTCGAGTTCGTGGACGATCAGTTCGGACAGGCGGTCTTCGACATCGGCGACCTCGATCTCGGCCAGCTTCACCCGCTGCGCCGCCGCGATCAGCGCCGCGTTCTGGCGGGTGCGATCGCCCTCCATCTCGGCAATCTCGGCCTTGAGCGCATCGATGCGCTCCTGGCTGAGGGAGATTGAGGCTTCCACGGCTTCGAGATCGGCGGCGGTGGGTATGGCAGGTTCAGTGGCAGCGGTGGGAGCCTCGGCCGGTGCCGGCTCGGCAATCGTGCCCCGGAGCGGTACTTCGACCGGCGTTTCAGCAGCCGGCGTTGCGGCGGGCGTGGCCGGTGTCTCCGCAGCGGGCGCGGGCGCGGCTGGCGTTTCCACGGGCGTGGCGGGGGTCTCCGTCTGGGCCAGCAGCGGCAGGGAAACACTGCCTGCCAGCAGCAGGCTGGCCAGCGTCAAACCCAGTTTCTGTCCCGGCCCGAGCGCCATGGAGTCTCCAGCAGAGGCGCAATGCGCCGAATCAATCGGCGCACCATAACAAACCCCCGGAAAACCGCAGGTTAACGTTGCTTAACCATGTGGTGATCGCGCGGCGTCAATCGCCGCGGTGATAGGGATGGCCCGAAAGGATCGTGGTGGTGCGGTAGAGCTGCTCGGCCAGCATGATGCGCACGAGCTGATGCGGCCAGACCATGGGCGAAAAGCTCAGCACTAGGTCGGCAGTCCTCACGAGGTCCGGATCGATGCCATCGGCCCCGCCGATGACGAAGCTGACGGCAGGCCGGCCATCGTCGCGCCAGCGCTCGAGCTGGCGGGCGAAAGCCTCCGAACCGATGGCTTTGCCGCGCTCGTCGAGCGCCACAATGATGCCTTCGGGCAAGGCGGCGCGCAAAGCCTTGGCCTCGTCTGCCTTGCGGCTGGCCGAGGACGAGGCGCGGGATTCGCTCTGTTCAATGACGTCGAAGCCGGTCAGGGCCAGCGGCTTGCCGGCGCCGGCGGCGCGATCAAGATAGCGGGCGACCAACTCCCGCTCCGGCCCGGCCTTCATTCGGCCGACAGCCGCGATCGTGATCCGCATCGGGAAGGACTAGTGAGCGTCGGCGGCGAAGTCGGCCTGCCACATCTTCTCGATATTGTAGAATTCGCGCACTTCCGGACGGAAGATGTGGACGATGACATCGCCGGCATCAACCAGGACCCAGTCGCAATGCGGCAGGCCTTCGACGCGTGGCTTGCCGTAACCGGCATCGCGCAGGGCGGTGATCATCTGGTCGGCCACGGCGCCGACATGGCGCTGCGAACGGCCGGAGGCCACGACCATGTGGTCGGCCAGCGACGACTTGCCGGTAATGTCCACAGCAACGATTTCCTCGGCCTTGGCATCGTCAAGGCAGTCGAGGATCACATCGATCATGGGGCGTTCCGGGGCCGCGACGGGCGCTTCGGACTGGGTGACGGTGTTCTCGGGCAGCGGGGCCATCAGCAATGGCCTTCCGCCCATGCCAGTGCATGGGTCATGCGTGGGGTCAGCATCCTTGGTTGTTGATCGGAATGTTGCAGGCGTTTTGTAAACGGCAAGCAGTCATTTCCTGTTCCGGTGACTAAAAATCACACGCCTCAATATGCGCCTTACGTGACGGTTTCGCAAGATTGGGGCTTCACTTTGGCTTAACGTGTTGCCGCCTTGCCCTGATGGCGGAAGACGAGAGCGACGATTGCCTTCCGTGCAGATAGACCCAGGCGGGGGCCGGCAACATGGCGAGGCGCGGCGCATCCTCCTCGTCGACGCGCCAGCCCGCCAGGTAGCTGGCGGCCATCGATACCGGCGCGCGACGGCCCGATCCGGGGCGGACATAAACCGCGATGGGCACCATGGCAGCGATATTGCGCCAGCGCTCCCAGCGCTGGAAATCGACCAGATTGTCGGCGCCCATGATCCAGACGAAGCGCCGGTCGGGCATGGACTGGGTCAGGAAGCGGACGGTCTGCCAGGAATAGGTGAAGCCATGCGCCGCCTCAAAGCCGGTGACGCGAACGCGCGGATCGTCGAGCAGGTCGCGCGCCGCCAGCACGCGGTCGGCCAGCGGTGCCAGGTCGTTGTGGTTCTTGAGCGGATTGCCCGGCGTCACCAGCACCCAGAGTGCATCGAGCTTGAGCCGGCGCAGCGTCTCCTCGACCACCAGGCGATGCCCGTCATGGATCGGATTGAAACTGCCCCCGAACAAGCCAATGCGCATGCCGCTGCCGGAGGTTGGCAGCTCGGTAATTCCGGGAATGCGGAAGGGATGGCGCAGGGTCAATAGAGGTCAGGGTCTCGTCTGGCCATTGCCGCGGATGCGGTATTTGAAGCTGGTGAGCTGTTCGACACCCACAGGCCCGCGCGCATGCATCTTGCCGGTGGCAATGCCGATCTCGCCGCCAAAGCCGAACTCGCCGCCATCAGCAAACTGCGTCGAGGCATTGTGCAGCAGGATGGCGCTATCGATCTCGTTGAAGAACTTTTCGACCGAAGCCGGGTCTTCGCTGATGATCGCCTCGGTATGGTGGCTCGAATAGTGCTCGATATGGGCAATGGCTGCCTCGAGGCTGTCGACCACCTTCACCGAGATGATGGCGTCCTCGTATTCGGTGCGCCAATCTTCTTCCGTCGCCGCCTTGGCGGTGGGGATCAGCGCCATCACCTGCGCATCGCCGCGGATTTCGCAGCCCTTGGATATCAGCGCCTCGATGATGGGCCTGAGATGCGTCGCGACGACATCCTTGTGCACGAGCAGCGTCTCGGCCGCGCCGCAGATGCCGGTGCGGCGCATCTTGGCGTTGAGCGTGACGTTGACGGCCTTTTCGAGATCGGCGCTCTTGTCGATATAGACATGCACCAGCCCTTCGAGATGGGCAAAAACCGGCACCCGGGCTTCATCCTGCACGCGGGCCACCAGCGTCTTGCCGCCACGCGGCACGATGACGTCGATATTGCCATTGAGGCCCTTGAGCATCTCGCCGACCGCGGCGCGATCGGTGGTGGGCACAAGCTGCAGGCATTCGACCGGAAGTCCTGCGGCATGCAGGCCATCGAGCACGCATTCGACAATGGCCTTGCTCGAATGAAAGCTGTCGCTGCCACCGCGCAGGATCACCGCATTGCCCGATTTGATCGAGAGCGCGCCGGCATCGGCCGTCACATTGGGGCGGGATTCAAAGATCACCCCGATGACCCCGAGCGGGGTGCGCACGCGCTCGATATGGAGGCCATTGGGCCGGTCCCATTCGGCAATGGTTGATCCGACCGGGTCGGGCAGGTCAGCAATGGTCTTGACCGCTTCGACAATGCCGTCGATGCGGGCATCGGTCAGCAGCAGGCGGTCGAGGAAAGCCTTGGAAATGCCCTTGGCCTCGGCTGCCGCCATGTCCTGCACGTTGGCGGCGAGGATGGCCTTGCGATGCGCGTTGATCGCGCCTGCGGCAACTGTCAGCGCGCGGCACTTCTGTTCCGGCGTCGCAATGGCCAGCGCCTTGGCGCCGATACGGGCCTTTTGGCCGATCTCGGCCATGATGGCGGTGACGGACTTTTCAGCCTCAAGCGCGCTCATTGCTGTCCTCCTTGGCGCCGACCAGCACCATATTGTCGCGGTGCACGAGGGCCGCGCGATTGCCCGCACCCAGCAGCTCAATCACGGCATCGCTGCGCTTGCCCATCACCAGCCGCGCCTCGTCGCTGTCGAGTCCGACCAGCGCCCGGGCGATTTCGCCGCCATCGGGACCGAGCACGGCAATGGCGTCGCCGCGGCCGAACTCGCCGGTCACCTTGGTGACGCCGATGGGCAGCAGCGACTTGCCGGTCAGCAGCGCCCGGGCTGCGCCGGCATCGACCTGCAGCGTGCCCGATACGGCCAGCGTGCCCATGATCCAGCGCTTGCGCGCCTGCGCCCGGCTCTGCGCCGGCAGAAATAGCGTGTGCCGTCCGCCTTCGGTCAGGGCCTTGAGCGGGTGGCTCTCGGTGCCCTTGGCGATGATCATGGCGGTACCCGCCTGCGTCGCGATCTTGCCGGCCTCGACCTTGGTGGTCATGCCGCCGCGCGACAGGTGGCTCGCGGCGCCGCCCGCCATGGCCTCGATCGCTGATGTGATCGCTTTCACCACCGGCAGATGGGTCGCATTGGGGTCCTTGGCCGGCGGCGCGGTATAGAGTCCGTCGACGTCACTCAGCAGCACCAAGCAATCGGCCTCGATCATGGTGGCGACGCGGGCCGACAGGCGATCATTATCGCCATAGCGGATCTCGGCGGTGGCCACGCTGTCATTCTCGTTGATGATCGGAATGGCGCCCAGGCCGAGCAGCGTCGCTATCGTGGTGCGCGCATTGAGATAGTAGCGCCGCTCTTCGGTGATGTTGGGCGTGATCAGGATTTGCCCGGTGACGATCTGGTGCCGCCCCAAGGCTTCCGCCCAGGCCTGGCTCAGCGCGATCTGCCCGGCGCTGGCAGCCGCCTGCGACTGCTCCAGCGTCAGTGCCACGGCCGATAGCCCCAGCAGGCCACGGCCGAGCGCGATGGCGCCCGAGGAGACGATGACGACTTCGGTGCCACCGACCTTCACCGCCGCTATATCGGCGGCGAGGTCAGCCAGCCACGCGGCCCGCAGCTTGCCCGCCTTGTCGACGAGCAGAGCCGAACCGATCTTGATGGTCAGGCGCTTATAGGGCGCGAGGGCATTGGCGCTCATCAGGGGGCCCAGTTCGGCTCGATCTTGCGGCGCGCGGCTTCAAGCTTGGCGGCCTTCTCTGCGTCCAGTGTCTCGATGACCTTGTAGAGCACCATGTCGGTGCCCTTGCCGGTCACACCCGAGACCAGCAGCACGTCCTGCTTGCTGACCTTCTTGAGCACTTTGAGCTTCTGCTTGAGCTCGTCTGGATCGATGGCGTCGACCTTATTGAGCACCACGATTTCCGGTTTCTCGGCCAGCCGCTCGTCATAGGCAGCCAGCTCGTAGCGCACGCTGGAATAGAGGTGCCCGACGTCGTCCTGTGTCCCATCGATCAGATGGATCAGCACGCCGCAGCGTTCGATATGGCCCAGAAACCGGTCGCCAATGCCGACGCCTTCGCTGGCCCCCTCGATCAAGCCGGGAATATCGGCCAGAACGAAGTCGCGTTCTCCGATCGATACCACGCCCAGATTGGGATGGAGCGTGGTGAACGGATAGGCGGCGATCTTGGGCTTTGCGGCCGAGACGGCGGCAAGGAAAGTCGATTTCCCGGCATTTGGCTGGCCCACAAGCCCCGCATCGGCGATCAGCTTGAGCCGCAGCCAGATCCACTTTTCGACACCGGGCATGCCCGGATTGGCATGGCGCGGCGCCTGGTTGGAACTGGTCTTGAAGTGCGCGTTGCCAAACCCGCCATTGCCGCCGGAGAGCAGCACGATGCGCTGGCCCACTTCGGTCATGTCGGCGATCAGGGTTTCGTTGTCGTCTTCGAACACCTGCGTGCCGACAGGGACGCGCAGCACCGTCGGCTCGCCATTGGCCCCGGCCCGGTCCTTGCCCATGCCATGGGTGCCGATCTGCGCCTTGAAATGCTGCTGGTAGCGATAGTCGATGAGGGTGTTGAGCCCATCGACGCATTCGACGACGATGTCGCCGCCGCGGCCGCCATTGCCGCCATTGGGGCCGCCGAATTCGACGAATTTTTCGCGCAGGAACGATACCGCGCCGCCGCCGCCGTCGCCGGATCGGATATAGACCTTGGCCTGGTCGAGGAACTTCATTTGCTTCTGGCCTTCCAGACGCTGCGCGTCATGATTGTGTCGATATGCTCCACCTCGGCGCCGCGCGCAAGGCAGAGCAGGGTTGAGCGCCCGGTTTGGGTAAATCCGAGCTTGGTTTGAATGGCGAGCGAGGCCGCGTTGAAGTGGAACACGCCCGAATAGACCGCTGGCTCGGCCGAGACCGAGAAGAACCAGTCGAGGCTGGCAATGACCGCCTCGGTCATGATGCCCTGGCCCCAGAAGGGCTGGCCTAGCCAATAGCCGATAATGGGGCCCAGCGGCCCTTGGTGAAAGCCGACCTGGCCGACCAGACCCGCATCGGGCAGCTCGATGGCAAAGTTGGTCGCCTCGGCCGGCAGGCTGGGCTGCCTCGTCCGCAGCCACGCCTTGGCATCGCTCAGGTGATAGGGAAACGGCACCCGCGCCAGATTTCCCGAAACTTCGATATTGTTGAGATAGTTGGCAATCGGCTCGGCGTCCTCGGCGCGCGAGGGTCGCAGCACGAAGCGGGGCGTTTCCAGCGTCACATTCATGCTCGCCCCCGCATCTGCCAGTCCTGGCGCGACAGGTGGGTAACGACATGCTCGACATTGTGTTGCAGCGTCTGGCTGAAGCGCATCTCGCGCCCCTTGTGCACGAAGCCGAGCTTCTTCTGCACCGCCAGGGAGGCGATGTTGTCGTGATGGGCGCTCGAAACCACCACCTCCCGGTCGCTGCCGGCAAAGTGCCAGTCGAGCAAAGCCGTGGCGGCTTCGGTCACATAGCCGCGGTTCCAGTGCGGCCGGGCGATCCAGAAACCCAGCTCGCCCAATAGCGACACGCAGCCAATGACGCCCTTGCCCGGCAGATCGATGATCAGCACCGAATGTTCCGGGGTTGCCGGGCGGGCCTGGCGCAGCCAGTCGACGGCCATGGAGAGCGAATAGGGATAGGGCACGGGCGTCAGGAACCGCGCGACCTCATATTCGCCGATGCCCAGGGCATAGCAGGGCGCGTCGTCCAGCGTCGGCTCGCGCAGGATCAGCCTTTCGGTGCGGATGGCCGTCATCTGTCGAACTCCAGCCGCATCTGCATCATGGCCTGCCCGACCAGCGTGCCGGCCTTGTCGACATCCACGCCGATCTCTATGAAGCCCACCTTGCGCAGCACATTGCGCGAGCCGGCATTGCTCAGCAGCGCCCGCGATCGTAGCGCCGGGCAGCCGGCCGCGCGCGCCGCGGCGACGACGGCATGGGCAGCCTCGGTGGCATAGCCCTGGCCCCAATGCGGCTCGCCCAGCCAATAGCCGAGCTCGGGCAGCATGTCGGGCAGGATGTGGAGGCCCATCGTGCCGATATAGTGGCCGTCGCGGATGATCGCCCAGGCATGCTCCTCGGGCCCGCGGGCGATCTGCTCCACGAAGAACACCCCATCGCTCTCGGCATAGGGATGGGGCAGCCGCGACAGCACGGCGTGGATGGCCTTGTTGTTGGCGAGCGCGGCCATTTCGGGCACATGCGCCAGAGTGGGAGTAGTCAGCACCAGACGGTCCGTCGTGATCGTTGCGGGCAGGCGATCCTTGATGCTGTTCATTTGATGTTCATCCACGTGGCGAAAATACGAAAAAGGGGAACCGGCGCACCGGTTCCCCTTGATCAATCTCGCATTGTGGGAACACGAGCCGGGGAACTGGTCACCGGCTGGGTTCTAGGACCTGCCGGGTTATTCGGCGGCCTCTGCCGGGACGACGGAAACGAAAACCTGCGAGTTCGCACGGGTTCGGAACGCGACTTTGCCGTCGACGAGTGCATAGATGGTGTGGTCCTTGCCCAGGCCGACGCCGGTGCCGGGATGCCACTTGGTGCCGCGCTGGCGGATGATGATGTTGCCGCCGATGACGTCTTCGCCACCGAACTTCTTCACGCCGAGACGACGGCCAGCGGTATCACGACCGTTGCGGGATGAACCGCCTGCTTTTTTGTGTGCCATCTCTAGGGCTCCTTATTCCTTGTCGGCCTTGGGAGCTGCCTTCTTGGCAGCCGGGGCCTTCTTCGCCGGCTTTTCAGCGGCGGCTTCCTCGGTGGCAGCGGCCTTCTTGGGCGCAGCCTTCTTTGCGGGTGCCTTGGCCGGAGCCTCGGCGGTTTCCGCAGCGGCAGCCTTCGGAGCGGCCTTGGCCGACTTCTTGGCCGGAGCGGCTTCGGTCACGGTCTCGGTCGACTTGGCAATACCAGCGGCCTTGATCGTCGGCTTGGCGCCGCCGGTCAGGATCTCGGTGATGCGCACGGTCGACAGCAACTGGCGGTGGCCGTTGCGGCGACGATAATTGTGGCGACGGTTCTTCTTGAGAATGATGACCGTCTTCTGCTTGCGGGTCTCGAGCAGTTCGGCAGCGACGAGCGCGCCTTCGATGAGCGGAGCACCCACTTCGCCATCAACCATCAGCACCTGGTCGAAGGTAACGATGGTGCCGGCTTCGGCATCGAGCTTTTCAATCTTGAGAACGTCGTTGGCGGCAACCTTGTACTGCTTGCCACCGGTCTTGATCACGGCGAAAGTCATAGCTTAACCGGGAGCGTCAAACGCCCGGTCCCATTGTGTCGCGCTCTATGGCGCCGCAGGTGAAAAGCCCAGATCCTGCGGACTTCGAACAGTCAGCCGGCGATCAAACCGGCGGGCAGCCTCGAACAGCGTTTTTCAAACAAAGAAAGCGCGCCCGGAGACCAGGCGCACGTTTCCGGGGCGCTTATCAGGGCAAATGCCCCAAGAGTCAAGGCTTGAGTCGAGGGTGGCCTGCGTCTCAGCCGCCGTTCGGATACCAGTCGAGCAGCCGCAATTCGGTGTCAGGCCCCAGCCGCTCCTCGAGCACCGACAGGTCGCTGTCGCCATAGTGATAGGGATAGGCGATGCGCGGCTTGAAGACGTTGAGCGCCTCGACGGCCTGGTCGGGCGTCATGGTATAGGGCAGGTTCATCGGCAGGAAGGCGATCTCGATATCGTCGAGCTTGAGCATTTCGTCGGTCGGCTCGGTGTCGCCAGCCACATAGACGAGCTTCTTGCCCAGCGTGATGACATAGCCATTGCCCACGCCCACCGGGTGATAGCGCATGCGGTCGGCGGTGGTGTTATGCGCCGGGATGGCGCGAACGATCATGCCGTTGAGGCTGACATCGTCGCCATTGGCGATGGCGGTGGCATTGGCCTTGAGGGCGTCGGGCAGCTTGTCGAACACTTCCTGGCTGGTCAGGATGGGGGCTGAGCCGGCAATCGCCTCGAGCGTGGGGATGTCGAAGTGGTCGCCATGCCCATGGGTGACCAGGATTGCCGTGGGTGCCGGCAGGCCCTCGTAGAGCGCTGCGCCGCCGACCGGGTCGACATAGATGGCCTCGCCACCAAAGCCGAGCACGAGGCTGGCATGTTCCACCGGATGAACCGTGATGTCGCCGTCTTCGGTCGGAATGGTGTCACCCTCGAGTTTGACATTGGCCTGGGCCCAGGCCGGGATGGATGCGGCAATTGTCGCCAGCGGCAGCACTGCCACCCCGGCCATCAGGTCACGACGCTTGATCATATCGCTTCTCCCAGTAAGCTTGCGTTCCCCGAACGCAGATCAGGTTCGGATGGTTCGCCCGGCGCGCGAAATCGTGACGATCAGGGCGGCACCAGCGCGGTGAGGCGCTGTCGCAATGCCGAAGCGGTACCAGCCTCATGGCCCAGCACAGCCGGCTTGTGCATCGTGGTCCAATCGGCAAGCGACCAGGCCGGCGCCGCGGCCGAAATGGCGCGCACCGGCAGATAGGCCTCAGCCTCGTATTCCGCCCCATCGGCCAGCACGGTGATAGAAGTGCGCCGGTATTCCTCGCCCCCGAAGGCATCGAGCACCGCGATATCGAGGGGTGACAGCGGCTCGACCAAAAGGCCGGGCGCGGCATCGGCGGCCGACGCCACCAGAGCCGGATACACCCGCCCGGGATAGGCCACGGCGCGATAGCCGGGCGCGGTGGCCTGCCGCAATGCGGCGACCGACACCGGCCGGCCCAGTGCGGCGGCGAGCACATCGGCATCCTGCAGCGTGCCATAGACGAAGAGCATCAGGTCGGGTCCGCAGCGCAATGAAAGGCCACAAGGGGTGTTGCGGCGTCGTTATTGCTATGTCATAAGCCCGCCCGTGTCGACCAGCCGGCACCCGCCAGGGTGCCCCAATCGATCTCGCGGAGAGATGGCAGAGTGGTTGAATGCACCGCACTCGAAATGCGGCATAGGGGCAACTCTATCGGGGGTTCGAATCCCTCTCTCTCCGCCACTAAGTCCTTGATATCACTGGGTTATTTAGTCTCCGATTGCGCGGGGCTCTAAGCCCCTGAAATGTTCTGTATATTCGCGCTGGTCGGGCAGCTAAGTCCTGTGGAGAGGGGGAATGCGATCCCCTCGCCCTGCTCGAAGCGATGCATTCTCCAACGGCGGTTCCGGCGGTAGACTTACTTATTGCATCGACCTGCTCGTTTCCGAACAGCAACCTAATCTATTTGGCGCTGCCAGCAGAGTTTACAGACTTGTCCGCTTTGCGCCCCATTTTGGCCACTTGCGCCGCTATGGCAAATGCTTGAAGCGGACCTTCTCCTCTGCTCGCTACCACGTCCAAAGTAGGGTGCAGACAGCCGGCGGGAGCTAGCATGGTGCAAACCGCGATGCATTAGCGCCCCAATGATTGCAGTCCTTCAGCAGTAGTCGTCCATAGAGTCCTCAAACTGCTCCCCCGCCAGTGCGCAAAAGTGCTTCAGTGCGCCTTGGAGGGTGTAGAAGGTGAACTCACTGCGGTGGAGGAAGCGGCCTTCGAGGACGGAGATTTGGGCTACCGCCCAGTCTTTGATGGACTCGCCGGCAAAGCGGGTGAGCACGATCAAATCGTCGTCACGAAGCCGGTGTTCCACCACTAGGCTGGTAGAAAAGTCATTACGGGCGAAAACCGTGCCGAACGACAATCTTGAGGCGTAGAGCATCAGACCGTCGTCGGTGAACTCATCAGGGCAGGACGGGAATTCGGTCGGAACCTTCCATCGCGATTGAATGGCTAGCGGCGTCCGCGATGCATAGAGGGGTTCAGGGTGGTCAATCATTCAGCAATCCCTAGACTTTGTGGTCTGAAGGAAGAGCTTGCTGAGAATGCCCGTTTAGTAAAGGCCCGTCGTGGCAACGAAACCACGCCTTGTCACTAAATGCATATACCGGTGTGCCCCAGTAAAGCAGCACCATGTTGCGTCGATGACACACATCGGCACATCCAGAACCTTTGGAACGGGCAGTAACGACAGAATCATCTCAAGACATTGCCGTTACGTCGCAGAACGCAACGAGCGCAGCCATGTGGCTCGAATACCGGTCCTGGCGGCAACGCGCCCATTCCGTCGTTCAAGCTGGAGCGACTATTCCCCAAAAGCTGCCATTTCTCTTCCCCTGGATGAAAGGCAGTGATCGGGTCAATGGTGCGCCGACGACCAATGATTATCAGGCAAAAAAACAAAATTGCAGAGTGGCAGCCATCTCAGAATGACCAGAGCGGATCTACAGGCTCAGTGCGATACCTCTTCTCTAACTCCCGTAGAACCATTTTCCAGCGTAGCCTCGAAAGTGCCGCGGTTGAACATCGTCGATTTAGGCTCATGCATATAGCGCAAGTCGGTGAAGGCATCCCTATGCTGAAAAAGAACGTGACGAAATGGCGTAGTGCGGCAAGGGGCATCTAACTTCACGGTTCCGCAAGTCCCGGTATTGGTCTAGCGTGGAATAGGGGGGCATTTGCAATGAGTTACGTGTTTACGGCCGAGCAAGTCTGTTTGCAGGATCTTGCCAAACTGATCTGGAATAGGCGGGGTCAGGCCAAGCGGGTGGGATTGCCCTTCGGGGAGGAGACGGCGACGGAAACGTTCCTGCTGGATCTTGCCCTGACCTATCCTGGCGCTGTCACGATAGTGCCTTTCACCAAGTGGGTCGAAGGCAAGAACGGCTCGGATTGGGCCTGGTCATTCGAGAGCGCCGATCGTGCCTATTCTTATCCGATGATGGTGCAGGCCAAGGTTCTGGACCATCAGGACAAGGACTACGGTGAGATCAAGCGTACGATCGGTGACAGCAAGGATCGTCAGATCGATCGACTGATGGAGGTGTCGCAGCGCCTGGGCTTTCCGGCCTATTATGCGTTTTACAATCACCTCACCGATTTGACGCGCGTTCCCGACAACTGCACATCGCTTCAAATGATGAATGGCGCACCGATGCCTGAGTCATGGGGTATTTCCTTTGCGGAGGCAAAGAAAGTGCTAAGCGCGCTTCCCGACCAGTCCTTCGACAAACATCGTGCCCATTCGATCCCGCTCCACTGCCTGCTCTGCTCGGGAGGAACGGGTGCGAGAGGCCCCTTCGGAACACCGGGTCGCGTGGCCAGACAGCTTGGCATGGATGATGGGGATTGGACCCTCCCTGGTGGAACACCGGGCGAGCCGCCCCCAGGCGTGCGGCGCGGCACCGATCCCTTGTTTGATGTTGCCGGAGAGGCAGCCGTCATCGACAGCCCTGAGCACCGCGGCGATCTCATCGGGCGACTGCGAGAGAAATATCCCGGCGTGGACGGCGTGGTGATCATACGTGATGGCAAGAAGCCATAACGCCAAAACGTAAATGCGGATTTGGGGATTTGCGCGCGTCGCCCGAGGGCGGGACGTCCTAGTATTTGTCGTCGTTCATGAGGGCCGTTAGGTGCCGAAGCTCATTGGCGTGGCCACGCGCCCGACGGACTGGAACGGCAAAAGCGAGCACCCCGGCAACCTGCGTGACGCCCTCACAGGCCTATCGCTGCAGGACCGTATTCAGAAAAGTTCTTCCCGTCGTAGTCGGTGATAGACGCGAGCAACTCCCCGTTGGAAATTCGGTGCTGGACCACGATCATCTTCGCGAACCGTTCGATAGCTTCCCGCACCCGTTGAGCACCCTCTTTGCGAACGAGCGGGTCGGTTGATTTCACCATCGGCGCCGCCTTCGCCATCATAGTGGCTAGAGCATCTCCCTGGCTTCTGATCTCTGTTCCCAGGAGCGGGTCAGCGCGAATGAGTTGCAGCTGAATTGCGCCATTGTGATCCCACCGATGACCAATATCTTTCCAACTGGCATGATCCTGCGTGGCGATTATTACCTGCACGTCTGCCTTCGTGAGAGCCTCGAGAACAGAGGATGTAAAATTCGGGCGATAGTCATCATCGCTGCTAAGAACCGGATCATCCAGGATGATGAAGCCTGTTTGCTCTTTCATCGCGCGGGCGAGAAAGATGGAAAGTCCCAGGCAGTGCAACTGAGATTGGCTAAGCACGGCGACAGCGTCCCGCACCTTTGGATTGCTTCGATCATCCGCGATCGCGAGGCCTACCTTGAGGTCGATAATGCGGCGGGACTTGCTGCTGCGCCGTTGCACACCATCAAAGAACGTGGCCTCATCAGGGCGAAGCAGCTCCCACCAATGGCGGACGCCGTCGCTCAAATCTGAAAATTTCTGGTCCACGACTTTGCCGTTTGCGATGTCGATCTCGGCGACCGCCTTTTCGAGGTCCTTTAGTTTCCTCGCGTGGAGGGAGGCACTGCGAATGGCGGTCCAAAGACTTTCGGGGTGCTCGGACAAGCGTACTAGTGCATCCCATCCGGATATGTTGGCGCTTTGATCCACGGAGAGTTTCAACACTGCCGTTAGCGCTTGAGCTGCGGCCGAGTATGCGAGTGTTGTTTCCTCTAGCGCCTCCTGAGCGACGACAACTTGGCTCAGGCGGGAGTGCAGAACGTCAGCAGCGTTCCAGGTTGCTGTGTCGGCCAACGCCTCTTCAATGCTCTGGCGAGCAACCTTAATACATCGGGAAAGGGCGCGGCTGCGCCGCCAAACTGTTCGGGTTTCAGTCAGCCATGAAGCCACAAGGGCGTCATCATCTGCGAGTGTGCGGATGGCGGCGATTGTGAAGCCCATTTTCTTGCGAGCATGTGCAAGCGTATTGGCAAAAGCAGGCAGCCCGCGGGTGACGGACGTCTCGAGCGCGGCGAGAAGGGCATGGACGGCTTTGACGGCAGAGGAGAACGCGATCTCGGAGTCTGTATACGACTTGGCAGCTTCGGTTTGGGCCTTGATATACGCTATGCGAGCTGCGGTCAGGGAGTTGGTCGCGCCGCACAGCGGGCAGTCCTGATCGCTGCCATGGTCATGATCCGGTATCTGCAAGGCAGCCTGAAAGAGGCCAACGAGCCGTTGGGTCTCTTCCGCCACTTTGCTGCGCTCTGTCAAAAAGCCGGAGGAGGCGTCTGTCACCGTTGCGATATCGCCATTCCACCTGGCGAGCGCCTCATAAGAAAAGAGCGTTATCGGAAATGCAAGCGAACGGCGACGAGTGAGTTCGGCGTCCAGATCGCGACAGAGATCGGACAGATCGGCGCTCGATGTGGAGGCGTCACGCCCGAGAAGTGTAAGGCAGCACGACGAGAGGCCACTCTTCAATCCGTCGATATCATTTGCTGTTCGCAGGAATATCGTTTCGAGCGCGATTGACTTCATCGCCTCAATCGTACCGAGGTCAGTAAGCTCCTGTGATGTGGGGGCCTTCAACTGGCTGGCGAGCCCCGCGACGGCCGTCCGAAAATCTTCAAGTTCCTGCGTGTCGAGAACTGCGCGAAAATACGTGGCGCGATCCGTTGGACTTGCAGAGAAGAGGTAGCCGAGAGTGTGCTGGGCTAGCACGGGTGCGCGAAGCGGCTCATGGGACAAGCGCACTCCAAGGACCAATTCAATATCGGCCTCCTTGGCTACAATGCCGTCGATCTCGAGGCGCGTGCTGCAGCCAGCGGCGCTGCCTCGCTGATAGTCTTCGATGAGGGTTCTGGAGACCCGGCGGACCAGTCCATCATGGCAAGTGATCTCTGCTTCTACGACCGTAGGCAGCGCATGATCGACGTGGGCATTTCGGAGCGCCTCAGAAAACTCATCCTTTGCACTGGCTAGCATCTCTCGGCGAGCGATCTGCCCCGTGAGTAGAAACTCAACTGCCTCAGTTAGGCTTGTCTTGCCCTGGCTGTTTCCTCCCCAGAAGACCGAAATCGTAGGGGATAGGACGACGCTTTGCTTCGACTTGCCAAAGCTGCGGAAGCCCTGGATCGAGATGCTATTGATCCGAAGGGGTGTCATCGGCGACCTGATTGGGAAGACCGTGGATCGTCCACGCGTCGAGGAGGGCGGCGGCACGCTTGTCCACGGGAGCACCTTGCCATGCTGTCGCTAGCGAAGCCGAAAGGCTGCCGGCAGGAAGTTGCTGCAGCACGCGACTGATGTTCGTTGCGGCTGCGGCTTCCGGCGCCGCAACCGTGTCTTCGTCAATGCTCATGGGTGCCCGCTTTTCGAGAATGAACCGCCAATACTACCCGGAGACGACATTGGAAGCAAAAGGGGCTGCCGCTATAGATATCAGCCTAGAGTGATAATGTAACTTATGAAAAGCCAAAGCAGGGATCGGCAGTTATTCGACTAGCCGCGCGGAGTAGTCCAGTTTGGCGCACCAGCCGGCGGCAAACTGATATCCAGGGCTGGTGAGGCAGGTCTCGCGAGCCAATAGGTCGCTCGTGTTCCTAACGTCTGGTGCGTTGGCGGCCACCAGTGGATGATCCGGAGTTCAGTCGACGCAAGGTTGTGCGGTGCGAGGACCGGCAGCTTCCAGTGTCCTGGGCCTTCAAGCAGACGGTCGCCTGCCGGCCCTACCAGCAGTTCCCTCGGCGGATGCCGACAGTCCGCTATCGACGAGACCTTCGCCAAAAGCCGTCGTTCCGCTAGCGGCCCCCACTCGGCCAGAGCAGCAATGTCCGCCTTCCACGAAGGGCACCCGAAAGCGGACAGGCGGCGAACCACCCCGTCCCGGACGCTCCAATCGCTAAACGGACAGCCAGCTTCAGATAGCGGCTGTCCGGCAATGCGTAGAGGAGATGGGCGCTGGGCCGTATTGGTTATGCCCCGGTCGACGGCGACCGGAAGCTTTGTCCACGGGGGCGAGTAGGGGAGGGACGTTGCTCCCGCTTAGGTAGCTGCAAGCCGAGGTGCGACGACCTTGTGAGGTACTGCAGTGCCTGACTTGTGGAGTCTACCTGATCGTCGTGCCCGCTATTGGGAAACCCAATAAGCTCACCGAGCCACGCACCCACCCACGGTTCGTTAGTCGGTACGTGCACTTGGCCCGACTCGAACCGAGCCGACTGCGCGACAAAACGAGCCTCCTTTTCCACCCGGGATCTTTGCAGCAAAGGCGCCATCGTCTTGGTCCGCCGCAGGTCCTGAGCAAGCGCACGCCCGGTCTCAGTGTCCTCAATGATCGTCTGGTTAACCTGCCACTTCCTCGACAGCTCAAAGACCTGTCGCCGAAGATCGGGGAATTCCCAGCGACCACGAACCAAGTCCAAGAGATAGTAGTTTAGCCCCTTGGCACCCCACACGGTCCCGACAGAGTAGTCGGCAGTCTCGGACAATGTTGAGGCGGTATCCCAACTCGCCACGGTGCGATCGAACTCTCGCGGGGCGGTATCGTAGTAGCGGATCCATTCACGCTTGATGATGTTGCCTCCAACGGGAATCGGCGACTGCTGATACTGCGCCGAAAATGTCAGCGTGCCCTGAGCGCGCTGCATCATCTCCAGGATTTCAAGGGGCTCGCGCTCCGCGTGAAGAACCTCCCCGGACTCCCTGAGATATGTGCGGCCGAAGTCGTTGAGTTGGAACTGCCCTTCCTCCGTCGCGATGGCGGGGATAGTGACGACCTCCCAATCGCCCGTTTGGACAAGGTGGCCGACAAGATCGTCCTCATGGAGCCGCTGCATGATCACAACAATGGCGCCTTCAATCTTGCTGTTGAGGCGAGTAAGCAAGGTATTGTCGAACGCATCATTGACCCGGCGCCGCTCTTTCGCGGATAGGGCATCGACGGCTTTGATCGGGTCGTCCACCACGATCAGATCAGCACCGCGGCCCAGGATTGCGCCGTTCATGCCGACCGCCAGCCGGTAGCCACGTTCTGTCGTACTGAGTTCAGAGGCACGGTGGCTGGCCATTTGCAGGTCGGGGAAGCACCGCTGGAACCATTCCGATTGCAGGATGCGCTTGGTATCGAGCGAGAGCTTCTCCGCCAGATCGCTGGCGTAGGACGCACAGATGACGCGACGGGTGGGATCGCGACCGAGGTACCAGGCCGTGAAGGCGTTCGATACGAGGATCGACTTCATTGACCGCGGGGGCACATTGATGATCAGGCGGCGTAGTTCTCCGCGCTCCACGCGGCTCAACTGCCAGCAAAGGTGGTCGATGTGCCAGTTGTGTTGGTAGGCAATCCCCGGCTCGAGCGTCGCGAAGACCTTCCGGCTAAAAGCCGAAAGGTTGGTGCGAAAGAGGCTGTCCAGGACCTGAGTGCGATCATTCATCATCGCTCTCCTCAACGTCACCGGCCACACTCCCATTGGTCTCTTGCCGTTCTTGGCCCGCGCGCGCCAGGAGTTCCTGCTCGAACCACTCGAGGATTGCTTTGTCATCGCCAGCCAGATTTGTGGTGGGGCCGACCGCTTCACTGCGAGGCCCATATTTCTCCAGCAGTTCCACATAGAACCGGGCCGCCCTAACGTCGCCTGCCGCAACGGACTTCAGCAAGCCATTGAACAGGACTTCGGCATGGCTGTAGGTCTGTCCGTCCTTCGACCGAACGGGTTGCGTGAGCATCCGGCGCATATGGGCAGTAAAGTCGTTCGTGGGCGCATCGGGCCGCGGCTTACCACCCCGGCCCCACGGGTTTTTAGTCTGACCCGCCTTGATCTTGCCGTGCTCGGGCGGATAGCCGGGGCCCACATATCCGATCTCGCCCGGGCGCAGCTTGGGCTTGCCGACGCTGTCGTGCTTACTCATCGTTCGACTCCTCATCGGAGCCGCGGGACGCGGCGATGTCGTCAAAAGCCTTGCCGTCCCGCGCCAGAATCGCCTGCTTGCCGGTCAGTGCTTGCCAGCGTCTGATCGCGACGTCGACGTAGAGCGGATCGAGCTCGATGCCAAAGCCGCGGCGGCCGGTCTTTTCTGCTGCCAAGATCGTCGTGCCAGAGCCGCAGAAGCAGTCGAGCACGATTTCGCCGCGACTGGAGACGTCAAGGATGGCATCCATGACCAGCGGCGTCGGCTTGACCGTGGGGTGGTCGGCGAGGTCCTGATCGCGCCCCTTTCTGAAAGTGTTGGCGCCCGCCACCGTCCAGACATTGGAGCGATAGCGGCCGGACTCACCCAGTCCGAAGTTGTTCTTGTGGGGAGCCGTGCCGGACTTGAACACGCCGATCAACTCGTGCTGCGAGCGGTACATCGTGCCCATACCAGCGTTGGTTTTGTTCCAAACAACAAGGTTGAGATGTTTGTCGAATGCAGCCTCGCCGGCGGTGACCAGCTCGAGAATATGTCGCCAGTCCATGCACGCGAAATGGACCGACCCATCGACCGAGTGTGCGGCACAGTTCTCCATATAGCGGGTCAGGAAGGCAATGAAATCGGGACGGCTCATCTCGCCGGACCCCATAGCAAACTCACGGTGCTTGACCTTGCCCAGCCCCGAAATAACGCCATCGACCTTGAGGTTGTAGGGCGCATCACAGAACGCCATGCGGGCCTTTTCACCATCCATCAGCTTGACAAAGTCACTGGCTTCGAGAGCGCTGCCGCAGAGCAGACGGTGTTCACCCAAAAGCCAGAGGTCACCCAGCGAGCCAACAGCAGTCTTTCCCACCTCGCTAGCCGGCTCTTCTTCAAGCTGCGGTTCCGGGAGGGCCACCATCATGTCGAACTCCGCGACCGAGAAGCCGAGCGCCTCCACCTCGATGTCGTGCGCAATCAACGTGGGGGCGATGTCGATCATCTCGAGACGGATGAGGTCGCCATCCCACTCGCCACCTTCAGACAGTTTGTTGAGGGCGACGCGGCAGGCCCGGACCAGCTCTGGCGAGAGGTGCGCCAGGCGGACGACCGGCACACTTGCAATACCGAGACGATCCGCGGCGACCACAAGGGCATGGCCGTCGACGACAGTACTGTCCTTATCGATGAGTACGGGCGCAACAAAACCGAACGACCGCAAGCTGCCCATGCAGGCGGCGATGTGCTTTTCGGCGTGCTTGCGCAACCCCTTGGGATAGGGTTTCAGATTGCCAATGGCCACATACTCAATGTGGAGCTTGGCCGAATGTATGTTGGACGCCGATGCGACTTCGGCGGCAGCAACGCGAGTGCGAGTACGGATGATGGGAGTAGACATAGCGGAGCTCCTCCGCCCAGGGGGCGGAATGGATTCGAGCTCCGGCTGCCGAAGTCATCCCTGGCTGCCAGGTTACCCGATGCTAATTCGAGGGGATGACAGCCTATGAATATCGGATGGGCTTTCGCCTCGTCAATTTGGGGTTTTATACTTTGTTTGGTAGACCACCGGCGTGCTCCCCCCATTTCGAGCGCAAATGGGTTCCCATTTTTGCTCCATTCGCTGCAGCCAAAAACCCAGGCATTCCGTGGCGATGGCGCAGTCCGGCTGCTCGTCGGAGCCGGTAATCCCATTATTTCGTGGGAAATGGGATAAACTGGGCGGGAGACTGGTTTCGGTGGACTACATGCACCGCCACTTCCTCCCCAATGTGACATGCGTCAGGCCGGGTCGGGCTCTAGGCCCAGCGAGGCCAGCCTGTCCTTGACCGTAGCCGACAGCGCTGGCCAGACCGAGCGTTTTTCGGTGTCGCCCAGTTCGGCAAATTCCTCCTTGTGGCCCACGCTGCGCATCTGGACCTCGAAAATGGAGGGGTCGACGCTGAGGCGCAGGCGCTTGAGCAGCGGGAACAGCGTCGCTGCCCGGCGCGGGGAAAGCTGCAGGTTGCGGTCGAAATAGGCGCTTATCTCGGGCAAGGCGGGATCGGTCGTGAGGTGCAGCACCTGACGGATCGTGTCGCGACAGGTCCTCGATTGGGTGCGGGCCAGGAGGTCCTTGGCATAGCTGCGGCGCTGGGTAGCATCGAGACTTGCGCCATCGACCTCGACGGAGACCGGCTTGCGGCACAGACAGTTGGAGCAGATCCGGCGCGTCTGGCCGTCGCCATGGCGAATGAGGAAGGTTACGCGGAGCTCGCCTTTGTCACAGGCGTCGCAGATGCCCGTGAAGGCGCCATTGTCCTCGATATCGCCCGAGAACACCCACTCGTCGCAATGTTCCGGCGACAGGTCGGGTGGGTGGCTGGCAGGGGTGAGGGACATGAGACGGGCCTTCCATGCTGTGAATCGCATAGCGCCGGCACGATAGAGCATGCCCGCTTGCGAGCCTCTGAGCCCGGCTGTCAGCGTCCGGTAAGGCCCCGCCTTACATCGTGCTGACAGGGGGTATCAGCGTTGCTCCATGCAGCGGTCCCTATGATGGCCGTGGCGGCGCAACCTCCTCCCGAGCTCAGCGCACGCCACCAAGGAGCCAAGACATGAAGACCACAGCAAACAAAACTATCCTGCTCGGCCTGGGCCTGGCGCTGCTCGCGACGCAGGCGGCCATGGCCGACAACGGTCATGGCAATGGTAACGGCAATGGCAATGGCACCAGTTATGTCCTCGAGGATGGCACCGTGCATGACACGCCGGGCGCCATGTTCCAGTATCTGCGGACCCGCGACAATGGCTTGGCTGCCGGCAATCCCAAGGACATCGTCAACGCCTATCCCGACGAATTCGAGAGCGTGGGCGATCTGATCCACCAGAAGCGCGAAGAAGCCGAATAGGCTCGAACGCCTTCCTAACGAAACCGCTCTGGCGCCTGGTCGCCAGGGCGGTTCCCGAATACCACCCCTTGCAGCGTGGCCCGCGTTTCCACGCTTCCCCCCTTTGCCATTGAATGTAGGATGGCGCTTCCGGCAGGGCCGGACAGCAGCAAGGGAGACGGCACATGCAGGCTTCAGCCAAACGAACCACCAAGGGACGGGGCAGACTGTTCGAAAGCATTGTCGAGACGGTGGGCGATACGCCGGCCATCCGCGTCAACAATCTGAGTGTTCCGGGCGTCACCATCTATGTGAAGGCCGAGTTCTTCAATCCGGCTGGATCGGTCAAGGATCGGCTGGCCCTCAGCATCATCGAGGCGGCCGAGCGCAGCGGCGCGCTCAAGCCCGGCCAGACAGTGGTCGAGGCCACCAGCGGCAATACGGGCATTGGCCTTGCCATGGTCTGCGCGCAAAAGGGCTATCCGCTGGTCGTCACTATGGCCGACAGCTTCTCCATCGAGCGGCGCAAGCTGATGCGCATGCTGGGCGCCAAGGTGGTGCTGACGCCGCGGGCGCAAAAGGGCCTTGGAATGTACAACAAGGCAGTCGAGCTGGCCGAGGCCAATGGCTGGTTCCTGGCACGGCAGTTCGAAACCAGCGCCAATGCCGATATCCATGAAGCCACCACGGCACGCGAGATCATCAATGACTTTGCCGGTTCGCGGCTCGACTATGTCGTGACCGGCTATGGCACGGGCGGCACGGTCACCGGTATCGCGCGGGTGCTGCGACGCGAGCGGCCCGAGACCAAGATCATCCTCAGCGAACCGGCCAATGCGCAATTGCTGGGCAGCGGCCATCCGCAGGAACGCAGCGCCGAGGGCACACCGACGGTCAGCCACCCTGCCTTCACGCCGCATCCGGTGCAGGGCTGGACGCCCGACTTCATCCCCCTGGTTCTGCAGGAAGCGATCGACAGCAAGGGCTATGACGAACTGATCCCGATCCCGGGGCCGGAGGGCATCGCCTGGGCCAAGCGCCTGGCGCAGAAGGAGGGCATCCTGACGGGTATTTCCGGCGGCGCCACCTTCGCGGTCGCCCAGCAGATCGCCGCGCGCGCCACGCCGGGTTCGGTCATCCTCTGCATGCTGCCCGATACCGGCGAACGCTACATGACGACGCCGCTATTCGAGGCGATCGAGGCAGAGATGGATGCTGAAGAGATAGCGCTGTCGCTGTCGACGCCGGGCTACCAGCTACCGCCGGCCTGAGCCCAAAATAGTGGCGGCATCGACAACGCGGGGGCGGTTGTTGTCGATGCCGGTCACATTTGATCACTGACGATCGGGAACGGCATGGGATCTCGGACGTCAATGACGGCACCATAGCAGCCGCCGGGTGAGGGAACCGTGACGGTCCCTGTCAGCGTTCTGTAAGCGAGCGAGGACTATTCAGAAGCACACGAACGCCGTTCATGGAGCAGGTGCGATGCGGGTGCTGATAGCAGAAGACGACAGTCGCATTGCCGAGACCCTGGCAACATCGCTCAGCAAGGCCGGCTTCGGCGTCGAGCGGGAGAGCGACGGGGAAATTGCCTGGTTTCGCGGCGATACCGAAGCCTTCGACGCCATCGTGCTCGATCTGGGCCTGCCGCAGATCGATGGCCTCACCATCCTCAAACGCTGGCGCAGCGCCGGCCGGCTGACGCCGGTGCTGATCCTCACGGCCCGTGGGCAATGGGAGGAGCGTGTCGACGGCATCGAGGCCGGGGCCGACGACTATGTCGTCAAACCCTTCCATGTGCAGGAGATTGTCGCCCGGCTGCGGGCGCTGGTGCGCCGGGCCAATGGCCTTGCTACCTCGCGTATCCCGTTCGGCAAATATGTCCTCGACCTGCGCACCATGGAGGTCACCGAGGATGGGGTGCCGATGGAGCTTACCCCGCAGGAATTCAAACTGATGTCCTATCTGGTGCATCGGCGGGGGCAGGTCATCTCGCAGCTCGAAATCACCGAGCACATCTACAACCAGGACTATGAGCGCGACTCCAATGCCGTCGAGGTGCTGGTGGCGCGCGTGCGCAAGCGCCTGGGCGCCGATGTCATCAAGACGCGCCGCGGCTTCGGCTACGCCTTGGGTGACGGATTTTGAAGCTGCATTCCCTGCGCCTGCGCATGATGGGACTGGCGGTCGTCTGGGTGGTGGGGTCGCTGATCGCGGCGGGCCTCGCCCTCCAATTTCTGTTCAGCATCAATATCGAACGCACCAGCCGCCAGGACCTGGAAGCGGTCCTCTCCCGGCTGGTGGCGGTCATCGTGCCGACGACGCCGGCGCCCAGCCTCAGCGTGCCCCTGCCCGATCCGCGCTATGCCACGCCGTTCGGCGGGCGCTACTGGCAGATCGAGGCCCTCGACAATGGCGAGATCGCGCGCTCGCGGTCGCTGTGGGATTTCGTCATCGCGCCGCCGGCCGGCGACAATATGGTCCACTATGACAGCGGCCCCGATAACCGGCATCTGATCCTGCTCACCCGCCGGATCGAGATCGAGAGCTCCGGTGGCGGCTCAAGGGCATATCTCGTCACCGTGGGCGAGGATCATGGCCCGTTGCACGAGGCAACGCAGCGCTTCGGGCGGGATGTGACGCAAGTCCTGCTGCTGCTCGGTGGTCTCATCATTCTCGCCGCCTGGCTGCAGATCCGGCTGGGCCTCGTGCCGATCCGGCGCGTGCGCGTGGCCATCGAAGCCGTGCGGCGCGGCGATGTCGGTCGCCTCGAGGGCAATTTCCCGTCCGAGCTCAATCCTTTGGTGCAGGAGGTCAATGGCCTTCTCGAAGCGCGGGAGATCACGATGGATCGGGCGCGGGCCCGGGCGGCCGATCTGGCGCATGGCCTCAAGACCCCGCTGGCTGCGGTGCATGGCATTGCCGAGCGCATCCGGGAAAAAGGCGGACAGGCCGATGCCGACCTGCTGCAGGATCTCACCTTCGAAATGTCCGAGCGCATCGACTACCAGTTGCGGTTGGCCACCCTGCGGGTGCGGACATCGGCCCACGCGGCCCGATCCTCGCTCAATACGGCGGTGATCCGCACGCTGACGGTGTTGAAAAAGACCGGAAGGGGAGAGGGCTTGCACTGGACTGCCGAACTGACCGACGATTGCTGGGTCGATATTCACCGGCAGGACCTGATGGAGCTGGTCGGCGTGACGCTCGAAAATGCCGCCAAATGGGCGTCGAGCCGGGTCACCGTGCGCACGTCCTGCGAGGATGGGCATGCCGTAGTGGAAGTCTGCGACGACGGGCCGGGCATTGCCGAGGAGCAGTTGCAGTCCCTGGGCGTGCGCGGCATGCGGCTTGATCAGTCGCTGCCGGGGTCGGGCCTCGGACTGGCCATTGCCGCCGAGATCCTCGAGATCAACCACGGCAGCATGAGCTTCAGCCGGGCCCAGATCGGTGGGTTGATCGTCACCCTCCGCCTGCCGCTGGCCAGCGGGCCGATGGTGGCCAGCGATCAGGACTAGAGCTGCGGTTCGGCCGGCTCGATGCCCACCATGGACCGGGCGCCGTCAGCGCTGTTCTGCGCGCTGGCGATAAGCCCGGCCGCGGCCACGCAGGACGCCGAGATGAAGATGGCGATCAGCGCGAGCGTGATCATTGGGTGACGGTGACGTTGGGCAGGTCGACGTTGACGGAATCGCCGTTGCTGGAAATGCCGCCATTGACCAGCCAGAGGATCAGCAGCACAGCAATCACAGCCGCGACAATCGCGCCGACAATGCCGAATGGGTTGCCGCCGCCGACAACGACAGTCTCGCTTGGGCTGCGCTCTACAATCGTTTCGCGTTCGATAGGCATGGTCGTCTCCATTTGATTTGCCGGAATAACGTTCGCCCCAAGGACTGGTTGCGTAAGCCATTGATATTTAAAGTTTAAACTTGCTTTCGCGGCTTGTTATCAAGCCGTAAGGTTGGTTTACGGTGCCCCGATGCAAAAGGGGCGGCCGTTTGGCCGCCCCCCTTGGTTATTGCTGCGCGGGCTGCTCGCCGGGCAGTGGCGGGCATTTGCCATCCACCATCTGCTCGGGCGGGCAGAGCGGCTTCTTGGCAGGCGTCGCCTCCTCGGCAGCCGGTTCGGCTTCGGGGGCCGGCTCGGCTTCGACAGCAGCATCGACCTCGGCGCCAGCTTCAGCGTCCGCAGCCGGTGCGGGCTCAGGCGCAGGAGCAGCCTCGGGCGCAGGGGCCGCGGCAGGCGCCTCTGCCGCGGGGGCCTCCTCGGCTGCGGGTTCTGCGGGTGCCGGCTGCTCTGCTTCTTCCGCTACAGGCGGGCATTTGCCGTCCACCATCACTTCGGGCGCGCAAAGCAGTTCGTCGCTTGCGGGCTGTTCCGGTGCCTCTTCGGTGGCGGTTGGCTCCGTCGCGGCGGGTGCCTCCGCATCCGGCGTGGGTGCTTCGGCATCGGCTGCTGGCGCGGCCTCGCCTTCGGCGGCTGGTGCTGGCTGGTCAGCGGCCGGAGTTTCCGCCGCGGGTGCTGCCTCGGCTGGTTCGGCTGCTGCGCCGCTTTCCGCTTCAGCAGCAATGTCGGCTGTCGCGCCGGCCGTACCGCCCTCGGTTTCTATGGTGGCGGCGGCTTCGGTTTCCTCAACCGCTTCGGGCGGCGCGACTTCGGCGGCGGGTTCGGCGACGTCCTGGTCGAAGATCACGACAGCCTGGGCGTCGACATTCACCGACTGTGCGGCAGGATCGGCGGCAGCCTCGGGCTGGTAGGCGATCACCTGCTGGCCGGTGGCCTGTTCGATATAGTTGACCTCGATCACGTTGTTGATCACCAGGTCACCCTCGACCACGACCGGCCCGAGGAACTGGGTCTGCGCGAAATAGTCGGGCTGCTGGCTGCCGATGACGATGCTGACCGACAGGTCGGGCTCGACGAAGCGCTCGGTGGGCACGAAGACCCAGTAGCCCTCGGGCAGGTCGCGGCGCGTGACCTCGATCGAGATGGCATAGCCGTCGTTTTCCGGCGGCAGTGGCGCCCAGCCGACGACGGTGTCGCTGCGGCGCCAGCTCACCCAGGCCGGAGCCCATTTGGTGCCGGGTACCCAGCACCAGCCCAAAGCCGGGTCGGCGAACCAGCGGCCATAGTGATAGGTCGCCCAGGCGAAGGGTTCGTCCGAGGCGAAATACCAGCCGCGACCCTCGATATAGAGCCAGCGGCCGTGGCTATAGGGACGCCAGTCGGCATCGACGCCGGTGGGGCAGAAGACGTGATTGTAGCGCGCGTGCCGCACCCAGACGCCATGCGGCTCAAGCTGGTCGAAGAAGAGCTGGAAACTGACGCTGGCGGATTGGGCCTGTGCGGCTACGGGGCCGAACGGCAGGCCGGGCGACAGAGCTGCTAGGGGCAGGCAGAGCGTGGCGAGGGCCACGCTGGCGAGAAGTCGGGACTTTAACATTGGCTTTCCTCATGACTGCTGCGCCCCCGCAAAACTGCGGCGGCCCCTGGGGACCGCCGCGCGAAAAAGGCTCAGTTGGCTGTGGCAGCCACGACGATGCCTGGCGAATAGACCACCGTGCGATCGGTCATGCTGACGAAGTAGACGCGGTCGTTGGTGTAGAAATAGCCGTGGGCGTCGTCGCCCTCGATGGTGTGGAGTTCGATTTCGGCGGGCACGGCGAAGCCGACATCGAGGTCGCCGGCGATGACTACCGGCTCGGTGGGGTTGAGGCGGACATATTCAACCGACGAGGCTTCGACGCCGGCCGATGCGCCGATCGTGGCGCCGGTAAAGCCGCCAATGACTGCGCCGATGGGGCCAAAGACGAGGCCCCCGACCACGGCGCCAGTGGTGGCGCCGGCGGCACCGCCCACGACGGCGCCGGCTTCAGCTTTGGTGTCGGCGGTCTGGGCATAGGCGATCGGTGCGCCCAGTAGGGCAATGGCAGAAACACAAATGAGCAGCTTTTTCATGCTGGTTCTCCTCGTTGAAAAAGTGAGGAGTCAAATGATCAACCCGACAGGTCGTTCCGCAATGGGCGGAAGTTTTTCCTTACATTTCAATAGGATAACTAGAGTTGTCAGCCGTTTGTCAGCGGCCGGCGGCGCCCTGGCGGATGAACGGCACCTAAACGAGGGGTTCACGCCAGCGTGAAATGGGCTTGGCTATACGCAGCCTCATCAAAACGAACCGCATCCACAACGGATGCTCCAAATGAGGAAAATGATTATGACCAAGACCCTTTCGCTGACGATCTCTTTCGCCGCCGCAATCCTGTCCATCGCTGCCGCCACTGCTCCGAGCCAGGCTGCGACCCGCCTGATGAGCAGCTCGCTCGAAGGCTTTGAATATCGCTGTGAGAACCATGGCGGCACTTTCGGCCTCGACGGCGCCCTGGCGAGCTGCCAGACCCCGTCGGTGCCGGTGGCCTGTGAGTATTTCGAAGACCGCCAGGCCATCTGCAACTGGCCGGGCATCGAACGCCAGGCCGACGTGATCCGCGTCATCGGCAGCTTGCCCGGCTTTGACGCTCCGTCCTCCTCCAGCAGCAATAACGGCGGCAATAGCGGCGGCAATGGTGGTGGCGGCGGCCTCCAGGGTCCCAAGGACATCAAGGACGCCCCCAACAACAATCCCGATCCGAAGCCGAACTTCGATGGCCCGAAGGATCTGCAGATGGCGCCGTAAGGCTGCGCATCGTCCCAATCCCGAAAGCCCGGCCCTGTGCCGGGCTTTTGCTTGCGCCGCTAGTCGCGCAGCGTGATCCAGGTTGGCGCGTGGTCGCTGGCGCCATCGCGGCCGCGCACGTCCCGATCAACGCCGGCATCCACCAGTTTGCGAGCCAGCGCCTTGCTCAGCAGCAAATGATCGAGGCGCAGCCCGGCGTCGCGGGGCCAGCGGTTCCGCATATAGTCCCAGAAGGTATAGATGGTTTCGTCCGGATGCTTCTTGCGGATGGCGTCGGTCCAGCCCTGCGCCAGGAGCTGCGCGTAGAGCGCGCGGCTTTCCGGCTGCACCAGCGCGTTGTCGCGATAGGACGTGGTCACGTAGATGTCGCGCGGCTCGGGGACAATATTGTAGTCGCCCGCCAGCACCACCGGCAGGCCCATCTCCCACAGGCCTTCGGCATGGGCGAGGAACCGCTCCATCCAGCTCAGCTTATAGGCGAATTTCGGCCCCGGCTGCGGATTGCCATTGGGCGCATAAAGGCAGGCGACCAGCACGCCATTGACCGCCGCCTCGATATAGCGCGCTTGCTTGTCATCCGCATCGCCCGGTAGTTCGGACTGGGTCAGCACCGGCTCACTGCCCTTGGCCAGAATGGCCACCCCGTTCCAACTCGATTCCCCGCGCCACACCGCGCCATAGCCGGCATCGGCCAGAGCCGTGGCGGGAAACTGCCGGTCGGTGGCTTTCAACTCCTGGAGGCACACCACGTCGGGCGCGGCGTCAGCCAGCCATTCCATCAGGTTGGGCAGGCGCCTGGTGATGCCGTTGATATTGTAGGTGGCGATCTTCACGGCGCGATGCGCTTGACCCAGGCGTCGACGGATTGGGCGATGGTCTTGAGATGGTCCCCGGTAGAAAAGCCACTAAGCGCCTTGCGGGGTTTCAGATCATGGTCCCCGTCTTCGAGGTACTGCACTGATATGGCGGGCGACAGCGTGTAGGTGGCGATTTCCTCGGGCGAGCCGAACTCGTCGCGGGTGCCATGGAAGATCATGGTCGGTGTCTTGAGCTCAGCCAGATGCGCCGTGCGCAGCGTCTCCGGCTTGCCCGGTGGATGAAATGGATAGCCCAGGCAAACCAGGCCTGCGATACGGCCGGCGTTGAACAGGGCATCGGCCACCATGCTCGCGACGCGTCCACCCATGGACTTGCCGCCGATCAGCAGCGGGCCGTTGGTGGGGCCGAGATCGTCTACCGCGGCGATGAATTCGGGCATCACCTTGTCGGCACGCGGCGGCGGCTTCTTGCCCACCTCGGTGCGGCGGCCGGCCATGTAGCCGAATTCGAAGCGCGCGACGCGGAAGCCTTCGGCCGCCAGGGCCTTGGTCGTGGCGTTCATGGATGCGGAGTCCATCGGAGCGCCGGCGCCGTGGGCCAGCAGGATGGTGACGCGGGCATCTTCGGGGCCGTCGAAGAGGAAGCTGGTGGGCATGGGGCGATCCGCTGTTTTGTGTCAGCGTAGCATAGGGTTGAGATCGTGCCACGAGGGCGTGCCCCAATCTCACCCCACCTTGTTCAGCATCCGGTTGGCCAGCCCTACCCCCGCCCGCGCGCGCCGGGCCCAGTCCGATGTGCCATCCAGCTCCAGATATTTCAGCCACCACCCGCGCGCCGCTGCCAGGTCATGCGCGTCATATTCGAGCGCGGCGAGGTTGTAGATGGCATCGGCATAGGTGGGGTCGAGCGCCACGGCCCGGCCAAGGTGCTGGCGGGCGGCCTCGATGCGGCCCATGTCACGCAGCACGCCGCCATGGTTGAACCAGGCTTCGACGAATTCGGGGTCACGCTTGATGGCGGTGATGTAGGCGGTCGCGGCTTCACCGAGATTCCCCAGCGCGCGCAGGCAGTTGCCGAAATTGAACGCCGCTACGGCGTCGGTCGGATCGATCGCCGTGCAATGTTCGTAAAGCGTTGCGGCCTCGGCGAAGAGTGCGGCTGCTTCGGCGGTTTCGGCCAGGCCGAAATAATCTTCGGCATCCTCCTCCACCTCGGGCAGCGGCAGCAGGCGCTGGCCATCGAGTTCGGCCAGCGAATGGGCGTCCCGGGTGACGATGCGGGCTGGGCCATCGGCCTGCAGCGTCAGCGCGGTCAGCGAGCCCACCGGCCCGATCTGGTGTACCGATCGGGCAATGGCGCTCCAGCTCGCGCCCGAAGCGACGAGGCCGGCATATTTCTTGGCGAGGATCACATCGCGGAAGGAGAAGGGCTCGGCGTGGTGCTCGAAAGCGTCGAACAGCGCCAGGAGGTCCAGCGTCGCGCCATCGAGCCGGGATTGCTCCAGCATCGATTGCCGCGTGATGTTGGCGGTGGCGACCGGGGGCAGGCTGCGCAGCAGGCGCAGGAAGCCGTTTTCGCTGACCAGCGGCACGTTCTTTTCACGCGCCTTGCCGACAGCTTTCTCGATGTCTTCTTGCGATTTGCCTGCAAGCAGCTTGCGGCCCAGCACGACCGCCGTGGTGCCACGGGTGATGTTGCGGTGAAGCCGCCCGCCCAAGCTCTGGACGCGGCGGGTGGCGAGGCGGAGCGGGAAGGCTTGCAGGGCGCCGATGACGCCGTAGCTCTCCCCGCTTGCTCGCATCGCTTAGGCTTTCTTTTTTGATGCCGCCTTTGGTGCTGCAGCCTTGGATGCCTCGAGGGCGGCCTTGAGCGATGCCTTGGCGGCGGATTCCTTGGGCGCGGCGGCCGGTGCCTTGGCCTTGCTCGGCGCGGCAGGCTTGGCTTCGCCGAGGCTGGCCTTCAGCGCGTCCATCAGGTTGATAACATTGCCGCGTTCGGGCGCCGCTGCAATGATTGGTTTGTGGCCCTTGAGCTTTTCCTTGATCATGGAAAGCAGGGCGACTTCGTAGCGATCCTCATAGGCCTTGGGATCGAAGTGCGTCACCTTCTGCTCGATCAGCTTTTCGGCCAGTTCGAGCATTTCCGCTTCCGGTTTGCCGACCGGGACATTGCCGAAATATTCGGCCGTGCCGCGCACCTCATTCGGATTGCGCAACGTCGTGACGAACATGCCGTTTTCGCGGGCGCCGATGGTGACGACGCGTTCGCGGCTCGACAACACCAGCCGGGCAATGGCGACCTTGCCGGATTTGCGCATGGCTTCGCGGAGCACGACGAAGGTTTCCTCCGCCATGGCGCCATCGGGGGCCAGGTAATAGGGGGCGTCCTGGTAGATCACATCCACTTCGCTCTCATCGACAAAGGCTTCGATATTGAGCGTGTGGTTGGATTCGATGCGGACGGCGTCGAGGTCTTCGTCCTCGATGATGATGTATTGCTTGTCCTCATATTCGTAGCCGCGCACGAGGTCCGCGCGCTCGACCAGACCCAGTTCGGGGTCGACCGGCTTCATGTTGATGCGGTTATGCGTGTCCTTGTGCAACTGATTGAAGCTGATGCGCTCCGATGTCGAAGTCGCCGGGAACATCTTGACCGCGCATGAGACCAGGCTCAGCCGGATATGGCCCTTCCAACTCGCTCTGGGTGCCATTGTCGCCTCCTACGCAAACACAAATCGCAAACAACAAGTAGTCATGGCGCCAGATCCCGTGCTGACTCGTTAATGTCGGCCCAGGGGTCGCCCGTCGTGGTTAATAAACCCGGAAGGGTAGAGTAATTCAGGTCCTCGGGAGAGTCGATGGACTCAAGGTCCCGCCAATCTATTGGCGTCGACGCCGGCAGATGCGGTCGGGCGCGCAGCGAATAGGCCGCCACCGCCGTCGCGCTCCGCGCATTGCGATGATAGTCGATGAAGATGCGGCCCTTGCGGTTCTGCTCGCCCATCGTGGTGGTGAAGGTGTCCTTGCCGGTTTTGGCCAAGGCAACCGCGATGGTGGCGCAGGCGGCGTGGGCCTGTTTCCAGGTGAGCTTGGTGGTGGTCGGCACCACGATATGGACGCCCTTGCCGCCCGAGGTCTTGACGAAGGGCTTTAGCCCCATGGCTTCGAGCTCGCCGCGCAGATGCACCGCGGCATTGACCACGTCGCGCCATTGCACGCCCTCGCCCGGATCGAGATCGAAGATCACGCGGTCGGGCCTGTCGATATGGCTCGCATGGGTGCCCCAGGAATGAAATTCGATGACGCCGAACTGGGCGAGGGCCAGGTAGCCCTTGGCATCCTCGACCGAGATATAGACCTGTTTCTCGCCTTCCGAATTCTGCGTCTCGAAGCTCTTGAGCGTCGTCGGCATGCCGGTGAAGGGGTGGCGCTGGAAGAAGCAGTCATGCGGCTTGCCTGTCGGGCAGCGGAAAAGCGAGACGGGCCGGTTGAACAGATGCGGCAGCATGTAGTCGCCGACGGCGGCGTAGTAGACCGCGATATCGAGCTTGGTCGGCCCGGTCTTGCCGAACAGTCGCCGGGTGGGATTGGTGACCCAGATGCCGGCGAGATCCGCATCAGAAATGATGCGCTTGACCGGCGCGGCGATTGGCGTGGTCAGCTCAGCCTGCCGCAAGCCCTTGAACACGGCGTGGCGCAGCATGCCGTCGCTGGTCTGGTTGGTATATTGGACGCGCGCTGTGAGTATCGGGCGAACCGGCAGGATTTCCTTAGGCGCGCCATCGAGTTTTTCATCGATGCGCAGTTGCGCGAGGCGGTTGACCAGCGACGCCATGGTCGCGGCGTCAAAGCCGGTGCCCACCTTGCCGCGATAGACCAGTTCGCCCTCGACCCATTCGCCCATGGCCAGCGCGCCGATGCCGCCATTGGCGGCGCTTTCGCTATAGCCGGCAATGACGAAATCACCGGTCTTGAGCGCCTTGATCTTGAGCCAGGTGGAGGAGCGGCCGGATGTGTATTTGCCGTCGCTGCGCTTGCTGACGACGCCTTCGAGACCTTGCTCCGAAGCCATGTCCAGCAACGCTTGACCATCGCCTTCGACATGGTCGGAATATTGAATGGCCGAGCGTGGCGTCACGTGGCCCGATAGCAGTTGCGCCAGCAGGCCCTTGCGCTTGACCAGCGGCACGGCGCGCAGGTCCCAGCCATCGAGATGGAGCAGATCGAAGGCATAGAAGACCAGCTTGTTGCCGGCGCCCGACGACAGCGCATCCTGCAACATGCCGAAGCGGCTGATGCCCTTGTTGTCGAGCACGACGATCTCGCCATCGACGATGGCGTCTTTCACCCCGAGCGCGGCAAAGGCGTCCGGCAGGTCGCCATAGCGTTTGGTCCAGTCAAGCCCGCCACGGGTGATGAGGCGCGTCTGGGCGCCTTCGAGGAAGGCCAGCGTGCGATAGCCGTCGAACTTGATTTCGTGCAGGTAGCCGCCGGTCGCGCTGGGCACTTTTTCGGCCGGCGAGGCCAGTTGCAGCTCCATGGTCGCGGGCAGGGTCGCCTTGATCGCGCCGGTCAGCTTGCCCGGTTGCGGCCTGGTGGCCTTCTTGGGCGGCGGTGGCGGCGGGGCGACCAGTTCCTCGATGCGCCGGCCGGTCTTGACGCTTTCCGGGCGGGTCTGGAGGATATCTTCCTCGGTCGACATGAAGGTGTCCCGTTCCTTGAACAGGATCCAGCTTTCCTTGCCCTTGTCCTCCGGCTTGCCTTTGAGGCGAGCCAGCATCCAGCCGCCGCGCAGCTTTTCGCCGACGAGGCGGAACTTGAACGCGCCTTTGGCAAGGGCAACGTGGGGGTCTTCCATCGGCGCCCAGGTGCCGGTGTCCCAGACGATCATCGGGCCCCCGCCATATTCGCCTTCGGGGATGACCGCCTCGAAGTCTTCAGTGCGGGCGGCGAAGCGCTTGTCGGCAGGGTTCAGCGAGGGCCCCTTGGGCACGGCCCAGCTTTTCAGCACGCCATCGAGTTCGAGGCGCAGATCGTAATGGTCAGCCGTGGCGTGGTGCTTGTGAATGACGAAGCGATTACTGCCGCTGCCAATGGCGCCTGACGGCTCCGAAGTGCGGTCGAAGTCGCGTTTGGCTCGGTAGGGGGTGAGTTTGTCGGCGGGCATTTGGTGACGCTAACAGATTGAGGTGAATGACCGCTTTAGGAAAGCACCTTGGCGCCCCACCGCGCTTTTGGCGAGGCCGCTGCACGTCAACAAAAACTCAGTCCTGCTTTACGCTCTGCCCAATCGCCCAGGTCACCCCGAACGGGTCCTTGAGCTGGCCGTAGATATCGCCCCAGAATTCGGTCTTGAGCGGCGAGGTGATCTCGCAGCCGGCGGCGACGGCGCGGTCCCACCATTTCTGGGCATCGTCGACATGGATATGCATGTTGAAGCCCTGCGGGGCGACCGGGGCGTAGCCATATTCGGGGAAGAAATCGCTGACGAAGACGGGGCTGCCGTTGATGTCGATCTGGCTGTGCATCAGCTTGTCGCTGCCCTCGCCGGTCAGCGCCTCGCGCTCGACGCCACCGAAGGCGGTTTTGTAGAAATCGAGCGCCTTGCGGGCGCCATCGACGCTGAGATAGGGCGTCACGCCGCCCCGGGGACGAAACTCGGTCATGGCTGGTCTCCTCTGCTGCCTATGCAAGCACGACGAGCGCCGGCGCGCCAGTTCGACAGTCGGGGCCGATTATTTCACAGATACGGCGGGAGGTAGCGCCGGCAGGGTTCCCAGCCGGTCCAGATGGAGCCGGATATGGGCCGCTTCGGCGGGCGACCCAGCCAAGGCGATGGCGCGGTTGAAGGCTTCGCGGGCGCCCTCGGCATTGCCCAGTTGCAGCAGCAGGCCGCCGCGCACGCCGTGATAGTGGAAATAGCCATCGAGCCGCTCGCCCAGCGGCGTCACCAGCGCCAAGGCGGCGGCTGGGCCGCGCGCCTTGCTCACCGCCACAGCGCGGTTGAGCGTCACCACAGGCGAGGGCTGCAGCATTTCGAGCGTCTGGTAGAGCCGGTCAATGGCGCCCCAGTCGGTATCGATGGCGGTCTTGGCCCGCGCATGCTGGGCGGCGATGGCGGCTTGCACCTGATAGGCGCCCGGTTCCTGGTGGCGCAAAGCCTTTTCCACAAGCGACCGCCCCTCGGCCAGCATCGGGCCGTCCCAGAGGCTGCGGTCCTGGTCCTCCAGCAGCACGATCTGCTTTTCGGCATCGGTGCGGGCGCGGTGGCGCGCATGCTGCAGCAGCATCAGCGCCAGCAGACCCATGATTTCGGGCTCTGATGGAAAGAGGCGCAGCAGCAGGCGGCTCAGGCGGATCGCCTCGTCGCAGAGCTGGGCGGCGTCCGGATCGGAATGGCCGCGCGAATAGCCTTCGTTGAAGACGAGGTAGAGCATCATGGCCACGGCGCCGAGCCGCTGCAGCCGGTTGTCGGCATCGGGCGCATCGAACGGCACGGCATTGGCTGATATGCGCGCCTTGGCGCGGGTGATGCGCTGTTCCATGGCGGTTTCGCTGACGAGGAATGCCCGGGCGATCTGGCGCAGCGGCAGGCCGGCGACGATGCGCAGGGCCAGCGCGATCTGCTGGTTGGCCAGCAGGTCCGGGTGGCAGCAGATGAACAGCAGCCGCAGGATGTCGTCGCGATAATGCGAGCCGTCGAGCCGCTCGGCCATATCGGCCTCGGCATCCTCAGTGTCGGACAGGCGCTCTTCCGGCGGCAGGGCGACATTGTTACGGGTTCGGCGCATGGCATCGACCCCGCAATTGCGGCCGACAAAGATCAGCCAGGCGACGGCGTCGCGCGGCGGCCCCTTGTCGGGCCAGGTGCGGATGGCGCGCAGGCTGGCTTCCTGGAACGCCTCCTCGGCGGTGTCGAGATTGCGGAAGTAGCGCAACAGGGCGCTCAACGCCTGGGGTCGGGCGGCAATGAGGGCCGCGGCTATCCAGGCGTTGTCGACCATCAGCCAATCTCACTGGGGTGGAAAATGCCGACCGGACGGATTTCGTAGCCGCCGGCGCCGGGATTGGCTTCCGCCAGGTCCTTGGCGAACTGGATGGCTTCGTCGAGCGAGTCGCAGTCGGCAATATAGAAGCCGAGGAACTGTTCCTTGGTCTCGGCGAAGGGGCCGTCGATGATCAGCGGCTCGCCCGAGGTCTTGCGCAGTGTGGTGGCCGAGGTGGTGGGCAGCAGGCGGGCCACGGGACCCATCTTGCCCTTGACCTTCATGGTGTCCTCGATCTGACCGAGGCGCGCCATGCAGGCGTCATTCTCTTCCTGGGTCCAGGTGGCAACGGCGTTTTCATCGTTGTAGCAAAGAACGGCATAAAGCATTTCGAGGATCCCTCGTCTGAAACATGACGAGCGACTATGCCCAAAACAGACAGCGGGTGAAGGGTTTTTTGCGCGATCCTGCCACGCCTCGTGGTTCGAGGGTTGCTGCGCTCCCGCCTCACCATGAGGCTACTGGGGCGCGAGGGCGTGGCACCGCATCAAGCCACCGGCGGCGGCGCATCCCTCGCAATCGTCACCGTCGCCCCCAGCGAGGCCACGATCACCGCGGCAATGCCGCCGAGCTGCCAGATGTTCAGCGTCTCGCTCAAAATCAAAAATCCCGACAGAGCGCCAAGCGCCGGCTGGCCGCTCATCAGGATGCCGAAGAGGCGCGAGGGAATGTGGGGCAGGGCCACCATGTCCAGCGCATAGGGTATGGCGCTCGACAGCAAAGCCACGCCCAGCGCTATCGGCAGGATGGAGGGATCGAGCAGGGCCGTGCCCGCCGTCGCCACGCCAAAGGGCAGGGCGATGATGGCGGCGACGGACACGCCGAGGGCGGTGATATGCGGCCCGCCACCGGTGCCGGCGCGCTGGCCGAAGATGATATAGCCGGCCCAGCAGGCGCCTGCCGCCAAGGCGAGCAACACGCCCGAAATGCCGATCTCGCCGGTGCCCTGCCCGAGCGGCAGCAGCATGGCAAGGCCCGCTACCGCCAGCACGATCCAGGCAAAATCGAGTGGCTTGCGCGAGCCCGCCAGGGCCACGGCAAGCGGGCCGGTGAATTCGAGGGCGACCGCGACACCCAGCGGAATGGTTTGCAGCGCCGCATAGAAGAAGAGGTTCATCGCGCCCATGACCGCGCCATAGGCCAGCACGGCGCGCCACTGCGCCGGGTCGAGCTTCTGCCGCCACGGCCGGAACAGGATGAGCAGCACGATAGCCGCCAGCGTCAGCCGCAGCGTCGTGGCACCGGCCGCACCGACCAGCGGGAACAGGCCCTTGGCGAAGGATGCCCCGGTCTGGGTGAAGACCATGCCCAGGGTAACGAGCGTAACGGAAAGGACGACAGATTGCGGCCGCAAGGGAGGGGCTTTCGAGTGACGGCGGGGTGTTAGCAGGGTTTGGGCGCGTCGGCTATTCCTCTCCCCATCGGGGAGAGGTGGCTCGGCGAAGCCGAGTCGGTGAGGGGGAGCTTGGTCTTGCCCGACATCCTGGGTTAGCCACGGCACCCCCTCATCCGGCGCTGCGCGCCACCTTCTCCCCAATGGGGAGAAGAATAGAAGGCTGGCCCGCGGCACGCACACATTGACCCGACTCTCATCACCCCTTACCGCTATCGCGCTGGAACAAACGAGGAATGGCGATGGAATACCGTTATCTGGGCCGCTCCGGCCTCAAGGTCTCGAGCCTCACCATGGGCACCATGACCTTCGGCGGATCGGAAAAGGTTGGCCATACCGAACAGGCCGATGCGACCCGCCAGATCGATCTGTGCCTCGATGCCGGGATCAACCTGCTCGATACCGCCAATGTCTACAATGCCGGCGTCTCCGAGGAGATGATCGGGGTGGCGCTGGCCGAAAATGGCCGCCGGCAGCGGGCGCTCGTCGCCACCAAGGTGCGGTTCAAAATGGGCGACGGGCCCAACGAGGCCGGGCTCTCGCGCCACCACATCATCGCCCAGGCCGAAGCCAGCCTCCGGCGCCTCCAGACCGATGTCATCGACCTCTACCAGGTGCATGAATGGGACGGCATGACGCCCATCGAGGAGACGATGGAGGCGCTCGATACGCTCGTGAAGTCAGGCAAGGTCCGCTATATCGGCTGCTCCAACTATTCGGGCTGGCATATCAGCAAGGCGCTGGCTGCTGCCAAAGAGCGTGCCGGCGAGCGCTTCGTCTCCCAGCAGATCCACTACACGCTGCATTCGCGCGAGGCCGAATACGAGTTGGTGCCGATCAGCCAGGATCAGGGCCTGGGCATGCTTATCTGGTCGCCGCTGGCCGGCGGGCTGCTGTCGGGCAAGTATCGTCGCGATGGCGGGCCCAAATCTGGGCGCCATGTCGGCGGTTTCCGCGAGCCGCCGGTCTATGACTGGGAAAAGCTCTATGACATCATCGACGTGCTCGTCGCTGTCGCCGACGAACGCGGCGTTTCGGGCGCGCAGGTGGCCTTGGCCTGGCTTCTGGGCCGGCCGGGCGTGACCTCGGTCATTACAGGCGGTCGTAGCCAGGAGCAGTTCGAGGACAATCTGCGGGCTGCCGAGCTCAAGCTCAGCGCCGAGGAGCGAGCGCGGCTCGATGCGGTCAGCCGTCCGCCGCTGCTCTACCCCTATTGGCACCAGAGCTTCACCGCGCAGGACCGACTGGGCAAGGTCGATCTCGACCTGATCAGGCCCTATGCCGAGGAGTTCAACCGTGGCTGATTTCCTGTTCGAGCCATACGCTCCCACGACCATCCCGATCGCCCGTGGCGGGCTGTTTGCTGTGCGCCGCGTCTATTGCGTGGGGCGCAACTACGCCGAGCACATTGTCGAGATGGGCAATGATACGCGCGATCCGCCGTTCTTCTTCGCCAAGCCGGCCGACGCCATTGTCGTCGGCGGCGCCGATATCCCCTATCCGCCGCAGACCGCCGATTTCCATCACGAGATCGAGCTCGTGGTCGCCATCGGCAAGGACGGCGTCAATATCGCGGCGGCCGATGCGCTGGACCATGTCTATGGCTATGCCGCCGGGCTCGACATGACGCGGCGCGACCTGCAGGCCGTGGCCAAGAAGGCCGGGCGACCCTGGGAGATGGCCAAGGGCTTCGATTTCTCGGCGCCGATCGGTACGATCGAACCAGCCAGTGCCATCGGCCATCCGGACAAGGGCGCGATCACGCTTTCGGTCAATGGCACGGAGCGCCAGCGCGGTGATCTGGGCGACCAGATCTGGAGCGTCAGCGAGACCATCGCTTATCTCAGCCAGTTCGTGACCCTCAAGGCCGGCGACATCATCATGACCGGCACGCCCGCCGGCGTCGGTGCGGTGGTTCGCGGCGATGTGCTCGAAGGCAGCATTGCCGGCGTCGGTACGGTCAGGACCAGGGTGGCCTGATGCCGGTCTGGTCGCCCCAGCAGGATGCCGCGCTCATTGCGGTGTCCAATTGGCTCAAGGACAAGAATGGGCCGCAGGTGTTCCGCCTGTTCGGCTGGGCCGGCACGGGCAAGTCGACGCTCGCCGTGCATCTGGCGCAGGATGTGCGCAGCGTCAAATACGCCGCCTTTACTGGCAAGGCGGCCCTCGTCATGCGCAAGCGCGGCTGCAAGGGCGCCCAGACCATCCATAGCCTCATCTATACGCTGGTCAGCGAGAAGGAAGGCGAGCCGCGCTTCGTGCTCGACGATGAAAGCCCGGCCGCCGATGCCGATCTCATCGTCATCGACGAAGTCTCGATGGTCGATGAGCAGCTCGGCAAGGACCTCCTGTCATTCGGCGTCAAGGTGCTGGTGCTGGGCGATCCCTTCCAGTTGCCGCCGGTTCAGGGCGCCGGCTTCTTCACCGCCGATGAGCCCGACATCATGCTCACCGAAATTCACCGCCAGGCGGCCGATAATCCGATCATCCACCTCTCCATGCAGGTGCGCGAGGGCGGTTTTCTCGAGCGCGGCAGCTATGGCGATTCCATCGTCGTCGGTCGCGATAATGTCGATCGCAATGCGGTGCTCGAGGCCGATCAGGTGCTGGTCGGGCGTAACAAGACGCGGCTGCAATACAATGACCGGCTGCGCGAGCTCAAAGGCCTGCCCTTCCACGAGCCGGTCGAGGGCGACCGCATGGTTTGCCTCCGGAACAATCCGCGCAAGAAGCTGCTCAACGGGCAGATCTGGATCGTCACCGAGACCACCAAGCGCTCCAATGGCAAATGGAGCCTGCTGCTGGGCGCCGACGAGGGCAAGGGCGAGGCGCGGGTGCTGACGCACAAGGCGTTCTTCTCGGGCGAGGAAGATGCCATGAGCTGGCCGGAACGCCGCCAGTTCGACGAGTTCACCTTCGGCTACTGCCTCACCGTCCACAAGGCGCAGGGCAGCCAGTGGGACAATGTCTATCTGTTCGACGAGAGCTTCGTGTTCCGCGAAGAGCGGGCGCGCTGGCTCTATACCGGCATTACCCGCGCCGCCGAAAAGATCACGGTCGTCTCGTGACCCTGCTCCAGGTTCGGCACGAGACGATCTACCGCTATGCGCGGCCGGTCCGGTTCGGCGAGCATCGCATGCTGCTGCGGCCGCGCGACAGCATGGAGCAGACGCTGGAGAGCTTTGGTCTCGCCATCCGCCCGCGGCCGGTGTCGATGCGCTGGATCCACGACGTGTTTGGCAATGGCATCGCCATCGCCGAATTCGGCGAGGCAGCCGAGCAGTTGCAGATGGTCGCCACCATGGTGCTCGACCATACGCCGGAGCTGACTCCGGCCTTCGAGATCGATGCCCGGGCCAAGAATTATCCGTTCGAATATGGCGACATAGACGCCATCGACCTGTCGCCCAACCTGCGCCGCCAGTTCCCTGACGAGACCGAGGTCGATGCCTGGGCCAAACGGTTTCTCGATCCGCGCGGCGTCACTAGCACTGGGCACCTGCTGGCCAATATCACGGTCGGCATCAAGGAGAGTTTCAAGTATCTCCGGCGCTTTGATCCGGGCACGCAACGGCCGTCGAAGACCCTCGCAACCCGTGCAGGGACCTGCCGCGACTTCGCGCTGCTGATGATCGAGGCGGTGCGCTCGCTGGGGCTCGCGGCGCGCTTTGTCACTGGCTACCTCTATTCGCCCGCCCGCGATGGTGATCACCGCGGCGGCGGCGCCACCCATGCGTGGTGCCAGGTCTATCTGCCCGGCGCCGGCTGGGTCGAGTTCGACCCCACCAATGGCATTATCGGCACGCGCGACCTGATCCGGGTGGGGGTGGCGCGGGAGCCGAGGCAGGCCATCCCGATCGCCGGGACGTTTATCGGCGGCAAGGACGATTATCTGGGCATGGATGTCGAGGTGGTGGTCGAGCGGGTGGTTAGTCCGCAGGATGGGATGGGTTAGCGCGACCCGCTGTGTTTGCGGTTTGAGCAGGACGCTGATGGTGACAGCGCTAATCCCGCACCACGCTCACCGCGTCGGTCGTCCACTCCTCGCTCTTGTCGCCGTTGAGCGCCTCGCTCCATACCTTGATGGGCTGGGGGATGACCTGGCCGTAAATTGTGGCAAACGCCGTATCAGCCGCGTCGCGCCCGCAACCGATGCGCACCATGCCGTCGAGCGCCGCCATGCGGGTGGGATCGAACAGATACCAGCGATCGCCGAGATAGGCTTCGAACACGGCGTGGAAATCCTGCGGCTCCAGTTGCCAGGCGTAGCAGGAGACGAACCGCGCCGGGATGCCGAGCGCGCGGCAGAAGGTGATGCCGAGATGGGCGAAGTCGCGACAGACGCCGGCGCGCAGCGAAAAGGTGTCGGCCGCCGTCGTGGTGGTGTCGCTGGTGCCGAACAGGTAATCGACCTCGCCATTGATCCAGTTGCAGATTTCCACCACCCGGCCAAAGCCGGGCGCGACATTGCCGAATTGCCGGCCGGCAAATCGCGCCAACTGGTCTGACGGGCAATAGCGCGAGGGATTAAGGAACGGCAGGGTATCGAGCGGCAGCGTGGCGATGGGCACTTCGTCGAGCCGGGCCGGCGCCTGGTGCAACGGGTCGAGCTCGATTTCGGCTTCATAGCGCAACTGGACCAGCCCCTGCGGCGCCGTCAGCCGCAGGTAGCGATTGCCGCTTTCCTCCGATGTCTTCTCGTCGGCAGCGATATCGGGGGTAATGGTCAGTCGCTCGTTGAGCACGCGCTGCCGGCCGCCACGCATCGCCTCGATGTTGAAGATGAGCGTCGCGGCTTCGGCCACTTCGTAGCCAATCTCGCATCCTATGGAAAAACGCATCGCACACCCCTTGATCGTCCAGCCCCGTCAACCGCATGGCGCAGCGGAGGTTCCCGTCGGCCCGGCGATATCGCACGAACCTTTCATTTGCTCATGTCCGCGTCATAACAATGCCAAACTTGGGGTCCCTGCATCGGCAACGGCGAAATTTCCGGCCAAGTTGGTCATATTGCTAATGTTTCTGTCGAGCAGCAGCGCTTGCGCATTGCCGTTCGATACCCCATCTTGGCCGTAGAGATTTCCCGCGAGAGCACCAGCGAAACACGCCACGGAGGCAACATGCAGCACGATACCCCCCTGATCACAACGATCGTCGCGGGTCTGGTGCTGGCCTATATCTTTGGCATGATCGCCAATCGGCTGAAGATGCCGCCGCTGGTGGGCTATCTTTTTGCCGGTGTGCTCGCCGGCCCTTATACGCCAGGCTTCGTTGCCGATCAGGCGCTGGGCGCCGAACTCGCCGAGCTCGGCGTGATCCTCCTCATGTTTGGCGTGGGCCTGCATTTTTCGCTCAAGGACCTGATGAGCGTGCGCGCGCTGGCCATTCCCGGCGCCATCGTGCAAATCGGCTTTGCTACCCTGTTGGGCCTGGGGCTGGGGCTGTTGCTGGGCTGGAGCGTCGGGGCGGGCCTGCTCTTCGGCCTCGCTTTGTCGGTCGCTTCGACCGTTGTGCTGCTCAAGGCGCTGCAGGACAAGCGGCTGATCGAAACCGAGCGCGGCCGCATCGCGGTGGGCTGGTTGATCGTCGAAGACCTCGCCATGGTGCTGGCGCTGGTGCTGATCCCCGCCATTGCCGGCCTCAACGGCACCGATACGGGCGTGCATGATCCCTTCGTGTCCTTCGTCGAGCGCATCGTTGGCGGCTCGGTCGGCATCTGGGGTGTGCTCGGCCTCACCCTCATCAAGGTCGCTGCCTTTGTCGGCTTCATGCTGATCGTGGGGCGCCGCGTCATCCCATGGGCGCTGCATGGCACGGCCCATACCGGCTCGCGCGAATTGTTCCGGCTGGCGGTGCTGGCCATTGCGCTCGGCGTCGCTTTGGGCTCGTCGGTGCTGTTTGGCGTGTCGCTGGCGCTGGGCGCCTTCTTTGCCGGCATGATCCTTTCGGAAAGCGAGCTGTCGCATCGCGCCGCGCAGGAAACCCTGCCGCTGCGCGACGCTTTTGCCGTGCTGTTCTTCGTTTCGGTGGGCATGCTGTTCGACCCCACCATCATCATCACCAATCCGCTGCCTGTGATCGCCACGGTGTTCATCATCGTCATCGGCAAGTCGTTGGCCGCCTTTGCCATCGTGCTGCTGTTCAAGCGGCCGGTGGCGACGGCGCTGACCATTTCGGCTTCGCTGGCGCAGATCGGCGAATTCTCCTTCATTCTCGCCAGCATGGGTGTGTCGCTGGCCATCCTGCCGCCGGAAGGCCAGGACCTGATCCTGGCCGGCGCGCTCATCTCCATCGTGCTCAACCCGGTGGTGTTCTGGGGGCTAGACCTGCTCAAGCCGCGCTTCGAAGCCAAGGCGGCGCAGCGCAAGACCGAAAAGGCCGAGCGCGACGGCGTGCGCATCGAACCCACGGAAACGGCTGCTGCCGCCGCCGAGGGGCCGGTGACCACCGATGCGCCCAGCGAGCCCGCGGTCGATCGCGGTGCGCCGGGTGCCGATGACGATACGGGTGAACCGTCGCATCAGGTAGGTCACACGGTGCTGGTGGGCTATGGCCAGGTTGGCCGCATAGTCGCGGCGGGCATCCAGGCCGATGGCGGTGGCCTCGTGGTGATCGAGGATTCCGACCACGACATCGCGGCGGCACGGGCGGAAAATATCGAGGTTGTGTTCGGCAACGCGGCCAGTGAGGACGTGCTCAAGCTCGCCAACCTGCCCCAGGCCCGAAACCTCCTGGTGGCCATTTCCAATGGCTTCGAGGCCGGATCGGTCTGCGAATCCGGCCGCAAGCTCAATCCGGGTATTTCCATCATCGCCCGCGCCTATTCGGAGGAAGAAGAAGCCTTCCTGCGCAGCCTGGGCGCCACCGCGGTCATCCGCGGCGAGCGCGAAATCGGCAAGGGCATCCTCACCTTCCTGCGCGGCGATGGTGGAAATCTCGCCGCCGCGGCCATGCCGGTGCCCGAAGAGCCCAAGCTGCCCGTGGTCGAAAACCTGCTCGAAAAGGCGGCGGCCGTTGCGCCCGTTGCGGCAGCCGCTGCGGTCATCGCTGTCGAACCAACGCCGGCAGTCGAAGCACCAGCCGAACCGGCTGATGCCGTCACCATCGATGCCGTCGCCGTGGCTCCGGCCGAGACGGTGATCGAATTGCCCGCTCCGGCGCCGGAAGCCGAAGCCGACGTCGCGTCCGAGCTGCCCGAGGTGCCGCCCGCCGAACCAGAAGCGGCTGCTCCAGAAGTCCCCGCCGAGGCGGCGGAACCCGTCATCATAAATGCGGTCGAAGCGGTCCCGAGCGAAGATACGGTCATCGAGCTGCCCGGCCCGGCATCCGAGGACGAACTGCCGGCGGCGACGCTGGAATCGGTCGATGTGACTCCGGCGGTCGGCGAAGCGCCGGCTGAAATCGACGAGGTCGTGGTGCCCCAGCCCGCCGCGCCTGTCGAACCAGAATCGACGTCCGAGCCGGTGACCGAAACCGAGGCCGAGATCGCCGCGGAAACCGAGGCGGAGGCCGAAGCCGAGACCAGTGAAGGCGGCATTGCCCCGCCTGAGCCCGAGCCGGAGACCGAGGACAAGCCGGCCGTGCCGCCGGTGGTTCCGGAACCCAAAACCTAGCCTCTTGTCAAAGGCTTGGACGCGGGCGCATAGAGTTTAGCGGGTGGCTCCGCCACCTGAGCGAGTTCGGCGCGCCGCGCGGGCGCGTCGGGAGTAAGTTGAGCCGATGATTTCGCAGAAAGCCAAGTATGCCTTGCGCGCGCTGGTCTCCCTTGCCCGGGCCGGACGCGGCGAAACCATGATGATCGGCGAGATTTCCAAGGAACAGGCCATCCCCAAGAAGTTCCTCGAGCAGATCCTGCTCGAGCTCAAGCGGGCCGGTTTCGTCGCCAGTCGCCGCGGCCGCTCCGGTGGCTACGAATTGCTGCGCGCGCCCGAGCAGATCATGTTCGGCGAAGTGCTGCGGCTGATCGACGGGCCGATCGCGCCGCTGCCATGCCTCTCCAAGATCGCCTATCGCAAATGCGAGGATTGCCGCGACGAGGCGAGCTGTGAAATCCGCCACGTCTTCGAGCGGGTGACGCTGGCGACGCGCGCCGTGCTGGACCAGACCACACTGGCGGACTCGCTGCGACTGGAAGATTTGCCTGTTTAGGCCCCTACCTCTCCCCCCAAGGGAGAGGTGAAGAATTACCCAAACACCACCGTCTTGCGGCCGTTCAGCATCACGCGGTTTTCGAGGTGTAGCTTCACTGCCCGGGCCAGCACGCGGCTTTCGATGTCGCGGCCGGCGGCGACCAGGTCGTCGGCGCTCATGGCGTGGGTCACGCGCGCGGTTTCCTGTTCGATGATCGGGCCTTCGTCGAGGTCCGGCGTCACGTAATGCGCCGTGGCGCCGATGATCTTGACGCCGCGCTCATGGGCCTGGTGATAGGGCTTGGCGCCCTTGAAGCTGGGCAGGAACGAGTGGTGGATGTTGATGACCTGGCCGAAGAGGCGGGTCGAGAGGCTGTCGCTCAGCACCTGCATGTAGCGCGCCAGCACGACGAGGTCGGCCTCGCTCTGCTTGACCAGCGCCAGCACCTGTTCTTCCTGGGCGGCCTTGGTGTCGCGGGTCACCGGCAGCAGGTGAAAGGCAATGCCGGCATCCTCGGCAATCTTGCGGGCATCTTCGTGGTTGGAAATCACGGCCGCGACCTCGGCATCGAGCCAGCCGACGCGGATCTGGTAGAGCAGATGCAGGAGGGTGTGGTCGAACTTGCTGACCATGATGACGATGCGCTTCTTGCGCGCCTGGTCGGATAGCGAGGTTTTCATCGAGAAGCGCTCGATGGGGGATTTCAGCGCCCGGTCGATGGCTTCGCGGCCGACGCCCTCGGGGGCGGTGAAGGCCAGGCGCATGAAGAAGCGGTCGGTCTCGCGATCCCAGAACTGGTTGGATTCGGCGATATTGGCGCCCAGCGCCGCCAGCTCGGTGGTGATGGCCGCGACAATGCCGGGGCGATCGGCGCAGGACAGGGTCAGGACGAAATTGGCCGAGGACATCGGGGAGGCTCCGAGCGTCTTTGTTTGGCGCGTTTCCGAACCGGAAAACCGGGACCACTTTTCCTGGAAACGCTTGCGTGGCCAGCGGTATCAATGGCTTGGCGGCATTCGTCAAGGGATTGGCGCGCGGCGCAGCAAAAAGGGCCACCCCTTGCAGGGCGGCCCTTCCTGAGTTTCGGCCTATAGAGCTCTTGGCCCTACTCTCGAAGATATCGGGCGAGCCCGATGCTTCGGCCTAGAAGGAAGCTGCTAGCCGAGTGTCTCCCGAACCAGCACCAAAAATCCAAGACCTTCTTCGAGCGCCGTAATCTCATAAGACATTGGATCACCTCCTTCACGTTGGTTGAACATGACGGCAGCATGACATGTTTTCCTCAGATGTCCAGCTAGGGACGATCACGATTGAGCAGCGACGACCAATCCGCGCGACGGCAATATGCCAATTCGTCGGGTCGCAGTTGCAAGCCCTTCAGCGGCACTGCCACACGTTCGGCGCCGCTGGTTCAGGTGTAGGAACGGCTGTAGAGTCGCAAGCGACTGCTGAACCGGGCGAAAGACAGCATGGCCGCAAGTATTGGACTTTATCTGCCCTTGATCGGCATCGGGCTCTTCATTCTGGGTGCCATTCGCATCTTCATCAGGACCGACATTACCGATGGTGGTAGGCGCACCGGATTTACCGTCGATGATGACGGTCTCGCGAAGGTCTTGCAGGTGCTATTTGGACCTGACTCAAGGCTCGAATTGGCGCTCATAGGCGCAGGCCTGCTGCTCTTGATCGCCTTTGCGGGCTACATCGCCTTGGCCTAGTTCAACATCGGTTTTGGTCAGCCCCGGGCCTTTTTCGGGCGCGAGCGCAGTTGCAGGATCGTCGCCGCCAGCACGCCCAAAGCCACGATGCCGATGATGATGGTGGCGAGCGCATTGACGTCGGGCGAGACGCCCAGCTTGACCTTGGAAAAGATCACCATGGGCAAGGTCGACGAGCCGGGACCCGAGACGAAGCTGGCGATGACCAGGTCGTCGAGCGACAGGGTGAAGCCGAGCAGCCAGCCCGAAACCAAAGCCGGGGCGATGATGGGCAGGGTGATGTCGAAGAAAGTGCGGACGGGCGAAGCGCCCAGATCCATGGCCGCTTCCTCGAGGCTGCGGTCGAAATCGCTGAGCCGCGACTGCACGACGACGCAGACATAGGCGGTGCAGAAGGTGGCATGGGCCAGCACGATGGTCAGCATGCCGCGGCCGCGCGGCCAGCCAAGCGTCGATTCCATGGCGACGAACAGCAGCAGCAGCGCGAGGCCGGTGATCACGTCGGGCATGACCAGCGGCGCCGAAACCATGCCGGAAAACAGCGTCCGGCCCTTGAAGCGGCGGAAGCGCACCAAAGCCACGGCGGCGAGCGTGCCCAGCACCAAAGCGATGGTGGCGCTAAGCGCGGCGATCTGGAGGCTCAGCCAAGCCGCGCCCAGCAATTGCGGGTCGCTCAGCAGCTCGCCATACCACTTGGTCGAAAAGCCCGACCACACCGTCACCAGCTTGCTCTCGTTGAACGAGAAGATGACCAGCGAGATGATTGGCGCGTAGAGGAACGAGAAGCCCAAAGCCGCAGCTATCGGAAGGAACCAGCCCCGGCGCATGCTACTTCTCCACCACGGCGCTCTGGGCGCGTTGCAACAGCATGATGGGCACGACCACCACCACCAGCATGGCCATGGCTACGGCGGCGGCGCGCGGCCAGTTGGTATTGGTGAAGAACTCGTCCCACAGCACGCGGCCGATCATCAGCGTGCCCGGACCACCGAGCAGCGAGGGAATGACGAATTCGCCAATGGCGGGAATGAAGACCAGCATCGAGCCGGCAATGATGCCGGGCATCGAAAGCGGCAGCGTCACCGAGAGGAAGGTGCGGGCCGGGCGGGCGCCGAGGTCGGCAGAGGCCTCGAACAGCGAGACGTCGAGCTTCACCAGCGTCGTATAGAGCGGCAGGATCATGAAGGGCAGGTAGGTATAGACGATGCCGACATAGACGGCGAAATCGGTCTGCATCATCACCAGCGGCTCGATGCCGAACAGACCCAGGAACTGGTTGATCACGCCATTGCCGCGCATGAAGCCGGTCAACGCATAGACGCGCAGCAGGAACGAGGTGAAGAACGGCAGCACCACCAGCATCAAGAGGATATTGCGCCAGCGGTCAGGCGCCCGCGCAATGGCATAGGCCATGGGGTAGCCGATAAAGAGCGTGATTATGGTGGCAATCGCGGCGATGCGGATCGAGCTCAGATAGGCGGCGACATAAAGGTTGTCGCTGAAGAGCCGGATATAGTTGGACAAGTGCAGCGTCAGTTGCACCGTGCCTTCCTCGGTCGAGAGGAGGGCGGAGTAGGGCGGGCGGCCAAACTGCTTGGTGGCGAGCGAAATGCCGAACACCACGGCCAGCGGCACGAGGAAAAACACGAACAGCCACAGCACCGGCGCGATCAGCACCAGCACGCGGCCCGAAATGCCAACCTTGGCCAGCCGGCGTTCCACCGCGTTCCAGGGACGCAGGCGGCGCGGTGGCGGAATGGTGGGTTCGTGGCTCGTGGTCATACTGTCAGCACCGAGCCGGCATTGTCGCCCCAGGTCACATAGACATGCTCATCCCAGGTGATGGCATCGGGATTGCCACGCACCGTGTTGGTCTGGCTGACTCGGACGCGTTTGCCGCTGTCGAGCAGCACCTGGTAGAGGCTCATATCGCCGAGATAGGCGATGTCCTCGACCATGCCGCGGGTGACATTGGCGCCGAACTGGCCCTCGGGCTTTTCGCGGCTCAGATGCATCTTTTCGGGGCGGATGGCCCACCACAGGATCTGGTCCGGCGCGCAGTCGACGCCATGGCCGACATAGATGTCGCAGCCCAGCTCCGCCGAGCGGATGCGGACATGGTCGGGCTCGTCCTCGGTCACCACGCCTTCCACCATATTGGCCGAGCCGATGAAGTTGGCGACAAATTTGGAATTGGGGAATTCGTAGATGTCGGTGGGCTCGCCGATCATGGCGATCTCGCCCTGGTTCATCACCCCGATGCGGGTGGCCAGCGTCAT
>CBIHQV010000032.1:0-53719 GCA_966212275.1 uncultured Devosia sp.
TGGTGCGACGGCATGGAAGTCAGCCAGTTCACCTATTTCCAGCAGGTCGCCGGCTTCGAGTGCAACCCGGTCGCGGGCGAATTGACCTACGGCCTCGAGCGGCTTGCCTGCTACCTGCAGAATGTCGACTCCATCATGGAGCTGAACTTCAACGGCGGCAGCGGCGACGCCAAGGTGACCTATGGCGACGTGTTCCTGCAGAACGAGCAGGAACAATCCAAGTATAATTTCGAGGCCGCCGACACCGAAATGCTGTTCCGGCATTTTGCCGACGCCGAAAAGGAATGCCGCGCCATCCTGGCCAAGGGTGCCGAGGCCAATCGCCAGACCATGGCCATCCCGGCCTATGAGCAGGTGCTCAAGGCCGCGCACAACTTCAACCTGCTCGATGCCCGCGGCGTCATCTCGGTGACCGAGCGTCAGAGCTACATCCTGCGCATTCGAGAGCTCGCCAAGAGCTGCGGTGAAGCCTGGCTGCAGACCGCAGGCGGCGGGGCGGAGTAACCCGCCCCACCCGTTCGTCAGGCCTTGGGCTGCGTGACCCGCAGCACGGTCAGCATGTGGCGCTTATGCGCCCGGTCGCGCCAGGTGATCGATTGCCCGACCCGCAGGCCGATCAGCGCCGTGCCCACAGGCGTCAGCACGGAGATCCGGCCTTCGGCAATGTCTGCATCGACCGGATAGACCAGCGTCACCGTCGGCACCTGCCCGGTATCGGTGCGGTAGCGCACCGTCGAGCCCATACGGACGATATCGCCGGGCACGTCGTCCACGACGCTTGCGCGTTCGAGTTCATGCAGCAGGTCATCGGACTGGTCCGGCGTGTGGGTAAGCCCGGCCATCGCCAGGATGTTGAGCTGGCGGTGGTCTGCCACGCCCAGCACGATCTCGGGGCGGAGGTCGTTGTGAATGGTATTCGTCATGATGTGTGTTCTCATAGGGCCGCCGTCGCGCTCGATGCGCGCCGGTTCGGCGAAGAAATGATTGTGACTATGCGCCAGATCGCGCGGCATGCGGCGCGCCTACCCTAAGCAGGCACCGGCGCAGCGGGCATGCTTAGGGCTGCGATCCCGCGAGGGGATTTTCCAGCCAATGAGCAGCGGTTCTAGTCATGCCGATGAACCTAGTGATGCGGCGCAACAAGTGCAAGATGCCGCCCATTGCGCGCAAATCGCGACAATGCCAATGTCCGGCCAATTCTGGTGCGCTTGAGGGAGTAAACGCACATGATCGGTTGGATCATCCTTGGCCTTGTCGTCCTGGCCGCCTTTTACGCCATCAGCATCTATAACGGGCTGGTCAAGAACCGGCAGATGGTGGAGGAGGGCTGGTCGGGTATCGATGTGCAGCTCAAACGCCGCACCGATCTCATCCCCAACCTGATGGAAACCGTGAAGGGCTATATGAGCCACGAGCGCGAGACGCTCGAAGCGGTGACCAATGCCCGCGCCGCGGCCACGGCCGCCGCCAACGGCACGCCCGAACAGCGCGCCGCGGCCGAAGGCCAGCTCTCGTCCGCGCTGGGCCGGCTGATCGCCACCGCCGAGGCCTATCCGGACCTCAAGGCCAACACGACCTTCCTCGAATTCCAGGCGGCCTTGCAGACCGTGGAAGACGAAATCCAGATGTCGCGCCGCTACTACAACGGAGCGGTGCGCAACCTCAACGTCATGGTCGAATCGGTGCCGTCCAACTTCATCGCCGGCCCCTTCGGCTTCCAGAAGGCCGAGTATTTCGAGCTCGAAAACGAAGCCGACCGCGCCGTGCCGAGCGTGAAGTTCAACTGAGGTAGCAGACCATGGCGGGCTCGGTGATTTTGGGGCGCCTTGCGCCGGCGATCCGTTTCGTCGTGCTGGCGGTCGGCCTTGTCCTCGCCTTCGCCTGTCCCGCTTTGGCGCGCGAGGAAATCCGCAGCTTCACCTCCGATGTCGTCCTCAACGCCGATGGCTCCGTCCAGGTCACCGAGACCATCGAGGTCAATGCCGAAGGCGCCGAAATCCGCCGCGGCATCTACCGCGATATTCCAGTGGTCATGCTGGGCAGCGACGGCGGCAAGGTGCGGCCGAACCTTGACGTGACCGGCGTCACCCGCGATGGCGACCAGGAGATGTTCCGCGTCGAGCGCATGGGTGATTTCCAGCGTATCTGGATCGGCAATCCGGACTATTTCCTCGACTACGGCGTGCACCGCTACATCATCCGCTACACCATGACACGCATGGCGCGGGAGTTCCCCGACCACGACGAACTCTATTGGAACGCCACCGGCAATTACTGGATCTTCCCTATCCTGTCCGCGCGCGCCACGGTCAAGCTGCCCGATGGCGCCGTGATTTCCGACCTTGCTGGCTATACCGGCGAGGTCGGCTCGACCGAGCAGGCCGTGTCGATCAAGCGGAGCTCGGACACCTCGGCCACCTTCCGCGCCAGCCGCGCGCTGGGGGCAGGCGAGGGCATGACCATCGCGGTGGCCTTCAACAAGGGCGTCATCGCCTTCCCGACGGGTTTTGCCGCGCTCCAGCAGCGCCTGGGCGACCTGCGCGAGTTGCTCCTGCCGGTGCTCGCGGCACTCATTGCCATCGCCTACAATGCGCTGGCCTGGTTCCGCATCGGCCGTGACCCCGACAAGGGCACGATCATTCCCCTGTTCCATCCACCCAAGGGCTTTTCGCCGCCGCTGGTGCATTATGTGCACAAATGGGGCTTCGACAATTCCGGCTGGCCGGCGCTGACCTCCGCGATCTTCGACTTGGGCGTCAAAGGTCTCGTCGTCATCGACAACGCGGCCGGCAAGCTCAAGATCAAGACCACGGGCAAGCAGCCTGAGGAAGTACTCGCGGGTGGCGAGAAGCTGCTGTTTGACTATCTCAGCACCGAGGAAACCACCGTTATCGACAAGACCACCGGCCCTGAGCTGCAGAAGAAGCGCGGCGAGTTTATCGGGGCCATCGAAAGCGAAAACCGCTCGCTCTGGTTCCGGAACAATACCGGCTACACCCTGCTCGGCCTGGTGCTGGGCCTGGGTCTGCTCGTCGGCCTGGTGGCTCTCGACGCGCTCACCATCGATTGGCTGATCGGCGCGGTCGTCATCGGCATTGTCGCTGGCATCGCTATTGGAGGCATTGCCCATCTGCGGCACGGCTTTCAGTTCCTGCGCTTCTTCGGCCTCTTCTGGGCGGCGATCTTCTTCTTCAATGTCGGCGGCATGCTGGTCTCCACCCTCAGCGATCTGTCGATCAATACCGGCGCCATCTCCGCCATTTCGATCGTCGTCGTCACCATCGTCTTTGCCGTGCTGATGCGCGCCCCCACCCTGCAGGGTCGCAAGGTCATGGACCAGATCGACGGGTTCAAGCTCTACATGGAGACGGCCGAGAAGGAGCGCATGAATATGGATGCGGCGCCGCCGATGACGGTGAGCCGCTTCGAGCGCATCCTGCCCTATGCCATCGCGCTGGGCGTCGAGAAGCCCTGGAGCAGCCATTTCGAGGCCGAACTGGCGCGCAACGCCGTCGCCGACGTGTCGGGCACCTATCGTCCCGGTTGGTATCACGGCGGCTCGTTCGGCTCGGCCGGCAATGCCGCGTCCAACACGACCAATGCCGTCAGCGCGGCCGCGGCCAGCATGACGGCAGCCATGGTCGCCGCCCAGCCGGTCCAGGCCAGCTCTTCCGGCTTCTCCTCCGGTGGTGGAGGCGGTGGCGGATCGTCGGGTGGCGGTGGCGGCGGTGGTGGCGGTGGCGGCTGGTAATCGCCAATAGACATCCCCGCCCGCCCAAGCTAAGCAAACCGCGCTTCTAACCTTGGTATCCGCCATGCCCGAACTGCTGCTCGAACTCTTTTCCGAGGAAATCCCGGCCCGCTTCCAGCGTCGCGCCGCCGATGACCTGAAGAAGGCCGTGACCAATGCGCTGGTCGATGCGGGTCTGGTCTATGAGGGCGCCAAGGCATTCGTGACGCCGCGCCGCCTGACGCTGACCGTGACCGGCCTGCCGGCCCGCTCGCCCGATACGCGCGAAGAGAAGAAGGGGCCTAAGGTCGGCGCCCCGCAGCCCGCTATCGACGGTTTCCTGCGCTCGGCTGGCTTGACCTCGCTGGACGAGGCCAAGGTCGAAAGCGACCCCAAGAAGGGCGATTTCTATGTCGCCCATATCAGCAAGCCCGGCGCCGAGGCGGTGGCTTTGCTATCAGGCATTCTGCCGAAAATCCTGATCGACTTCCCCTGGGCCAAGTCGATGCGCTGGGGCAGCGGCACCTTCAACTGGGTGCGCCCGCTGCGCGCCATCACCGCCACCTTCGGTGCCGAAAACGAAGAGCCGGTAGTCATCCCCTTCGCCTCCAACACGATCACCTCTGGCCAGACCACGTTCGGCCATCGCTTTCTCGCGCCAGAGGCCATCCGCGTGCGCCGCTTCGACGACTATGTCGAGGCGCTGGAGCGCGCCAAGGTCGTGCTCGATATCGACCGTCGCAAGGACATCATCCGCAACGACGCCGAGCAGCTCGCCTTTGCGCAGGGCCTTACCGTCATTGCCGATGAAGGCCTGCTCGAGGAAGTCGCCGGGCTGGTCGAATGGCCGGTGGTGATGATGGGCTCGTTCGATCCCGCTTTCCTCAAGCTGCCCGAGGAAGTCATCATCGCCACCATCCGCGCCAATCAGAAATGCTTCTGCCTGCGCGATGCCGCCGGCAAGCTGGCGCCGAACTTCATCATCACCGCCAACACTATCGCGGCCGATGGCGGCACCGTCATCACCGCAGGCAATGAGCGCGTCATCCGCGCCCGCCTCTCCGATGCGGCCTTCTTCTACAATGGTGACCTCGCGCTGCCGCTCGAGCATGGCCTGCCCAAGCTCGAAGAAACGGTATTCCACGCCAAGTTGGGCAGCCAGTTTGCCCGCGTCGAGCGGCTGGTAAAGCTGGCCGGGGATATAGCCTTTCTGACTGGCGCCGACGTGGAGCGTGCGAAGCGCGCTGCCATGCTGGCTAAGGCCGACCTCACGAGCGGTATGGTCGGTGAATTCCCCGAACTGCAGGGCCTGATGGGCCGCTACTACGCCACCGCGCAGGGCGAACCGGCCGACATCGCGACGGCAGTGGAAATGCACTACAAGCCGCTCGGCCCCTCCGACAGGGTGCCCACGGAACCGATTTCGATCGCCGTGGCTCTGGCCGACAAGCTCGACCTGCTCACCGGCTTTTGGGCCATTGACGAAAAGCCTACCGGCTCCCGCGATCCTTTTGCCCTACGCCGCGCTGCACTTGGCGTGATCCGCATAATAAAAGAAAATGGGCTTCAGCTCCCGCTTCTGCAATTGATAAGGCGGTCAGCCCGCATTGCAAAACTGGCGGGGTTCGATGAAGGTCCGGCGCCAAAAGATGTCGATCTTTTGGAGTTTTTCCACGACCGGCTGAAAGTCTTACTCCGGGATGAGGGCGCTCGTTACGATCTGGTTGACGCGGTCATCTCGTATCTTGCGAACGACATTCTCGATATTACCCAGCGGGTTGAGGCTCTATCCTCGTTGTTGGGCACGTCCGATGGTCAGAATCTCTTGGCGGGTTACCGCCGTGCGACCAATATTCTGACCGCAGAGGAAAAGAAGGACGGCTCCTCTTACAGCGGCAGGCAGTTTGCAGATGCCCCCGCAGCGGCCGAAGAAATGAACCTGAGGCAGGCCCTAAATGAGGTGGCCAACCCAATTGCGGGGTTGGTGGAAGCCAAACAGTATGATCAGGCACTCTTGGGGCTGGCGACGCTCCGCGGCCCGGTGGATGCGTTCTTTACCGCTGTGCTGGTCAACGACGCCGATCCGGCCGTACGCGCCAATCGCCTGAACCTGCTGGCCCGCCTGCGCGACACCATGCACCTGGTCGCCGACTTCTCCAAGGTTGCCGGCTAGCGCGCCGGCAACGCGCACAACACGCTGCCCAGCGTCGTTGTGAACATGAACGAGGCGTCGCCGCGCTCATCGGTCGTAAAGCTGCCGCTGAGCCCGATATCGGCTAGCGGCCCGCTGACGGCGTTGACGCTATTGCCCGACGACGCCACCTGGCCGCTGCCGCCGACAATGGTGCCCGAGGCAAACTGGTAATCCCCGGCGACCAGCAGCGTCAGGGTGCCGAATGCCGCTCCATCCATGTCGACGCATTGATAAATGCCCGGCGGCGGGAACTGCGCCCAAGCCGGTGCGGTTGTCAGCGCGAGTGTGGCGATCGTGATTGCAATCGGGCGGATCATCACCAGATGTTGCGCTGCGGCTGCGCCAATGCCAAATCAATCCGGCGCTATTTGAGGATTATTGCATGAGTGTCGGTCTGCTTGCCCTGCTCGACGACGTCGCTGGCCTTGTCAAAGTCGCTGCGGCTTCCCTCGATGACATTGCCGGGCAGGCGGCCAAGGCCGGCGTCAAGGCGGCGGGCGCCGTAATCGACGATGCGGCGGTAACCCCGCGCTATGTCGATGGCTTCACCGCCGACCGCGAGCTGCCCATCGTCGGGCGCATCGCCTGGGGCTCGATCAAGAACAAGCTGCTGATCCTGCTGCCAGCGGCCCTGGTGCTGAGCCTGTTCGTGCCCTGGCTGATCACGCCGCTATTGATGATCGGTGGCGCCTATCTCTGCTACGAGGGCGCCGAAAAGGTGTTCCACATGCTGGCGCCGCACGAGGCCGAGCACCATGAGGCCGGACTGGAACCGGTGGCACTCAACGCCAAGACGGTGGAAGACCAGAAGATCGCCGGCGCCATCCAGACCGATTTCATCCTCTCCGCCGAGATCATGACCATCGCGCTGGCGGCTATCGAGGTCGACAATTTCTGGACCCGTGCTGCCATTCTGGCGGTGGTCGGCATCGGCATCACCGTCGCCGTCTATGGCGTCGTAGCGCTCATCGTGAAGGGCGACGATTTTGGCCTCTGGATGGCCACCCACGCCCGCACCGGTCTCGGCCGTGGCTTCGGTCGCGGACTGGTCACCGGCATGCCGGTCTTCATGCAGATCCTGAGTGTTGTCGGCACTGCCGCCATGACCTGGGTCGGCGGCAGCATCGTCGCACACGGGCTCTATGAATTCGGCATCGATGGCCCCGAGCACATCATTGAGGCCGCAGCCCATTGGGCCGAACACACCTTCCCCGCCATTGCGGGCTTTGCCGGCTGGTTCGCCACCGCAGGCGTCGATTTCATCTTCGGCCTGATCTTGGGCGCCCTGCTGATCCCGGTCGCCGGCTACATCATTGCGCCAGCATGGAAGGCCATCAAGCGGCTGCTGCCGAAGCGGGCTTAGCGCGTGGCACGATTGTCTAAACCGGCGGCATCAGCCGATCGTCGCGCTTTTTGGGCTTGAACGGGGCCATGCCCTCATTGGCCAGTTGATCGGCGCGCTCGTTGAGTTCGTGCCCGGCATGGCCCTTGACCCATTTCCACTCGATGGTGTGGCGCTTCTGGGCCTCGTCGAGCGCCTGCCAGAGTTCGGCATTCTTGACCGGCTTCTTGTCGGCGGTGCGCCAGCCATTGCGCTTCCAGCCGTGAATCCAGCTCTGCACGCCATTCTTGACATATTGGCTGTCGGTATGGATTTCGACCGTGCAGGGGCGCTTGAGCGCGTTGAGCGCCTCGATGGCGGCGGTCAGCTCCATCTTGTTATTGGTGGTCAGCGCCTCGCCGCCCTTCAATTCTTTGGTGTGCCCGCCATATTCGAGAATGGCGCCCCAGCCGCCAGGGCCGGGATTGCCCGAGCAGGCGCCGTCGGTATGGATGGTGACGGTCTCAGTCATGGGCTGCGGGTCGCTTATAGACGTGGAACTGGACGCTGAGCCCGTTCGGCTCCGTCTCGACATGGGTGCGGACGAGGCCGATCTTGCCCAGGACCGCGAGAGAGGGCCCGTTTCGCGTGTCGGCCATGCCGATGAACTGGGGCGCGTCGGTTTCCCGGAAGATCCAGTCTCGTAGCGCCGTTGCGGCTTCCGTCGCGTAACCCTGCCCGTGATGTTCCTCGAACAGGGCAAAGCCTAGCTCGGGTTCACCGGTAGGGGCATAAATGCCGTAGCCGGCGCGACCGATAAAGCGGCCGTCCGACTTGCGGGTGAGACGCATCTTGCCCAGCCGGCGCGTGGCGAAAAGGTCGATCCAGTGCGCCACGGCCGCCTCGGCCTCGGCGCGGGTCCAGGGCAATCCGTCGGACCTGAGATAGCGCGCGACATTGTGCGTGCCGTGCAGGCGAACCAGGTCATCGACCTGGTCCATCCGCCAGCCCGACAGCACCAGCCGGTCGGTTTCGAACAGCGTCAGGTCGCTCATCGCGAGACGGCGGCTTCGATGGTGCGCAGTTCACGCGGGATGTTGAAGGCGATGTTTTCCTTGGCGGTGACGCGGGCCTCGACCTTGATGTCGTAGCGCTGCGCGAAAGCCTCGATCACCTCGTCCACCAGCTTTTCCGGAGCCGATGCACCGGCCGAAACGCCAAGGCTGCGGATACCCTCGAGCCGCGACCAGTCGATTTCGGACGCCCGGTCGACCAGCATCGACACCTTGCAGCCCGCCCGCTCGGCCACTTCCACCAGACGCAGCGAATTGGACGAATTGGGCGAACCCACCACGATCATGGCGTCCACCTCCGGCGCCACGGCCTTGATGGCCTCCTGCCGGTTGGTGGTGGCGTAGCAGATGTCTTCCTTGTGCGGCCCGTTGATGCCGGGAAACCGCGCCTTGAGCGCTGCGACGATCTCGCGCGTGTCATCGACCGACAGCGTCGTCTGCGTCACGAAGGCCAGGGTATCGGGATCTTTCGGCTCGAATACCTGGGCATCGGCCACGGTCTCGACCAGAGTAATGGCGCCGGGAGGCAATTGCCCCATCGTGCCGACCACTTCGGGGTGACCCTTATGGCCGATCAGCACGATCTCGTGGCCCTCGGCAAAATGCCGCTGCGCCTCGACATGCACCTTGCTGACCAGCGGGCAGGTGGCATCGAGGAAGAACATGTTGCGGCTCTTGGCATCCGCTGGCACCGATTTGGGCACGCCATGGGCCGAGAACACCACCGGGGCATCGGTCTCTGGAATCTCGCTCAGTTCCTCGACGAAGACCGCGCCTTTGTCGCGCAACCCATCGACCACATATTTGTTGTGCACGATGGCGTGGCGCACATAGACCGGCGCGCCATATTTTTCGAGCGCGAGTTCCACGATCTGTATGGCCCGGTCGACCCCGGCGCAAAATCCGCGCGGGGCACACAGCAGAATGTCTAGTTGTGGCCGCTTTTCCATATGAGATCAGATGCTTTCGCGGGTCGCTCAAGTCAAGTCTTGTTGCGGTCGCAGGGACGCACAGGCATTATGCGGCCGGTTCGTCAGCGCGAACACTCAAGGCCCTGGAGCATCGTGGCTTCAGCAAGTACGGCAAGGACTTAACGGTGAGTTTGGCCCAGGAAATGTTCGCGATCGCCCCCGCCGTGGGGAAGGCGAACCTATCCGCCAGCCAGCTCAAGCTGTTGAGCGGCAAGGCGCGCTGGATCTTCCGCGTCGGCGAAGCCGGCTTCCCCACCGTTCCCACCATCGCGCTGACCCGTGCCGCCTGGGAGGCGCTGCAGGGCGAGCGCTCCCGCCGCGAGTCCAAGCTGCGCACCCATTGGGTGGCCTGCCTGTTCAAGCTGGTGGGCAAGGATGCCCAGCCGCCAACCCTGGTGGTGCGCACCTCGGCGGCAAGCCACAATGGCGGCCTGATGCCGGCCAAGATGGGTATTGCCGCGCCTGCCAATCCGGAAGATTCGGTCGATCCGACCCGGCCGCTGGCCAAGGCCATCAAGGCGGCGTTTGACAGCTACGGCTTCGGCCAGGGCTGGACGGGGCGCTCGGACGAGGATCGTGGCAAGCAGATCGTGCTGGTACAGGCCACCGCCGATGGTGAGGTCGAACAGTTCCTCACCCGCAATGCGACGACTGGGGCCATGGGGCCGGCACCGGTAACCGGGGCGCCGCTGCCGCGCCTGCCGGAATCGGTGGCGGCCTTGGTGGCACTGGTCGATGCCAAGGCCGGCCGGCACATGTGCTGCACCGTCGCGATCATGCGCGGCCACGTAGTGTTCCTCTCGGCCCGCCCGTCGCAGGTTTCGGCTGCGGCCGATCTCGAAGCGGCCGTCGACCGGGTCAATCGCAAGGTCTGGTCGGCGCAGAATGCGGTGAGCCGCGTCGACCCCAACCGCCTGGCGCAACTGCTGCATCCGCGGCTCAAATCCACCGAAGGCGCGGCGCCGATCGCCAGCGGCTTGGGCGTCTCGCCCGGCGCCGCCAGCGGCACCGTCGTGTTCAACCCCGACGATGCGGCGCGCATGCGAGCACGCGGCAAGCACTGCATTCTCGTGGTCAACGAGACCGGCCCCGCCGATATCGAGGGCATGAAGGCCGCCACCGGCATCCTGACGGCGCGCGGCGGCATGTCGAGCCATGCCGGCGTCATTGCGCGCATCACCGGCAAGCCCTGTGTCGCCGGGGTGCGCAGCCTTTCGGTCGACACCGCCGAAATGGTGTGTCGCATCGGCGATCGCGAATTCCGCACCGGCGACCGCCTCACCATCGATGGCAGCGACGGCCAGGTCTATGCCGGGCAATTGCCGTTGGCCCAGCCCCATATCGGCGGCGCCATCGGCACGCTTTTGGGCTGGTCCGATGCCAGCCGCACCATCGCGGTGCGCACCAATGTCGAAACCGTCGAATCGGCGATGACGGCGCTGAGCTTCGGTGCCGAGGGCATCGGCCTGGCCCGCTCCGAACACATGTTCTTTTCGCCCGAGCGCATGGTGGCCTTGCGCCGGGTCATCCTCAGCGAAGACGAGGATGACCGCAGCCGCGCCATCAACGGGCTGGTCGATTACCAGACGGGCGATTATTCGGCGCTGTTCTCGACTATGCATGGCCTGCCGGTGACCGTTCGCCTGTTCGATCCGCCGTTGCACGAATTCCTGCCGCGCAGCGACGAGGAGATCGAGGAGACCGCTGCGTCGTTGGGGCTGGCAGTCCGAGCCCTGCGCATCAATCTTGAGCGCATTGCCGAGGTCAACCCGATGCTGGGTCATCGCGGCGTGCGCCTCGCCATCACCTATCCCGAAATGCTGCAGATGCAGATGCAGGCGCTGATGGCCGGCGTCCGCGCCGCCAGCGAGACGCAGACCGAGCCGGTTGCCGTCGAGGTCATGGTGCCCTTCGTGTCGACGGCTAGCGAAGTCGCCTGGGTGCGCGACCGCGTCAATGCCATCGCCGCCAATTCGGGCCTGCTGCGCACCGACCGGGTCCGGTTTTCCTTCGGCACCATGATCGAACTGCCGCGCGCCTGCCTCAGGGCAGGGGACATCGCCCACATGGTCGATTTCTTCTCCTTTGGCACCAACGATCTGACGCAGACCACCTTCGGCATTTCCCGCGACGACGCGCCGACCTTCCTTGCCGCCTACCAGCGCAAGGGCATCTACGAGCGCGACCCCTTCGTCACCATCGACGAGAAGGGCGTGGGCGAGATGATCACCATTGCCATCCAGCGCGGCAGGGCGGCCAATCCCAAGCTCAAGATCGGCATTTGCGGCGAACATGCCGGCGATCCGGCCTCGCTGAAGTTCTTTGCTGGCCTCGGCGTCGACTATGTCAGTTGCTCACCCTATCGTGTGCCGGTGGCCCGGCTGACGCTGGCGCAGGCTTCTGCTTAAATAGCCGGGCACTGATCCCCATATGAAGGGGACGGCGCCGGTTCGGCGCCAGCAACGGGGGACGATACCGACGTGAGATATTGGCCGGTTCTGGCGCTGCTACCGCTACTGAGTGTTTCCGTCCCCGCCGCCATGGCCCAGCAGACTGGTGCGCAATGCACCGCCATCGCTGACAATGCCGAGCGGCTTGCCTGTTTCGATGCGGCCTTTGCCGCGCCCGTCGCTGCGGCCTCCGACAGTGTCGTCTTCGAATCCGCCCAGCTCATTCCCGCCCGCCCCAACGGACGCCAGCCCGCGACGATCACGGTTTCCTGCGATGCGGGCGTGCTCGCGGTCGCCTTTGCCTTTGCCGGCAATCTCATGTCGGCGCTGGGCAATGATGCCGGCATCACCTGGCAGTTCGACCTGCAGGCGACGCGCAGCCGAACACTGTCCGTCAACGCCGACAACACGGCCATCGTGCTCGACAATACTCGCGATGCCCTTGCCTTCATCCAGTCTGTCGAAGGCGCGACCAACCTCACCGTGCGGGTCACGCCAGTCAGTTCCCGTTCTCTGACGGTGCGCTATCGCGTCGATGAATTCGCCGAGCGGGTTGCCCCGGTTCTTGGCGCCTGCGGGGTCTAGCCAACGCTGGGCCGGGGTTCCCTGCGTCGCCTGCGACAAATCCGCCCTTCACATTTCTGCCCGCTGCTCGCCATGGTTAACCCATTCCTGCGCCCCAAAGCCTGTTTACCGAGCGCTAACCCTAATCAGACATCATCCGGACTGTCGGCATTTTAGCGTCACTTTCGCCGATCAGTAGTTTGTTGCGTAGCGTTGAGTAGCGTTTAATGGCTTCTTCCCACCGGCCGGTGCAGTCGCGCCCGGTCAGAGCGGTCCGCCGACATCCCTTCACCAGATTGCTGGTCGTCGGGATTTTTTGTGGCCTCGGCTATGCCGGGCTCACCAACGGCGCCTTCGGCCCCGCCTCCGACCTTGCCGACGCTATGCCGGCCGAGGTCGAACTCGTCGCCGCCAGCATTTCCTATGCCGGCCTCGATCCGGTCATTACCGGTTCGGTCGACCACCTGTTCCAAACCAGCAGCTTCACCGGGCCCAACCGGGCCGAAAAGACCGATCGCCTGCGGCCGCCGGTTGACGTGCTCGCCGTGTCCCGCAGCTTCGAAGAAGTGCGCATCCGCCTTGCCGCCCTGCGCGCCGGCCCTGCTGACCCCACCGATCTTGGTCAGTCGCGCCTCGCCGATATTGCCATCGAGGCTACCGGCGATGTCGAAATCGGGCCGCGCATGTCCATCGCGGCGATCAATCCGTCCACCGCCTCGGCGCTTGACGCCATCGCCGGCATTGCCCCGACCTCGACTACGCCCATGCCAGTGGTCGCCTCCGAACAACTGGCCTATGCCCGCGCCACCGCTCCGGTTACCGGAGGCTTTTCGAGCGGCACCGCCATGCAGGTATCCGACAAGGAACTCTGGTGCCTGGCGACCGCCATCTATTTCGAGGCGCGCGGCGAGAGCTATCGCGGCCAGGTCGCCGTGGCACAGGTCGTGCTCAACCGCGTCAAGGACTACCGCTATCCCGATACCATCTGTGGCGTGGTGTTCCAGAACCAGAGCCGGCGCAATTCCTGCCAGTTCTCATTCGCCTGCGACGGCATTCCCGAAACAATCAACGACCGTCAGTCCTGGGCGCAGGCAGAAGACATCGCCAAGCGGTTCACCAATGGCGAGCTCTATCTGACCGAAGTGGCCAACGCCACGCACTACCACGCCACCTATGTGCGGCCCGCCTGGGCTCCTCGCATGACCAAGCTGACCCAGATCGGGCTGCACGTCTTCTACAAGTTCAAGAGCGGCTGGCTGTTCGGCTGACGATCAGCAGACGCTGAAGGTCCGGCCCGAAACGCAGGTCACGTCGTTTGCGGCGCGAGATGCGGGTGTCGCCGGCACGATAGTAGAAGAACGAGTCGGCGCCCCGGCTGCCGAAGCTGAACCAGCTCCCACCGCTCCAGTAGGAGAAGCGGTTGTAGCGGTCGTCAGGCGCCTGCTCGACGCTGATCCCCGGATACTGCACGTGGTTGGAGAACATCGCGTCAGTGGAATAGGTGCCGGTCGCCGTCGTGGTGATGGTGACGTAGCTCACCTTGCCGGCCTCGACCTTCTTGACGCGCACCGTCGACAGCGGATCGGTCGCGACCCAGTCCTCATAGTCCACGACATAGTCGTGGTCCTCGAACTTGACGAGGCTGGCAGCATCAATGCCGGTGGGCGCGAACTCGTCGGCCAGAGCCTCGATCACCATGCCGGGGCCGATTGCCGCGAGGGCAGTCGCGCAGATGGCGCCCAGGGTCATGCCGAGCAACAGGTGACGATCTGGCAGGTTCATGGCGTTCCGTCCCGAAATGAAGCGAATGGCGACATTGTCTTAACGGTTTAGAAACCATACCGGCCCGTCCGGGGCAAAGTTCATCCTTTGTTAGGGTTAATCTCCACAGGCCGCCGCCGGCTAGACCGAGATCGCCTCGAAGGCGTCGATGAAGCGGTCATGCGCCTCGCGCGTTGGCCAGGGGCGGATCAGCCGGTCGAAAGCTTCGACATCGAAGGCGGGCAGGCTGGGTTCGCCGAAGAACTTGCGCGCCTCGCCATCCTCGAAACCGGCCAGGTGGATAGCTTCGAAGAACGCAGCCTCGCGATCTGCCTTCTTGACCTGCTTGGCGAGAGCCGCCGGCATGGCAGCGGGCAGCGAGAAACGCAGGTAGATCGCCGAGAGCAGGCGGTTTTCGACGTCCTTGTAATTGCCGCCCATGGCCGCCTTGAAGGGCGAGATGATGTCGCCCATCACATATTCCGGCGCGTCATGCAGCAGGGCCTGCGCCTGCTGGATCTGGTCGCAATCGGGATTGTGGGCGCGGAAAAGTTCGAGCACCAACACCGAATGCTGCGCCACCGAAAAGGGGTAATCGCCCTCGGTCTGGCCGTTCCAGCGAGCAACGCGGGCGAGGCCATGCGCGATGTCGGAGAGCTCCACATCCATCGGCGAGGGATCAAGAATATCAAGCCGGCGGCCGGACAACATGCGTTGCCAGGCGCGGGTGCTAGCGCGTGCCATGGTGCCCCAAAAGCTAAGACTGTCGGCGCGAACCGTAGCAGTCGGTCTCGATTCGGAGAACGCGCAGGCAGCTCTTACCTCTACCCCGAAGGGAGACGAGGTTACTCTTCGGCCACTACGTCGCCGAACTGGTACGTCGCCCAAACCGGCAGTTGGACAGTCACCGGCTTGCCGTCCACCGTCACAGCCGATGGATCGGTAATGCGATCGAGCCGCAGGATGGCGACAGCTTCGCCATCGACCACCTGACCAATCGTACCAGCCTCACGGCCACCGGCGGCAACGGCGCTGCCGGCGGGAGCGTCGATCCCCGAAACGATGACCGGTCGCCGCCGGGCAGTGCCGCGGTGCTTCATCCGGCTGACCACCTCTTGCCCGACGTAGCAGCCCTTCCCGAAGTCGATGCCATCGAGGATATCGAGGCCGATGTCGTGGGCGAAAGCGTCGTTGGCGGGAAAGTCATTGCCCTGGTGGGCGATGCCCACGCTGATGCGCTCGGCGTGATAAAAGGCGTCGTCTTGGACCCAGTCGGAAGTGTCCTCGACAGGGGCGATGGTGCGCCAGCCCATATCGATGGGACCCAGGCGGTCCGTGTGCCGAAGCCCTGGGGGCTCGCTGTCCTGTGCGAAGCCGACTCGATGGGTTTCGCGCAGGTCATCAATCACCACCTGCGCCCGCAGTCGGTACATTTTCATGCGCTTGAAGAAGTCGTCTGCCACGGACTGGTGCACGTCGACCCAGATCCCGTCATCGGCATGTCCCGCCAGACCCTCGGCCAGAATCTTGCCTTGCGGCGACAGCAGCGCCCAGGCGGCGGCAACTTCGCCATCTCCGCTGCCGCTGGCCGGTATCTCGCCGGTAATGACATCATTGAGCAGCTTGTGCGCATCCGGGCCGGAAAAGCGGAACACGGCGCGGTCGGCGCGCAGATAGATCGTCATGCTGACTTGCCTCTCGGACAGGGCGTCCGTTAAACCGGCCCTGTGCAGGCAGGGCGGGACCAAGACATGGCGCAGTACGACACGATTTTCAAGAACGCGACCGTGGTCAACCAGGACGGCGAAGGGCTGGCGGATATCGCGGTGCGCAACGGGCGGATCGTGGCGCTTGGCGATGTGGGCAGCGACGCGGCCGAGGTTGTCGACTGCAAGGGGCTCCACATCCTGCCCGGCGTCATCGACACCCAGGTGCATTTCCGCGAGCCCGGCCTGACCCACAAGGAAGACCTCGAATCGGGGTCGCTGTCGGCGGTCATGGGCGGCGTGACGGGCGTGTTCGAAATGCCCAACACCAACCCGCTGACCACCACGCGCGAGACCTTCGAAGCCAAGATCGCGGCCGGCACCAACCGCATGCATTGCGACTTCGCCTTCTATATCGGCGGCACCCACGAAAATGTCGGCGAACTCGCCGAGCTGGAACGGTTACCCGGCTGCGCTGGCGTAAAAGTGTTCATGGGCTCGTCCACCGGCTCGCTGCTGGTGGCAGACGACGATGGCGTCGAAAGAATTCTGCAAGCAATCTCGCGGCGTGCTGCCTTCCATTCGGAAGACGAATACATGCTCGAAGAGCGCAAGCATCTGCGCGTGCCGGGCGATCCGTCGAGCCACCCGGTCTGGCGTTCGCCCGAAGTGGCGCTCAACTGCACCAAGCGCCTGGTCGGCCTCGCCCGCAAAACCGGCAAGCGCATCCACGTGCTGCACATCTCGACCAAGGAAGAGATCGTCTACCTCGCCGACCACAAGGACGTGGCGAGCGTCGAGGTGACACCGCACCACCTGACCCTCGATGAAACCGCCTATGTCAGGCTCGGCACCTACGCCCAGATGAACCCGCCGGTGCGCGACAAGGCGCATCGCGAGGGCATCTGGCAGGGCGTCGCCAACGGCGTCGCCGACATTCTTGGCTCCGACCATGCGCCCCATACCCGCGAGGAAAAGGACCATCCCTATCCCCAGAGCCATTCGGGCATGACCGGCGTGCAAACGCTGGTGCCCACCATGCTGGACCATGTCAATGCCGGCAAACTGAGCCTGCAGCGCTTCGTCGACATGACCAGCGCCGGGCCTAACCGCCTGTTCGGCATCGCCAACAAGGGCCGCATCGCGGTGGGTTACGACGCCGATTTCACCGTGGTCGACCTCAAGCGCCGCGAGACCATCACCAATGACTGGGTAAAGTCGCGGGTCGGCTGGACCCCCTATGATGGCGTGACGGTCACCGGCTGGCCGGTGGGCACCATTGTGCGCGGCAACACCGTGATGTGGCAGGGCGAGCTGGTGACGCCGAGCGTGGGGCAGCCAATGCGGTTCCTTGAAGCGCTGTAACGGAAGCACCAGTGGCAATATCGGTTCAGACCCTGAGCGAAGCCGACCGGCGCCTTGTTGCGGCGTGGGCGGCAACCTGTGCAGAGCGCGTGCTCCCATTGTTCGAGGCTGTGGCTCCTGATGACGACCGTCCCCGCGCCGCCATTGCCCGAACCTGGGCATTTTCGAATGGACAGCTAGATGCGCACACTGCAATTGCGCAGAGGTTCGGCGGTGGCAGTGTGGCGCAAGAGGTGAAATCGCCAGTCGCTCTCGCCGCCGCCAGATCTGCCGGCCAGGCATCGGCCGTCTGCCATATGGGCGCGCATGCGCTGGGAGCAGCCGCCTATGCGGTCAAGGCGATGAGCCTCGCCGAAGCGAACGATCAGCAAGCCGCCGGCGAGGAAATACGGTGGCAGCTCTCGCATATGCCCGCCGACGTGCGCCGCGCCCTCCGATCGCTCCCCCCGGTGGGGCAGGACCGATCTGGCCCCCTGGGTCCTGGCCTGCTTGCCACGGGTCAACTTGGCTTTATCATCCACAGGCTCCAGGCAGGTATGGCAGAGCCGGATACGCTATAGCTGGCATTGGACCTGGATATCTTCTCGAAGCCGGTCTGTCCCACGCTAATCCCCCGCCACAAACGCCTGCCACTCGCCGTCCTTGCCGATATAGAGCCGCCAGTAATACCAGGCCTCCAGGTCGACCAGCTCCTGGAACTGCTCGGCCGTCAGGATGCGGTAGGCGTCGAGTTTTTCCTTGGCCGTCAGCGCCGACAGATCCTCGACCACGGCGAGGTAGGGCCAGACATAGCTGGGATTGTCGCTGGCGCTGTCGAAGACGGCATAGGGTGCGTTGAGCAGTTCGAGCATGATGGCCAGGTTCTCGATGCCCTGTCCGTCGGCCGAATAGGTCTTGAGGTAATCCACGGCATCATCAGGTCCGCCATAGCTGACGGTAGGCGGATGCTGCTGGGCCTTCACGATCGGCCGCAGCGCTTCGATATCGCCGCTCAGCGCCGCCGCGATGAGTTCTTCGCGTTTGCGGGCCACCGCTTCGGGCAAAGCCGAAAGGTCGTTACTGACGGTATATTCGGGATAGGCCTCATCCTGTGCGGCAACGGGCAGGGCACAGGACAAGGCGACTAAGGCGGCGGCAAGCAGACGCATGATTGATCCTCCCAAGGCCGGAAGCAATCATGCCCAATGGGCGCCGGCTGGCAAGCTATTGCAGGATGCGTTCGAGATTGTATTCGCCCGAGCGGATGCGGTCGGGCAGCAGCGCGATCAGATCGGCAGTGGCCTCGTCGCCATGCATCTTGACGAAGGTGGCGAGGGCCGCGAACAGCGAGGCGTGGGCGAGAGCGGCGCTCTGCACGCCATCATCCTCGGCAACATTCCAGGCTTCGGCGAGATATTCGAGCGCAAGCTGACGCTCGCCGTTATCGCGGTCGAAGACGCCATGCCCGGAGGCGGGCGTAAACATGGTTTTGCTCGTGGTCATGACGTCCGGGTTAGCATGCTGGGGCCATGCAGGCCCGCAGGAAGTAACCCGAAGGTTAACGGCGGGTAGTCGATTGTAACGAGCCCGAGCTGCGTCGAGGCCCTATTCGGCAAAACGCGTATGGATTTCCCGCGCCGTGCGCTCGGCCTCGACCAATAGCCGCGTCATCGCCGCGCGCGCGGCCGGCGTGCAGGCGCGATGGAAGCGCGAATAGGCGGTGTAGCCGAGGTTGAAAGCACCAGCCAGCCGCTGACGGCGGTCTTCGTCGGGCTCATCCAGGGCGATGAGTTCGCCCATCTGGGCGCGCCAGTCCTCGGGGCCGGGCGTGCAGAGTGGCTGCAGAAAATAGAGGCTGCCCATGATTTCAGCCAACCGCTCCATCTGCCGCTGATAGGGCGGGTCGACGGCAAAAGCGGGACTGGTGCTGACGACGAGCAGCAGGGCGATGGCAGCGAGGCGAAATTTCACGGTGGCGGTCCGCAGCGTTACGTCCCTCTCTATCAGCTTTGCGCGAGGACTGCGAAGGCCCTCGCAAGCACGTCATCGAGACGGCTGGTGGTGCGGAGGGCGATGATGGCGGCAGGGTCCATCCACTTGTGGTCGGCAATTTCGTCGGAGGCGCGAATCTGCCCGGAAAAGTCGCGCGTGGCAAAGACTGCCAGCCGGAACGTGCCGTCGCGGCCTAGGGGCTGCACCAGCACCGGACGCGGGTTGCGGATGGTGAGGCCCATCTCTTCGGCGATTTCGCGAATGGCGCATTGCTCGATGGTTTCGCCCGGCTCGAGCCGGCCGCCGGGCAGGGTCCACAGATGCTGGTAGGGGGCGAAGGCGCGCTTGATCAGCAGCACCTTACCGTCGCGCACAATGGCGACGCTGGCGGCGTTGGGGGCTTCGTCGGTCACGGGTGGCTCATTTGCGATTCGGGCCAGTGCAGCTTACCTGTTGATTGCTGATTCAGGAGTTACCGCGATGTGCGGACGCTACGCTTCCACACTGCCGCCCGAGATGATGCAGGAGCTGTTCAAGCTGCTCAACAGCATCGATCTCGTGCCGCGCTACAATATCGCGCCGACGCAGCCGGTGACCGCCATCTGGGAGGCGCATGGCAGGCGCGAGGCCCATTTCGCCCGCTGGGGCCTGGTGCCTGGCTGGGTCAAGGATCCGCGCGAGTTTCCGCTGCTGGTCAATGCGCGGGTGGAAACCATGGCCGAGAAGCCGGCCTTCCGCGACGCGCTCAAGCATGGCCGCTGCATCATTCCGGCTAGCGGCTATTACGAGTGGCACACCAATCCCGACAAGACCAAGCAGCCCTATTACATCACCATGGAGGATGACCGGCCCATGGCGCTGGCCGGGCTCTATGCGAGCTGGATGGGGCCGAACGGCGAGGAGATCGACAGCGTCGCGACGATCACCGTGGCCGCCAATGCGCAATTGTCGGAGGTGCACGATCGCATGCCGGCCATCCTGCGTGGCAACGAGATCGACGATTGGCTCAATGTCCGCGAAGTGCGGGCGCACGAAGCCTATCAACTCGCCATGCCGCTAGAGGATGGCGCGCTGAAATTCCATCCGGTCTCGACGCGGGTAAACTCCGCCCGCGACGACGATCCGGGGTTGATCGAGCGCGCAGAGATCACCCGCCCGGAACCAAAGCCGAAGAAGGTCGCCGGTGGCGGACAGATGAGCTTGTTCTGAGGGAGGGATACTTCCTCCTAAAACAGCCCGAAATACCCCAGTGCATCGCCCATCGCGTCTTCTTCCCAGCCGAGGTGGGACAGCAACACGCGTTCCAGTGCGTGATAGACCGTCCGTGCCTCCTCGAAGCGCGCCGGCGTCGGCTCGGTAGCCAGGGCATTGAGCGCGTCGACCAGGCGTTCGAGCAGCTCATGCACCACCACATGCTCGGCCGTCAGGCGGTCGGCAATGGCCTTGAAGGCCGGGCCCTGCTCGGCGAGGGCCGGGAACACGGCATAGTCTTCGATCGAATGGTGCGTGTTGACGATCTGGCAGTGCTGGCCGCACAGGTTGCCGAAGCGGCGATAGTTGGCGACCATGGCCAGATTGTCGGTTTCGGCCGCGATTTCAGCGCGCGTGACAGCGCCCGCGCTGGCCCGCTCGATGAGCTTGCCGAGCGTTTTCATGTTGTCGCGCAGATGGTCGTGGACCTGCCGCAGATGGAGGCCTGGTTCGCGCTGTTCATCGGTGAGGCCCGCCAGCTTTGGCACGGGCGGGCGGGTGGCGTCGTCGAGAAAGGTGATGTCCAGTAGCATGGGGCTTAGATGGGCCTAGCCGTAGGCAGGCACAAGACGGCACAAATTGGTGACCGGCATCCGAAGAGACCTCATGGTGAGCCTGTCGAACCACGAGGTCGAGCGAGTGGAGGCTCGGGTGCCACGACCTCGTCCTTCGACAAGCTCAGGATGAGGTCTACTGGTTTCCTAACCCAGCATCTTCCCCGGATTGAGGATCCCCTTCGGGTCCAGCGCGGTCTTGATCGCTCGCATCATGTCCAATGCCACCGGATCCTTCACCTGCCTCAGCAGTTCGCGCTTGAGCTGGCCGATGCCATGTTCGGCCGAGACAGAGCCGCCGAGGCGGAGCACGATCGCGTAGATCGCTTCGTGCATCAGCTCGTCCGAAGCCGCCATGAAGGCCTTCGCGTCGGCGCCGACTGGCTGGCTGAAATTGAAGTGGATATTGCCGTCGCCCATATGCCCGAACGGCACCGCGCGGATGCCGGGCACCAGGCGCTCCGCCGCTGCTGTGCCTTCGGCGATGAGTTGCGGCACGGCAGCGATGGGCACCGAAACGTCATGCTTGATGGAAGCGCCTTCCTTTGATTGCACCTCGCTCATCTGTTCGCGGAACGCCCACATGCGGGTGCGATCGGCCAGGGATTCGGCGAACACCGCATTGTCGATGATGCCCTGGCTGAAAGCCGCCTCGATGGCCGCCATCAGCGCGCCGGGTGCACCGCCCGCCATGCGCGAGACCTCGATCAGCGCATACCACGGGGAGGGGCCGGCACTGGGGTCGCGGTCGAGCATGCCGTGGCGCAACTGCATGTCGAGGCCGAGATGGGGCACGATCTCGAAGGCATTGAGGCGGCTGCCAACGCGTTCGCGTAGCAATTGGAACAGCGTCAGCGCGGCCTCGGGGCCGGCAATGTTGACGATGGTAGTCTCGTAATCTTCCGGCTTGGGGAAGATTTTGAGCGTCGCGGCGGTGATGATGCCGAGCGTACCTTCGGCGCCGACCAGCAGGTCTTTGAGGTCGTAGCCGGTATTGTCCTTCTTGAGCGAATTGAGCCCCCGATAGAGCCGGCCATCGGCCATCACGGCCTCGACGCCCATGGTGAGTTCGCGGGCATTGCCGAAGGCGAGGACGTTGACGCCGCCGGCATTGGAGGAGAGGAGGCCGCCAATGCGGGCCGAGCCTTGCGACCCGAGCCAGAGCGGAAAGATGGTGCCTTCGGCCTCGGCAGCCTTGTGGGCGTTTTCGAGGATGACGCCGGCTTCGGCAGTCATGGTGCCGGCCGCGACATCGACCGAGCGGATGCGGTCGAGCTTGGCGAGGCTCACGATGACCTCGTCACCGCGCAGCGGCACCTGGGCGCCGACGAGGCCGGTATTGCCACCCTGCGGGATGATGCCGGTGCCGGTTTCGCTGGCCCAGCGGACGATCGCCTGCACCTGTTCGACCGAAGCCGGCAACGCGACCGCGGCGGCCTTTTGGTGGAAGCGCTTGCGCGGCTCGTTGAGATAAGCGCCCATTCGCTCGGTCTCGCCGATAACGGCGCTGGCGCCGATCAGTGCGGCGAGCTGGGAGACGATTTCGGTCGCGGAAAGGGGCATGGAGGAACCGGAGTTTGGCGGCGGCGGGCGCCCGGCATGTGCCACAACCGGGGGATGCCAACAATGGCCAGTGCGACATCGGCTGGCAAGCCGCAGCGACCGTGTGGCTGCCGCGCGATCTCGGTTGTGGCGCAGCGAACGGAATCCACTATGGTGACGTCAGGGGCGAGGCAATGCGCGCCCGCTCTGCAACTCTAGCCTTGTAGGACGCGCCGGCGTGAGCGGCGCGGGAATATCATGACAGCCTTGGTCTGGCCGGAAATCTACTTCATTCGGCATGGTGAAACGCCTTGGAACGCCGAGCGCCGCTATCAGGGGCGCAAGGACATTCCGCTCAATGACAAGGGCCGTGGCCAGGCCAGCCAGAACGGCAAGACGCTGGCGGCGCTGTTCGCGGCGCGTGGGCTCGACGCCAATGCATTCGAGTGGCACGCCTCCCCCCTGGGCCGAACCCGCGAGACTATGGACCGGGTGCGCGCCGGTTTCGATGCCCACCTGCCTGAGGTCAAATACGATGTGCGGCTGATGGAGATTTCCTTCGGCGTGCTCGAGGGCGAACTATTCGAGCAACTGCCGGCCAATATGGCCATCGCACCGGGCGATCGGACCGAGGCCTATTGGGACTACCGTCCTGAAAATGGCGAGAACTATCGCGACGTCGAGGCGCGCCTGGCCGAGTTTGCCAGCGTGCTCAAGGGCCCATCGGTGGTGGTGGCGCATGGCGGCATCGCGCGCACGCTGAGGGTGCTGATCGAACATGCGCCTATCGTCGAAGTCATCAACTGGGCGCCGCCCCAGGACGCCGTCATGCATTTCACGCCGGGCAAGATGGAGCTGTTGCGGGCCTAGCGCTGATTGACCTTACGGCCCCTGGCCGAATCTATGGCGCGTTTTCGAACCGGAAAAGTGCCTCCCACTTTTCCTGAAAACGCTCTATGAAAGCCGCCAACCACGGGGCTGTGCCATGTCTTTCAATACATTCGGACATCTGTTTCGCTTCACCACCTGGGGCGAAAGCCATGGGCCGGCGCTTGGCGTGGTGGTGGATGGCTGCCCGCCGGGCCTGACCCTGACGCCAGAGATGATCCAGCGCGATCTCGATCGGCGCAAGCCGGGACAATCGAAATATACGACGCAGCGGCGCGAGGCCGATGAGGTAAAGATCCTCTCGGGCGTGTTCGAGGACGAGCGCACCGACGGTCCGCGCACCACCGGCACGCCGATCTCGCTCATGATCGAGAATACCGACCAGCGCTCCAAGGACTATGCGGAAATCCGCGACAAGTACCGGCCGGGCCATGCTGACTACACCTATGACCAGAAGTATGGCATCCGCGACTATCGCGGCGGCGGCCGCACCTCGGCGCGCGAGACCGCTGCCCGCGTGGCGGCAGGCGCCGTGGCGCGGCAGGTGCTCGGTGGGATCACTATCCGCGCGAGCCTGGTGCAGGTCGGCCCGCACAAGATCGACTACGGCAATTTCGATTGGGACCAGGTCGACCAGAACCCGTTCTTCTGCGCCGACGCCAAGGCGGCTGAGCTCTGGGCCGATTATCTCGACGGTATCCGCAAGGATGGCAACTCGGTCGGTGCCGTGATCGAGGTCGTCGCCGAAGGCGTGCCGGCCGGCTGGGGCGCGCCGATCTATGGCAAGCTGAGCGCCGATCTCGCCTCGGCCATGATGAGCATCAACGCCGTCAAGGGCGTCGAGATCGGCGCCGGCTTCGAAGCGGCGAGCCTGACTGGCGTCGAGAATGCCGACCAGATGCGGGCGGGCCCCGAGCGGCCCTACTTCCTCGACAATCATGCTGGTGGAATTCTTGGTGGAATCTCCAATGGTGATCCCATCGTCTGCCGCTTCGCGGTGAAGCCGACGTCGTCGATCATCACCCCGCGCCAGACGGTGACGACGACGAACGAGGACACCGACATCATCACCAAGGGTCGCCACGACCCCTGCGTCGGCATCCGCGCCGTGCCGGTCGGCGAAGCGATGATGGCGCTTGTCCTGGCTGACCACGCACTGCGCCATCGTGGGCAGACCGGTCGCGAGGGTGCGGTGGGGTTTGCTAGGAACTAGCTCTCTTTCCTCTCCCCATCGGGGAGAGGTGGCTCGGCGAAGCCGAGTCGGTGAGGGGGAGTCTTCGGTTGAGCCCAGCAGTCCGGGTGAACCACAGCACCCCCTCATCCGGCGCTGCGCGCCACCTTCTCCCCGATGGGAAGAAGAATGGGGCTCCTACCCCTCGGCAGCCGCTCGCCCGAACACCAGCACCGTCTCGACATTCCCATCACCGCCGGAAATCGGCGATGTCACCGCATGCCGGCGCTGGAAGCCCTGCGTTTCCATGAAGGCGATCACCTCGGTCAGCGCGGCGTCGATTGCCACCTGATCGTGGACAATTCCGCCCTTGCCGACATTCTGCCGCCCCACCTCGAATTGCGGCTTGAACAGGATCACCGCATCGGCGCTTGGCGTGCACAGCGCCAGGGGCGCCGCCAAGACCTTGGTGACCGAAACGAAGCTGACATCCGAGACCAGGAGGTCGATCGGTTCCGGGATCATCTCAGCCGTCAGGTCGCGGGCGTTGAGGCCTTCCATGCTGACGACGCGGTCGCTGCCCTTGAGGCGCTCGTGCAATTGGTCGTGGCCGACATCGACGGCATAGATGCGGCGCGCGCCGCGTTCCATCAGCACCTGGGTGAAGCCGCCTGTCGAGGCCCCGACATCGATGCAGGTCTTGCCGCTGGGGTCGATATTGCCCGCCTCGAGGCCGGCGACCAGCTTGAGCGCGGCCCGAGAGACATAGTTGGCGGCAGGATCGCTCAGAGCGAGCTTGTCGTCGTGCCCGACCATGCGGTTGGGCTTGTCGGCGGTGACGCCATTAATGGTCACCGTGCCGCGTAGGATGGCGTCGCGGGCCCGGGCCCTTGATGGCACCAGGCCGCGCTGCTCGAGCGCCAGGTCGAGGCGGATGCGCTCGCTCATCCTTCGACCAGGCGCTTGACCTTGGCGACGGCTATGTCCTGCGCTTCCTCATAGGCGATGGTGCCTTCGAAAGCGCCGTCGGCGCCGATGAGGAAGGTCAGGGCGGTGTGATCAACGAGGTAATAGGGGTCATCCTCGGCAAAGCCGTCTGCGCGCTTGCCGACGACGCCGAAGGCCGCCTTGACGGCATCGGTCTGGGCTTCGTCGCCGACGAGGCCAATGATGGATGGATCGAACCCCTCGACATAGCCTTTGACGGTGTCGAGCGTGTCGCGCGCCGGATCGACGGTGACGAAGATGATGCGAAGCTGCTCGGGGGTGAGGCCGAGCTTGGCGCGCCAGGCGGTGGTTTCGGCGAGCGTGGTTGGGCACACATCGGGGCAGAAGGTGTAGCCAAAAAAGATCAGGCTCGGCGTGCCCTTGAGGCTGTCCTGCGTGAAGGCGTCGCCCTGGGTCGAGGCGAGCTCGAAGGCCTGTCCGGTGACGCCAAGCGGTCGTGCCGGCGGGCGGAACAGGAACAGACCGGTCGCGCCGATGGCGACGACAGCGACGAGCGCCCAGAGCACGATGCGGAAATTGCGGAGGGATTTTGAGGTTGTCATTTTGCCTCTGTGGCACGCCCTCGTGGTTCGAGGCTCGCGAAGGGCTCGCACCTCACCATGAGGGCTACTGAAAACTCGGTGCTCCAACAGCCCTCATGGTGAGGCGGGAGCACAGCGACCCTCGAACCACGAGGGCGTGGCAGTCAGGCGTCCAGCGGTTCGGTGCCGGTGGGGCGGCCGTCGCGCGACAGGGTGATCTTTTCGATGCGGGCTTCGGCGGCGCGCAGCAGCGTTTCACAATGGGCCTTGAGGGCCTCGCCGCGTTCATAGATGGCGATGGATTCGGCCAGCGGCGCGCGGCCCGATTCGAGCTTGCCGACGATCTCTTCGAGCTGCGCGAGTGCCGCCTCGAAGCTCAATGTCTTGACGTCTTCATTGTCAGCCATGGCAGAGATCCTAGTCTTCGAGGCGCCCGGTGGCGCCGTCCATCAGCATGGCCATGTGGTGCGAAACACCGCCGGCCAAGCCCTTGAGGTCATAGCCACCTTCGAGCAACGACACAATGCGATTGCCGCAGGTGCGCTCTGCGGCATCCATCAACTTTCCCGTGACCCAGCCGAAGTCGCCCGATTGCCAGTTGAGCTGCGCCAGCGGGTCGCGCTCATGCGCATCAAAACCGGCCGAAATCAGCAGCAGATCGGGCGAAAAATCGATGAGGGCCGGGATGATGCGGGTGAGGTAGGCGTCGCGCATGGCCGAGCCATCGGTATCGGGGGCCAACGGCGCATTGCTGATATTGCCGACGCCGGTTTCCGTGGCCTTGCCGGTGCCGGGATAGAGCGGCATCTGGTGGCTGGAGGCGTAGAAGACCGTTGGATCGGCCTTGAAAATATCCTGCGTGCCATTGCCGTGATGCACGTCGAAATCGACGATCGCGATGCGCTCGGCGCCGTATTTTCGCTGCGCTTCGCGGGCGACGATGGCGACGGTGTTGATGAGGCAAAAGCCCATCGGCGTGGCGATTTCGGCGTGGTGGCCGGGCGGTCGGATGGCGCAGAAGGCATTGTCGACCTCGCCGAGCAGCACTGCGTCGAGGGCCGAGAGCGCGCCGCCGAGACCGGTGGCGGCGGCAGCGAGCGAGTCGGCGGAAATGAAGGTATCGGCATCGAGCTGGCCGATGCCTTCGGCCGGACGGCCCTGGCGCAGATGCGCCAAGTATCTGGAATCGTGAACCAATTCGGCCAGCGTCAGATCGCCCGTTGGCGCGTTGCGGCGCAGGAGCTTGTCGAAGCGGGAGCGGCTGAGCGCGTCTTCGACCGCGCGGATGCGGTCGGCGCGCTCGGGATGGCCCTGCGGCGTGACGTGATCGGCGAAGTTCGGCTGGCTGACGAGCAGCGTGGTCACGGGCGGTCACGGCTCCAGTTGATTCGTCACCTCGTCTTGACGCGCGGGAGCGGCATTGTCAAACAACCGCCATCACTATGAACGGTCCCTGAATGTCCTATGAACCGAAATCGGTGGCAGATGCCGCGGCGCTGCTGCGCGCGGGCAAGCTCTGCGCCTTTCCCACCGAGACAGTCTATGGGCTGGGCGCCGATGCGACCGATGCCGATGCGGTGCTCTCGATCTACGAGACCAAGGGGCGACCGCGCTTCAATCCGCTGATCATCCACTGTGCCGACTTTGCCATGGCCGAGACGCTGGCGGAATTCTCGCCGCTGGCGCGACGGGTGGCGGCGCTGTGGCCGGGCTCGCTGACGCTGGTGCTGCCGGCGCGGGTGGGCAATGGCCTGGCCGATGTGGCGACGGCGGGGCTCGACAGTGTCGCCATCCGCATTCCCGACCACGCGCTGGCGCTGGAGCTGATCGCGGCGGTCGGCCGGCCGCTGGCGGCGCCATCGGCCAATCCGTCGGGGCGGCTATCGCCGACCACGGCCGAACAGGTCCGGCGGGGCTTTGCCGGCAAGGTGCCTGTGCTCGATGGCGGGCCGTGCCATGCCGGGGTGGAATCGACGATCATCCGGGTCGAGGGCCAGCGGCTGGTGCAGTTGCGGGCAGGTGCTGTGGCGCGCGAGGAGGTCGAGCGCAGGCTGGGGGTGGCGGTCGAGATTGCCGAGAAAGATGCGGCGGTGGCGGCGCCGGGCATGCTGGCCAGCCACTATGCGCCCAATGCGCTGATGCGGCTCAATACGCAGCCGCGCGACGGCGAGGCATTTCTGGCGTTTGGGCGTGCGCCGGAATTTGGCGGGGTGATGCGCAACCTGTCGGTCTCGGGCGACCTGCACGAGGCGGCGCGGAACCTGTTTTCGATGCTGCATGAGCTCGATGCGGTCGGGGCAGGGGTGATCGCCGTGGCGCAGATTCCGGAGACGGGGCTGGGCGAGGCAATCAATGATCGGCTGCAACGGGCGGCGGCGCCGAGGGGGTAGGCGGCGAAGGAAGAGCCTTTCGCGGATACCCCCACCTAACCTCCCCCTGATAGGGGGAGGAATCCGTGCGGTGGTTGTCGGAGATGGTGCCTCAAACTGGATCGGTTCCTCCCCCTTTTCAGGGGGAGGCTAGGAGGGGGTACTCTTCCTAGTCCCGCACCTTGTACGGCTTCTGATCCCGCATGAACCGTGCCAGCGCTTCGAGATCGGGATCACCACCCGGAGGCAGCACAACGCGGAGGTTTACGTAGAGATCTCCGTCTCCATAGAGGCCCTTGCCCTTGAGGCGGAGGGCCTTGCCGGTGTCGACGCCGGGCGGCAGGTTGAGCTCGACCGAGCCATCGAGCGTGGGCACGCGGATTTTGGCGCCGAGCACGGCTTCGTAGAGCGCAAGCGACACATCGGTCCGCAGGTCGGCGCCGTCGCGGCGGAACTGCTTGGATTTTTCGAAGCGCACGGTGACGAGCGCATCCCCGGGTTCGCCGAGGCCGGGTGAGCCCTGGCCCTTGAGGCGGATCTGCTGGCCTTCCTCGACCTTTTCGGGAAGCTTGACCGAGAGCACTTTGCCCGTGGGCATGCGCACGTCGACCGGCTTTGCCTTATGGGCGTCTTCCAGCGAAATGGTGGCGTTTACGACAATGTCCTCGCCCTTCATGGTGCGGCCGCCCGTCGCCGTGCCGGCAAACGGGTCCCATTGCGGGCCGCCGGCGGGGCCGCGACCGCCGCCCATGCCGCCGCGCGGCTGGCCGCCAAAGCCGCTCATGAATTCCTTGAGGATGTCCTCGGCTGAAAAGCCGCCGGCAGCGCCGGCACGGCCGCCGCGTGCGCCCGGGTTGAAGCCAGCGAATTTGGGATTGCCGTCGGCATCGATCTCGCCGCGGTCGAATTGGCTGCGCTTATCGACATCGTTGAGCAGATCATAGGCATTGGTCGCCTCGGCAAACTTGCCGTGCGCCGATGGATCATCCGGGTTCTGGTCGGGGTGATACTTCTTGGCCAGCTTGCGATAGGCGGACTTGATGTCCTTCTCGCTCGCCGATCTTGGCACCCCAAGCACGGTATAGGGATCGCGCATTTGGTCCGTTCAATGAGTCGGGCGTTGCTTCGCCCAAGGTTGAAGTTCTATATGGCGACGGCTCCCCGCCTTGTCCAGTTTCCCGCGACGAAGGGATGATATCGAAATGCTGCAGACCTTGACCGAGCGCCTGTTCGAGGACAGCGATCGCACCGGCCTGGACCCGTTCGCCGTGTTCGAGGAATGGTTCGCTATGGCGCGGGAATCCGAGCCGAACGACCCCCATGCCATGGCGCTGGCGACTGTCGACGATGATGGCCTGCCTGACGTGCGCATGGTGCTGCTCAACGCGCGCGACGAACATGGGTTCTGCTTCTTCACCAATTTTGAGAGCGACAAGGGTCGGCAACTGCATGCCCACCCCAAGGCGGCCATGGTGATGCACTGGAAGTCGCTGCGGCGGCAGGTGCGCATGCGTGGTCCGGTCGAGGTGGTGACGCCGGAAGAGGCCGATGCCTATTTCGCCAGCCGGCCCAAGGGCAGCCAGATCGCCTCGTCGGCGTCGGACCAGTCCCGGGTGCTGGACAACAAGATGACACTGCTCGACCGCGTGAGCGAGCTGGCGACCAGCATTGACGGCGGTTCCGTGCCGCGGCCGCCGCATTGGTCGGGCTTTCGGCTGGTGCCATCAAGTATCGAGTTCTGGAAGGACGGGGAATTCCGGCTGCATGACCGGGTACGTTTCGAGCGGGATGGCGAGCGGTGGGTGAGTTCGAGGCTTTATCCCTAGGGGATACCCCCTCCTAACCTCCCCCTGATAGGGGGAGGAATCCGCCCGGCGGCTTGGGCGAGATCGCGCCACGAACGCGATCTGTTCCTCCCCCTTTTCAGGGGGAGGCTAGGAGGGGGTACTCTTTCTGCCCCACCTTCCCAATCCCCGCCGCCTCGCCTAAAACCGATGCGGTTTGGGGATCGTGCTATGGCTTTGGGGCAGGAGCAGCCGGTGCCGGTGGTGTTTACCGGGACGCGGGGGGAGCTGGGCGGTACGCTGCTGCGCGGCTATGCGCTGCTCATTCCCACAATCGGGCTCTATCGCTTCTGGCTGACCACCTGGAAGCGGCGCTTCTACTGGGCCAATACAGAGATCGGCGGCGATCCGCTGGAATATACCGGCAATGCCATCCAGTTGCTGCTCGGCTTCCTGATGGCGCTGGCGGTGTTCGTGCCGCTCTATGGGCTGTTCTTCTTCCTCTCGACCCAGTCGTCCGAGGCGGCGATCATCGGCTATTCCGGCGTCGCGGTGCTGCTGTGGTTCCTCATGGGTTACGCCATCTATCGGGCCCGCGATTTCCGGCTGTCGCGCACGCTGTGGCGTGGCATTCGCTGCGACCAGGGCGGCAGCGCCTGGGGCTATGCGGTGCGGCGCTTTTTCTGGTCGCTGCTGGTGCTGGTGACGGCGGGCCTCGCCTATCCGTTCATGGCCGCCAATCTCTGGTCCTATCGCTATCGCCATAGCTGGTATGGCGACCGGCAATTCGGCTTTGGCGGGAGATGGAAGCAGCTCGCCGGGCCGTTTTACATCGCCTATGTCGCGATCGCTGTCATCGGAGCGGTCGGGCTGGGCGTTGGTGCCGCTAGCGGCGGGCTGCCGGCCAGTGGCGCGACGCCGACGGCAGGGGGCGTGGTCGTGATGCTTGTTACTGCTGCGCTGATCGGCTTGCTATGGCTTTACTACCGCTCGCGCGAGATCAGCCGCATGTTCTCCGCCGTGCGGCTGGGCGAGGCGGCGCTGACCGTGACGGTGCGGGCGCGCAGCCTCCTCGGGCAATATCTGCTGTTCGGGCTGGCGCTGGTGGGCAGCTATATCGTGCTGGCGATCGGCGGGCTCATCATCCTGGGCTCGCTGGCGGGCAGCGCCTTTGCTGGCGGGGAGTTCGATCCGCAGCTCTTCATGCAGTCGCTGCAGGGCAGCATGGCCGTGCTGCTCGCCATCATTTTCGGTTACCTGCTGCTGCTGGGCACGTTCAGCCTGATGGTGGAGCTGTTCCTGGGCCTGGGCTTCTGGAAGCTGGTGGCCAAGGGCGCAACCATTGCCGGGCTCGATAGCCTGCGCAGTGTCAAGGCGCGCGGCGAGGACACGACGCTGGCCGGCGAGGGCCTCGCCGATGCGCTCAATGTCGGGGCTTACTGATGAGTATCGCGGGGCGTTTCCACGACGGGCTGGTGGCCGAGGTGCATGCGGTCGGGCTCGACTACGAGGCCAATACGCTGGTGATCCGCGCGGAGGACCGCACCGAGCTCGGGCGTTGGCCGGCCGCCGATCTCTTCGCCGTGCATGGTCGCAAGGGCGAGTTGCGGCTGGGCGCCAATGGGCAGCCCACCGGCGCGCGCGTAGTGGTGAAGGGCCGCGAGGATGTGGCGCGCGTCTTGGCGACCTTGCCGATGCTGCACGAAAAGCGCCGGCAGCAGACTGGACGGGAAGTGCGGCTGGCGGTGACCGCCACGGTGGCGCTGGCCGCCGTCATCGGCGCCTATCTCTATGGTGTGCCATTGCTGGCCAGCCGCATTGTCGGCCTCGTGCCGCCGGCCTGGGAACAGAGCCTGGGCGAAACCGTTGCCCGGCAGATGGAATCGAGCCTCAGCGAGGAGGGCGGGCTGCAGGTCTGCGACGACAATCCCGATAGCCTTGCCAACCGGGCCATTGCGCGTTTCGGCGCGGCGGCGCTCGAGGGGGCCGGCTCGCCATTCGAGCTCGATATCAAGGTGGTGAAATCCGAGATCCCCAACGCCTTCGCGCTGCCGGGCGGGCAGGTCTTCTTCTTTTCGGCGCTGCTGGAACAGGCCGAGACGCAAGACGAGTTCGCCGGCGTGCTGGCCCACGAAGTGGGTCACGTGGCGTATCGGCATGGCATGGAGCAACTGATCTCGACGGCGGGCACCGGCGCGCTGATCGGTTTCATTCTCGGCGACATGACCGGCATTTCGGTGGCCGCGGGCCTGGGCGCCACCATCATCGACGCGCGGTTTTCGCGCGATGCCGAGCGGCAGGCCGATGCCTTCGCGGCACGGGCGGCCGAGCGCATGGATTTCAATCCGGCCGGGCTGGCCGACCTGATCAACCGCGTCGGTGCGGATGACGAATTCGCCCGGGCGCTGGCGCTGCTCAGCACCCATCCGTTGACTGACGACCGCAAGGCGGCGCTGGAAATCCTCAGCCAGCAGCGGCCGACCGGGCTCGAACCGCCCTTCACCGCCGCCGAGTGGACGGCGATTCGCTCCATGTGCGGCGAGCCAGCCGCAACCCCGCCCGCCAAGACCAAGAGCAAATGAGCGGGGCGAGAAATCTTCAAATTAACTCAATATCTTGCTTGTATCGTGCGCTCGGTGAAGTGACGGCGGTGCGGTGCGCATTCTAATCCGGACATCGCGATGGGCCATCTGGGCGCGCCGGCTTGGCAGTGTCTCGGTTCCGCTCGTCATTATCTCGGTGCTGCTGCATCGCTTCCGCCTGATCACCAGCGACCTGTTCCTGGTGGCGGCGCTGGCGGCGGGCCTGGTGGCGCTGGTCGCGGTGCTGACCGCGCTGATCGCGCTGGCGCGGCTGTGGCAGACCGGCGACCAGGGCTGGGGCAGGGCGCTGGCCGGCCTGCTGTTCGGCGCCATCAGCCTCTTGCCCTATGCCTGGTTTGGCAGCCTGGCGCTGGCCTATCCGCCGGTGACCGACATTGCCACGGCCGACCGGGGCGCCATGCCGCTGGTTTTCGAGCCGGGCACGCAGGCCATGCCGCCGCCGAAAATGCTATCGGCCGACGAGATGGCCAGAACCTTTCCCAATGTCGAGACGCGCACCTATCCGCTCGGGCTGGTGCCGACCTTCGGGCTGGTCCGGGCCATGGTGGAGGGCCAGGGCTGGGACGTGCGCCTGCTGCGTGAGCCGGAGCCAGGCTCGGACCTCGGCCAGCTCAATGCGCAGATCGTGACCCTGCCGGGCTGGCGCGAGGAGGTGGTTATCCGGGTGACAGGGGGGCTGACGACATCAGCCGTCGACATGCGCTCGGCCTCGCTCAATGCGCTGCACGATTTCGGCTCCAACGGCTCGCGCATCGAGGATTTCCTCGCGGCGCTGGATGATGCCGTGACGACGCTGCTGCGCGACAATCCCAATGCCAACCAGCCGCTGGAAGCGGAGCCGGAGGCAGCGCCGGTGGCGACGGAAGCGGAAGCGGAGGCGGAGTAGGGGATATTACCTCTCCCCGGAGGGGCGAGGTAAGAGCGGCTATGCCGACAGGCGGGTGCCAAATAGCCCGTGCTTCACCTGCAGTTGGCCCAATGCCTCGAGATACTCCACATGGGCGGTGATGGTCATCCGGGCGGCCATGCGGACCGGCAGGGGCTGGGCCGGGTAGATCCTTGCTACGACGGCTGCCACAGTCCGTGCGCCGGCGCGGACGGCTGCTATGACCTGTTCGTTGCGCATCTGGCGGTGCGCCCGAAGGGCGGTGGCGTAGGCGGGGCCGTCGGCGATGGGGCCGCCATGGGCTGGCAGATATTGGCGGCAGGGCAGGGCGATGACCTTGTCCAACGAGGCCAGATAGTCCGCCATCGAGCCATCGGGTACCGACACCAGCGTCGAATTCCAGCCCATGACGTGATCGCCACTGAGCAGGATGTCGCCGGCGCTGAAGGCGAGGTGATTGGCGCAGTGGCCGGGAGTGGCGTGCACCATGAGGGGCAGGTCGCCGGCTGTGATGGTTTCGCCATCGGTGAGGGTGCGATCGGGCACCAGGTCCCAGTCGCAGGATTTGCGGATGGGATTGCGCTCGAACCGCCGCAGTGGGCGCGATAGCCGATGCGGGCCGCCGAACCAGAGCGGCGCGTCGAGATCGCGCGCCAGCCGCGCCGCTGCTGCGCTGTGATCGCGATGGGTGTGGGTGAGGATGATGGCATCGACTTGCCTGCCAGCGATCGCGTCGATCAGGGCGGCCAGATGCACCGGATCGTCCGGCCCCGGATCGAGCAGCGCAAGCCGCTCGTAACCCAGCAGAAAGCTGTTGGTGCCGGTGAAGGTATAGGCGCTGGCATTGGGCGCGGTGACGCGCACTATGCCCTCTGCCACCGCTATGGCGCGGCCGGTCTGCGGGTCGAAGGCCCGCTCGAAGGACAGGGCGGGGGCGGCTGACGCCATTGCACTCACTTTGCCGAGAGACTAAACAGATCGTTGATTTGAACGACAGCGCGGCCCGGGAGGGGACGCCGGTTCAGCTTAAGCATGGAAGGTATGAAATGGCCGTGACTTTGACCACGCCCAATACGCTGCTCGGCGTATTCCAGCCCAAGGGCGACGCCGCGCGCCTCGCCTCCAACATCCTGACCGTCGTGTTCGGCACGCTGCTCATCACCATCTGCGCCAAGATCAACGTGCCGGTCTGGCCGGTTCCGGTGACGCTGCAGGGCTTTGCCATTGCGACGCTCGCCGCCGCCTTCGGCCTGCGCATCGGCGTCGCCACTGTGGCGCTCTACCTGCTCGAGGGTGGGTTCGGCCTGCCGGTGTTTGCCGGTGCTTCCGCTGGTATCCCCTATCTGATGGGCCCGACCGGTGGCTTCCTGCTTGGGTTCCTCGTGATGGCGGCCATCATCGGCTATGCCGCCGACAAGGGCGCTTCGGGTAAGCCGCTGGCGCTGTTCGGCGCCATGGTTGTTGCCGATGCTGTGCTGCTGGTGCTGGGCTTTGTCTGGCTGCTGGTGCTGTCGGGCAATGCCGGCTGGATCGACCAGTCCGACGTTGTCGGCTCCGCCTTCCGCGGCGCCATCCAGCCCTTCATCGTCTGGGACATCCTCAAGATGGCCCTGGCAGCACTAACCGTGACCGGCGCCTGGAACCTCCTTTCCAAGCGCTAGACGCCACAAACAATGACAAAAGGCCGGCCATGCGCCGGCCTTTTGTTTGGCCAAATATTGCTCATTGAGCAGTTTGCTTAGCGCTTTGCCGAGAGGCGGCGAACGATGAGGTCGAGCGAGCGGGCGAAGCATTCCTGCTCGCTGGCGCTCAATTCCCCGATGACCGATTCCAGTGCCTTTGTGGGGTCCTGTTCGAGCATGGTCAGGCCGGCGCTGGTCAGCTCCAGCAGCTCCGCCCGGCCCTTGGGCTGCTCGGGCGCCTTGGCCAGGAGGCCCTTTTGCACCAGCGTCCGCACCGTGCGGCTTACCGGGCCGTTGGCCAACCCCTGGAAGCGCGCCAATTCGCTGGCGGTGCGCTGGCCGACAGGCGCGCGGGAGAAGTATCGCAAGGCCGCCCATTGCGCGGGAAAAAGGTCGGCGGCATAGCCACGCGAATGAAGCATTCGGGCTGTGAGTTCGAGCAACTCGGCAAGTGCAGATGTCGATTGAGGTCGCAAAACCAACTCCGCAGCAGCATGTCGGCCCCGACGCGCAAGCGCCGAGCCGGCTTTGGTCATTAAGCCCCCTTCTCATACAAACCCTTTTACACCACGAACAACGCCGCGTCATAGCATCGTTAAAAATGATATTTGCTCACTGAGCTAAAACAACTGACCTACTCTGTCGTTCATCTGTCCCTGTGTGACGTGACGACAGTGAAAAGGCGATGGTCTGAGGCACCAAACTCGGGCGGACAACCGGTCGTGCAACAGATTTTGCATACGAATGCAAAAATGTGTTGCATGCGTATGCATAGCCGCTTACCAATTGTGACGTGCGGAAGACAAAGGCCGGACCGGGACGAGTTGAGCAAGGTGTCCCGACCTGGCCGCGGGAGCGTAAACGACAACAGGGGATGGTCGGCGCACTGGCCCAAGGGAGCGCCGTTCACCGTCAGGAGAACGAAATGAAGCTTATGTTGAAGACGTCAGTATCGCTTGGGGTCCTGTGCCTCACCGCAGGCGCTGCGTTCGCCGAATGCGGCATCGAGGGAGCCGGCTCGGTCCGTATTCTCTCCAACGACTTCGAGGCGCTGCGCCTCGTCAACACGACCGCCGAAGAATGCGCTGCTGACGGCGTCACCGTTACGGCCAATGCCAATGCCGAGCACAAGAACCTCCAGGTTCCGGCGCTCTCGATCAACCCGGCCGAATATTCAGTGGCCGTGGTCGCCAACAATTCCATCGTGCCGCTGCTGAACGACGACCTGATCCGTCCGCTGGACGATCTGGTGGCCAAGTATGGCGCATCGCTGCAGCCCAACCAGCTCATCAAGATCGACGGCAAGGTCATGGCCATCGCCTTCATGGGCAATGCGCAGCACCTGTTCTATCGCAAGGATGTTCTCGACGCCGCCGGCGTTGCCGAGCCCAAATCCTATGAAGACATCCTGGCCGCCGCCGAAAAGATCAAGGCATCGGGCGCCATGGAATATCCGGTCGCGGCTTCTGTGAAGCCGGGTTGGGATCTCGCCGCCGAATTCGTCAACGCCTATCTCGGCACCGGCGCCGAATTCTTCGCGCCCGGTTCGGCCGAGCTGGCCATCGACAACGAGAACGGCCTCAAGGTCCTCGAGACCATGCGCGCCCTGACCGCCTATATGGACCCGGACTACCTGACCTTCGACGCCAATGGCATCAAGGCCGAGTATGAAGCCGGCAACACCGCCATGATGGTCGAATGGGGCTCGCTCGCCGGCGCTACCATCGACGAAGAGGGCGCTGCCGAAGGCGTCGTCGCCAATACCGTGCTGGCCGCAGCCCCGACTATCGGCGGCGGTACTATCCCGGCGGTTGCGCTGTGGTGGGACGGCTTCACCATCGCCAAGAACATTTCGGACGAAGACGCTGCCGCCTCGTTCCAGGCCATGGTGCATGGCATCAGCCCGGAAATGGTCGCCGCCAATCCGGCCGTCGCCACCTGGCTGGTCGCCGGCTACGAACCCGGTCCGGCCGCAGTGGGCGTGATCGCCACCGCCAATGGCGGTGCCCGTGCCTACCCGATGCAGCCCTATATGGGCCTGCTGCACACGGCCCTGTCGTCCGAACTGGCCGAGTTCATGGCCGGCACGGAAGATGCCGCCCAGGCTTTGGCCGACGTCAAGGCCGCTTATGATACCGCCGCCAAGGAAGGCGGCTTCCTGTAGGTCAGCCACCTCACTCGAGGCGACTGACTGAACGATGGAGGGGCCTCCTCTGCCCCCAACGCCCGGGCCCCTCCACCCAGCCTCTTGCATCATAGAGGCCCCGGCGGCAGCCTGCCGCCCCACGCTCCAATTCATCCGCCGCGAACGGGAGGCAGTGCATGCCGCATAAGACATTCTTTGCCTTCATCCTGCCCTCGCTGATCGCGATGGTCCTGTTCATCGCGCTGCCGATCGTTTCGGTTTTGGTGCAGAGCTTTCATGTCGAGCATGGCCGCGTGCTGGTACAGGTCGAGAGCTGCCAGCCCTTCGGCGGTTGCACCACCGAAACCCGCGTCGATACGGCGGCCATGGCGCAGCTCGAGGCCGAGCAGCCGATGGGCCAGTTCAACGGCTTCGGCACCTATCTCAATCGCGGGCACCTGGCTGTCAATGAAATCGGCGCCATTCTCGCCAGCAACAACGGCATCGGCGACGTGGTCGCCCGCATCTACAATCTGCCTTTCTACAAGGCGCTGGCCTTCACGCTGGTGTTCTGTTTCGTCGTCACGCCGATCGCCATGGCGCTGGGCTTCGTGATCGCGCTGGCCGTCAATGCCATTCCCAAGATCATCAAGGGGCCGGTGATCTTCTTCTCGCTGCTGCCGATGATCATCACCCCGCTGGTAGGCTCGCTGATCCTTTATTGGATGATCCAGGCCAACGGCATTATCGGCGCGTCGCTGCAGAACCTTTTCAACGACCCCACGCTGTCGCTGCGCGCCTCACCGGTGCTGACCTGGGCGTCGCTGCTGTTTTATGGCGTGTGGACCAACGCGCCATTCAGCTTCGTGGTGTTCTATGCGGGGCTCCAGACCGTGCCGGGCGATACGCTGGAATCAGCGATGATCGACGGCGCATCCCGCTGGGAGCGCGTCCGTTACGTCATCATCCCGCATCTGGCGCCGCTCGCGACCTTCGTCGCGCTGGTGCAGCTCATGGACAATTTCCGGGTCTTCGAGCCAATCGTCGGTTTCTCGGCCGAGGCCAATGCGACCTCGCTGAGCTGGCTGATCTTCAACGACCTCAGTGGCGATGCGCAACTGTTTGGCTCGGCCGGCGCCACCTCCGTGCTGACCATTGCCGGCGTCATCGTCCTGCTCATGCCGGTGCTGATCCGCACCTGGCGCGAATTCAACCACAAGGTGGTGTGACATGTCCGAAGCTGTGCAGACGCAAAGCCGCCCGCTGCCGCTCAAGCTGCTGATCACCGCCTTTCTGGTGGTGTGGGTAGGCCTCGCCGCTTTCCCCTTCATCTGGACGGTGTGGGGATCGTTCAAGGTCGAGCCGGACTTCTTCTCCCGCGAAAGCTGGTGGAACGCCATTGCCGGCACCTATACCCAGATCCAGACGGGCGCGGCCTTTACCGGCGACGGCTACTACGGCGCCTGGGTGACGCGCGGCTTCTGGCGCGCTGCGGGCAATACGCTCGTCGTCACGGTCAGCGTGACCATCATTTCGCTGACGCTGGGCACCCTGGGCGGCTATGCGCTCGCCCGGTCCGGCCAGCGCTATGCGTTCTGGATACTGATCGCGGCGCTCGTCTTCCGCGCCATGCCGCATATCACCCTGGTTTCGGGCTACCTCTTGCCCTTCTTCCAGCTCAATATCTGGGGCGTGCTGCCCACCTCTATCATCGTGCTGGTGGCCATCAACCAGCCCTTCACGCTGTGGATGCTGCATTCGTTTTTCCTCAGCATCCCCAAGGACCTCGACGAGAGCGCCATGGTCGATGGCTGCTCGCGCTTCGAGGCCTTCCGCCGGGTCATCATTCCGGTGATGTGGCCGGGTGTGGTGACGACGGGGCTGTTCAGTTTCCTGCTCGCCTACAACGACTTCGCTACCACCTCGATGCTGCTCAGCGCCGACAACCAGACCATGGTGCCCAAGATTTCGAGCTTTCTTGGCTCTGTGCAGGAGCAGGGCAACGTCATGTATGCCGTGGCCGCCGTGGTCTCGGCGACCGTGCCGCTCTTCATTCTCGTGCTGTTCTTCCAACGCCAGATCGTCAGCGGGCTCACCGCCGGCGCAGTGAAAGGCTGATCCCATGGCTCAGATCCGTCTCAAGAATGTATCGAAGCGCTGGAGCAATTTCGTCGGCGTCGACAACTTCAACCTCGATATCGCCGACCAGGAATTCCTGGTGCTGCTCGGCCCGTCGGGCTGCGGCAAGACCACGACCATGCGGATGATCGCCGGGCTCGAGGACATTACCGAAGGCGAGATCTGGATCGGCGACCGGCTGGTCAACAAGCTCGAGCCCAAGGATCGGGATATCTCGATGGTGTTCCAGAGCTATGGGCTCTATCCGAATATGACCGTCTACGAGAACATTCGCTTTCCGCTCAAGGTGCGGAAAGTGCCGCAGGAGCAGCACCATGAGCGGGTGATGGCGGCTTCAAAGATGGTGGAGCTCGACGACTTCCTGCAGCGCCGCCCGGCGGCCCTGTCGGGTGGTCAGCGCCAGCGCGTGGCTCTGGCTCGGGCCATTGTGCGCGAGCCCAACGCCTTTCTGATGGACGAGCCGCTGTCGAACCTCGACGCCAAGCTGCGCGTCTCGACCCGGGCGCAGATCAAGAACCTGCACCATACGCTCAAGCGCACCACGATCTATGTGACGCATGACCAGATCGAGGCCATGACCCTGGCCGACCGGGTGGTGGTCATGAGCAAGGGACTGATCCAGCAGGTCGGCACCCCTATGGAAATCTATGATCGCCCGGCCAATACGTTCGTAGCGAGCTTCATCGGCTCCCCGGCGATGAACCTGGTGCATGGCGACATCTCCGATGGCGTCTTCACCGGCGACAAGATCCGGGTCGATGGCCTGTCGAAGTCGGCACGAGGCCCGGTGACGCTGGGTTTCCGCGCCGAGGATGCCGTTCTGGCTGGGGCCAAGGGGCAGATCGAGGCGCCGATCTATTCGGTGGAACTGCTCGGCGAAGCCACGATGATCTCGATGCGCGTCGCTGGGGAACTGGTGTCGATCAAGGTCGGCAAGGACTACCGCGCCGAAATCGGCGATGCGGTGAAGGTCAATATCGCGCCGGCGGCATGCCATCTCTTCGACAGAGCGACAGGCGCGCGTATGGTGACGGGCAACTGACATGAGCGCGGAGTCGGCCTTGGCCTCGGATCCATTTGACGATGAGCGGCGCGCTGCTTTCGACGCGGCGGCCGCACGCCATGGCCTGGTTCTGTCGGCAGACGAAAGCGATCGGGTCTATGGGCTTGCCGATTGGCTGAGCGACGGCATTGGCCGGCTCGATGGCAAGGCGGGCATGACCGACGCTACCGCAGCGCTCGATGTGAGCCTGATCGAGCAGGGTCGGATGCTGCGCGATGGGCGGCTGACTTCGGTCGCGCTGACCCAGGCCCATCTCGATCGGATTGCCGCTTGGGATGGCGCCTATCGGTCGTTCTACGCTGTTGCCGCTGAGCGCGCCCTGGCTGACGCGGCGCGCGCCGATGCGGAGCTGGCAGCCGGGCAGGATCGCGGGCCGCTGCATGGCATTGCGGTAGGTATCAAGGACCTGATCGATGTGGCCGGTCTTCCGACCACGGCCGATGCGCCCGGTCGGGCCGATGCGGTGGCCGAAACCGATGCAGTCGTCATCGAGCGGCTGCGGGCAGGGGGCGCGGTGCTTATCGGCAAGCTGGCGACCTATGAATGGGGCACGGTGGGGCCCGACAAGAGCGGGCTGTTCCCGCCGGCGCGCAACCCCTGGAGCCTCGATCACATCACCGGCGGTTCGTCCTCGGGCAGCGCGGTGGCGGTGGCCGGCGGCTTGCTGCGCACCACTATCGGCACCGACACCGGCGGTTCGCTGCGTGGGCCTGCCTTCTATTGCGGCGTCGTCGGTCTCAAGCCGACCTTTGGCGTGGTGCCGACCGGCGGCGTTCTGCCGATGTCGCCAAGCATGGACCATGTCGGTCCCATGAGCGCGACGGTGGCCGAGGCGGCGCTGACATTCGATGTCATCGCAGGCAATGGCGGCGCGGCGGCCCGACTGGGGCAGTCGGTGGCGGGTTTGCGCATCGGCTATGCGCGCGACTGGTTCGCCAATGATGCGCAGACCATGCCCGCCGTGCTGGCGGCGATGGATGCAGCGATGTCGTCGCTTTCCGAGCTCGGCGCGACCATCGAGGAAATAGACCTGCCGGATTACTATGCCGTGGAAGTGGCCGCGGCGGCGATCCTGCACAAGGAGAGCTTCGACTACCATGCCGCCCAGTTGCGCGACCGCCCCCAGGCTTATGGCCGGCGCGCCTTCCTGAGCCTGGCGGCCGGCGTGGCCGTGACCGATGAGGAACTGGCGGCGGCGCGACGCGCCGGGAACATGTTCCGGGCGGAAGTCGACAAGCTGCTGAGCCGCTTCGATGCGCTGGCGACCGTGGGCGCATTGACGACGGCGCTGCCGGCGGCGCCGTTCGAGAAGGAGGCCGTGTGGACGCCGATGCGGACGATCGGCTTCAATGTCAGCGGCCACCCGGTTTTGGCGCTGCCTGTTGGTTTTCACCAAGGCTTGCCGATCGGCATGCAGCTCATCGGCAAGCACCATGACGAGGCCCGCATCGTCCAGATCGGCGATGCCTTCGAGCGCGTCACGGACCACGCGGTACAGCGACCACCGACGATCGGCTAGGCCGGACCGGCGCAACAGGCGCAAGTTCGGACAGCTATTCGTTTACAAATTTGCATACGTATGCAACATAGGCACAAGCAGGATTATGGGAGCGGCAAATGCCAGTCTGGCTCAAGCGCGGTAAGAATGTCGAGGAGCGGGCCGAGGCGGATCGCCAGGTCCGCGCCACGGTCGAAGGCATTCTCGGCGATATCGAAAGGCGCGGGGACGACGCGGTTCGCGAGCTCAGCGCCAGGTTCGACAAGTGGGAGCGCGAAGACTTCCGGCTGAGCCAGCAGGAGATCGACGACTGCATGGCGCAGCTCACCGATCAGGACCTGATCGATATCGAGTTCGCCCAGACGCAGGTGCGCAATTTCGCCCAGGCGCAGCGCGCCACCATGACCGACCTTGCCGTGGAAACGCTGCCCGGCGTGACGCTGGGCCACAAGCATGTGCCGATCAATGCCGTGGGCTGCTACGTCCCCGGCGGCAAATACCCCCTGCTGGCATCGGCCCACATGTCGGTGATTACCGCCAAGGTGGCCGGCTGCGAGCGGGTCATTACTTGTGCTCCGCCTTTTGGAGCCAAGCCGGCACCGGCCGTCGTTGCCGCACAGGCGATGGCCGGTGCCGATGAAATCTACGTGCTTGGTGGCATCCAGGCGATCGGCGCCATGGCCATCGGCACCGAGAGCATCGATCCCGTCGATATGCTGGTCGGCCCGGGCAATGCCTTCGTCGCCGAAGCCAAGCGCCAGCTCTATGGCCGCGTCGGCATCGACCTCTTCGCCGGCCCCACCGAAACGCTGGTCATTGCCGACGAAACCGTCGATGGTGAAATGTGTGCCACCGACCTGCTCGGCCAAGCCGAGCATGGCCCGACGACGCCGGCCATCCTGCTGACCACCTCCGAGAAGCTGGCGCGAGAAACCATGGCCGAGATCGAGCGGCTGCTCCAGATCCTGCCCACGGGCGAGATCGCGCGGAAGTCCTGGACTGACTATGGCGAAGTGATTGTCTGCGAGGACCATTACGAGATGCTGGTCGAGGCCGACCGCATCGCGTCCGAGCATGTGCAGGTGATGACCGACCGGGACATGTGGTTCCGCGACAGGCTCACCAACTACGGTGCGCTGTTCCTCGGGCCGCGCACCAATGTCGCTTACGGCGACAAGGTGATTGGCACCAATCACACTCTCCCCACGATGAAGGCGGCGCGCTATACGGGTGGTCTGTGGGTGGGCAAATTCATGAAGACCTGTACGTGGCAGACCGTCACGACCGACGAGGCCTCGGCCATGATCGGCGAGTATGGTTCGCGGCTATCGATGCTCGAAGGCTTTGTCGGCCATGCCGAACAGGCCAATGTGCGCGTGCGCCGCTATGGCGGCCGCAACATCCCCTATGGCACCGGCGCGACGCCGCGGACCGAGGCTGCCGAGTAAGATGAGCCTGCCGCATACGCCCAGCTTCCGTCTTGATGGCAAGCGGGCCCTCGTCACTGGGGGCACGCGCGGTATTGGGCTGGGCGCAGCGGTGGCTTTGGCCGAAGCCGGCGCCGCGGTGACCATCGCCGCGCGCACCGCCGGCGATATCGAGACCGTGGTCAACCAGATGGCCGATGCCGGCCTCGCCGCCGAGGGCGTGGCGCTCGACATCACCGACAGCGCGGCGGTCAAGACATTCGTCGACGATGTCGAGCCGTTCCAGGTGCTGGTCAACTCGGCCGGCACGGCGCGGCATTCGAGCTTTGTCGATATCACCCTAGCCAACTACCAGGCGGTGATGGACCTCAACCTGTCGGCGGCGCTTTTCGTGTCGCAGGCGGTGGTGGCAAGGCTGGTGGCGGTGGGCCTGCCGGGCTCGATCATCCATATCTCCTCGCAGATGGGCCATGTCGGCGGGCCGAGCCGCGCCGTCTATGCCGCCAGCAAGTTTGCTGTTGAAGGGCTTTCGAAGGCCATGGCTATCGAACTGGGTGCCCATAATATCCGGGTCAATACGGTGTGCCCGACCTTCATCGAGACCGAGTTGACGAGCAAGAACCTGAGCGACCCGGAGTTCCGGAGCTGGGTCCTGTCCAAGATCAAGCTGGGGCGCCTGGGGCGTATCGAAGACATTATGGGGCCGATCGTGTTCCTGGCCTCCGACGCGGCGGCACTGGTGACGGGCGCTTCGCTTATGGTGGATGGCGGATGGACAGCGGAGTAAAAAAACCGGGCGTCACGTCCAGCCAGGTCGCCGAACATGCGGGCGTCTCGCAGTCGGCCGTCTCGCGCACCTTCACGCCCGGCGCATCGATCTCGCCCAAGACGCGGCAGAAGGTTCTGGCCTCGGCCAAGCAACTCGGCTACCGGCCCAACGCCATTGCCCGCTCGCTCATCACCAACCGCTCGCGCATCATCGCCGTGGTGATGGCCTATCTCGAAAACCTGTTCTATCCGGACGTGCTGGAGGAACTGGGCCGGGCTTTGGCGGCGGAGAATTACCACCTGCTGCTGTTCACCGGCTTCAAGGATCGCGACAGCGATCCGGTCTTCGACCAGCTCATGCAATATCGCGTCGACGGCATCATCCTCGCCTCGACTTCGCTGTCGTCGGAACTCTCGGAAGAATGTGCCACCGCTGGCATTCCGGTCGTGCTGTTCAATCGCACCACCGAGCGCGACGCGGTGTCCAGCGTCACCACGCGCAATAAGGAAGGCGGCAAGCGGATTGCCGATTTCCTCGTGGCGGGCGGCCACAAGAGCTTCGCCTATATTGCCGGCCTCGAAAATTCGTCGACCAACCGCGATCGCCAACAGGGCTACATCGAGGGCCTGGCCGCGCATGGCTTCACCGATGTACTGGTGGAAACCGGCAATTACTCGCGCGCCGATGCCGAAGCGGCCGCCCGCACGATGTTCTCGCGGCCCGACAGGCCCGAAGCTTTGTTTGTCGCCAATGACCACATGGCCGTGGCCGTGATGGATGTGGCGCGCCATGAATTCGGGCTGCGGATACCGGAAGATCTCTCCATCATCGGCTATGACGATGTCGGGCCGGCCCGCTGGACCTCCTACGGCATCACCTCGATGAGCCAGCCGCTCAAGCGCATGGTGGAAGCCACGGTCGATATCCTGATGGACCAGATCGCCAGCGGCGATATCGAGGCGGAACACCGCATTCTCAATGGCGACCTGGTGGTGCGCACCTCCGCCAGATTGCCACAGACCGGCATCGTCGAGACCGACGGCCGCAAAGTTTACCGACCCAAAGAGGCGTGACGCAAGCCTTCCGAGGCCACGCCCTTCCTGGTCTATTGATGCATACGAATGCAAAAATGCGAGTGAAAGGACTTTCCGATGACCAAATGGACGCAAAGCGAGATGGAAAGGCGCCTGGTGCGCTATGCCGACCTCAAGGGCCTGCGCAACGCCTTTATCGACGCGCGCACGCCTGGTTCCGACCGCAAGGAAAACTTCACCATCATCGGGCCGGGCGTGAGCGAGAATCCGGCGCAGGTGGTGCACATCCCAGAGGCGCATGGTTTCAACGTCGGCGCCGCGCGCCAGCCCTTCGGCTGCACCAACTCGCAACACAGCCACCTGACGGCGGAGACCTTCGTGGTCCATACCGGCAAGTGGCGCTTCGTCTTCGGTGCCAACAAGGACGAGGGCTATCTCGACGTCGAGCCCGGTGATGTCGCCACCGTCCCAACCCACATGTTCCGCGGCTTCGAGAAGCGCGATGAGGGCACCGGCTTCCTCTATGTCGTGCTCGGCCACGACGATCCAGGCAAAGTGGTCTGGGCTCCCAGCGTGTTCAAGATGGCCGAAGACTTTGGCCTCAAGCTGCTCAAGGGCGGCAAGCTGATCGATACGACGCTGGGCGAGACGGTGCCTGAAGGCGCCGAGCTCGAGCAGCCGCCGACAGCCGAAAAGCTGCGCGAACTGGCGACGCCATCGATGGACGAGTTGAGCAAGTATGCGCTCAAGCCCGAGCAGATGAAGGGCAACCCCAATTCGCCGCTGGCGGGCGAGGGCGTCGAAGAAGCCGCGCTGATCGGCGATACCGATGCCCAGGACGGCTTCAAGGCCGGCCCGATCATCGGCCATTGGCAGCATGATTTCGCCCTGCGCCGCCTCAAGCTTGAGACCGGCGCCACCGTTCCGGCCCATAGCCGCAGCGAGCAGGAAGTGATCTTCGTGCAGTCCGGCACGCTGGAAGTGACCTGGGCCGACGGCAAGCTGATCCTGGGCGCCGGCGATACGCTGACCGTGCCGGTCGGCCTGGCGCACGGCTTCCGCAATCCAGCTTCGGCCGATGCGATCGCCTTTGTGGTGCGCGGTGCCGCGGCGCCGGCAGCCCCGCAATTCGTGGCGGCGCAGGCGGCGGAGTAGGGGCCGCGTGGCCCCACTTACCTCTCCCCAAAAGGGAGAGGTGAAGAAAGAGGAGACGTTCCATGCCAACAATCTCGCCCGACGTGCTGACCGCCCTGCGCAAGGCCGACACCCCCACCGTCTGCAACGCGCTCGAACATGTCATGGGGGGCCGCACGGCCGAGGGCTTCACCAAGACGCCGGTCGTCTGCGCCGATCCGAACCTGCCGCCGGTAGTGGGCTTTGCCCGCACCGCCAAGATCCGCGCCTCGTCGCCGGCCCAGAAACCGGCCGCTGAGGTGCGGGCTTTGCGCATGGCCTATTACGAATATGTGGCTGCGGGCGAGGCCCCCAATGTCGTGGTCATTGAGGACACCGACTTCCCCCATGTCATCGGCGGTTTCTGGGGCGAAATGCAGGTGGCCCAGCACAAGGGACTGGGCATTGCCGGCACGGTAACCAATGGCGTACTGCGCGACCTGGGTATGCTCGACGAGGGCTATCAGGTGATCGCCGGTGTGGTCGGGCCAAGCCATGCCTTCGTGCATGTGACCGAGCTCGATTGCCCCGTGACCGTGTTCGGCATGGCGGTGCGGCCGGGGGATTTGATCCACGCCGACCGGCATGGCGCCGTGGTGATCCCGGCCGAGCATATCGAGCGCATGGCCTGGGCCATCGACGTGGTGATGCGCAAGGAAGTGCCGATACTCACGGCAGCAAGGGCACCGGGGTTTACGGTGGAGAAGCTGAAGGCGGCGTGGCTGGAGGCGGATAAGATTAGCTGAGGGTGTTCGCGGGTTTCCTCTCCCGCTTGCGGGAGAGGGGGACCACGCGTAGCGTGGTGGAGAGGGGAGCACAGACGCGGAGCCACCGTGCGGTCGCCAGACTTCATCCGGGATCGAGCAAAGAGCCTGCGCCGCGCCATGACGCAGCCAGAAAAGACCCTTTGGTTTCTCTTGCGTCGTAACAGTTTAGGCCGGCATTTCCGCCGCCAACACCCAGTCGGCCCGTTCATTCTCGACTTTTACTGTGCGGCGCTGAAGCTTTGTGTGGAGGTCGATGGACCCGTGCATATTGATCAAGCCGAACGTGATCAACGCCGGACCAACTGGCTAAACAAGGAAGGCATCAGCGTGATACGATTCTCTGCCGAGGACGTCGAAATGCGGCCTGCGATAGTCGTGGCAACTATCACGCAAGTGGCTCCCCCCTCCACCGCCTAACGGCGGTCCCCCTCCCCCGCAAGCGGGAGAGGTTTCCCGACTGCGAGCCTTTGCGCTCTACGCCTGCATGCGATCCAGCCGCAACTGCGCCGCCCGGCGGTGGCCTTCCAGCCCCTCGCTGGCCGACTGGCGGGCAGCCGGCGGTGCGACCTGTTTCACACCCTCTTCGCTCAGCCACTGATGCGTCGCGATTTTCACATATGCCCCAACCCACAACCCGCCGGTATAGGCGCCAGCGCCCATGGTGGGCAGCGTGTGGTTGGTGCCGCTGCACTTGTCGGAATAGACCACGCTGGCCAGTTCGCCGATGAACAGGCTCCCGTAATTCCTCAGCTTTTTGGCGAAGCCCCTGGCGTCGGCGGTATGCACCTGCAGGTGCTCGGCGGCGATGAGGTCGGAATAGGCGATCATCGCGGCTTCGTCGGCGCAGACGGTGATTTCGCCGTAGTTGATCCAGGCTTCGCGGGCGGTGGTGGCGGTGGAAAGGGTCTGGAGCTGCGCCTCGACTTCGCGGAGGGTCGCCTCGGCCAGGGCCTTGTCGGTGGTGATGAGACCCACCCGGGTGCGGATGTCGTGTTCGGCCTGGGCGAGGAGGTCGGTGGCGATCATTTCCGCATCGCCGGTCGAGTCGGCGACGACGAAAATCTCTGACGGGCCAGCGAGTTGGTCGATACCGACGGGGCCGAATACCTGGCGCTTGGCTTCGTTGACGAAGGCGTTGCCGGGGCCGACGATCTTGTTGACTGATGGAACGCTCTCGGTGCCGTAGGCCATGGCGGCGATGGCCTGGGCCCCGCCGATGCGGAAGATGCGATCGGCGCCCGAGAGATGGCAGCCGGCGATCATCGCCTTGTGAGCGTTGGGCGGCAGGCACGCGATGACCTCGTCGACGCCGGCGACCTTGGCCGGGACGATGGTCATTATCGGAGCAGACAGAAGTGGATAGCGGCCGCCGGGCACGTAGCAGCCGACGCGCTGGATGGGGATGACGCGGTGGCCCATATGGACGCCCGGCAGCGTTTCGACCTCGAGCGGCAGGATGGTGGCAAGCTGCGCCTCGGCGAATTTGCGCACATTGGCGATGGCGAATTCGGTGTCCTTACGGGTCTGCGGATCGAGTTCGACCAAGGCGGCTTCGCGTTCCGCGGCCGTGACTTCGAAGACGGCGAGATCCGACTTGTCGAACTTGGCCGAGTATTCGCGGACGGCGGCGTCGCCGTTCTTGCGGACATTGGCGATGATCTCGCTCACCAGCGTCTCGACGGGGGCGTTGTCGCCGATCGACGAGCGTTCGGGGGACTTTACATAGGTGACGCCTGGGAAGGGCGAAGCGGAGTTCTGGGTCATCACGTAGCTCTCGATCAGCAGCAGCACATTGGGCGAATGGGGGCACGGACTGAGCGACGGAGAGCGTCATATTGATGACGTGTCCGCGGCCATTCCGTAACTGATTTTGATCTTGCATACGTATTCAAAATTTGCCAGAGTTTTCTGGCGAAATCGGTCTCGGCCATTGGTCGGGGTCAGCCTCGAAGGTCGAGGCGAGCGGACAGCGATGAATAAAGTTATCCCCGTGTCGTCAGAGATGGAGGGCCCCGTCACGGTGCCCCTGCCGCTATTGCTGCTGCCAGGCACGGTCTGCGATATCAGGCTGTTCGCGCCGATGCTGCGACGACTGGCCGTGCCGATCGTCAGCGTCGTCGATATGAGCGGCGAGGCGTCGACGACCGAACTCGCGGCCCGCATCCTGCGGGATGCGCCCGCGCGCTTTTCGCTGCTCGGATTTTCGCTGGGCGGCATCGTCGCGCTCGAAATCATCGCCCAGGCGCCCGAGCGGGTGGCGCGGCTGGCGCTGGTCGATACGACCGGGCGGCCTGACCCCGAGGCCAACGCAACCGTGCGACGCGCCGCCGTGGCCAAGGCGCGTGCAGAGGGCATGGAGGGCTACATTGCCGATGCCTGGTCGCGCCTCGTCGCGCCGGGCAATGTTGGCAATGACGAACTCAAGAGCGTCATCACCGCCATGGCCCGCGATGCCGGCGCCGATATGCTGGCCAGCCAGTCCGAGGTCGCCATCCATCGCGCCGATAGCCGGCCGCGCGTTTCCGCCATCACTGTTCCCACGCTGATCCTGGCTGGCGAAGCCGAGCAGGTCTGCCCGATCGAGGCACATCGCGAGCTGGCCGAAGGCATTGCTGGCGCCCGATTTTTTACCATTCCCGAGGCGGGGCATTTCGCTCCGCTTGAAAATCCGGCCGCAGTGGCGCGTCATATACGCGGCTGGCTGGATTGGACCGATACCCAACACGCCATTCCGGCTGACGACCAAGGAGCGATCATGAGCGACATCGAGAACAACCCCAAAGCCAAGGGCGGTTCACCGTCGCTCCGCAATGATGAGCACGTGCTGCAGGTGGAGCGCCGTGACTATCCCGATCTGGCGCCGGCTAACCGCAAGCGCAGCCAGGCGCTGGAAGGCTTCGACGACATCTATACCGACATCGTCGACTACATCATCCGCTGCACCCACAAGATCTGGGACGAACGCGATATCGGGCTGATCTACACCCACTACACCCATAATTGCGTGCTCTATGGCACCACCGGCACGATCTACAATCGCGAGGACGTGGTGCGTGACACCATCCAGCGGCTGGTCTCGTTCCCCGAGCGCCGCGGCATGGGCACGCAGGTGATCTGGAACGGCGATGACCAGGAAGGTTTCTATACCAGCCATCTGGTGACCGGTTCGGGCCGCCATACCCAATATGGCCATCTCGGCCAGCCGACCTTCAAGCCCTTCGTCAGCCGCACGATTGCCGACTGCATGATCCACCGCAACAAGATCTATCGCGAGTGGGTGGTGGCCGACCAGATGGCCATCATCAAGCAACTCGGGCTCGATCCCAACCACTTCGCGGCACGCACCGCCAAGCAGAAATTCGATGCCGGCCTCACCTCGCTCGATATCGGCGAGAACCGCCGCTTCCTTGGTCAGACCCCGCCGACGGAAAAGGCCGATACCTCGCTGGCCCATAACGACATCGAGGCCCAGACCATCGAGATGCTGCACGAGGTGTTCACCAAGCGCATGTTCGGCCGCATCGCCCAGGACTATGCGCCGAACGCGCAGTATCACGGGCCGCTGATGAAGGAGCTCTATGGCGTCGCCGCCATCATCCACCAGCATCTGGGGCTCATCGGCTCGCTGCCGGACGCGTCGTACGAAGTCCAGCATGTAGCGTCCAACCCGTGCGACGAGGGCGGCACCAAGGTCGCCGTCCGCTGGATCATGGAAGGCCACCACCTCGGCTATGGCATCCTGGGTGAACTGGGCGATCCGACGGGCAAGCGCGTGCAGGTGATGGGCATGAGCCATTATCACTGGAAGGACGGCAAGATCGTCGACGAGTGGAACGTCTATGACGAGCTGAGCTTGCTGGTGCAGGTCAAGCTCGGCCAGCTCGCCGAAGCCGCATAGGCTTTAGCCAGCCACAATGCCGGCGAGGGTATGCAGACCCGTGCGCAACGCTGCCTCGGAGAGGTTGGCGTAGCTCAATAGCAGCGTGCTTTCGTCGGGCGCCGGGCCGATATAGTGCCGGCGCAGGAAGCTCAGGCCCATATCGCGCTTGCCGGCACTGGCGAGGATGGCCGCCTCGTCGAGGCGACGGGGAAAGCGGACGGTGGCGTGGAGGCCAGCCGAGATACCACCGATTTCTACCTCGGGCAGGGCTGAGCCGAGGGCGGCCAGCAGGGCGGCGCGGCGATCGCGATAGAGGCTGCGCATCTTGCGCAGGCGGCGATCGTAATCGCCGCTGCCGATGAAATGGGCGAGGGCGAACTGCTCGATGCGGCTGCGGCCGTAATCGAGCTGCCGCAACTCGTCTTCGAGCAACAGCAACAGGTCGGGTGGCGCCACCATCCAGCCCAGTCGCAGGGCAGGGGCCAGGGTCTTGCTCGTGGTGCCAGCATAAACGACGTGGTCGGGAGCCAGACCCTGCAGCGCGCCGACCGGTGAGCGGTCGTAGCGGAATTCGGCGTCGTAGTCGTCCTCGATGGCCACGGCGTTCCGCTCCCGCAACCAGTTCGCCAGCGCGAGGCGCCGCGCGCCGCTCATCACCACGCCGGTTGGATATTGATGCGCCGGCGTCACCAGCACAGCCTGTGCCGGGCTGGCGGCCAGCGCCGCAACATCGATGCCGCTTTCGTCGACGGGGACGGGAACCAGCTCGAGGCCGGTGGCGAGCCAGGCGTCACGGTCGGTATAGCCCGGTTCCTCCACCGCCAGCTGCGTCACGCCACGGCGCACGAGAGCGCGGGCGAGCAGGCTCCGGGCCTGCTCGAAGCCGCCGGTGATCAGGATCTGCCGCGGATCGGCGCTGACCCCGCGCACCCGTCCGAGATAGTCGGCCAGGGCCTGGCGCAGCGGCCGGACGCCGAAGCGTTGCCCATAGCCGAAGTCATCAGGCTCCATGGTCTTGAGCGCGGCCTCGACCGCCTTGAGCCACCGCGCGGAGGGAAAGCTCGAAAGGTCCGGAATGCCGGGTCGGAAATCGTAGCGGAAGCGCTCGGTCGAACTGCCCTCGGGCGGCAGCTCGGCCAGGCGTTGACGCGGCGCGGCTTCCGCCACGCGGGGCAGGGCGCCCTGGCGCAGGGCGAGATAGCCCTCGGCCGCAAGCTGGGCATAGGCCTCCATCACCAGCGGCCGTGAAATGCCCAGCTCGCTGGCAAGGTCGCGGGTCGATGGCACCTCGCTGCCGGGCCGCAGGGCGCCGCTGCGAATGGCGTCGCGCAACTGCCGTTCGACCTGTGCCTGCATGGAACCGGGCGCGTTGCGATCGACGCTGATCAGCAGTTCGACATTGCGACTGGACAAGTGTTTCGCCCTCAACTGGTCATTAATTTCATGGCCAGTTTGCCATAGCTTCCTGGTCAAGCGCTAGGGCAGGCCCTGGCCAATCAACCGCAGGAGAAGCAAAATGGCCCTCACCGAAACCAGTTTGACCGCTCGCCCGGTCCAGTTGCCGCTTGCCACCGGCCTTCGTATCGTCAGCCGGTGGATTGCCGATCGCCGTGTCGCGCGGGCGAAGAGAGTGGCTTTGGACAGCCTGCTGTTTGCGCCCGAGCATCGGCTGCGCGATCTTGGGATCAGTCGCGACGAGATATTCGACGCCATCGAAGGACGACGCAAATGAGCGCCCCGATCACCATCACGCCGCTCCTGGTGGCCGAACTCTGGGTCGAGGGCGAATGGATGCCGGTCTATGCCCATGTCATCGACCATCCCGATGCGCGCATCCTGGTCGATACCGGTATGACGGAACTGAGCCCGGTCGTGGTCGAGGCGTTCAACCCGCGCCTCTATCCGCTCAACGCGCAGGACCTCGACCTCGCCGGCATCGACATGGTCGTCAACACGCACCTCCATGCCGACCATTGCGGCGGCAACCATCTCTTCGCCGGCAAGCCCATCTATGTGCAGCGCCGCGAGCTCGATGACGCCCACAGCAACGCCGAGGAATATCCGATGCGCGAATGGGTCGATGCGCCCGGCGTGACCTATATGCCGGTCGAGGGCGAATTCGAGCTGCTGCCCGGTATCCGGCTCGTCCCCGCGCCGGGCCACACCGATGGCATGCAGATCGTGGTCATCGAGACGGCCGGCAAGCCAATCATCGTGGGCGGCGACGTGGCGGTTTGGTTCGGCGAACTCGACGAGCCCAAAACCGAAGGCCAGCTCCGCGTCCTCGCACTCGACCCCGAACTGGTCTGGCTCGCCCACGAACACAAGCCCTGGCGGCCAGCAGCCCAGCGACTGGATTGAGGACGTAAAAAACCCCGACCTCGCGAGAGGCCGGGGTTGATTGGTCGGAGTAGAGTGATTCGAACACTCGACCCCCTGCTCCCGAAGCAGGTGCGCTACCAGGCTGCGCTATACTCCG
>CBIHQV010000033.1:0-52375 GCA_966212275.1 uncultured Devosia sp.
TGAGCCCGTGCATCGCCGCGTGAATGGACGCGGCCAGCCTTGTCGGTGGTCAAGGAAGTATCCAGACTTCAATATATGTGTGGGTCCAGGCGGGCGGGAGGGAACTAGCCGAAGCCCGGACAAATCAACTCGCGGTGAATAATCAACGCCCATTCGCGCTGCCATTCAAGATCGAATCTATGCAAAAGTTCGCAAATATTAACGTTCTACCAAAGGCTAATGCCTTCAAGGCGACGCATTGAGCTCCGGATAGATCAGGGCTGAGCATTGCCGATTCTGCGCGTCGAGCAGCGCCTGCTCGTCGGCAGTGACCATGCCGGTATTGACCGCGTTCCAGAGATCATTGGTGGTGACGCCCTCGAGCCCGCACTGGCAATAGGTGACGCACATATCAGCCGGCGTGCCGCCAGCTTCGCAGGTGCTCTGGCAGGAGCGCAGGAAATCGGCGTCGCGCATGGCGACCTGCGGCTGGAGGACTGCCGCTGCCGGATAGATCAGCCCGAGCAGGATGGGCTGATGCAACAGATAGATCAGCAGGCTCCAGCGCCCGAGAAAGGCGAGGAGGCGCGGCAGGCGGCCCGTCGGGGCGATGGCGGCGAGGCGCGGCGCAAGGCCGGAGGCGAGCACGAGCCGCGTCGCGATGATGCCCAGCAGCACCGCGCCGAACCACGGAAAGACCGGCACCAGATCATTGGCCGGCGGCGGCACCTGCCAGAAGCCGAGCCACGACCACGCCTTCTCGTTGAACAGCGGGTCCGAATAGAAGAAGGGCAGCGCGATGATGACGGTGGCGACGACCACGGCCAGCCAGAGCGGAGTGCGCACGAAGGCGAGGCCCAGGAGGCTGAATAGTGCGATGGCATGCAGCACGCCGAAATAGACGAAGCTCTGCGGGAAGGCGAACCAGGTGGCGACGGTGATCGCCAGTGCACCGGCGAGGACGAAAATCCAGCGCCGCCAGAAGCTGCGCCAGCGGATGCCGCTGCCATGGCCGAGAACCAGGCTGACGCCGGCAAGGAACAAGAAAACCGCAAGAATGCTGCGGGCAATCAGCACCCATTCCGGGTCATAGCCGACATCGGCGGCGATGAAGCGGAAATAGCTCAGGTCCCAGCACAGGTGATAGGCCACCATGGCGATGATGGCCCCGCCGCGGGCGATATCGACGATGGCGAAGCGGGGGCGGGACGGGGCGTCGGTCACCCCGAGAAACCTCGCACCACCGCCAGGAAGGCCTCGCCATAGCGGTCGAGCTTGGCCTGGCCGACGCCGGGCAGGTTCAGCATGTCGTGCGGATGTTTGGGCACCGCCATGGCCATGGCGCGCAGGGTGGCGTCGTGGAAGATGACATAAGGCGGCACGCCCTGGGCCTTGGCGATGCGGGTGCGCTCCTCGCGCAGGGCCTCGAACAGCGGCAGAGCATGCGGCGGAATGCTTGCGGCCCGTTCGAGCGAGCGCCGCACCTCGACCGACTTCTTGGGCCGATCCTTGCGTAGGGTCACGGTGCGCTCATGCTTGAACACGGCGCGGGCGCCCTCACCCAGGGTCAGCGCGCCGTGGTTGGCATGGTCGACCACGATCAGCCCGGAGGCGGTCAACTGCCGGATGACCGATTGCCAGACCTTGGCATCGAGATCGGCGCCCTGGCCGAACACGGCCTGGTTCTGGTGGCCGAAACGCTCGACCTTTTCGGTGGCCTTGCCCATCAGCACGTCGATGACATGGGCGGCGCCGAAGCGCATGCCGGTGCGGTAGATGGCCGCCAAGGCCTTGATGGCGGCCTCGGTGCCGTCCCAGGATTCCACGGGCGAGCGGCAGGTATCGCAATTGCCGCAATTGCCGGGATGGGCTTCGCCGAAATGGCTGAGGATGGCCTTGCGGCGGCATTCGGCGGTTTCGCAGACGCCGAGCAGGGCATTGAGCTTGCCGTGTTCGACGCGCTTGATCTCGTCGGGCGCATTGCCCTCGTCGATCATGCGACGGCGCTGCACCACATCGGCCATGCCATAGCTCATCCAGGCGTCGGCGGGCTGGCCGTCACGGCCGGCGCGGCCGGTTTCCTGGTAGTAGGACTCGATGGAGGCCGGCAGGTCCATATGCGCGACATAGCGCACGTCGGGCTTGTCGATGCCCATGCCGAAGGCGACCGTCGCCACCATGCAGATGTTTTCCTCCTTGAGGAACGCATCCTGATTGGCGCTACGGCGCTCGGCCGGCAGTCCTGCATGATAAGGCAGAGCCGGAATTCCCTTGCCGCTGAGCCAGTCGGCCGTGTCCTCGACCTTGGCGCGGGAAAGGCAATAGACGATGCCCGAGCTGCCCTTGTGGGCGGCGAGGAAGGCCAGCAACTGGTCGCGGGCCTTGTCGCGCTCGACGATGGAATAGGAAATGTTGGGCCGGTCGAAACTGGTGGTGAAGACCTGCGCCTGCTCGAGCCCCAGGCGCTCGATGATATCTTCGCGCGTCGTCGGATCAGCCGTGGCGGTCAGCGCGATGCGCGGCACGCCGGGGAAGAGCTCCACGAGGTGGATCAGCTCGCGATATTCGGGGCGGAAGTCGTGGCCCCACTGGCTCACGCAATGGGCCTCGTCGATGGCAAAAAGCGCGATGTCGATGCCGGAGAGCATATTGGCAAAGCCCGGCGTCGCCACGCGTTCGGGCGCCACATAGAGCAGATCGAGCTGGCCATTGCGCAGCTTGCGGCGCACTTCGGCCGATTCCTCCGAACTCAGCGAGGAATTCAGCGCCGCGGCCTGGACGCCGGCCTGCTTGAGCGCCTCGACCTGGTCGCGCATCAGGGCAATGAGCGGGGAAATGACGATGCCGACGCCCGGCCGACAGATGGCCGGGATCTGGAAGCACATGGATTTGCCGGCGCCGGTGGGGAAAAGCACCACGGCGTCGCCGCCGCCCACCACGTGTTCCACCACGTCGCTCTGCTGCCCGCGGAAGCTCTTGTGGCCGAAAACCTCGCGCAGCACCGTCAGCGGATCGCGCGATGAAAGGCGCGGTCCCGCGTCGAACAGATCGAAGCTTGATTCAACAGTGCTCACCCCGCCCTTGGATCACAGGGGCGGGGTGAGCCGCAAGGCGGCTGAAATCACGTGTCGGCGCTATCCACCGACGATCTCGCCACCATTGGGGTGCAGAACCTGCCCCGACAGATACGAGCTTTCGTCACAGGCGAGGAACAGGTGGCAGGTCGCCACCTCATTGGGCTGGCCCGCCCGTTTCATGGGCTGGGTCGAGCCGAATTCGGCCACCTTGTCGGCTGGGAAAGTGGCCGGGATCAGCGGCGTCCAGATCGGGCCGGGCGCCACCGCATTCACGCGAATGCCTTTTTCGGCGAGGTTGGCCGAAAGCGCGCGGGTGAAGGCGACGATAGCGCCTTTGGTCGAGGAGTAATCGAGCAGGGTCGGCGAGCCGCGATAGGCGGTTACCGATGTGGTGTTGACGATCGAGGCGCCCGCGGTCAGATGCGGCATGGCCGCCTGTGTCATGTAGAAGTAGCCGAAGAGGTTGGTCTCGAAGGTCTTGCGCAACTGGTCTTCGGAGATATCGGTGATGTCGTCCTGCGGGTGCTGCTCGGCGGCGTTGTTGACCACCACGTCGAGCTTGCCGAATTCCTCGATGACCTTGCCCACGACATTGTCGCAGAAGGCCTTCTCGCCGATATCGCCGCGGATCAGCAGGGCTTCCTTGCCCTCGGCCTTGACGGCGGACGCGGTGATCTTGGCGTCCTCGGTTTCCTCGAGATAGACCAAAGCCACCTCCGCGCCCTCGCGGGCGAACAGCACCGCGCACGCCCGGCCGATACCGCTATCGCCGCCGGTAATGATGGCGACCTTGCCCGCCAGACGGCCATTGCCTTCGAATTTAGGCATGTATTCGGGCTTGGGATGCATCTCGGTCTCGCGACCAGGCTGATGATCCTGCTCCTGCGGCGGATTGATCTTTTTGGCAGCGGATTCGGCCATGGAATTGCTCCTAGTGGGCGTGGTGCTCAGCATTGCGCTTGCGGGTGGCGGCGGCCTTCCTGGCCGAGGCGGAGCGGTCGGCAGCCGAGCGGCTGGCGCTGGCCTTCCCGCCCTTTTCGCCACCCTTGTGGGCGGCGGGGTGGCCGGTATCCTTGCCGCGGCCGGAGCCGGATTTCTTGCCGCCGCCATCGTCCTTGTTGACGGTGGCCCAGGCGCGCGCCTCGGCCTCCTTGTGAGAAACGCCGCGGTCCTCGTAGCTTTCCTCGATGGCGGCAGCCTTGCGCTTTTGCTTTTCGGTGTAAGCGGATTTATCGCCCTGGGGCATGGTCGCACTCCTCGATGAGACGAGACCTGCGCGGGCGGGATAAGGGCTCGGCTGCCGTTTCGTTGGCCGGGAAGGGAAACCGGAAAAACCGACCCGTTCCCCATGCCGCCGCGTCCGGTTGACGCGCGCAGGTCTCTGAAAGGCCAATCGCTGAGGCCGGGGATGGTTCCCCTTCTCGCCTCTCCCCGGAGGGGCGAGGTGTGAATCAGCGCAGCGGTTTGCTCAGGAACGGCGAGCCGCGGCGGACGAAGCGCCAGGGGGTGTCGACGCCCTTGGTGATGCCGATGCGCGGGCCGGTGGCGATGTCGTGGCTCGTCGCGGCCGGCAGGAGGTCGAAGGGCGGTGCATCGAGGGAAAGGCCATTGTGGGCGATGGTGACGCCGAGCGCCTGGCACAGCTTGCCTGGCCCCGAGCAGAGCTGGCGCTCGGGCATGCCGCCGCGACGCTCCTGCATCTGGACGATGCCATGCATGGGCTCGAGCGCCCGGATCAGAACGGCGCTGCCGGGCCGGCACACGAAGTTGAGGCACCAGTGGATGCCGTAGATCTTGTAGACATAGGCGTGGCCGGGCGGACCGAACATGGCGGCGTTGCGCGGCGTCGGCCCGTTGAAGCTGTGCGAGGCGGGGTCGGTCTGATCATAGGCTTCTACCTCCACCAGGGGGCCGCCAACGCCCTCGACCAGCAGGGTGATGCCGATGAGGTCCCGCGCGACGTCGGGAGCGGGGCGGTCGAAGAAGGTAGTTGGAAGGCCGGCGGAATCGGAACGCATGGGCATCTAGATAGCGCCCCGCCCGCGGGGCGTCACCCTCGGGCTTGGGAGTCGTGCCGCTGGCCACCACGCCCCTCAGATATGATGGCAGCGCACCATATGGGCTGGCCCCACTGCCACCGGCGCCGGCATGATCTCCTTGCACACGGCGGTCATGCGCGGACAGCGTGATACAAACGGGCAGCCTCGGCTTTGCGCCGTCCAGAGCGGGATATCGACGGCACGGCGGGTGCGGGTGGTCGATATCTTGCGCGCCGGGTTGGGCACGGCCTCGATCAGCAGTTGCGTATAGGGGTGCTGGGGGCGTTCGGTGATCTCTTCGCTGGGGCCCTGCTCCACGAGATGCCCGGCATAGAGCACGGCAGTATCTTCGGCGAAGTAGCGGGCCGTGGCGATGTCGTGGGTGATGTAGAGCGCGGCGAGCTGGCGCTGCACCTTCATGTCTTCGAGGAGGTTCAGAATGCCCAGCCGCACCGAGACGTCGAGCATCGAGGTCGGCTCGTCCGCCAGCAGCACCACCGGCTGCACCGAGAGCGCTCGGGCAATAGCGACGCGCTGGCGCTGGCCGCCTGACAACTCATGCGGCCGGCGCTTGAGATAGTCGGCGGCAGGGCGGAGCCCAACACGGTCGAGCAGCGCCAGCATTTCTTCCTGCACGGCCTTACCGCGCAGGTCGGGGCGATGGAGACGCAGCGGCCGCTCGAGGTGATAGCCGATGGTCTGGGTGGGGTTCAGCGAGCCGAACGGGTCCTGGAACACCATCTGGACGTCGGAGCGATAACGGGCCAGCCGCTGGCCGGAGAACTGGGTGATGTCCTCGCCCTCGAAGGTGATGCTGCCACGGGTGGGCGTATAGACGCGGGCCAGCATGCGGGCGCAGGTGGATTTGCCGGAACCCGACTCCCCCACCAGCGCCAGCGCACGGCCGCTGACCAGTTTGAGGGAAACCCCCGACAATGCGCGCAGCACGACCTGGTTGAGAAAGGTGCCGCCGAGGACGAAGTCCTTATCGACACTGTCCATCTCGACCACGGTTCGGCCCGACATGGCCAGTGCGCCGGTGCGTTCTAGTTCAGCAAGTGACATGCCGCCTCGCTCTCATGCTGGGGGTAGAAGCGCAGCTCGGGCGCGGTTTCGGCGCAGACCGCCATGGCGTGGGGGCAGCGCGGCGAGAACCGGCAGCCCTGCGGCAGCGCCCGCAGGTCGGGCGGTGTGCCGGCAATGCCTTCGAGCCGCACGCGCGGGCCAGTCAGTGGCGGAAAGCTGCTGCCCAGAGCCCTTGTATAGGGATGCTGCGGGTTGGTGAGGATCGAGGTTGCAGGGGCCACCTCCACCAGTTCGCCCGAATACATGACGCCGATGCGGTCGCAGAATTCAATCATCAGGCCCAGATCGTGGGTGATGAACAGCACCGAGAAGCCGAGCCGGGACTTGAGCTCGACGATCTGCTCGATGATATCGCGCTGCACCACCACGTCGAGCGCGGTGGTCGGCTCATCCATGATGATGAGACGCGGATTGAGCGCCAAGGCAATGGCGATGCAGATGCGCTGGCGCATGCCGCCGGAGAACTGATGCGGATAGTCGTCGAGCCGCTGCGGCGGAATGCCGACCAGCTCGAACAGCTCCACCGCCCGCGCCCGCGTACCCGCTTCGCCCAAAGCGGGATTGTGGGTTTCGATGACGTCCATGATCTGTTCGGCCACCGTGATGACCGGGTTGAGCGCGTTCATGGCCGACTGGAACACGAAGCTCACCTCGCGCCAGCGATAGGCCTTGAGGCGGGCCTTTTCGAAGTTCAGCACCTCCTCGCCACGAAAGCGGACCGAGCCGCCGGAGACGAGGCCCGGCAGGCGGGTTAGCCGGGCCAGGGCGAAGGCGACCGTCGACTTGCCGCAGCCGCTTTCGCCGGCCAGCCCGAAGGCCTCGCCCTCGCGGATGTCGAAGTCGATGCCGTTGACGGCGCGAGCGATGGAATTGTCGCCCACATAGTCGACGGTGAGGTTGCGGACCTCGAGCAGGACCTGATCAGAAGACATCGGCGCTCCTTCCACGACGGCTGAGGAAGCGCTTGATCCGGCCGATCTTGCGCGATGCCTTGAGCTGCGGATTGGTGATTTCGTCGACCGCGAAGTTGATCAGCACCAAAGCGGCGCCGGTCAGCATGATGGCGATGCAGGGCGGCCAGATTTCCCACCAGGCGCCCGACTGCAGGGCGAGGTTATTCTGGGCCCAGAACAGCATGGTGCCCCAGGTGATGGCATTGGGGTCGCCCAGGCCGATGAATTCGAGCGCCGCTTCGGCGAGGATCGCGGCGATCGTGCCCAGCACCAGCCCGCCCATGAAGAAGCTCAGCATATTGGGGAAGATTTCGATGAGGATGATGCGCCACTTCTTCTCGCCCATCAGCTCGGCGGCGAGCACGAATTCGCGGGTGCGGAGCGACAGGGTCTGCGTTCGGATGGTTCGCGCGGCCCAGCCCCACCCGGTTAAGGCGAGAACCAGCCCGATGACCATGGGACTGGCCTGCTCGACCATGGTGGCGATGACGATGATGAGCGGCAGCCCCGGCAACACCAGCACCACGTTGACGAAGAAGGTGATGATGTCGTCGGTACGCCCACCGAAATAGCCGGCCGAAATGCCCAGCGCCAAGCCGATCACGGCGGCGAAGGCACCGGCACCCAGGCCGACCCCAAGACTGATGCGGCCGCCATAGACGAGCTGGGTGAAGACGTCCTTGCCCATGCGGGTGGTGCCCAGCACGTGTTCGTAGCTCGGCATGACATGGGGTTTGCCGGCGCGGCGATTGGGATTGTAGTCGCTGAGCAAGGGCGCGGCCGCCGACATGATGATGAGGACGGCGAGGATGATGACGCCGATCATGCCCTTGCCATTGGTGAGGAACGAGGCGAGGCCGCGCGGCAGGTTGGCCGTCCAGCCGGGGCGCGGCTTGATGCCGAGTTCGGCCATCAGCTCGTAGTGCCCAGGCGCCGCGCTGGCGCGGTCGGCGGCGCTTTCAGCGCGCAGCGGGAAGGGTGGCGTGTGGGTGAGTTCACTCATGTTCGGCTTCCCCCTCATCGGCCCCTGAGCCGTGGATCGAGAATGACGTTGGCGATGTCGGACAGCAGATTGGCGATCAGCACCGCGGTGGTGAGCAGCAGCAACTGGCCCTGGATGAAGGAATAGTCCCTGGAGCCGATGGCGGTGAAGGTGAACTTGCCGAGGCCGGGATAGTTGAACACCTGCTCGGTCACCAGAGCCCCGCCCAGCATGAAGCCGACCGAGAGCGCTAGCGCGGTGATCTGCGGCAGAATGGCGTTGCGAGCCACGTAGCGATACTTGATGCGATTATCGCTCAGCCCCTTGGCGCGGGCGAGGACCACGAAGTCCTCGTTGAGCAGGTTGATCATCACGTTGCGCATGCCCAGATGCCAGCCGCCGAAGCTGACCAAGAGGATCGAGAGCACGGGAAGCGTGGCGTGGTGCAGCACGCTGAGGATGAAGGCGGGGTCCCAGCCGGCCATGAGATTAGGGTCATGCGCGCGGCCCAGCGGGAACCATTTGAGCTGCAGCGAGAAGGCGTAGAACAACACCAGAGCCACGATGGCCGGGGTGAAGGCGTTCAGCATCACGTTGATGGGTGTGAAGAAGCTGTCGAAGAACCCGCCGCGGTTCCACGCGGCGTGGATGCCCATGAACGAGCCGATGATGAAGGCAAAGAAGATGGCGAGACCGACCAGGACCAGCGTCCAGGTGGCGCCATAGAAGAGCAGGCTGGCCGTCGGCTCGGGGAATTGCACCGTCGAGATGCCGAAATCGAGCCGGAAGACGCTGCCGACATAGGTGACATATTGCTCCCACAGATTGCCCTCGAGCCCATAGGACTGGCGGATAGCGGCAACCTGGGACTCGTTGAGGCGCCCCTGGAACGACGCGATGATGCGATCGGACGGGTCACCCGGCATGAGGCGCGGGATCAGGAAATTGAAGGTGATCGCAAGGAAAAACGCCGCGAAGTAAAACGCGATGCGTCTGGCCAGAAAGATCATGGCGGTCCGGTCCTTCCACGAGGGCGTCGGGGCGGTCGGGACCCCCGTTGGGTGGGGTCCCGCCACTGGCGCAGTCCTAGAACTGGGCGCCTTCGATGGGCTTGAGGGCCAGAGCGTGCCAGACGCGTTCGCGGGTGCCGTCATGCACCTGCGGACGATATTTCTGGTCTTCCTCGGTCACCCAGCCGGTAAAGCGGCGGGTCGAGTATTCGTACCAGATCGGGTTGGCGAACAGCGAGATGGTGGGCAGGTTCTCGGCGACAGCCTTGTGGATGTCGGTGAGGGCGGCCTTTTGCACGGCTTCGTCAGCCGAGCCCTTGAACACGTCCAGAGCCGCCTGGATCTCGGGGATCTCCATCTGGTGCATGGCCTGGAAGTCGATCTGGCCCTCCACCATCAGGCGAGGATTGAACATGGGCGAGTACTGGTTGTAGGGCGTCGGGCCGCCATTGGTCCACATGACATAGACGTCGAAGTCGCCACGCGGCACGGCGTCGAACCAGGCGCCCTGGTCGAGCGTCTTGAGCGAGGCGTTGATGCCGATGTCCTGCAGGTTTTCCGCGACCGTCTGGCCGGTATTGACCCAGTCGGTCCAGCCCGACGGCATGGAGATGCCGAAGGCGATCGGTGTGCCATCGGGATTGTCGCGCCAGCCGTCACCGTCCTTGTCGACATAACCGGCCGCATCGAGGATGGCGATGGCTTCCTCGGGCTTGTACTCCATGAGCGCCTTGTAGGGCTCGAGGGCGGCCTCGTCGTACCAGGTGTTGTACATTTCACCGGTGCCGATGGGGAACTTGGTGGCGGTGGTGAGGCCGAAGGTCGAGATGTCGAGCAGGGTCTGGCGGTCGATGGCGACGGTCAGGGCCTTGCGGAACTCGAGGTCGCTGAACGGCGCCTTGGTGGTGTTGAGCTGCAGGTTCACGTCCGAACCGGCCGGGAGCCAGTAATTGTTGAACTCGGACTGCGGCAGGAAGGTCACATCAGGATCGGTGAGGCCGTCGCCGAGCCAGTCGAGATCGCCAGCCGAGAGGGCGGCGACGGTCTGCTCGTTGCCGTTCATCTGCGGGAAGCGCAGGCAATCGATGGCGTTTTCGCCGTTGTAGCGGCTCAGTTCGTTGCGGCACAGATCATAGCCATTGCGCGAGAAGTTGCGCGGCTTGGTCCAGGGGCCGGTGGCGACCACTTCGAGCGCGGCATAGTTCTTGGGGTCGTCCACGCCTTCCCAGATGTGCTGGGGCAGCGGGTAGAGACCGTTGAGGCCATAGCGGGCCAGGGCGTCGGGTTCGTTGAGGTTGAACTTGACGGTCAGGTCATCGATCTTTTCGGCGCTGGCGACGTTGCCGGTCTCGCCGTTATAGACGTCGATGCCCATCGGGTAATCGGGATGCGCCTTGGCGTATTCGAAGCTGAACACCACGTCATCGGCGTTGAAATCCTCGCCGTCGCTCCACTTGACGCCTTCGCGCAGCTTGTAGGTGATCGACTTGAGGTCCTCGCCGATCTCCCAGGAGACGGCCAGCGCCTCTTCGTTCTCGCCGGGGTGCCAGATATTGTCGATCCAGAGCGGCTCGTAGGCGAAGTCGCGCATGCGCTGCTGCGGGCCGGTGGGGTTGTTGGGGTTGTAATTCTCCACCATAGCGTCGGTGTGATAGGGCAAAAGGCGCAGGATGACTTCTTCCTGGCCAACCGCCGGCACGATCGCGCTGGTTGTCAGCATGACGCCGGTCAGCATGGTCAATAGACTGATCTTGGACACTGTTTCCTCCATTTGGCGGGTCGCCCACACTCCCATGTGAGATCGATCCCATGTCATCCCTGTTGCGGCGTCGGATGCCCGTCGCCGAAGTCTTCGTCCCGCGGGCGCCGGCCTCCTACCGGTCCCAATGCCCTGGCGGGTAAACGTCCCTCTGTCGCCTCCTCTCGCCTAGTGCCGGGCCGGACCAACGCTGTCGCGAACGACCAGGCTGGTGGCAATTGTGGTTTGCTGCACTGCGGAGCCGGGCTCGCCCAGCAATTGCAGCAGCAGGTTGGCCGCGGTCTCGCCGATCTCGTCGACCGGCTGCCGGATAGTGGTCAGCGGCGGCCACAGATGGCGCGCGTGAAAAGCATCGTCGAAGCCGATGACCGACACGTCCGATGGCACCGATTTTCCGGCATGGCGCAGGGCCAGCAGCACACCGGCCGCCATGTCGTCATCGCCGGCGAAGATCGCGGTGAAGTCACGCCCTTCGTCGAGCAGCGTGGTGGTGGCCGAATAGCCGAAATCCTGGTGGAAGATGCCGTTGACCACGTGGATGTCGGTCATGGTCAAACCATAGTCCCGCAAGGCTGCCTCGATGCCGGTCATGCGGGCGACGGTGTCGCCGAAATCGGCCTGGCCAGACAGATGGACGATTCTGCGGTGGCCCTGTTCGAGCAGGAACGTCATCGCTGCGCGGGCGCCGCCGAAATTGTCGAGCTGCACCGAGCCGTTGGCCACCTCGCAGCCCATGCGGCCGATCATGACGACCGGAATGCGGGCCGCCTTGATGATGTCGGCCACGTCGGGGCGCAATGGGCGCTCGAGGTAGAGCAGGATGCCGTCGCACGAGCGATCGACCAGCTCGATGATCGCGCGGGCTTCCTCGTCCTGATCGGCATAGCCCGACGACACCATCAGCGCCTTGCCGGCGCGACGGGTGGCGCGCTGCAGGCCATAGACCATGTTGGCGAAGTAGGGCGTGCCCACATCGACCACCACGGCACCGATCATGTTGGAGCGGTTGGAGCGCAGGGCCTGGGCCAGTGTATTGGGGCGATAGCCGAGCTCGGCAATGGCCTGCTGGATGGCGCGGCGTTTTTCGTCCGAGACATAGCCGTTGTCGGCCACGACCCGGGACACGGTGGAGCGGGATACACCCGCTCGTTTCGACACATCATCGATGGTCGCCATGCCGCCAATCTCTCCCTTGCGGTCTCTTGTGGGACCGATCCCATAAGGTGAAATCGATTGCGGCGATGAGTCAAGGATACCACTGATGGCTTTGGATAATTTTGATGTCTGGGGAAAATCGGGCCGATTTGACGGCCCAGATCATCGTTAAAGCTCGTTAATTGCTGAGCTTTTACTTGCGACTAAAGTCGCATGTCGTCGGTTCGTAACGACGCAAGTGGTCCCAAAGTGGTATTAGTTTGATCGATGTCCAAACTTGATACCCACCGATGGGTGGGTATCGTCAACGCAGAAGCTGACCTCAGTCCACCCTGCCCCGCGCATCGACATTGACCAACTCGACCACCCGGTCGCCCGAAATCAGTGTCACCCTGTCAAACAGATTGCTGACGACGCAGGCGTGGTTGGGGATGATGCGGAGTTTCTCGCCGATGCGGGGCTTCGTGGCGCAGGCGGAGAGATCGATGGTGCCGTGTTCCTCGCTGAGCCCCACAATCACCGCCTCGGGATAGGCTTCGATGCGGCCATGGCCGGCCATGCCCAGCAGATCGCTGGTCAGTGCCTTAGAGCCAGCATCGATGATCGCCCGGTCTTCGGTGGGGCGGCTGACGACCGTCGCCAGTACAGTCAGCGCGCAGTCCTCGAATGTGCCAACGCCTTTGGCGACCTGGAAGCGGTCCATATAGATGTAGGTGCCGGGGCGATGTTCGGTGGCCGACGTGACCTCATGGGCGCGCCAGAGGTCGGGCGTGCCGCCATTGGAGACGATAGCCGGCGGCAGGCCGGCGGCGGTGAGCGCGATCTTGGCCGCCGCCAGCCAGGCCGAATTGGCCTCGACCTGGCCGGCAGCCGGATAGGTCATCAACCCGCCAAAGCGCAGACCTATCGAGTTGGCGATCTTCTCGGCGAGAGCAAGGGCAGCGGCCGGCGTCTGCACGCCGCAGCGGCCCATGCCGGTATCGCATTCAACCAGCACCGTCAGCGGCGTGGCGGAAGCGGCAAAGGTGCGCGACAGGCCCTCGACGGTTTCGGGGCTGTCCGCGGTGACCGTGATGTGGACGCGACCATGCAGGGCCTTGAGGCGGGCCAGCTTGGCGGCGCCGATGATGTTATAGGGCAGGAAGATTTCTCTGATGCCGGCATCGGCCATCACCTCGGCCTCGCCCAGCTTCTGCACTGTAATGCCCACAGCACCCATTTCGATGGCGCGTTTGGCAAAGCGCGGCAGCTTGTGGGTCTTGATATGCGGGCGGAGCTTGAGGCCATGCTGGTCGGCATAGTCCTGGGTGCGCTGCAGGTTGGCCTCGACGCGATCGATATCGATCAGCACGGCGGGTGTATCGAGTTCCATGATATCGGTCATTTGCCCCTCAGGACTTCATCGACGAAACGCAGATTGCCTGCGGTCAGGCCGGCGTCGACTGGCAGTACCGTGCCGGTAATGCCCGACGCCGCATCGGAACTATAGAACAGCGCCGCATTGGCGACCTCTACGGGCAAAACCATACGCCCGAGCGGGTAATGCGGCAGCACATTGTCGAGCAGAGTGGGGTCGGCGGCAAGCCGGTGGTCCCAGGCCGGGGTGCGCACCGAGCCGGGGCAGATCACATTGGCGCGGACGCCGTCGACGCCGCGTTCTACGGCGATGGCCTTGGCATAGGCGATGAGGCCCGCCTTGGCCGCCGAATAGGCCGGGTTGCCGAAGTGCGACAGCGCGTTGACCGAGGAAATGAAGACCAGGCTCCCCCTGCCCCGCGCCGCCATGGCGGCGACGATGGGGTCGGTCATGGCATAGGCGCCGTTGAGATTGATGGCGAGTTCGGCGGCCCAGACATCGTCATCGACCTGGCCGAGATGTTCGGCGCGGGTGAAGCCGGCATTGGACACGACCGCGTCGGGCGCGCCGTGTTCGGCAAGGTGTGCCATGACCGCAGCGCGGGTTGCCTTGGGGTCGGCCTGGTCGAACAAAACGGTGCCGGCGAGATCCAGCCCCGCCAGCATGGCGGCGTCGCGATCAGCCCCGATAACGCTGGCGCCGGCCGCGCGGAACACCTTGACCAGTGACTGGCCAATGCCACCGCCCGCGCCTGATATCAGCACGGTCTTGCCGTCGAGCCGGAAGGGGGAAGAGGTCGCCATCGTCTGTTCCTTCAAGGGGGATACCCCCTCCTAGCCTCCCCTGACAGGAGAGGAGTCCGCGCCGTGGTTGGGCGAGATAGTGCCAAATTCCCCGATCCTTTCCTCCCCCTGAAAGGGTGAGGTTAGGAGGGGTGCTCTTCGGTCTCTATCCTACGGCCCCTTATAGGCCACGCATTCGATCTCGACCTTGCAATCGACCATCATGTGGCTCTGCACGGCGGCGCGGGCCGGCGGGTTTTCGCCAAAATAGCTCTTATAGACAGCGTTGAAGCTCCAGAAGTCGCGGGGGTCGTCGAGCCAGACGCCGCAGCGGACGACATGTTCGAGGCCGTAGCCGGCTTCTTCGAGGATGGCGATGAGGTTCTTGATCGTCAGGTGGGTCTGCTCGACGATGCCAACCCCTTGAATTTCACCATCTTTCATCGCCACCTGGCCGGAGACGAAGAGGAAGCCGCCGGCCTCGACGGCGCGGGCGAAGGGCAGGTTCTGGCCACCGGCACCCGACTTTTCGGCTCCATAGCGTTTGATCGGCATTGTGACGCTCCCTTCAAGGTTTTCTGAAAGCCAGTTTCGTAATTTGCGACTATATCGGCTGAAATGGCTATTTCAGCGCGGAATTGTCACGTCGAATGTAAATTTCTTACGTGATTGACGTGCCCGGCCTATGCTAGCCTGCGTGACGGCATCTTCCAGCATGCTGGCATATTTCCTGCTGTTTTCCTGCGAGTTTCCTGTGCGCGTCTTCACCGCAGCCCTGGCCACCGAAACCAATACGTTTTCGCCCATCGCGATCGACAAGCGAGCCTTCGAGGCTTCGCTCTATGCGCGCCCCGGCGAGCACCCGGCGACGCCGACGCTGTGCACCGCGCCGATCACCGTTGGCCGCGAAGTCTGCGCGCGCGAGGGGTGGGAGCTGATCGAGGGCAGCGCCAGTTGGGCCGATCCGGCGGGGCTGGTTGCCCGCGCCACCTATGAAGAGCTGCGCGACGAAATTCTCGACCAGCTCCGGGCCGCCATGCCGGTGGATGGCGTGGTGCTGGGGCTGCATGGCGCCATGGTGGCGCAGGGCTATGACGATCCCGAGGGCGACCTGCTGACGCGGGTCCGCGACATTGTCGGGCCTGACGTGCTGGTCTGCGCCGAGCTCGATCCGCACAGCCACCTGACGGGCAAGCGCGTCGCGGCCGCCAACTTCTTCGTGGTGTTCAAGGAATTCCCGCATACCGATTTCGTCGACCGGGCCCGGGACCTGTGGTCCATCGCGGTGCGGGCGCTCAAGGGCGAGATCACGCCGGTCATGTCGGTTTTCGACTGCCGGATGATCGATATCTTCCCGACCTCCAAGCAGCCGATGCGCGGCTTTGTCGACAAGCTCTATGGCCTCGAAAAGTCCGAGCCAGGTCTGTTGTCGCTGTCGGTCATCCACGGCTTCATGGCCGGCGACGTGCCCGAAATGGGCACCAAGCTCATCGTCGTCACCGATGGCGACGCGTCCAAGGGTAGCGCTCTGGCCGAGACGCTGGGGCGCGAGCTGTTTGCTATGCGCGGCACCTTCATGGTGAGCCAGGTCGACGAAACGACTGCTGTTACGGCCGCTCTCGCGGCGGCGCGCGGTCCTGTTGTCATCGCCGACGTCTGGGACAATCCGGGCGGCGGCACGGCGGGGGACGCGACGGTCGTTTTGGCTGAACTGATCGCGCGGGGCGTGACCGATGTCGCTGTGGGCACGATCTGGGATCCGATCGCGGTGCAGATCTGTTTCGCCGCCGGCGAGGGCGCGGAAATCCCGCTGCGCTTCGGTGCCAAATCGGCGCCCCAGACCGGCAACCCGATCGACCAGTATGTGACGGTCAAGCGACTGGTGCGCGACGCCCAGATGCGGTTCGGCGAGAGCTACGCGCCGTTCGGCGACGCGGCCTGGATTTCATTCGCCGGTATCGACGTGATCCTCAATTCCACAAGGGCGCAGAGCTTTGATCCGAGCCTGTTCTCGGCGCTGGGCATCGACCCCAGGTCGCGGAAGATCCTGCTGATCAAATCGACCAACCACTTCTACGACAGCTTCAGCAAGATCGCTTCGGAGATCGTCTACTGCGCGGCTGGGAAGCCTTACCCAAACCGGCCGGCGGAGACGGATTATCGCAAGGCACGCCGCAATATCTGGCCGATGGTGGAGAATCCGTGGGCCAGCTAGGGCACGAATACTCTGCACCCACTGGCCGTGCCCCACGGGCGTGGCCCCCGGGCCCAGGTCGTATTCCAAGCTCAGCAAGTGAAGAGCCCTCGGGTCAAGCCCGAGGGTGACGATCGAGTTTGTGGGAGCGAGCGTGATCCAACACTCAAACCTCAGGATGTATCCCGGCTTTCGCCGGGAAGACACCGGTTTTGTGCCGGCGTTCGCGTTCAATCCGCCGCCCAATTCCCGTACATGATCGGCATCGTCCCCACGAGCGCCTTGAACCTGTCCCAGCTCTTGCGCTCGGGCGTGGTCCAGCCGGATTCGGCGATGGCGGAGAGGCGGGGGAAGACCAGGCGGTCGAAGATGGCGCGGTCGGTCATGGACTCGCTCCAGATGCAGGCCTGGATGCCGAGGAGATGCTTGAGACCCTCCGGGCTCATGCCGGCGCGGCTTTCGAACTCGTAGGTTTCCTGCGGGCCGGACCAGCCGGCCCAGCCGGCGCCGGGCTCGGCCCAGGCGACGCCATTGGCCATGTCGAGATAGTAGCGCTGGCCGGGTGAGACGACGATGTCGTAGCCGCGTTCGGCCAAGGCGGCGTTGATTTCGACATTGCGCCAGCCGATGACGAAGCTCTTGTCCTTGTCGACCGCATCGCCATGCGCCGCTTCTTCCCAGCCGCCAGTGATGGCGCCCTTGGACTTGATGTACTCGTGGACGCGGCGGATGAAGGCTGCCTGGATGAGCGCGGTGGGCGAACCCTCGATCTCGTCGGCGCCGTGATGGTTGCCGAGGACGTTGTATTGCGCCTCGTGCTTCTTGCGCATTTCGGGACCGCTCAGCCGTTCGATCATGTCGAGCGCGAGAGGCGAGCCGGACCAGGCGGCCAGCGGCACTTCGTCGGCGCCGATATGGAACACGCCGGCCGGGAAGAGCTCGAGCATTTCGTCGATGACGGTTTCAACGAATTTGTAGACCGGCTCATAGGCCGGGTTGAGGCTGTTGTTGGGGAAGCCCTGCACCGACTGGTATTCGCCCGTCTCGGCGGGATCGCGCAGCTCGGGCAAAGCCTGGAGGGCAGCATAGAAGTGGCCGGGCATGTCGATTTCGGGGATGACCGAAACGGCGAGGCTATCGGCCAAGGCGACGATCTCGCGGATGACGGGCTTGGAATAGTAGCCGCCCGTGGGGTGCGGGCCCGAGCCCAGCAGCGGCGGCAAAGCTTTGCCGTGGCCGCGCCAGGCGCCGATGTCGGTGAGTTCGGGGAAGGCCTCGATCTCGACGCGCCAGGCCTCGTCTTCGCTGAGATGCCAATGGAATTTGTTGAGCTTGTTCCAGGCCATCAGCTTGATCAGGCGGCTGACTTCGGCGCCGGAATAGAACTGGCGCGCCACGTCGAGATGGCAGCCACGGTAGCCAAAACCCGGCTCGTCGGTGATGGTGCCACCGGTGGGGAAGACGAAGGTCTGCGGATACTGCTTGGCGCCGCGCAGGATGTGTCCCAGCGTCACCAGGCCATAGAACATGCCCTGGCGGGTGCTGGCTTCGACCGTGACGGCATCTCCGGCAAAGAGGATTTCATAGGCTTCGGCGCCGAGGCCCGAGCGATGGCGCACGATGACCGGGAGGCCCGCTTCGGAGGCCGGGCGGACGATGCCTTCGACCGCGAAGAGATCGGCCACGAGGCCGGCAAAGGCAGCGGCAGCCTTGCTGGCGTCATCGCCCACCGGCCGCAGATCGAGGCCCGGCGGGGCGGTGCGAGCGCCCGTGGTGGCGACCGACTTGGGCCACGGGATGATCGAGACCGGCACGGGCGCCTTGGCCGGAACCGGGAATTTGGCCGCGCCCTTGAGCAGCGGCGAATTGTGGCCCTTGGCCTGGGTCGGGGTGGTGGCGAGCGTGACCACGGTGCCGTCGGGCAGCACGACATAGCCGGTATTGGCGCCGTCGCTCCAATGGCGCAGGCCATAGGAGAGGCCGCGCGCCGTGGATTTCCAGGTCTCGCCCGGCTGCAGCACGAAGCCATCGGGCGGGGCGATCAGCGTGTGGTTGGAGAGGCGCTTGAGCAGCTTGCCGTTTTCGAGGGTCGCATGCGGATCGATGCGCGCCGGGCCCGAAAAGCCGAGCTGGAAATCACTGACCGCGGTGTCGCCGATATTGGTGAGCTCGATGCCATAGCCCAGCGGCTCGCCATCCTTGGCGGGGGTCCATGAGGTGACGAGGGAAAAGGATGTGGTCATGGGGAAAACTCTTTGGTCGGATGTGTGGCTCCCCTCCCCCTTGCGGGGAAGGGCTGGGGGTGGGGGTCCGTCGGTGAACTACCGAACTACCCCCTCCTCGATTCCTCCCCTCAAGGGGGAGGAAGGATGACTGAAGCTGCGGGAACTAATCCCCCAGCGGCTGGGCGTCGTCGCCGTCGCGGTTGACGACGAGCTGGTGCTTGATGCGGCGCATGCTGGCGACGGCGGAGGGGCCGAGGCGGGTGGCGACGGTCTGGGCCAGCACGTCGACGGTGGCGAGGAAGGCGTAGCGGCCGGGGGTGGGCCGCAGGATGTCGGTGTTTTCGTGCCAGTTGACCGGCAGCAGGATGTCGGACTGCGCCGAAACCATGGAGGCAGAGCGGGTGACGACGATGCGGGTGAGACCATATTCGCCGGCCACGGTCAGCGTCTTGGCCAATTGCGCATTGTTGCCCGAAAGCGAGAAGGCGATGATGACCGTGCCGGGCGGAGCGGCGGCAGCGCGCATCATCTGCAATTGGTGATCGTCGGTCGAGGCGACCTTGAGGCCGAGGCGGAACAGGCGCGTTTCGATTTCGCCGGCCATCATCGAGGAAGCGCCACCCGAGCCGAAGGCCAGCACGAAGCTCGACTTCACGATGCTCTCGGCCGCCCGCTCGACGGCGGCGAAATCGAGATGGTCGAAGGTTTCGTAGATGATGGACTGGATGCCGTTGATGACGCCCTGGGCGATCTCGTGGACGCTGGACGGGCCGGCCGAGGGGGCGAAATAGCGCTGCCCGACAAAGCGCGACTGGGCCAGCCGCACCTTGAAATCGGCATAGCTGTCGCAGCCAAGGCGCCGGCAGAAGCGGGTGACCGTGGGCGGCGATACCGCGGCCTGGGCGGCCAGATCGACGATGGACATCTTGAGCACGCTATCGACGTCGGCGAGCACGATTTCCGTCAGCGCACGCTCGGAGCGAGTGAACTCGTTCTTCTCGGTCTGCAACAGGCCGACAATGTCCAGCATGGTCCCCTCCGCGGCGGTCGGCACCGTCAGTACACGGCCAGGCCGGCCTCGTCGAACAGGTGAACCTGGCTGAGGGAGAAACCAACCTGGAGCGCGCGGCCTTCGGGCACTTCCGGATCGCCCTCGAAGAGGCCGATGAAGTTCTCGCCGGCGGGAAGATCGGCATAGGTCACGGTGTGGATGCCCAGATGCTCGACGATCTTGGGCGTAACGGTCAGGGAGAAATCGGACTGGCCGAGGCGCAGGTGCTCGGGGCGGATGCCGACGGTAACAGTCTGCCCGGCGACTGAGCGTGACTGGCGCGGCAGGTTGAGGGTGCCCAGGGCGCCCAGGTCGATGACGGCAGTGGTGCCGTCGGCCGAGGTCACCGTGCCACGGATGAAGTTCATCTTGGGCGAGCCGATGAAGCCGGCGACGAAGAGGTTGTCGGGCTTGTGGTAGAGCTGGAGGGGCGAGCCGACCTGCGAAATGGTGCCGGCATCGAGCACCACGATCTTGTCGGCCATGGTCATGGCTTCGACCTGGTCATGGGTCACGTAGATCATGGTGGAGCCCAGGCGCTTGTGCAGTTCCATCAGCTCGATGCGCATCTCGGAACGGAGCGCGGCGTCGAGGTTGGAGAGGGGCTCGTCGAAGAGGAAAATCTGTGGTTCGCGTACAATGGCGCGGCCGATGGCGACGCGCTGGCGCTGGCCGCCGCTGAGCGTGCCGGGGCGCTGCTGCAGGCGGGTTTCGAGCTGCAACACGCGGGCGGCGGCGCCGACGCGCTTGTCGACCTCGGCCTGGGGCAGGCGCTCGACGCGCAGCGGGAAGGCAATGTTTTCGTAGACGGTCATGTGCGGATAGAGCGCGTAGCTCTGGAACACCATGGCGATGCCGCGCTGCACGGGGGGCAGGTCATTGACGGTGCGGCCGCCGATGACGATCTCGCCCGAGGTGACCTCTTCGAGGCCGGCAATCATGCGCAGCAGGGTGGACTTGCCGCAGCCGGAGGGGCCGACGAACACCACGAACTCGCCTTCGGAAACCTCCAGGTCGATGCCCTTGATGATATGGGCTTCGTTGAAGGACTTTTCCACGCGCTTGAGGCTGAGCTGGGACATTGGCTGGACTCCGGTAGAGGGAGCCGCCGCCATCCCGAGGGACGGCGGCGGCGGGAGGATCTTACTTGTACTGCTCGAGATCGGCGGCGGCCTTGGTGAGGGCAGCGGCAGGCTCGGCAGCGCCGGTCACGACGGACTGGACCAGTTCGATCATGACGTTCTGCAGGCCGAGATAGTCGGTCAGCAGCGGCTCGGGACCACCATAGGCGATGCCGTCGAAGAAGGGCTTCCAGTTCGGATCGGCAGCGACGATGGCGTCGGCAGCCGGGCCCGGACGCAGCGGGGTCAGGCCCTGCTCGGCTTCATAGGCGGTCTGGTTTTCCGGGTTGGTCAGGAAGATGGCCAGATCCTTGGCCTTGTCTTCATAGCCCGTGCCCTTGAACACAGCCATCGAGTCGGTGATCAGCAGCGTGCCCGGACCCTTGGCAGACGGACCCTGGGGAAGCGTGGTGACGCCCCACTTGAAGGGCGCATCGGCGAGCAGGTTGAGGGCGCCGGAGGCGGCCTGGATCATGCCGAGCTTGCCATCGAGGAAGATGGCACGGACTTCGTTCTGTTCGTAGGCGGTCGGGCCTTCTTCGGCGAACGGAACGATGTCGCGCAGCGCGGTGAGCGATTCCAGGTTCTGCGGGCTGTCGAGCACGATGTTGTTGTCGGCATCGATGACCAGGCCGTCATTGGAATAAACCCAATGGAGGAACTGGTGCATGGTGTTGTCGAAGGTCTTGGCGACAACGCCGAAGCCGGCAGCATCGGTCTTTTCGGTGATTGCCTTGGCGTATTCGATTTCCTCGGCAAACGTGGTCGGCGGCTTCTCGGGATCGAGGCCGGCGGCGGCGAACAGGTCCTTGTTCCAGTACAGCGCCTTGGTCGAGAAGGCGACCGGGCGGCCCCACTGGGTGCCGTCAAAGGTTACCGTGTCGGCGACGTAAGGGTAGTAGGAGGCCTTTTCCTCGTCGGTCATCGGCATGTCGACGATGAGGTCGTTGGAGGCGAGCTGCTTGAGGGCGCGCGAGCCGATATAGGCCAGACCCACGGGGGTGCCGGCGACGGCGAGCGTGGTCACCTTGTCCTGGCACTGGCCCCAGCCCACGACTTCGACCTGAACGTCGAAACCAGGATTGGCGGCTTCCCAGGCCTCGATGGTAGCGACGTGGACGGGGCTCGGCGTATCGCCGCATTCCACGAAGGAGATGACCTGGTCCTGCGCGGCGGCATAGGCCGTCGAAGCAAGCAGCGCGACAATCGCCCCGCCCAGAATCTTGGATTTCGTCATTGTTGTTACCTTCCCTTGCTTACTGCCCCGAGGGGCGAGTTGCTTTTTCGCCCCGAGGGGCAAGCATCTTGGGCCGCGTTGTTGCCCGGAAACCTAAGTCCCTGCTTTCCGGACGCGGCCTAAGTTTTCACGGCGCCGGCCGTGAGGCCCGCGACGAGATATCGTTGTAGAAAGACGATCAGAATGAGCACTGGCGCGATGCCGACGAAGCTGGCCGCCATGAGCTCGTTCCACACCACTTCCTGGCGGCCGAAATAGGCAAACAGGCCGATCGCAAGGGGCATGAACTCGGTTTTGGAGTTGAATGTCAGCGCAAAGATGAACTGCTGCGCATAGGCTCCGATGAAGGTGGTGATGGCGACGACCGCGATGCCGGGCATGGCGATCGGCAGGATGACGCGACGCAGCGTATAGAGGCGGCTGGCGCCATCGACCCAGGCAGCTTCGTCCAGCTCGCGCGGAATGCGCATCATATAGGTGCGCAGCAGCCAGATGGCCGAGGGGATGAGGAAGGCGGCGCCGGGCACGATCATGGCCCAGTAGGTGTTGAGCAAGCCCATCTGGCGCATCAGGCGGAAGAGCGGGATCAAGAGCACCGCGCCCGAGAACATGTTGACCGCGAGGAATGCCGCGAGGAGCGCGCCGCGGCCCGGGAACGGGAAGCGGGCGAAGGCATAGGAGGCGGGCACGACCATGATCAGGACGATGGCCGTGGCGGTGGTGGAGATGAACAGCGAATTAACGATGTAGCGCCAGAAGCCGGGCACCGATTCCCACATGGTGAAATAGGCGGTGAGCGAGCCTTCCTGCGGCCAGAAGCTGTAGGGCGAGGAGAACAGGCGCGACAGCGGCTTCAGCGACACCATGAAGCCTTCGATGAAGGGCGCCAGCACAAAGAACAGGAACAGCGCAATGCCGGCATAGATGGCCGCGTATTCGTACCAGGTGTAGCGGTCGATCATGGCGCGGACCGCTTTGGTCGGCTTGGCCTTGACCAGGCCAATGGGGGCGACGGCGGCGTCATCGGCGGGATGGGCGACCTTCTGCGCCGTGGTCATCGGTTCGCTGGTCATGCGCGTTCTCCGGTGTTGATCTTGCCCACGATGCGGAAGTAGGCGAGGCAGAAGAGCGACAGGAAAATGCAGATCATCACGGCGCGGGCGGCGCCTTCGCCGTATTTGTAGGAACCGATGGCGGTCTTGTAGGTGTCGATGATCATGGTCGTGGTGGAGCCGGACGGGCCGCCACGGGTCAGGATCCAGATGATGTCGAACGAGTTGAACGTCGCGATCAGCGAGAGCAGGCTCATGGTGACCATGGCCGGGATGATCATGGGCAGCGTGATGCGGCGGAAGCGATAGAAGCGGCCGGCGCCATCGGTCCAGGCGGCCTCGTAGAGGTCGCGGGGGATCGATTGCATGGCGGCCAGCAGGTAGATGGTGACCAACGGCACGCCGATCCAGACGTCGGTGACGATGGTGGCCCAGAAGGCGGTGTTGCCATAGGCGAGCCAGGCGACCGGCCCATCGACGATGCCGAAATTCTGCAACAGGCCGGAAATCATGCCGAACTGGCCGTTATACATCCAGCCCCACATGAAGATGCCGATGGCCATGGGCACGACCCAGGGCGGCATGGTGAGGATGCGGAACAGGGCCCGGCCGGGCACGGCGGCATTGAGCAGCACGGCGCCACAGGTGCCGATGATCATCTTTATGGAGACCGAGAAGAAGGTCCAGACGAAGGTGCGGACGATGACTTCGCCGAAATTGGCGCCGAAAATCTTCTGGTAGTTGGTCCAGCCGACCCAGTTATAGGCCGGGCGGAGCGCGGCATTGGTGAAGCTGAGATTGATGGTATCGACCAGCGGATAGGCGACGATGGCAATGATGTAGAGCAGAGCCGGAGCCAGCAGGGCGAAAGCGAAAATTGAAGCGCTACGGGTGCTGGTCATCTGCTGGCCCTCCTCAGTTCGCTCGGCCCAAGGCAGCGTCGAATTGCTGCCAGATGGGGGTCATGTCGACAACGGAGCGGGTTCGCATGGCCTGGTCCATGGACAAAGCCAGAAGACCTGCTTCAAGCGCGTCGGTGACCGATACCGGCAGCGGCGCACCCTCGATCATGTGCTTGAGGATGTCCTCGGCCATCTGCTCGTCGGCACCATAGTGCTGGCTGAGCTCGCTCATCTTGTAGGTGGTGTCGATCAGGCGATCGGTGGTGCGCGAGTCGGTGACGCGCAGGAAATTGCGGATGAAATCACCCTCGGCCATGCCCTGGGCGCCCATCACGGCGAAGCGCCGGAAGTCGTCGGGAACATTGAGATTGGTGTGGAAGGTGAGCGCCGCGCCGTTTTCGTACTGCACGATGGCGGTCTGGAAATCGATGATGTCGCCGTCGCTGTCGAACACCTTGTCGCTGCCCTGCCAGCCGCTGGGCTTGCGATGGTAAGCTTCCATGTCGTTGATGCCGACATTTTGCGGGGCATTGGCCGGAACGAAGGTGCGACGGCCGCCAAAGCTCGACACATATTGCGGCCGGCAACCCATGACGCCGTTGTAGAGATCGAGGTCGTGGCAGCACTTTTCGAGCATGAAGCTGCCCGAATAGCGCTCGTAGCGGCGCCAGTCGCGCATGAAGAAGGCGCCGTGATAGGGCGGGATGTGCTCGGAGGCCTCGATGGAGGTGATGTCCCCCAGAATGCCATCGGCCTGGGCCTTGCGCAGATCGACATAGAGCGGCGCGTAGCGAAGCACGAGCCCGACCATGACATTGTCCGAGCCATACTGGGCGATGAGCCGGGCCAACTCCATGGTCTCCTCGACCGTGGTCACGACGGGCTTTTCGCTGAAGATTTTCATGCCGCGCTCGAGACCGGTGCGGATGTGCTCGAGGTGAAGGTGATTGGGCGAGCCAATCATCAACAGGTCGAGCTCCTCATTGTCGAGCAGGGCTTCGAGCGAGTCATACTGCTTGCCGACCGAAATGCCGTGCTGGACGGTATAGGGCAGGCCGGCGGGTGCCGGATCGACATAGCCGGCAATGGTAAAATCGGGCCGGGCGCCGGAGAAAATCCGCGCCAGGTAACCCAAACGATATCCGAGGCCGATAATGCCTACCCGCATGCTAGCCGTACCCTGTTCTTAAGCCGCCAATCTCTGCCGGATTGGTGTGGTATTCTGTAAACGATTTTCAAGACTAGGATCGTTTCGAAACTGATGTCAACATGAATCCGTCACACTTTCAATACCAATTTAAGCCACCCCGCAAAATTGCTTGGCTCAACGGCGTTTTGCTGAATTTCTGGGCGTTTTGCTGATGTTTTACGCTATCCCGGGTGTGGACAAACCTGTCGCAAACGGGCAGCCTGTCCAAATTGGTATTCATCTGGGCTCCACAAGCCAGTTTCACCCTTGTGGCATCAATGAAAATTTGGAACACAATTGTTCCCCAGCAGCGGCGCCGGTTTTTTCGCGCCGAGACCAACCCTCGCGAGAGCTTTCATGAGCAGCACCAACCCTTTCCCCAACGACCCTGACCGCAGCGCTATCTGGACCATGCTGGTGGAGCGCGACATCGCCGCCTTCGTCGCGGCCGACTGGTCGCAAGTGGACGGCGACTTCATCAAGGAGGGGTTCCTGGGGATCAACGGCAAGAAGTCGGGCAATCCCGATGACTGGCGCATCAGTTTCCCGACGCTCGAGGCCTATCGCGACGACTGGATTCGCCAGGCCAAGGAGAGCCAAAAGCTGGAATACGCCGAAGACGTGCTCGCCGGCATCCACCGCGCCACCAGCCTCACCGAGATCGAGATCAACGGCGACATCGCCATCGCGCACAAGAAGTTCGACGGCGAGATCAAGCTCAGCGATGGCGGCAAGGACGTGCTGAACTGGCAGACGCTGTACTTCCTGCGCAAGGTTGAAGGTGCGTGGAAGCTGACCGGGTTTGCGGGGTATTTGCCTTATTCGATGGGGATGAGTGCGTGACGCTCTACTTGCGCGATGTCATCCCGGCGCAGGCCGGGATCCATGTTCGCGTGCCTCCCCCCAGCGCCGGCGTTCCGGGCGATACGCGGACATGATTCCGGCTTTCGCCGGAATGACCCGGTGGTTTCAACAGCCATAGTGCAGAGCCAACAATGCCCCTCTCCCCGCAGCGCCTGACCATGCTGGTCTTCTTCCTGCAACCGATCGCCTTCGGGTCGTGGTTGCCGCGTATTCCCGATGTGCAGCAGGGGCTGGGCCTGGGGCCAGCGGGACTGGCCTTTGCGCTGTTGGGCCTGCCCTGCGGCACGCTGCTGACGCTGCCCTTTGCCGGGCCGCTGGTGGGCAAGATCGGGCCGCGCATGGCGATCCTTTCGGGCTTCGTACTCTATTCGCTGGCGGCCAGCCTGCCGGCCTTTGCCATGAACCCGGCCATGCTGTTCGTGGCGCTGATGCTGGCCGGATCGACGATTTCCTTCGTCGAGCTGGCACTCAACGTGCAGGCCGACGCGGTGGAAAAGGCCACCGGCTCGGTGATCATGACCACCTCGCATGGGTTCTGGTCGGTCGGCATCATGGTGGGCAGCCTGATCGGATCGGCATTGGCCGGACTGGGCCTCGAAGCCAAATGGGCGATCATGCTCGTCGCCGCCGTCATCCTGCCGGTGGCACTGCTGGCCTCGACCGCCCTGCCCGTCTTTGCGCCGGAAGCGCCTGTTAGCGAGCACCAGCGCTCGGCCTGGGCCTTGCCGAGCTGGGCGCTGCTGGGCATCTGCTGCTTCGTCTTCGGCATCACCATGACCGAGGGCGCCATGGCCGACTGGTCGGCGATTTTTCTGCGCGACGCGCTGAGCGCCGAGAGCGGCATTGTGGGCCTGGGCTATTCGGTCTTCGCCATGATGGTTGCCGTCGGGCGCTTTGGTGGCGATACGCTGAAGAAGCGCTTCGGCGCGGTCAACACGGCACGCATCTGCGGCACGCTGGCCGTGGCCGGCGCGGCAATCCTGTTCATTGCGCCCAACACGCCCATTGCCCTGTTCGGCTTTGCCATTATCGGGCTTGGCGTTTCGGTGGGCTTCCCACTGGCGGTGACGGCGGCGGCCGGGCTGACTGACCGCTCGGCCTCGGCCAATGTGGCTATCCTGAGCTTTGTAGCGCTGCTGGGCTTTCTCGTCGGCCCGCCGGTGATCGGCTTTGTCGCCGAGCATTTCGACATGCGGCTGGGGATTGCGTGTCTCGTGCCCGTGCTGATCGTCAGCCTGTTGCTGACGGGACGCTTGGCCACGAAACCGGCCAAGCCGCCAGTGCATAATCCTGAAGCTGAAATACCCGGAGTGCTCTGATGCGGATCGCCGTTGCGGGCCTACATACCGAATGCAGCACCTATAATCCGGTGCTGGCGCGCGAGGCCGATTTCCGCGTGCTGCGCGGCCCCGCCATGCTCAAGGATGCCTATTTCGATTTCCTGACGCATTTCCCCGCCGAATTCATCACCATCCTCCATGCCCGCGCCATCGCCGGCGGGCCGGTGGAGCGCGGCATCTACGAGACATGGAAGGCGGAAATCCTCAGCGGGATCAAAGCCGCGCTGCCGTTGGACGGCGTCTATCTTGCCATGCATGGCGCCATGTTCGTCGAGGGGCTGTTCGACGCCGAGGGCGATTTCATTGCCGCGGTGCGCGCAGTGGTCGGGCCGGACGTGCTGATGGCCGCGAGCTATGACCTGCATGGCAATGTGAGCCAGGCCATCGTCGACAGTCTCGATATCTTTTCGACCTATCGCACGGCGCCGCATATCGATGTGCCCGATACGATGCGGCGGGCGGTGACCATGCTGGTGCGGGCGCTCAGGACCGGGCAGCGCCCAGTGGTGGCCTGGGCGCCGGTGCCGGTGTTGCTGCCGGGCGAGCGGACCAGTACGCAGGACGAGCCGGCGCGCAGCTTCTATACGCAGTTGCAGGGGGTCGAAGACCCCACGGGAATCTGGGATGCCTCGTTCCAGGTCGGCTATGTCTGGGCCGACGAGCCGCGCGCCACCGCTTGCGCCGTCATAACCGGCACCGACAAGGCAGCCATGGCCGAGGCGGCGCGGCATCTGTCGCAGGACTATTGGGATATCCGCGAGCAGTTCGTCTTTGGCACAAAGACGGGCTCGATCGAAGAATGCGTCAACTGGGCGATGACGGCAGAAACCTCGCCGGCCGTGCTGGCCGAGTCGGGGGACAATCCCACCGGCGGTGGCGTCGGCGATCGGGCCGAGGTGCTGGCGGAGCTGATTGGGCGTGATGCGCGGGGCGTGGTCTTCGCAGGCATTGCCGACAAAGCGGCGACAGACGCGGCCTATGCCGCCGGTGTCGGCAAAACGGTTACCCTCAGCATCGGCGCAACGCTCGATGTGTCGAGCCGGCCGGTCTTTGCCGAAGCCGAGGTGGTGTTCCTGCTCGAAACCGAGGAGGCTCGCCTGCGCGAGGCAGTGGTGCGGATCGGCGGGATCGAGCTGGTGCTGACGGCACGACGACGGCCGTTCCACAACATCGCCGACTTCACCAGGCTGGGGCTCGATCCGCGCACGGCCGAGATCGTGGTGGTGAAATCAGGCTATCTGTCGCCCGATCTGGGACCCATCGCCAATCCGAGCCTGATGGCGCTGTCGCCGGGCGTGGTCGACCAGTTCGTCGAGCGGCTGGAGCGCAAGCACAAATCGGTGCCGCAATATCCGTTCGACCGGAGCTTTGCGTTCACGCCACAGGTGCTGTGGTCAAAACGCGCGTAACCTAATCGCGCACCGATGCGTTCCGCCTCGTGAACCCATCGGAGTGTGACCATGGAATTTTCGGGCAAGGTGGCGCTGGTGACCGGCGCCGGATCGGGTATCGGCAAGGCGACCGCATTGCGGCTCGCGGCCGGCGGGGCACGCGTGGTGGTGATCAGCCGCACGCCCGGGGAAATCGAGGCGACGCGCGACGAGATTGTCGCGGCGGGCGGCGAGGCCCTGGCCGTTCCGGTCGACATTTCCTACCCGGCCGAGATGCAACTGGCGGTCAACAAGACCATCACGGCCTATGGCCGGCTCGACATCGTGGTGGCCAATGCCGGGGTCAACGGCACCTGGGCGCCGATCGACGAGCTGACCACGGCCGAGTGGGACGAGACCATGACCATCAACCTGCGCGGCACCTATCTCACGCTGCATTTTGCCGTGCCCCACCTCAAGAGGAACGGAGGCTCTGTCATCATCGTCAGCTCGATCAACGGCAACCGCACCTTCACCACTGGTGGCGCGACGGCCTATTCGGTGACCAAGGCGGGCCAGGTCGCCATGGCGCAGCAATTGGCGCTGGAGCTGGGCAAGCACAAGATTCGCGTCAACGCAGTGTGCCCCGGGGCGATCGACACCCAGATCGACGACAATACCGATCGGCAGAATACCGAGACGGTGACCATTCCCGTCGAATTCCCCGAGGGGGACATTCCCATCACCGACGGTGAGCCGGGCAAGGGCGCCGATGTGGCCGACGTGATCGCGTTCCTGGCGTCGGATGCGGCGCGGCATGTGACGGGCGTGCCCATCTATGTCGATGGCGGGCAGTCGCTGCTGCGCTAGAGGTCGGGGCCGATCTTGAGGCGGCCCGGTGGTCGGGGCAGCTTGCGATCCTTGCCGACCACGGGCGGGGTGAAGAGTTTGGCGAGACCGGCAAAGCCGTTGAGGCGCGCACGGATATTGGCGCGGTCGCCCTTGCCGACGCGGCCATAGCTCTTACTGACAGCCATATAGGCCTTGAGCCAGGCGCCGAAACCCTGGGCGGACCAGGTTTGCGCCGTGCCATGCACCGTGCGCTCGAGCTGCTCATAGGCCACCAGCGCGCGGCGCCAGCGATGTTCGTCGAAATCGAGGCTTCCAGTGGCGAAACCGAGGCCGACTTCGCGGCCATAGCGCATCAGCGCTTCGGAGCGCTCGGGTGGCATGGTGAGGTTGAGGCCGCCTTCGGAGGCCGAGAGCATGACGCGGGCGATGCGCTCGCGCTGGCCGGGCATGCCGGAAAGCATGTTGTCCTGCCAGTCCTTGGCCGCGTCGAGAATGCCGCCGGCAAAGGCCAGGAGGCCATCGACTTCATGCACGGGCAGGTTGACGCCATCGCCGGCCGAGGTCGAGAATTTGACGCGATTGCCGGACGCCAGTCCGCCCGGTGGCAGGGCATCCAGGCTGAGCGCGAAGGTGGGGCGCGAGGGCAGCAGGGCGTCGAACATGTGGATGGGGAAATTGCTACTGACGCCGCCATCGATGAACCAGAGCCGGCGCAGCCGGACCGTGCCGTCGCCGCCGGTGTGGCGGGCGAGGACGGAGCTGGCGATATCGCGGGTCGACATCGGCACGGCGCAGAACAGCAGCGGGAAGCTGAGGCTCATGCGGGCGGCGACGACCACGGGCAGGTCCGGCGCCTCGGGGAAGTCGCGCAGATTTTCGTGATGTTTGGGGACGGTGCTGACCCGGGCCAGGTGATCGATGATGGGCGACGGGAAGAAGGACCGCCAGGTCGCCAGATTGAAAAATCCGCGGAGCCGCAGATTGGGCAGGGTATGGGGGCGGCGCATGGAGAGATTGGTCGTCATCATGCGCAGCTCGATCGGCTTGCCGTCGCCAGTGACGGTCTCGAGATCGCCGAAGGTTAGCGGCTGGGTCCGGCCGGCTTTGCCGAAGGCGATGTCCTGGATGGCCTGATGCATCCAATCGGTGAGCCCGAGCTGGGGTGCGCCGGGCTGGGTGAGGCCGCTGCAGAGGCCGAAATTGTGCGCGACAAGCGCCTTGGCGGTGCCGCGGAGGAAGAGGATCAGCGCCACGACGGCGCCGATGGCGCCGCCCAGGATGGCCGCTGTCACGCCGCCTTGCGCCAGTACCGCGATGGCAGCGCCGAGGGCCATGCCGGCCGAGAGGATCGGCCAGAAGAGGACCACCACCGCCCAGGCGATGGCCAGCGCGCCGGTATTGGCCTGGGCCCGCAGCAGGAAGGCGAGCAGCGTCTTGAACTGTGGTGCAGGCTGGAACAGGCCGGCGAGGAGCGCGGGCAGTTGTTCGCAATGGGCCTGCATGCGCAGGAAACCATCGGGATCGCTGCGGACGCTGCGGGCATATTCGGCGGCGGCGGCGAAGGCCGCGGCGATGGCGCCGGCCGAAGTGCCGCCGATGGAGCAGAAGCGGTAGACCCGGGCCATTTCGAGGATGGCATAGGGATAGACGAGGCCCGAGGTCACCCCGCCTTTCATGATGATATCGCAGTCTTTGGCGGGATTGGCGAAGTCGCTGGTTTGATAGGTGGCCAAGGGCATGGGCTGCTCCAGTCGCGTCCGGCAAGAACGCGCGCAGCATAGCCGCCAATGCCCCGCCAAGGCGAGCCACCAGCGATAAGGACTAACCCTTTGGCCGGATCAACGGCCCGCGGGCGCCGGGCAGTCGCTGTCACCCTCAATCAGTTGCAGCGGCAGCACCTTGCGCACCACGCCGAGCGGATAGTCGGCGGCAAAGTCGGGCATGGTGGCAAGGAGGGATTCTGCCAAAGCGATACCGAGCTCACGCAGCGAAAGATGAAAGCAGGTGAGCTTTGGCGTCAGGTAATGCGCCTGCGGGCTGTCGCGGCCCATGACGGCGAAATCCTTGCCCGGATTGAGGCCAGAATCGTAGAGCCCGCGATAGAGCCCAACGGTCATCATTTCATTGGTGAGGATGAAGCCTGTCGGACGCTGATCGGCCGGCATGGCGGCGATGCGCTCGCCGATCTGGTGACCGCCGCGATCGTTGGGATGGGCGCGGAAGATGAGATCGGGGTTGAAGGCAATGCCGTGGCGCTCCAGCGCCGCGCGATAGTGATCGATGAAGATGAAGCCCAGATTGGTGTCGTCCATCGGCGCGAAGATGCCGATGCGGCGATGGCCCTTGGCCACGAGGCGGTCGACGCCGATTTCGGCCATGCCCTCGAAATCGAGGTCGAACCAGGGGTGGCCGACATCGGTGAGGCTGCGCCCCAGGGCGATAAAGGGCACGCCGCGCTGTGACAGGAAATCGATGCGGTGATCGTGTCGCTTGGTGGCCGAGATGATCAGGCCATCGACAAAGCCCCGGTCGACGACGCGCTGCAGATAGGCGTCCGGATCGTCTTCGGAAGAGCAGAGCAGCACCACGAGGTCAAGCTTGTGGCGGGCGCAGACGGTCTGCACGCCGTCGAAGACGCTCATGAAGAAGACGTCGCCTTCACCGGTGATCTGGCTGCCGGACTGCATCATGAACCCGATGACCCCGGTCGACCCCTTGCGAAGGGCGCGGCCGGCCTGGTTGGGCACATAGCCCATGGCAGCGGCCGCCTCGAGCACACGCTGGCGGGTCTGCTCGTTGACATCAGGCTTGCCGTTGAGGGCGCGCGAGACGGTGCCGATGGAAATGTCCAGTTCCTGGGCTAGGCGCCGTATGCCCTTCATGATGCCGACATTCCACCTTTGGCCGCGCGCGCGCCCCCGGCGCGATACGGGCAACTCAATGAACCTGGATCGCAGTCGTTGCAAGCCGGCTTGTCCACAGTCGCTCTCCCCCTCGGAATCACTATTGACACTCCAAGATTATCATACTTTATTCGTAAACGTTTACGGGGCGTGAGAAAACGGTTTCCTACATAGATAGGAAGCGTTTAGTCCGGCTCGGGGAGGAACTTACTTGGTATTCAGAGCCGTTCTTGCGGGTTGTGGAGCTATGTCCAGGGGATGGCTGTCGGCTGTGGCCGAGCATCCCTTGCTCAAGGGCCGCGTTGAGATTGTCGGGCTGGTGGATCTGCATCAGCCGACCGCGGAAGCCCGTGCGGCCGAGTTCGGCCTTTCCGGCGTAACCATCGGCTCGGACCTCGATGCCGTACTCGCTGCCACCAAGTCCGACCTGCTATTCGACGTGGTGATCCCGGCCGCCCGCCAGGGCGTGGTCGAGACCGGGCTGCGCCACGGTTGCCACGTGCTGAGTGAAAAGCCGATGGCCGCGAGCCTCGAGGCCGGGCGGACGCTGGTTGCCCGCGCTCAGGCAGCCGGACGCGTCCATGCGATCGTGCAGAACCGGCGCTTTATTTCCGGCGTGCGTCGCATCCGCCGGCTGATCGAGAGCGGCGCGCTCGGCGAGGTCACGGCGCTGCATTGCGACTTCTTCATCGGCGCCCATTTCGGCGGCTTCCGGGAAGAAATGGAAAATGTGCTGCTGCTGGATATGGCGATCCACACGCTGGATGCCGCCCGCTTCATGGCCGGTGTCGCCCCCAAGGCGGTCTATTGCCTCGAAACCAATCCGCGCGGCTCATGGTACGGCCATGGCGCGGCGGCCAATGCCATCTTCGAATTCGACGAGGGCGTGGTGTTCAATTATCGCGGCTCGTGGTGCGCCGAAGGCGCCAATACGAGCTGGGAAAGCGCCTGGCGCATCATTGGCACCAAGGGCACGCTGACCTGGGACGGCGAGACGGCATTCGACGCCAAAGTGGTGGCCAGCGATAGCGGCTTCTTCCGCGAGCTGGCGGCAATCGAAGTGCCAGACCCCGAAGATATCGACCAGACGCATGGCCATGCCAGCGTCCTGGCAGAATTCCTCGACGCGATCGAGGAGGGAAGGCCGCCCGAAACGGCCAGCAACGACAATATCAAGAGCCTGGCCATGGTGTTCGCGGCGATCGAAAGCGCCAAGACCGGCCAGCGCGTGACCATTGCAGTTTGAGGATTTCATTCGTGACTAACCCAGCCAAATCCATTCGCATCGGCACCATGATCCAGGCAACTGCCGGCAAGGCGCCCGAGAATATCGCCGCCATTGCCGATCTGGGCTTTGAGAGCTTCGAGCCGTTCTTCTGGCAGACCACCAATGGCCAGGACCTGGCCGAGCTGGGCAAGCGATCGCTCGAGGCCATCGGCAATCGCGACATCACCATTTCCACCCTGGGCATGTTCGGCAATCCGCTGGAAGACCAGGAGATGGATCGCCAGACCTTGCAGGGCTGGAAGGACTGCATCGACAACGCCCATCATTTCGGCGCGACGACCGTCGCCGGCTTTACCGGCCGCGTGCGCAACAAGCCGCTGACCGACAGTCTGCCGCGCTACAAGCAGGTCTGGAGCGACCTCGCCAAGCGGGCCGCCGACAAGGGCATCAAGATCGCGTTCGAGAACTGCGCCATGGACGGCAACTGGGCCACCGGCGACTGGAACATCGCGCATAATCCAGACGCCTGGGAGCTGATCTTCAACGAGACGCCGGACGACAATATCGGGCTCGAATGGGAGCCCTGCCACCAGATGGTCTATTTGATCGATCCGATGCCCCAGATCCGCAAGTGGGCGCACAAGTTCTTCCATGTGCATGGCAAGGACGCGACCATCCGCTGGGAAGTGATCAGGGAGCATGGCGTCTTCGGCAAGGAGAAGTTCGTGTTCATGCGCACGCCAGGGTTCGGCGACAGCAACTGGACCGACGTGATTTCCGAGCTGCGGCTGGCCGGCTACCAAGGCTCCATCGATATCGAAGGCTGGCACGACCCGGTCTATCGCGACGACCTCGAAATGACCGGCCAGGTTCGCAGCCTCAACTATCTGAAAGACGCCCGCGGCGGCGATTTCATCGACCTCAATTCACTTTATGCGGGCGGCGATCCGTCGCTGGCGCGCAACTGACGAAAAGCGCCGCGGGCTCCGGCCCGCGGCCAACTGAATTCCACGGCCCGCCGGGAGAGCTGGCCGATGGTTTTGCGGATGGTCCGCACTGTTGGGAGGAAAACCAAATGAGACTATCGAGACTTGCCTTCCTCGCGACGCTGGCACTTTCCAGCGTTTCGATCGCCACGCTTCCCGCCGCCGCCCAGGTCACCCTCAAGATGTGGTCCATCGACGGCGACAACGGGCTCTACACCAAGCTCGCGGAAGACTTCAACGCGTCCCAGAGCGACATCGTCATCGAGAGCCGGCTTGTGCCGTTCGATGATCTGGTGAACGAAGCCCTCAAGGCCTTCGCCACCGGCCAGGCCCCCGACATCATCTCGCTCGACAACCCCGATTTCGCGCTGTTCTCGTCGCGCGGCGCGATGCTCGACATCACCGACCGCGTTGCCAATTCGGACGTGATCGATACCAGCGTCTATTATGAAGGCCCGCTGGCTTCCGCATCGTGGGATGGCAAGCTCTATGGTCTGCCCAAGGCGACCAACACGATTGCCCTGTTCTACAACAAGGACCTGTTCGCCAAGGCCGGCATTACCGAGGCACCCAAGACCTGGGACGAACTGCTCGAAGATGCCCGCAAGCTCAACGATCCGGCCAACAATGTCTATGGCATCACCTGGTCGGCACGCGCCGGCGAGGAAGGCACGTTCCAGTTTCTGCCATGGGTGCAGATGGGCGGCGGGTCGTTCAAGGAAGTCAACACGCCCGGCGCCGTGAAGGCCCTCGAAATCTGGAAGACCCTGATCGACGAAAAGCTCGCTTCGCAGGACGTGCTGAGCCAGGGCCAGTGGGACTCGACCGGTACGTTCAACGCTGGCAACGCCGCCATGGCCATTTCCGGCCCGTGGGAGCTGGGCCGCATGGCGACCGATGCGAAGTTCGACTGGGGCGTTGCCCTGCTGCCGACCGAAACCGAAGGCGGCCCGCGCTCTTCGGCTATGGGCGACTTCAACCTGGGTATCTTTGCCAGCTCGCAGCACCCGGACGAAGCCTTCAAGGTCATCGAGTACTTCGCCTCGCAGAGCGATCGCCTGTTCCCGGAATTCTCCAACATTCCGCCGCGCAGCGACATTCCGCTGCCTGCCACTGGCGATGCTCGCACCGATGCGGCGCTCAAGGTGTTCCAGGAACAGCTCCAGTACGCCCAGCCGCGTGGTCCGCATCCTGAATGGCAGAAGATTTCCAAGGCGATCTATGATGCCTTCCAGGCAGCACTGACCGGCCAGATGTCAGCCAAGGATGCCCTCGACCAGGCACAGGCTACCATCAAGGGTATTGTCGGCTAGTATTTCCTCCCTGACTGGGCCGGCCGGAGCGATCCGGCCGGTCATATCGATTTTTGCGGAGGCAGTATGTCCCGGATTTTCAATAGCATGCGCGACGGCGTCGGGTTCGACTTGATCCTGGTGGGTGCCGCCCTGCTGTTCCTGCTGTCACTGGCAGGTCTGCCACTGGTCTATAACGTGCTGATGAGCTTCCAGCAGGTGGACATGTTCACCCTGGGAACGCTGATCCGCCCCTGGGCCGGTTTCGATAACTATATCGCCGTGGTGCAGCAGCCCGAATTCTGGCTGGTGACCAAGAATACCCTGATCTTCGTGTTCGCCTCGATGGCCGGGCAGTTCGTCATCGGCTTTGGCCTTGCGCTGTTTTTCGCGCAGAAATTCCCCGGCGCCGCGACCATTCGCGGGCTGTTCCTCGTGTCCTGGGTGATGCCGGGACTGGTGGTGGGCGCGATCTGGAGCTGGATCCTCTCAGGCGACTTCGGCGTGCTCAATACGATCCTGCGGTCGCTCGGGCTGATCCAGGGCATCGTGTTCTGGAAATCGGACCCCAACTATTCCATCTGGGCCGTGGTCATCGCCAATATCTGGCTGGGTACCGCCTTCAACATGCTGCTGCTGGCCGTGGGCCTCGCCGCCATTCCGCGCGACCTCTACGAAGCCGCCGAACTCGATGGCGCCAACGCATTCCAGCGCTTCTGGACGATCACGCTGCCGATGATGCGGTCCACCATCGGCGCCGTGCTGTCGCTGGGGCTGATCGGCACCCTGCAGCAATTCGACCTCTTTCCGGCCATCACCGAAGGTGGGCCGGCCAATACATCGACCGTGGCCGGCTACTGGTCGTGGCAGATGAGTTTCCAGCTTTATGACTTTGCCAAGGGCGCGACGATTTCGGTGATGATGTTCCTGCTCGTGCTGTTCGCCTCGGTGATCTATGTGCGCTCCACTCGCCACGAGGTGCGCGGATGACCCGGCCTTACGTTCCATGGCTACTGCTGGCGCTGGCGCTGGCCCTTGCCGCGCTCTACCTGTTCCCGCTCTACTGGATGTATGTGACGAGCCTCAAATCGGCGTCGGAAATCTACTTCAACCCGCCGACCTTCTGGCCGATCTCGCCCGATACCAGCATCTATCCCGCCGTGTGGTTCGGGCGGACGATGCAGACGTTCCTGTGGAACTCCGTCGTCATCGCCTCGGGCGTCACCGCCATCACGGTGATCCTGGGTACGGGCTGCGCCTATGTGCTGGCGCGCTATCGCAGCGTCTGGGTCGATATCGGGCTGTTCCTCATCCTGATGCTGCAGGTGTTGCCGGCCTCGGTGATGATCACGCCGCTCTTTGTCGGCTTCAGCCAGCTCGGGCTGCTGCACTATCCCCGCACGGCGGTGGTGCTGGCGGCGGCCGCCAAGGCCATGCCGTTCTTCGTGGTGCTGGTGCGGGCGACGTTCATGAGCGTGCCGCGCGAACTGGAAGAGGCAGCGCTAGTCGACGGTAATTCCCGCGTCGGCGCATTCTTCTCGATCGTGCTGCCGCTGGCGCGCAACGGTATCCTGGTCTGCGCCATCCTCACCTTCATGAGTGCGTTCGGCGAATACATCTATTCCAAGTCGATCATCCAGGAACCCAGCCTGCAGCCGGCCAGCGTGGGCCTCGCGGGCTTCCTCGGACCCAACTCGTCCGACTGGAACTCCATCATGGCTTATTCGGCGATCTATGTGACGCCGATCCTGGCCGTCTTCGTCCTTCTGCAGCGCCGTATCGTCTCCGGCCTTACCTCGGGAGCCCTCAAATGAGTGCACAGATCGAGCTCAGCAATATCGACAAGCATTACGGCGCCTTCCATGCGCTGCGGAATGTGAGCCTCTCGATCGAGAAGGGCAGCTTCGTGGCTCTGGTCGGCCCCTCGGGCTGTGGCAAGTCCACGCTGCTGCGGAGCATCGCGGGGCTCGAGACCATCACCTCGGGCACGCTCAAGATCGCCGGCGAGACCATGACGGGCGTGCCACCGCGCAAGCGCGACGTCGCCATGGTGTTCCAGAGCTATGCACTCTATCCGCATATGACGGTGGAGGAGAACCTCACCTATTCGTTGCGCCTCCATGGCGTGGGCAAGGCCGAGGCCAAGGCCAAGGCCGCCGAAGTGGCAGCGACGACGGGGCTGTCGGCGCTGCTCAAGCGCTACCCGCGTGAGCTTTCGGGCGGGCAGCGGCAGCGCGTGGCCATGGGCCGGGCGATCATCCGCAATCCCAAGGCCTTCCTGTTCGACGAGCCGCTGAGCAATCTCGACGCCGCCCTGCGCGTGCATATGCGCAAGGAAATCCGCGCGCTGCATGATCGGCTGGGGGCGACCTCGGTCTATGTGACGCATGACCAGATCGAAGCCATGACCATGGCGGACCATGTGGTTGTCATGCGCGATGGCGTGATCGAGCAGCAGGGTAGCCCGCTCGACCTCTATGATCGTCCGGTGAGCAAGTTCGTCGCCGGCTTCATCGGCTCGCCGGCGATGAACTTCGTGCCGGGCACTGTGGGGGCGGACGGGCAGAGCGTGCAGCTCGATATCGCCAATAGCCTGTCGCTGCCGCTGGGCCGGTCGGTGGAGGCCGGGCGCAAGGTGCTGGTCGGGCTGCGGCCCGAGCATCTGCGGGTCACCGAGACGGCGAGCCTAAAGCTGCCCGTCGCGGTGGTGGAGTCGACCGGGTCGATGACCTATGTCACCACCGACACCACGCCCGAACTGACTGTCGTCGAGACGCATCGCACCGGCGTCAAGGCGGGCGATGTGATCGGCGTCGGCATTGCGCCCGAGCATATCCACCTGTTCGATATCACGACCGAAAAGGCGCTCTAGGCCGGCCGCCCCGCCAGGGCGTTGGAACCAGTTGGACGCCGGGGTGGTTGCACCGGTGCCCAACGGAGGTTGCCCCGATGACCATTTCCCAAAGCTACCGGCTCGTGCCGATCGGCGAGCCATCCCCCGACGCGGTTACGGTCGGGATCGAGCTGACCGAAAACGGCGCGCTCAAGGCCGCCGTGTGGTGGGAGTCCAAGGGCGATATCGACGCCGACGAAGCCGAATATGACGATGTGAGCGCAGCGCTGGCCGCTGCCGAAGCGGCTCGCGCATTGCACGGCTTCAGCGAGGTCGTGGTGGTGTTGGCGCGGCCCGATCTCTGGGACAACCACTGGGGTCAATTGCGCCTGCCCGATGTCGCCAGGGAGCCGATCGGCGACGTGCGGGCGACAGACCTTACCTCGGGCGAGGCCTATGAACTCGCCGCCGGAATCGAGGAAGAACGCGACGCCTAAGACGCCGGCCAAGGTCGTTGTGAACCGCCGAAAAAATGGCACGCAACCATTCACGCCCACGCGCATTATAGGTGGTCGCGCGGGGCGATCGAAGGGACGTGCATGCTCGACATATCGGACCCATTCCAGGCGGCGCGCACCCCTGAGGGCCGCTATCGGCTGCTCGTCGAATCCATCAGCGATTATGCGATCTACATGCTCGATGCCGATGGGACGGTGACGAACTGGAATGCGGGCGCGCAGCGCTTCAAGGGCTATACCGCCGACGAGATCGTAGGGCAGAACTTCGCCCGCTTCTACCGGCAGGAAGACCAGGATGCCGGCCTGCCCCAACGCAACCTGCGGCTTGCTGCCGACAAGGGCCAGTTCGAGGAAGAAGGCTGGCGCGTGCGCAAGGACGGCACGCAATTCTGGGCGCATGTGGTCATCGACCGTATCGTAGACCCGCATGGCAGGCTGATCGGATTTGCCAAGATCACCCGCGACCTGACGGAGCGAAAGCTGCGCGACGAGGCGCTGCGGGTCAGCGAGCAGCAGTTCGGTTTGCTGGTCAAGGGTGTCACCGACTATGCGCTCTACATGCTCGACCCCAACGGCAATGTCGCGAGCTGGAATGCTGGCGCCGAGCGCATCAAGGGCTATGACGAAGCCGAGATCGTCGGGCAGCATTTCTCGCGCTTCTACACTGACGACGAGCGTGACAGCGGCGAGCCGGAGCAGAACCTCGCCATCGCAAGGGAAACCGGCAGCGTGGAGCGCGAAGGCTGGCGCATCCGCAAGGATGGCAGCCGCTTCTGGGCGCATGTGGTGATCGACGCTATCCGGGATGAGCACGGGATCCTGCTTGGCTTTGCCAAGGTGACGCGCGACATCAGCGAGCGGCGCGAGGCGCAGATCCAGCTCGACCAGGCGCGCAATGCCCTCTTTCAATCGCAGAAGATGGAAGCGATCGGGCAGCTCACTGGCGGCATAGCGCATGATTTCAACAATCTGCTGATGGCGATCCTGGGGAGCCTCGAGATCGTCACCCAGCGCCTGCCGCACGATGCCAGGATCAGCCCGTTTCTCGACAATGCGGTCAAGGGCGCACAGCGCGGCGCGGCGCTGACCCAGCGCATGCTGGCCTTCGCCAGGCGCCAGGAACTCGAGACCGGGCCGGTGGATGTGGCGGAAACCGTCGCCGGCATGAGCGGTATCTTCGACCGTGCGCTGGGGCCGGCCGTGCTGGTCACCGCGCGCATGCCGCCGGCTTTGCCCCCGGCACTCACCGATCGGGCACAACTGGAATCGGCGCTGTTGAACCTGGCGGTCAACGCGCGCGACGCGATGCCGGCAGGCGGCTCGATCGTCATCAGTGCCGAGGAAGCCATCGTCAAGAAAGCTGAGGGCAATTTCCAGCCGGGCCGTTATGTCGTCCTGTCGATCAAGGACGAAGGCGAGGGCATGGACGAAGAGACGCTTGCCCGCGCCACCGAGCCCTTCTTCACCACCAAGGGCGTCGGCAAGGGCACAGGCCTGGGGCTCTCGATGGTGCATGGCCTGGCCGAACAGACGGGCGGGCGCTTCGTGCTCAAGAGCATGCCGGGCGAAGGAACCACGGCAGAGCTCTGGCTTCCGGTAGCTGTCGATGTGGCGGCACCGACGGCCACCCTGGAAGAGAGCGGCAAGCCCAGCTTCCAGCCCAAGCGCGTCCTGGTCGTCGATGACGACGCCCTGGTGCTGCTCAACACCGCGACAATGACCGAGGACCTGGGCCACCAGGTGGTGGAGGCCACATCTGGCAAGGAGGCGCTGGCCAAGCTGCGCAGCCAGCCATTCGACCTCGTCATCACCGACTATGCGATGCCGCAGATGAATGGCGGCCAATTGGCCTCGGCCATCACCACCGAATGGCCCGACATCAAGGTCATCGTCGCCACCGGCTATTCGGAAATGCCCGAGGAACTGCGTGGCAAGTTCGAACGGCTCGGCAAGCCGTTCTGGTCGCACGACCTCAAGGCCGCCATCGAGCGCACGTTCTCCTGAGCACTTGCCGCGGGTCAACCGCCGCTCAACGAACCGCTGCCAGCGCGCTCCCTCGCGAGCTTGACACCAGTTTGGATTCTGGTGGATAGAAATCATGATCCGTTAGATCATGTTATGGCGCTCGTGGCCGCTTGATGCGCCCAGCCAGCCAACGACACTGGGTCGTCCGGCGCTCCTAATCCCGTTGTGGAAGCCGATTCATGGGTAAGCACGTCTTCTGCGCCGATGTTTGCCTCGAGCGGGGCGAGCCGTTGGCCGGCACGGGAGACGCCCCTGCCCGCATTCTCATGCTGGCCTGGCCGCGCGGCAAATGGCGCGTGCCGCGCTGGGAATCGGTGGATATGGGCGCAGCGCTCACCGAGGCGCTGCAACATGTCGCCCGTCAGGGGCTGCATGTGGCGCTGGTGGACAAGGTCGAAGCCGAAGGCAGCCTGCCCACGCTCCATGCCCTGCCCGAAAACGTCTTCGCCAATTTCGTCGACGAGCAGGCGCTCATTGGAGCCATCCGCGACTATGCCGCCGGCAAGATCTTTGCCGGCCGACTGGACCTGCGGCCGACCGTTCTCTGCTGCACCGACAGTCGCCGCGATGCCTGCTGCGCGCGGCACGGCTTTTCCACCTACAAGGCGCTGGTCGCCGAGGCTGATCCGGCCCGCTTCAACATCGTCCAGGCCACCCATATCGGCGGCTGCCGCTTCGCCGCCTCGCTGGTCGTCATGCCGCAGCGCCAGCGCTATGGCCGCATGACCGCCGCGCAGGCGCCAGACTTCCTCGCCGCGCTCGGCCGGGGCGAGATCTACCTGCCCGCCTACAAGGGCCGCACCGACCAGCCCGAGCCGCTGCAGGTCGCCGAACTGGCCGCCATGGGCTGGGCGCAGGCGAATGGCCACGCGGCCGGCACCGTAACGCTCGATCCGGCCGCCCTTCCCGCCGCGCAGGACGGCGCCACGCTGATCCTGACCGCGACGGTGGGTCCCGAGCGACTGTCGATCCACCTGCATGCCCAAACCTTCCTGGTGCAGGGAAACTGCACCACCGTGGCCGAAGGCGGCGGCAAGAACACCCTGCGCTGGTGCCTGGACGCCGTCCTGCCGCATGCCCCTACTGGCGCCATCGGCACAGCGGAAGCAGCGCAAGGCTGAGGCAAACGTTTCGGCGCGGCTCTGTTCTGCGTTGTTGTTTTGTACAGACTACTGATTGACCCCCATAAGAATTGGAGTCTAGTCTCCAAGCAAACGTCTAATGGGGGGCACATGACGTTAGAAGATTTTCTGAGCGATTTCGTAAAATCGCCAGAGGGCCGCATTGTTATGTGCAATGCCGTTGATGGCGCTGAAATTGGCCTGCACGACAGCGAATTGGTGCTGGCCGCCTTCAACAAGGCCTTTGCTAGCATGCCAAGTGGACCGATCCCCGATCGCAATAAAGAGTTCACCCGGCAACTGGAAGATCTGGCTGGACCCGCCAATTTCTACGGGGGAAAGGGCCTAGCCGGAGCAATCTGCGCCGTTACTTCCCAATCATTAGTCGCCGTCCTGCCCATCGGCGTGCTCAACAAGGCGTCCGCGCCCGATCAGGATCGTTTTGCCCGCGCCCTTGGCACGCCCGCGTGCCAATTTGGCAATCCGGCCTGGGTGGAGAAGCTCAAGGCCCTGCCCGCGAAGGACCGGAGCTTTTCATTCGATCCGGGCTTCAAGTTCGGCTCCTCGTTCATCTGGTTCACCACCAGCGATCTCATCCGTGAAATCGTGAAGAAGAAGGCCGCAACGGCCTCCAAGGCGGACACGGCCCGCGATGCCCTTGGCCTGGTGCACCGGCAGCCCTCAACATTGCCCGATCCACCCTTGGTTCTGGTTGCCTTGCGTTTGCCGAAACAACTGGCAAAAACGACTGCGCATTTTCGCCCGACATTCATCGATGCCGGGTCGCACCGAAGGTTTTCGGCGGCGCATCGGCCAAAGTCCCGGCCGGATATGCAAGAGTGGGGCAGCACGATCGATCTGGCCGTGCTGGACACCGATGGCGTCCTCGCGAACGGGTATCCTGAAAGAGTGATAAGACCGCTGGATTTTGGGGGACGCTTGGCCAGTACGAAGATAAAGTTCGACGTTCTGGGCGAGGTGACGAGGCGAACCGCTATGGATGACGCCTTGTTTTCCCAGCTCCTTGCGGACGCACGAGACGATGCCGAATTGAAAGCCCGGGTGCTGGGTGCATGATGTCGATGCAACGACGGGATATCGAGCCTGTAGTCCGTTGGACGGATCGTCAGTTCGGTGACTGGATACTGCGAGGGCTGATCGGATTTCATGTCCACCAGCAGGGGCGGCACGCGTTCCAACCACTGGAGGCGGTCTTCGCTGTCGACTACAGCGTCACGGCCGATTTCACGGCACTGTACAGCCTGCTGGGCACGGTCGACCGGGCGTCGTTCCGCAGCGGATTGGCGATCGCGCTCGCAAAAGTACCCATGGATGCGGTGCATCGCGAGGTCGTCAGCGACATTCTGGAGTTGGCGCGCGAATGCAAGGCGGACGAGGTGCTTTCGGTGCTCGCCAGCCGGCTGCGGGCCGAACATGAGGCCATTGCCGGCATGGCCGATGGCATGGCGTTCATGCGCTGGACAATCCACGCGCTTGCCAAGTTCGCCGGTCCCTCTTCCTCGCTGACGCAGGACGGCTACGCCGCCGCTCAGGCCCTGCTGGATGCCCTGTCGGGCGAGGACGCCGTCCACCTGTTCCTCCTGCTTGCCCAGTTGAGCCCGGGTAGTCTGGAAGCGTCGTTGAGCGGCTCGTGGTCAAAACTCGATGCGGTGTTCGCGAGCGTTGAGGACAACGCCGACGATCTGGCGAGGCAAGAGGGGGCAGATCGAATGGTGGAGAGCCTGGCCCGGTTCGTCTCGCTCGACCAGCTCGGGGGCACACTCTCCAAGGACACCCCGACCTATGACGTCACCTGGTGGGATTTTGCGGTGCACAAGCTGCTGGCAACCAAGGGCTGGCATCCCTCGCCTGCGGAAACGCCAAAGGCCAGCACGGTGAAACCGATACGCACCGCGCCGCCAAAATCGTCGCTCAATGGCTGGCAGGAAGCGTTCGAATCGCTGTTCTCTGGGTCCCGGGGGCCACTGTGAACGACACATCCATGTTCGTCAGCCAGCTGCATGATGCCTGGCACCAGTTCAAGTTCATGCGGCCCTGGCGTGACGATCAGGCCAATATTCGCAACGGCAAGACCATAATCTATGCGGTCGACGCCGACATCTTCGCCAATTTCGGCGATCCGGCAGAGCCGGCTTCGTCATTCGGGCGGGGGCGCATCGGCTATGGTGCAGTGTTCAAGACTGACGACAAAGATCTGAGCGCGGCACTGGCACGACGGGTGGACGATTATATCTTCTACCGGCTCAGCTCATGGCCGTTGCTGGTTGTGCCCCCCATCGAGACAGAAATCACCCAGATCATGCAGGCGCTGGCGAGCCGGTTCGGCGAGGAGCCGCCGACGCGGCCCGATGACCTGTCCGACCTTGCCGAATATGTGGCCTCGCTCGATCAATCGGGAGAACTGGACACGGAGGCATTGTACAAGGGTGCTGTCCAACTACTCTATTTCCAGACCGGTGCAGCGGCAAAATACCGGCGACTGGCGCGACTGGTTATCGATTCCAGGCTCGGAGGCCCCGACCTGGAACGGGGCTTGACGGCGGAGCAGTTTGACGCGCTGAGGCCTTTTTCCACCATCAAGGAAATCTTCGAGTTTCTGAATCTGGCAAACGAATGGTCAGAGAGGATGGACGGCTCCAACAACCGCAGCGGGCATCCGCTTGCCTATCGTCGTGATGCGGAGGCCCTGGCGAGGGTCGAGATCTGGAACCAGCGGCTCGAACCCCTCAATGCCAAAATTCTCTACATTACCGGCAGCCGTCACATCCATACTGCCGCCCATAGCGCGGCCCGTGGCGCGGGCGGCGATCGCCACTTTGTGCGGCACCCCCGCTACTTCATGGCTTTTCCCGATCTGTGGCCGATGAAATCGTCGACCGCTCGGCACCTGGGCCAGGCCAGTTCCTTCCATGGCTGGTTGGAGACCTTGCTGGTGGAAGTCGGGGCAACCAACATCCGTACCGATAGTCCGCTGTTCGAGGAAACCAAAGCGTTCAAGGAACTGGCGGACAAGGCCCTCGCTGACAAGCCGAATGCGGCATTGGAAATGTCCGAGCGGTGGACTCATTTCGCCACCGACATTCGAGCCGAGTATCTGCCGCCGGCTGCGGTGGCCAAGAACCTGCTGGAGGACTTCACCAAGGGGAAGACCCAGATTGCCGTCAAGAGCTCGCTCGACAGCTGGACAACGGTGCGCGGCCAGATTGACCAATATCTGGACAAAGAAATGGAGGAAGCTTGGGAGGCCTGCTTCCAGCTCGCGACCAGGAACAGCTTTGCTCTCAAACTGGATGAAATCGGCAGCGATACCAGCGCCAGAGACGTGGTGCCGATCTTCTTTGATAGCTGGGAGCGCACAAGGCATTTCGTCCAGGTCCTGCGGCACTGGCGCAAGCGAGAGGATGTCGATCTTGTTGCCTATGAAGAGGGCATACGGGAGGTCAGCGAGGAGGATTCGACTGGCTATGGCTATTACCTTATCCACGCCATGCTGTTCGCCAGCTACGGCGAGTGGAAAATCGGCGCGGTGCTGGCGGAGCGGGCCATTTCCCTGGTGGCGGATCGTCAGGTCGATGCCGGCAACCACGCCAATGGGCGCGAGGCCCACTACCTGGCCTCATACTGCCGGCGTCTGAGTTCCAAGTCGCGGGCGGACCTCGACAATCTGCAGTCCTACATTGCCAGCGCCAAGGACATTCTCAAGCGCGAGAAGCGTTCGCGCCCGCAACTGGACGTGGTGTCCGAACGCTTCGACGCCGAGGCGCTCGGCATCAGGGTGAGCCAAGTCCTTTACGACACCTATCTGCCAGAACCCGGCTTGCTTGCCGATGCCGGATCAGAGGTTCAGGACGACCTGCTGGCAGATTTGATTGCCCTGCAGGGAAAGGTCCTCACCCGCCTGCGGCAGTTCAAGGGCACGTCCGAAGATCGGCGGCAAATGGAGCGACGGGACCTGTTGCTCGTTACGCTCGAGCGCATCTCGGCCAATATCGTATCGGTTTCGCTGGCGCGCTTCAGAGAGCAGGCTGCCAGCGTGGAGCCGTTCAGGCAGTCGGTCGATATGCTGACCCGCTCCGGTGCCTTCGTCGATCTGCCACCAACCACGCCGCCCAGTTTCGTCCTGCGCTCGCTCTTGACCGTCGCGAAGGCGATTACCGACCAATCCCCGATGCGGCTGCGCGACATCGAAGAGCATTTCCGGCGGGCCGGCAAACACACGGTCTTCCCCTACGACACCAAGCGGTTCGAGCACTACCAGGAGATGGCGGTGGCGGCCAATCGCAGGCTGAGTGGCAGCGCGGTCCGAAAATAGCCCGCGGCTGACCCTTGGGGACCATGGGCAGTCTTCACATTGGGGAAGTTTGGCGCGCCCTAAGAGATTCGAACTCCTGACCCCCAGATTCGTAGTCTGGTGCTCTATCCAGCTGAGCTAAGGGCGCGCACTGCCGACAGGATCGGCGGCTCAGGGCGGAGGCGAAACGCTCAACGTCCTGAAGCGGCGCAACCCATACATGGGCGGTTCCGGCTTGGCAAGCGCACAGATGACAGTTTTTCGTTGCCGACTAGGCGTCAGGGCCGAACACGCAGGCTGGCCGGGAAGATCAGCTCGAAACGCGTGCCGATCGGCTGGTCGGCCAGCACCAGCCGGCCGCCATGCGCCTCGGTGATTTCGCGGGCAATGGCGAGGCCGAGCCCGGTGCCGCCGGCCCTCGCCGAGCCCTCGAAAGCCACGAACAGATTGGCACGGGCGCGCGGGGCAAGACCGGGTCCGTTGTCGCTGACGGAGATGGTGATGGCTTCGGCATCTTCGTTGACCGTCACCGAAACCTCGGGCGCGGCGATGGTGCCCCCGGCTGTCTCCAGCGCCTCGCGGGCATTCTTGAGCAGGTTGAGCAGAACACGAGCCAGTTGGCTCGCATCGACATTGAGCACGAGCGTATCGGGCGTGGCGTTGCTGAAGGTGATGACGGGGTGCCCCACCAGGCGCGCCTCGAAGGCGGCGTCATCGACGAGACCAGCCATGCCCGTGGGCGCCATGACCGGCGGCGCCGCGGTTTCCCGGCCATAGTCGAGCACCGACTGGGCAAAGCCGATGGCCTTGTCGAGCGTGGTCACGAGACGCGGCGCCAGGCGCTGCACCTTGGGATCATCGAGCGTCGCCACCTGGTCGGACAGCAATTGCGCCGAGGTCAGCGTATTGCGCAGGTCGTGGTTGATCTTGGCGACGGCCAGACCGAGATCGGCCAGATGCCGGCGCTGGCGCAGCATGGAGAAAAGGTCCGATTCCATGGCCGCCAGTTCGCGCTCGACGGTGCCGATTTCGTCACGGCGCGCCGAGGGGACGATGATGCGGCTGGCATTTTCCGGCGCCTGGCGGAAGGCCAGCATGTTCTGCGTCAGCCGCCGCACGGGATAGATGAAGAGGTAGCTGGCGAGGAGATAGAGCGCCACGGCGGTAATGGCAGCGATGACCAGCGAGACGAAGCCGATCTGCCGGGAATAGGCCAGCATGTCCTGGCGCAGCGGGCGTTCGGACATGAGCAGCTCGACGAGGCTATCGTCGGAGTCGCCCTCGCCGACGATGCGCAGGGTGCGGTCGGGATCGGCGAAGAGCGTATCGAGCGCGCCCGCGATCAGCGTCATCAGGTCGGCCTGGCGCATATCGGCGGTGACGACGAGGTCGGGCCGGATGGGGCTGGCCAGTTCGATCAACTGGCTCTGGCCCTGGCGGCGATAGACGATGGCGTTGGCCCCAGCCGAGGTCAGCAAGCGATCGGTCAGCTCGCGTGGCAGCGCCATGACATCGGGCACGGCATCGAGCACCCGCGCAGCGACGACGCCAACACGCAGGCGATCGTCGAGCCAGCTCGCCCGGAAGGCGGCAAGGGAGGGCAAATAGACCACGATCTCGACCAGAAGTATCACCGCGATGATGGTGGCGATGAGCTTGATCGAGAGGCCGGAGAACCGGCTGGGCAAAACGCTGCGTTCGGCTTTCATTTCAAGCCATTATAGGCAATGCCGGCCAAGGCGTAAGCCCCCGGACAGGGGGTCAGGAGCGCAGGCCCGGAATGCGGGGAAGGCGCTGCATCCAGCCGGCTGGTGGCTGCTGGGCCTGGTGCTGGCCAGCCAGATCCACAAGGGCCGCGGCGGTGCTCGCCTCGGGCAGAGCCAGACGGGCAAATTCACTTAACGGCAGGCTCCGGGCCATGGCGAGCGCCAGGAGAGCAATGATCTCCCCTGCCCCCGCCCCGACAGCGCCGGCGCCGGCTATGGCGCCGTGGCGATTGGTAACGAGGCGAACGGCGCCCTGCGGCTGGCCCAAAGCCGCCGCGGCGTCAGTCGCGGCCAGGTTGGCGCGCAGCACCACCTGGCCGGCGCGGAGCGAGCGGGTCGAATCAAGCCCAACCTGTGCCAGGACCGGTTGAGTGGCGACGAGCCGCGGCACGTGCAGCGGCTCGATGCGGCCATTGCCCTGGCCCAGCAGCCGTTCGACCAGCAGGCTCGCCTGTCGGGCCGCAACATGGGGCTGGTGCTCGCCTGCGGCGCCGCCAAGGGCGGTCACGCGGCCATTGGAGGTCTGCCCGTCAGGACCGACCAGCAAATGATCGGCGCGCAGGCGGTCGCGGCGCAGCTTGAGCGGACCAAGCAGGGCTTCGTCGAGGATCGGCGCCTGGTCCATGGCCACGAGGATATGGGAGACGTCGAGGCTCTCCTCACCATCGGCGACGCGCAAGGTGATGCCGGTGCCCTGGCTGCGCGGCACGACGGCGGTGACCTCGGCATCGTCGCGGATGACGACGCCCTCTTCACGCAGGGCGCGCAGCAGGATGGCAACGAGCTCTGGATCGAAGCCGGGCAGCACCCCGCCCTGGGGCGCGATGGTGACGCCAGAGCCCAGCCGCCGATAGGCCTGGGCCAGTTCAAGCGCCGCGGGCGTGCCGCCGATCACCACGAGGTGGCTGAGCTTGCGGATATTGTCGGCAATGGTGGCGGGGGTGAAATAGACTACCTGGTCGAGCCCGGGCAAAGCGGGAATCACCGGGTCCGCGCCGGCGGCGAGGGCGAACTGGCGGGCGCGGATGGTGCTGTCGCCAATGCGCAGCGTCTGCCGGTCGGTGAAACTGGCCTTGCCGGAGAGGACGGTGACGCCCAGCGCAATCAGGCGCTCATCGGCGTCGCGCGGGGCGGCGGCATCGGCAATCGCGGCGGCATGTTCGCCGATGGCGCGGAAATTTGGCTTTGGCTCGGCATTGTCGAGCCCAACCTGGCTGGCGGTGCGGATGGCGTGGGCGCGTTCGGCGCTGGCCAGGAAGGCGGCGCGGCGCAGCCCCGCACCCGCGGGATCGGCCTTTTCGGCCCCGGGATGCTTGACCAGGACGACGTTGAGCCCGCGTTGCCGGGCCTGCAATGCCAGACCGATACCGAGGGCGCCAGCGCCGATGACGCAGAGATCGGGTTTGATTATGTCTGCCATTACCGCCAACGGCCGAAAGAGAATGGGGCACTTTATGCGGTGATATCGCCGCGAAAACAACGGCCCAGGCGATACAAGGAAGTGCTGCTGATCGCGTTGACTTAGCCCCGAGTTTTCCCTATAGACCCCACCAACCCGCACCGTGGGCGCCTGGCGCTTGATGTGTGTCCGAAATTCTTGCTTTGAGCAGAGCCAAATAAGAGGAACCGCGCCTGTCGCGGTTTGATGTCATGAAGCGTACATACCAGCCCTCCAAGCTCGTGCGTGCCCGCCGTCACGGTTTCCGTGCCCGCATGGCCACCAAGGACGGTCGCATCATTCTGAACCGTCGCCGCAACGCTGGCCGCAAGAAGCTCTCGGCCTAAGGCCTTTTGGCCGGAGCACGGCCATGGAGCAGCCGACCAAGCCTTTGCGCCGGCTCATCAAGCGTTCGCAGTTTCAACGGGCTGCCCGGGGCAATCGCGCCGGGCGGTCTTCGTTTGGGCTGCAGTCCGTATCTGCTGCCGAGGCTGAGCCCGGCATCGGCTTCACGGTCACCAAGAAAACTGGCAATTCCCCCGAACGCAACCGCATAAAACGTCGCCTTCGCGCGGCTGTGACAGCATGCGCGCGTGACTTTGTGCCTCACCATGACTATGTGCTGGTCGGACGACGGGAAGCCCTCAGCGAACCCTTTACCAAGCTGGTCGCCGATCTGGGCGCGCTGATCACGCGCGTGCATTCACCCAGGTCGACCGACGAGCGAACTTCTTCCGGCCGCGGCCCACGGAAACCGAGATAATGGAAAACAATCGCAACATCATCCTGGCTATCGTGCTCAGCATGGTCGTGCTGTTCGGCTGGCAGTTCTTCGTGGCCGGGCCACAGATGGAACGGGCACAGCAGCAGGCGCAGATCGCCGCTGAACAGGCCCAGGCCGAAGCCGCGCTTGCCACCCCCGCCGCGACCGACGCTGCTGCCGGCACGCCTGGCGCCGTTGCCGCCGACGGTACCGCGACCTATGCCGATCGCGCCGCCGCCATTGCCGCGACCAGCCGCATCGTCATCGATACCGAGGACCTGCACGGCTCGATCAACCTCACCGGCGCGCGCCTCGATGATCTCGAACTCAAGCAGTATCGCGAGACGGTCGACCCGGCCTCCCCGATCATCACGCTGCTGACCCCGGCCGGTGCGCCCAATGCCTATTTCGCCGAGCAGGGCTGGGTGCCGGCCGCCGGCGCAACCATCGCCGTGCCCGACAGCAAGAGCGTCTGGTCGGTCGAAGGCGACGCCACCACGCTCACGGCCGCCACCCCGGTCACCCTGGTCTGGGACAATGGCGCGGGCCTCATCTTCCGCCGCACCTTCTCGGTGGACGAGCACTATCTCTTCACCGTCACCCAATCGATTGAAAATACCGGCACGGGCGACGTGGCCCTGTTCCCCTATGCCCGCGTGGCGCGCCATGGCACGCCCAAGGTCGCCAATTTCTTCATCCAGCATGAAGGCCCGCATGGCGTGCTGGGTTCGAACAACCTGGTGTCCAAGAAGTATACCGACCTGCAGAAGGACCAGCAGGCGCGCTTCGACAACACCACCGGCTGGCTCGGCTTCTCGGACAAATACTGGGCCACGGCCGTGCTGCCCAAGGCCGGTGCCGGCATCAATGCGCTGTTCTCGTGGAAGAACACCGGCAGCTATGACGACTACCAGACCAGCTTCGTCGAAACGACGCCCGTCGTCATCGCCCCGGGCGCGACAGCCACGCATGAGAGCTATCTCTTTGCCGGCGCCAAGGAAGAAGCCGTCATCAGCGCCTACCAGACCGAGTATGGCTTTGACCGCCTCGAGCTCCTGATCGACTGGGGCTGGCTGCACTTCATCACCAAGCCGATGTATTATCTGCTGAGCTTCCTCTACAGCATCATCGGCAATTTCGGTGTCGCTGTCCTCTGCGTGACGGTCATCGTCAAGGCCATCTTCTTCCCGCTGGCCAACCGCTCCTATGCCTCGATGGCCGCCATGCGCCGCGTGCAGCCGGAGATGAAGGCCATCCAGGAGCGTCTCAGGGACGATCGCCCGGCCCAGCAGCAGGCGATGATGGAGCTCTACAAGAAAGAGAAGATCAATCCGCTTTCCGGATGCTGGCCGATCCTGATCCAGATCCCGGTCTTCTTCGCGCTCTATACCGTTATCTTCATCAGCCTCGACATGCGCCATGCGCCGTTCTTCGGCTGGATCCAGGATCTGGCGGCGCCAGATCCGACCAATATCTTCACCCTGTTCGGCCTCATTCCGTGGACGCCGACGGCCCTGCCCCTGGTCGGCAGCTTCCTGCATCTGGGTATCTGGCCGGTTATCATGGGCATCACCATGTGGGTGCAGATGAAGCTCAACCCGCCGCCGCCGGATC
>CBIHQV010000034.1:0-51978 GCA_966212275.1 uncultured Devosia sp.
GCGGCATGGCAGCAGCAATAGTCGAACTCGATGCCCTGGCCGATGCGGTTGGGACCACCGCCGAGGATCACCACCTTCTTGCGATCGGATGGGCGGGCTTCGTCGTCCACCTTGCCGGCGAACGGCACTTCATAAGTCGAGTACATATAGGCCGTGGGCGAAGCGAATTCGGCGGCCGAGGTGTCGATGCGCTTATAGGCCGGGCGAACTGCCAGCGAGTGGCGCAGCTTGCGCACATCGCTCGCCTTCACATTGGCGAGCTGGGCCAGCCGCGCGTCGGAAAAGCCCATGGCCTTGAGTGAGCGCAGGTTCTGCGCATCCTGCGGCAGGCCGAACTGCTTGACCTTGTTCTCGGTGTCGACGATGCCCTGCATCTGCTCGAGGAACCACGGATCGATCTTGCAGGCTTCGTGAATGTCTTCGAGGCTCATGCCCAGGCGCATCGCTTCGGCGACATGCAGCAGGCGATCCGGCGTCGGGGTGCCGAGCGCCGCCTTGATGGCATTCTTGTCTTCGCCTTCGCCGAGGCCGGGAATGCCGATCTCGTTGAGGCCGGTGAGGCCGGTTTCGAGCGAGCGCAGCGCCTTCTGCAGCGATTCCTGGAAGGTGCGGCCGATGGCCATGGCTTCGCCTACCGACTTCATGGCGGTGGTCAGGCGATTGTCGGCGCCGGGGAACTTTTCAAACGCAAAGCGCGGGATCTTGGTGACGACATAGTCGATGGTCGGCTCGAAGGAGGCCGGTGTCATGCCGCCGGTAATGTCGTTGTCGAGTTCGTCGAGCGTGTAGCCGACGGCGAGGCGCGCCGCGACTTTGGCGATCGGGAAGCCGGTGGCCTTGGAGGCCAGCGCCGAGGAGCGCGACACGCGCGGGTTCATCTCGATGACCACCATGCGGCCATCGGCCGGATTGATGCCGAACTGCACGTTGGAACCGCCGGTTTCGACGCCGATCTCGCGCAGAACCGCCAGCGAGGCGTCGCGCATGATCTGGTATTCCTTGTCGGTCAGCGTCAGCGCTGGGGCTACGGTGATGGAATCGCCGGTATGGACGCCCATCGGGTCGATGTTTTCGATCGAGCAGACGATGATGCAGTTGTCCTTCTTGTCGCGGACAACTTCCATTTCGTACTCTTTCCAGCCGAGTACGCTTTCCTCGACCAGCACTTCATTGGTCGGGCTGGCATCGACGCCGCTCTCGACGATGTTGAGATATTCCTCGCGGTTATAGGCAATGCCGCCGCCGGTACCGCCGAGCGTAAAGCTAGGGCGGATGATGCAGGGCAGGCCGATCACTTCGAGCGCCTGCAGGGCCTCGATGGTGTTGTGCGCCAGCATGGAGCGCGGGGTTTCGAGCCCGATCTTCTTCATGGCGTCGCGGAACAGCTCGCGGTCTTCCGCCTTGTCGATGGCCTCGGCCGTGGCGCCGATCATCTCGACGCCGAATTTCTCCAGCACGCCCATCTTGCGCAGGCTGAGCGCACAGTTCAGCGCCGTCTGGCCGCCCATGGTGGGCAGCAGCGCATCGGGGCGTTCCTTTTCGATGATGCGGGCGACCACTTCAGGAGTGATCGGCTCCATGTAAGTCGCATCGGCCAGGTCCGGATCGGTCATGATCGTCGCCGGATTGGAGTTCACCAGGATGATCCGGTAGCCCTCTTCCTTGAGCGCCTTGCAGGCCTGGGTGCCGGAATAATCGAACTCGCAGGCCTGCCCGATAATGATCGGACCCGCACCGATGATGAGGATCGATTTGATATCGGTACGTTTTGGCATGGTGCTCGCTCAACTCTAAGGCGCGTCCAGGACGCAGGGTCGGGCGAGAAAGAATCACCCGGCTCGTGACCACCCGCACCGCATGCGCGCGGCAACAGGGCGTTGCGGCGCTCGGGGAAGGCTTGGACCGGGTGGTTAGGTGGGCTGTCTAGCGGAAGTGGCGGGGGAAGGGAAGGGGTGGCGGTGTCGGAGTCACGGGACCTGAGTTTTCCGGTCGAAGCCAACCAGGTCGTCGTAGCCGGATGCGGGCATCGGGAAACCGTAGCCATCGCCCTTCTTACCCCATCGAAGGTTACCTGACTTGTGATCTGGACTGACGTAGAGCTCCGAGGCTATCCGCTGCATCGCCAGATAGAGCGCCTGCACGCCATCGAAAGCGTTGACCTCCAGCTCCTTGGGTCCCTCGGGCCAGCCAATGACAAAGCGACAGACCCAGCATCGGTCGCCCTCGTAGGGTGCGTATATGTGAACTGGAACCTGTACCTCGGTCTGATTCCGGACCAGCAACAATTGACGTGATGCAATGATCATTGACGTCCTCAAAAACGAAGCGCTGGAAGATAGTTGTTTCTCGTGTAGGCCGCGTAGCGTTCCTTAGCCAATCCCCAGCAAATGGGACTTCTGGCGATCCAGCAGAGTTCTTCGTCCTTTCCTGCTGCGCCTCGCAAATGGCAGCGGTCGTAGGTGCCCGCAACTCCTGTGCGGCGGGCGCTCCCCTCGTCAGTCCACTGGCCCATGATAGATCAGCTAGTCAGTAAGTCCCCGGATTCGCCTCTACTGAAATTTATGCAATCAATCCCAAAACCTAGGCTTGGTGGAGGGCGACAATGGCCGAGAACAAGGAAATGCTGACCGCGCTGCACGAGAAGTTGGCGCGCGTTGTCTATGGTCCGGACACGGTGAGTGGCCTCGAAATCCCCAAAAGCCATTTTATTTCCTTTTGCTATCCGGGAATAGCGATCGACTCTACTGACTTCGATTTCGGATTTACCGCGCCCACGGCAAACCAGACGTCGGCGGCCGCCGATTTTGCCTCCGTGGCAAATTCCGTCCCGCCCATGAAGGGGCGGTGGGAACAGTCTGCCATCGGGCTTGATGACATCTACCAACGCGTGCTTCGCGCCGTCGTGTTTCCGACGACGAAGTTGACGGCAGACGAGCAGAACCGTCTTGAGATCGCCCGCAGCATCCTGATCCGCGACGTGGAGACGATAGATCCCCTGACAGGTGGAGTGGTCATCAAGCCGGCGGATACGCCGCTTTTCGAGGCGTATCAGGAACGGAAGATGGCTTATCTCAATGCGGCGCTGGCCTATCGCAGCGCGCATGCAAACATGCTGTACAGTCCAAACCCCGCTGCGAAAACCGAATGGGCGTTGAAGGGGCCGTTGCTGGAACAGCAGGTCAAGGTCGCCCGCTCGCGCCTGCTGGCTGTTTCTGATCAGATCGAGAAAGCCCTGGCGGTCATCGATACCATCGGCGCGCGCGGGCCGGAACTCTATTGGAGCGGGCTGAAGGACAGGCTCGATCGCAGCCAGATGGCCACGCCCGAGGGCGAGCACTACTACCTGACCAAATATTTCCCGAACAACTTCTGGGATGATGGGCACAAGGACGGATGGACTACCTTCAGCTTCGAATATGAGGAGGTCCACACCATCAACGAGACCTCCAGCATGAGCTGGAGCGGTGGCGGTGGTGGGTCATGGGGCCTCTGGAGCGCTTCGGCCTCTGCCTCCTATGCCGAGCAGCGCGAATATTTCAAAGCCGATCTGGCCGGCACGTCCCTCAAGGTCAGCCTGACCATCGTGCCGTTCCGCAGATCCTGGTTCGATGCCTCCATCCTCAAGAGCCGGGGCTGGAAGCTCGATGCCTCGACCGAGGACATGGTGCTGAGCGACGGCGAGGAGACGCCCAGCGGAGCATTGCCTGCCTACGCCACCGCGATGATTGTCGCGCGCGACCTCAAGTTGAGCACCAACATGTCGACCGAGGAAAACTCGCATGTGGCGACCCAGCTCAGCGTCAGCGCGTCCGGCGGCTGGGGACCTTTCAGCGTCAAGGGCAACTACACGCGCAACACCGACAGAAAGACGCACGATTTCGTAAAGAATGCTGCCGGCATCGAAGCGGCGGGAATGCAAATCATCGGCTTCATCTGCGAGAAGGTCGACAAGATGCCTGACCCGAACCCGGCGTTGAACTGGGATTGAAAATGGCTGTCGCTCGACTTGTCGCCTGTGCGGCACTCCTCTTTGCGCTGAGCGCCTGTGCGTCACCCCGGGACGTTCGGGAGCTCGGCAACCGCGTCGGCATGCTTGAGACCGAAGTGGGCAGCCTCAAGACGGAGGACCGTGCGATCGCTGCGTCGCTCGCCGAGGTCAGAAAGGACGTTGCGGACCTCAGGAGGACCGTCGCGGGTACGAGCACGCTCACGGTGCAAATCGCGTCTGGAGAGATGGCGACGGTGTTCTCGAACAGCACCGGGTTCAGCCGCATGGTTCGGTTGACGGTCAGGAGTGCACCGCCGGGCGGAACGCTGAAAATGCGGACTGTGCCCGTGGGTCTCAATGAGGAGCTGGGATCTGTGGGGGAGGCCGGCGAAGTCTACCCGGAACTCGACCTCTCCGCCGTTGGTGCCCAGCGAATAATTCGGCTGGCCTGTGGTCTCGAGATACAGGGCCGGTCCATCGGTGGCGGCACGTTTACGGTCGATGTTCTGGTGCAGCCCGATCCCGAGGCCATTTCCTGCGATCAATCCGGCCTGTAACGGACGCGTCTGCTTTGCCATTGGCACTGCAAACGCCCCTTAAACATTACCAGCTAAACTCCCGCGCACACGGGAGTCCGCCCCATGACCACATCCGCCAGCATCAACCTCTCCGAAGTCGTCGGTGCGCTCAGCTATGCGCTAGACATCACAGAAGGCCAGCCTGTTGGCCACAGCCTGCGCTGTTGCTGGATTGGCATGCATGTGGGGATGCGGCTGGGGCTGGCGCCGGCGGAATTGTCGGACCTTTATTATACGCTGCTGCTCAAGGATATCGGCTGCAGTTCCAATGCGGCGCGGATATGCCAGCTCTATCTGGCGGACGATCTGAGCTTCAAGGCCGGCTACAAGAGCGTCGATAGCGGCCTGCCGGAAATCCTGCGGTTCCTGCTGGCCCATACCGGCCGGGATTCGGGCCTCGTGGAGCGCTTGCAGGCGATGGTCCACATTGCCCGCAATGGCGGTGAGATTTCGCGCGAGTTGATAGAAACCCGCTGCCAGCGCGGCGCCGATATTGCCCGCAGCATGCGGTTTTCCGAAGCCGTGGCGCAGGGCATTCTCGATCTCGACGAGCATTGGGACGGTACCGGCCAGCCGCTCGGGCTGACGGGCACGCGGATTTCGCTCTTCGGCCGCATCGCCCTCATGGCGCAGGTGGCCGACGTGTTCTTCATGCGTGGCGGGGCCAAGGCGGCCATATCCGAAGTGACATCGCGCGCCGGCCGCTGGTTTGATCCCGATCTGGCGGCGCTGCTGGCCGAGCTGGGGCAGGACGCGCAATTCTGGGCGCCGCTATTGGCCGATGACCTCAACCGCCAGGTGGTCGATCTCGAGCCGAAATCGCTGATGCGCGCGGTCGACGAAGACTATCTCGATGACATCGCCGCCGGCTTTGCCCGGGTGGTGGATGCGAAAAGCCCGTTCACGGCCGGGCATAGCGATCGCGTGGCTCTATTTGCCGAGCTGATCGCCGAGGAGCTGGGCTACGCGCCCGACCGGCGCCGCTGGATCCGTCGGGCGGCGCTGCTGCATGATATCGGCAAGCTGGGCGTGTCCAATTCGGTGCTCGACAAGAACGGCAAGCTCGACGAGGCCGAATGGGCCGCCATCAAGCGCCATCCCGAGCTGGGTCGCACCATCCTCTCCAAGATTGCGGCGTTGCAGGATGTGGCGCGGGTGGCGGGCGACCATCATGAGCGGCTCGATGGCAAGGGCTATCCGCTCGGCCTCATGGCCGACGAAATCGACCGCGATACGCGCATCGTCACCACATCAGACATTTTCGACGCCCTCACCGCCGATCGGCCCTATCGCAAGGCGATGCCCGTCAGCCAGGCCTTCGCCATCATGGAGGCGGATGTGGGGAGCGCGATCGACCCGGATTGCTTTGCGGCGCTGAAACGTGGCTTTGTCCGCATGGAAGGCGTTGCCGCCTGAGAAGACGGCGCGCGAACCACTCCTTCTCCAGTGCGTTTGGGTTTGGCCATGTCGGAAAGCGGGCTGGCCGCTCGTCATAGCGGAAAGCCCTGTTCCACTGCCCAACCATCGGAGCCGCCATGCCCCCCGTCATCACTGCCTTCGCTACCTCGCCCGATCGCGGCAAGGGCCTGGCCCGCGACATGCAGGTGCGCTGGGCGCTGGAAGAGGTGGGGCAGCCCTATGATGTGCGGCTGGTGTCGTTCAAGGCGATGAAGGAGCCGGCACATCGGGCGGTGCATCCTTTCGGGCAAATCCCGACCTATGAGGATGGCGAGCTCGCTCTCTTCGAATCGGGGGCCATCCTGATCCACCTCTCCGAGCACCATCGCGGCCTCCTGCCGGAGGAGCCCAATGCCAGGGCGCGCGCCATCATGTGGATATTCGCCGCCGTCGATACGGTCAAGGCGCCGATCATCGAGCGCGAGGCAGCCTGGCTGATGGAACGCGACAAAATCTGGTTCGCCGAGCGGCAGGTCATGCTCGATGGCAACGTGCGCAAACGGCTGGACGAATTGTCCGTCCGCCTGGGTGACGCCGACTGGCTCGATGGCGATTTCAGCGTCGGCGATATCATGATGGTCGGCCTGCTGCGGCGCCTCGAGACGTCGGGCCTCCTGGAGGAGCATCCCAACCTCCTCGCCTATGTCGCCCGCGGCAAGGCGCGGCCCGCCTTCAAGCGCGCCTTCGAAGCACAGTTCGCGGTTTTCACCGACAGCCAGTGACCGATCGCCCGAGCGGGCAAAGGTGCTCCCGGTCCGGGGGTGGACAGGACCACGGCCTTTGGGGGACACTGAGGCATGTCGGGCGCAACGGTTGCGGCAATGCCAATCATCAAGCAGGCCATCGAGTTGCAGTCGCCGCTGGTTCACAGCGTCAGCTTGACCACCTTTACAGGCACGACCGCCTTGCCGATGCATCCGGACGGCTGCTGGGACATCGCCGTGCTCAAGCGCGGCGACCAGATGATGGTGCTGCGCACCGGGTTGACGACGCGCACCGTGACCTACGAAGCCGAAGAGGGCGACGAAATCCTCTCGATCACCTTCAACCCCGATGTCTTCATGCCGCTGATGCCGGGCGAGCAAATGCGCGACGAGGGCGTGATGCTCGAGATGATCGGCAAGGACCGGTTCTGGCTGGGCACCGACGTCGTCGAAATGCCGCGCCTCGAAACGGTCGACAGCTTCTTGGCCAAGCTCGTGCGCGAGGAGATCGTGCAGACCAATCCGCTGGTGCAATCGGTGGTCAGCGGCAAGCCGATGGCGATGTCGGAGCGGACGCTGCAGCGGCATTTCCTGCGCACCACCGGGCTCACCTACAAGGCCTTTACCCAGATCGAGCGGGCGCAGAAGGCGGTGGCGCTGCTGCAGATGGGGCGTCCTGCCGCCGATGTCGCCTTCGCGCTGGGCTATGCCGACCAACCGCACATGATCCGCTCGCTGCGGGCCATCATGGCCCGCACGCCGGGGCAGATTTCACAGGCCGCCACACCGTAATCTGTCGGATTTCTTCAATCCTGCTCTAGCCGCGAGGGCTAGAACATGAGGGTCAGCGTTTAGCGCAACCCTTTGCAGGAGAAAAGAAATGTCCGCCATCACCCCATTCAAGATCAACGTTACCGACGCCGCTCTTGCCGACCTGAATGATCGCCTCGCCCGCGCCGTGCTGCCCTCAACCGGCGGCGAGCAGGGTTGGGCCCAGGGTCCGCAGCTTGCCTATGTGGAAGCCCTGCGCAGCCGGCTGCTCGGCGGCTATGACTGGCGCGCCCAGGAAGCGGCGATCAACCACCATCCCCAGTTCACCACCGAAATCGATGGCCAGACCATCCACTTCATCCACGTCAAATCGCGCGAGGCCAATGCCACGCCGCTGCTGCTGATCCATGGCTGGCCCGGCTCGATCGTCGAATTCCTCGGCGTCATCGGACCGCTGACCGATCCGGTGGCGCATGGTGGCTCCGCCGCCGATGCCTTCGACGTCATCATCCCGTCGCTGCCCGGTTTCGGCTTTTCCGGCCCGACCAAGGAAGCCGGCTGGAACAATGGCCGCATCGCCAAGGCCTTCCTCGAGCTGATGAGCCGCCTGGGCTACGAGCGCTTCGGTATCCAGGGCGGCGACGCCGGCGCCATCATCGCCCCCGAAATCGGTCGCCTGGCGCCCGATCGAATCATCGGCGTGCAGGTCAATGCTGCGACGCTGGGCTTCATTCCGCTGGGCCCGATCGAACCGGAAGTGTTCGCTTCGTTCAACGAGCGCGAACTGGTGCGGGTGCAGCGGCTGCAGCGCTTCATGGCCGAGCATTTCGGCTTCAACGCCATCCAGTCGAGCCGGCCCATGGCCCTGGCCTACGGCATCTCGGACTCCCCGATCGGGCTCCTGGCCTGGATCAGCGAACTCTTCACCAGCTTCGGCGACCGCGCCGACGCCATCGACCCGGACGTGTTCCTGACCAATTTCATGATCTACTGGTTCACCGGCACCGCCGCCTCGTCGATCCGGCTCTACTACGAGAATGCGCATGATCCGGCAGCCTGGGCGCCCAAGGCCAATTCGGGCGTCCCGACGGGTGTCGCCGTGTTCGGCTTCGACGAAGTGCCGCTGCGCCGCTTTGGCGAGGAAGCCAATACCATCGTGCGCTGGACCGAACTGGACGAGGGTGGCCACTATGCCGTCCTTGAGGTCCCGGGCCTGTGGATCAAGGAAGTTCGCGCCTTCTTCGCCGGGCTCTGAGGGAATTGCAAACCGAGCAGGCCGGGGCGAAAGCCCCGGTCTTTTCGCATGCACTGTGGGTGACTGTGTGATCACATGGAGCGTGAAGCCAGCGGGAGTGTTCGCCCATGCCTGCCAAGAACAGCTATCTGGTGCTGCTGCGTGGCATCAATGTCGGCGGCAAGAACAAGCTGGCTATGCCGGCGCTCAAGTCATTCCTCGAAGAGCTCGGCTTCGAGCAGGTGCAGACCTATATCCAGAGCGGCAATGCCATCCTGCAGTCGCCGCTGGCGGCGTCGACCATTGCCAAGACCATCGAGAAGAAGCTCGTCACGGCCTTCAAGATGGATAGCGAGACGATCAAGGTGCTGGTGCTGAGCAGTGCGCAACTCCAGGCCGTCATCGACAAGCGGCCCAAGGGTTTCGGCGACGAGCCGGACAAGTATCATTCCGACGCCATCTTCCTCATGGACCTCAGCACCAAGGAGGCGCTGACGGCGTTCTCGCCGCTCGAGGGTGTCGATACGATCTCGGCCGGCAATGGCGTCATCTATTCGCAGCGACTCAGCGCCAAGCGCACCAAGAGCCGGCTGAACCGGATGATGGCTTCGCCGCTCTACAAATCCATGACGATCCGCACTTGGGGCACGACAATCAGGCTGCTGGATATGCTCAAGCGCGCCGCTGACTAGCGGCTACGGCTTCCGCCACAGCCCGACCCGCAGCCCGCCATGCAGCACTGTCGGCTCTACCAGTTCGAGGCCGAGACCCGTCGCCTTGGCCAGTTCCTTGTCCGTGGTGATGATCCCGACGCCCCAGCCGGGAAACCTGGTCCGGATGACGGTGCCCAGCGTTCGATACAGCGCCAGCAGCGGCGCCTTGTTGCCGATGCGGTTGCCATAGGGCGGGTTGATGATGATGAGACCCGGCGCACCCGCGGGCGGCTCCAACGTCTCGATGCTCTGCTGCTCGAAGCTGACCAGATCGGTGACCCCGGCGCGCTCGGCATTCTCCCCGGCCATGCGGATGGCGCCAGCATCGCGGTCGGAGCCGACAAAGCGGGCGGTTGTGGTGCGCAAAGGGCCGGGCAGGCGCATCGCCGCCCAGGCCTTGGCGTCGAAGCCGGCAAGCTGCTCGAAGGCAAAGCTGCGCTCTCGGCCGGGCTTGAGGCCAAGGGCGATTTCGGCGGCCTCGATGACGAAAGTGCCCGAGCCGCACATCGGGTCGAGCACGGCCTGCGTCCCGTCAAAGCCGCATTGCGCCAGGAACATCGCGGCCATGGTCTCACGCATCGGCGCCTTGGCCACGCCTTCCTTGAAGCCGCGCTTGTGCAGCGACTCGCCGGTCGTATCGATGCTGATGGTGACCAGATCATCCTCGATCCGCACCATCACCCGGACGTCGGCGTCATCGGTAATGGGGGCGCCCAGTTCCTCTGTTATGGCCTTGGCGACGCGCTGGCTGGCAGCGCCGGCATGGTAGATGCGCGAGCGCTTGCAGCTCGCCTCGACCTTCACCGGCACATCGGAGCGCAGCACGCCGGCCCAGTCCACCTTGCGCGCCCGCTTGTCGAGCTGTGCCAGGTGCATGGCGCGGAAGCTGCCGATGCGCGCCAGCACGCGCGTGGCGCCGCGCAGCTCGAGGTTGGCCCGCCACACATCGGGCCAGAGACCCATGAAGGCCACGCCGCCCTCGACCACTTTGGCGTCGAACCCGGCGGCTCGAGCTTCGTCGCAAAGCGGGGCTTCAAGCCCCGGCGTGGCGACGAGGTAGATTTCAAACGGCGCTGGTTCAGTCATGCGGCAGCACTAGCCCGTCAGCCTGTGCGCGGCAATGGTCCGGCATGGCCGCAACGGGTCATTGACCAATTTGAGACGCGCGTATCATATTGAACTGAGCAATCGCAACGAGCAGGCAACAAGCCGGCCGCGCGGTTCAGGGAGGATTTCGGATGGAACGCAATAACTATCCGCGGCTGCATAATGCGGCGTGGCCGGGCGTGGTGGGCAAGGGCGCACCCGATAGCGAGCCGATCATCGCGCTCGATACGCTCTTGGCGCTGACCGCTGGCGCCGAGCATGAAGGCCAGAAATTCGACGGCATCGACCTCTGGCTCGCTGATCCGCATATCCCCATCGATTCCAGCCAGGACGATATCAAGCGCGTGGCTGACCACATTGCGAGCTTCGGGCTCAAGGTGGGGTCGTTCGTGGCGCCGATCTGGGGCGGGGCCGGTGGCGGCTCTGCCATGGGCGACGACGAGGAGGTCGGACGCTTCCTCAGCCAGGTGGAAAAGGCCTGCCGCATCGGGCGCTGGATGCGCGACATCGGCATTCGCCCCAGTGGCGGTGTGCGCATCGATTCCTCGGTCGGTGTCGGGCCGTGGGATGCCGACCCTGAGGGCAATACGAGGCGCATCGCCGAGACCTTCCGCGCCGCCGGCAAAATCGCCCAGGAGCATGGCGAATTCCTCGTAGCCGAGGGCGAGATCTGCTGGGGCGGCATGCATTCGTGGCGCGAGAATGTGAAGCTGCTCGAAATGGTCGGCATGCCCTGCGTCGTGGGCTACCAGGCCGATATGGCCCATTCCATGCTCTTCGTGCTCGGGGCCAATGCCGAGAAGGATCGGCTGCTGCCCGCCGATTTTGACTGGTCGGACAAGGCGGCGCTCGACGCGGCCTACAAGAAGGTCGCCGATGCCCTGCGACCATGGACGCTGGATTTCCATGTCGCACAGAATGACGGCACGACCTTCGGTTCGGGCGATCACGAGAAGACTGGCCGGCATTGCCAGATCGACGATCCCAATGGCCGGCTCGATGTCACCAAGCATGCCGGCTACTGGCTGCGCGACGATGCGGGCAACCTCACCAAAAAGACGCGCCACCTCTGCTGGGACGGCTGCATGTTCCCCAATGCGGTGATGGAGCAGCAGGAAACCTGGAACAAGGTGCTGGGCGCCATGGTGGCGGTACGCGATGCGCATGGCTGGCGCGAATAGGGGGAGAGTGCCGTGACCAAACAACTCAATATCGGCATGGTCGGCTATGGCTTCATGGCCCGCGCCCATTCCAATGCCTGGGCCAATGTCTCGCACTTCTTTGATACCGGTTATCGCCCCGTGCTCAAGGCCGTTGCTGCGCGCAATGTCAGTAAGGTCCGCCATTTCGCTGAGGCCTGGGGCTATGAAAGCCAGGAGAGCGACTGGCGCCACATGGTCGAGCGCGCCGATATCGACGCCATCGATATCTGCGTGCCCAATGACCTGCATGCCGAAATCGCCATCGCCGCGGCCAAGGCTGGCAAGATGGTGCTGAGCGAAAAGCCGCTGGCCCGCACCGAGGCCGAGGGGAAGCCGATGGTGGAGGCGGTCGAAAAGGCCGGTGTCGCCAACATGGTCTGGTACAATTACCGGCGCGTCCCCGCCGTCATGCTGATCAAGCAGATGGTGGAGTCGGGCCGGCTGGGCACCATTTTCCACTATCGCGCCAAGTTCCTGCAGGACTGGACGATTTCACCCGATGTGCCGCAGGGCGGCCAGGCCACCTGGCGGCTCGATGTCGAGGCGGCGGGCTCGGGCGTCACCGGTGACCTACTGGCCCATTGCCTTGATACGGCAATCTGGATCAATGGCGGCATTACCTCGCTGACGGCGATGACCGAGACCTTCATCAAGGAGCGCAAGGACGCTGTCACCGGGCAGAGCAAGCCCGTGGGCATCGACGACGCAGCGGCCGTGCTCACTCGCTTCGCCAATGGCTCGCTGGGCACGTTCGAATCCACCCGCTATGCCCGCGGCCACAAGGCTGGCTACACGCTCGAGATCAACGGCGAAAAGGGCTCGCTGGCCTGGGATCTGCACGATCTCAACCGCGTGCAGTTCTTCGACCATTCGGTGGAAGGCGCACAGCGCGGCTGGACCAATATCCTGGTCACTGATGGCGACCACCCTTATCTCGGCAAGTGGTGGGTGCCCGGCCTCATCATCGGCTACGAGCATTCCTTCACCCACCAGGTGGCCGATTTCCTCGATGGCCTGCGCACCGGCAAGCCGGCCGCGCCGACCTTCCGCGAGGCCCTCGAAACCAACCGGGTCTGCGATGCGATCCTCGCCTCGGGCAAATCCGGCCAGTGGGTCAATCTCTGACGCCTCAAGCCTTGTGCGCGGCCATCGTCTCGTAGAATGGCCGCGCCGCCTCGGCGATCGAGCGCAGATGGTCGGGCAGGGTCACCTGCTTGTCGTCGGGCGGGGCAAAGCCGGTACTGTCGAAGATCGCGCCATACCAGTGCGGCGCCCAGACGCCATCGTCAGGGTGCTGCCCCCTCGGCCAGCTCAGCATGGCCTCGGTAAAGGGCAGGTCGACCGCAGTGCACAGCGCTGACAGCGCGCGGCGCGGATCGCGGCGCACGTCTTCGGAATCGACCACCACCGGCGCCTGACCTGTCCGATCGGCGACGCGGTTGAACAGCGCGGCCTGCTCGGCAAAGCCGATGTCGCGCAACGTCACGCCCTCGCGCTTCTGCGCATAGGAGGCGAGCACGCGCTCGGGGCTACGCAGCAGGAACACGTTGGTGACGCCATCCATCCAATCGAGGGGAAAGCCGTCGATCATGTGGTGGGCCATGTGCTTCTGGTACCAGACCGCCTTGCCCGATGGCACCGGGCCGAGCATGTCGGCGGCCACGCGTTGCGGGTCCTGCGGCTGACTGGCCAAAACCTCGTCCTGCATCGGATGGATGATGCCTGTCGCCGCCAGATAGGCGGCATAGAACGGCTCGTCGCTGACCGCACAATCGGGCCGGGACGAAAAGGCGCGCATCATGGCGGTCGAGAGGTTGCGCGGCCCCGACCACATGGCAATACGGCGGATGCTCATGGCCGATAGATCTCCTCTTCGATCAGCTCACGGTAGAGGTCCTGCAACCGGAGCGTCATTTCGCCGGGGATGGGACCCGGCCCGGTCAGCGGGTGACCCATGCGGCGGCCATCGACCTCGCGCACCGCGGTCAGCCCGGCAAAGGTGCCGGTGACGAAGGCTTCGTCGGCGCCATAGACATCGGTCAGCGAGAAGTTCTTCTGCCGCACCATGATGCCGGCTCGCTCGGCAACGCGGATGATGTTGCCGCGGGTAATGCCGCCCAGGCAGTAGTCACCCGTCGAGGTCCACACCTCGCCGCGGCGGACGATGAAGAAATGCGTCGAGTTGCAGGTTGCAACGAACCCCTGCGGGTCGAGCATCAGCGCTTCGTCGGCCCCGGCCTTGGCTGCCTGGATACAAGCCTGGATGCAGTTGAGCTTGCTATGCGAATTGAGCTTCTGGTCCTGCATATCCGGCGCTGTGCGACGGATTGTGGAGGTGAAGAGCGAAATGCCGTCGGGCTTGGGCGAGGGCGCCTTGAATTCGGGGATGATGACGATGGTCGCGTCGCCAATGGTGACGCGCGGATCCTGGTACGGCGTCGCCTTGATGCCGCGCGTGACCATGAGGCGGATGTGGACGCCATCGGTCATGCCATTGGCGCCCAGGCAATCGAAGATGCGCTTGATCAACGCCTCCGGCGTCAGGCCGACGGAAAAGTCCAGCGCCTTGGCGCCCTCATAGAGCCGCTCGAGATGCGCCCAGAGAAAGGGAATGCCGCCTTTATGCAGCCGCAGCCCTTCCCATACGCCATCGCCCAGCACGAAGCCGGAATCGAACACCGAGACGACGGCCTGGTTGCGCGGCACCAGCGTGTCGTTGACCGCGATCAGGATGTCCGCATTGCGCGGATCATCCGCATAAGCATGCACGCCGTAAGCCATTCCAGCACCACCATAAGTTCGAGGCGCAGTGTCGGCGTTCGGCAGCCATTGGGCAAGACAGGCAGAAAAATTCTGAGCATCATGTCGATCCGGCCCGGCCGCCACCGACTAGCTGCATCAGATGGAGGAATACCCGATGAAATATCTCTGCATCGTCTATGCCAGCGGCAACCCGACCACCCCAAGCGCGGTCGAAGACAACGCCATCAAGGATGGCTGCATCGAGCAGGATCTTGAGCTTCATGCCGCCGGCAAACTGTTCATGGCGAGCCCGCTGCAGGGCCCCGAAACCGCGGTCAGCCTGCGCTACCGCAACGGCGTCGCCTCGCGCACCGACGGCCCCTATGCCGAAACCAAGGAATTCATCGCCGGCTTCATGGTGATCGAGGCGGCCGATATGGACGAGGCAGTAGCCATTGCCAGCGAAGGGCCGCTCGAAGGCCTGGCCGATCTCGAAATTCGACCCCTGCTCGACGAGCAGCACAGCAAGACCGGGCAGGATCGCTCGGCCTTCTTCGTGCGGAGGTCGTGATGGTCGAGCGCAAACTCTATTACACACACAATATCAATCCGCGGGTTGCCGTGGCGGTGGCCCGACATCTCAAGTCGCCGGTGGAGCTCGCCCGCTATAGCCCGATGGGCGACGATCGCGAAGCCTTCCTGCCGCTCAATCCCAATTCGCTGGCGCCGCTGCTGGTCGAGGATGGCAAGCCGCTCTGGGAAGCCGATGCCATTGCACTCCGCCTGTCGCGCCTTGCTGGTGGCGACTTCTGGCCGGAAGACTATGCCGTCGAAATCATGCAATGGGTGAGCTGGAGCGCCCACCACTTCACGGTCGCCGGTGCGGGCCTCGTCTGGCACAACCACACCGCCGTGTCGTGGATGGGACCGCCCGATCCGGCCGTGGTGGCCGGCATTGCCCAGGATTTCCATCGCTACGCCGCTATTCTTGATGCCTCGCTGGCCGGGCGCGACTGGCTGGTGGGTGGCAAGCTCAGCTATGCCGATTTCCGGGTTGCCTCGGCGCTGCCTTTCGCCGAGCGGGGGCAGATTCCGCTCGATGGCTATCGCAACATCGTGGCCTGGCACGACCGGCTCAACGCCATCGACGCCTGGCGCGAGCCCTTTGCCGGACTCGCCTGATCGGCTTGGCGGGAAACATCTACCCGGTGTAGCGTTTCCCGCCAGAGATCCGGAGTTCGTCCCATGTGCCGTAACATCAAGCCATTGTTCAATTTTGAACCGCCCGCGACCCGCAACGAGATGCATGACGCGGCGCTGCAATTCGTGCGCAAGATTTCCGGCTACACCGCCCCATCCAAGGCCAACGAGGCGGCGTTCCACGAGGCGGTGGAGGATATCGAGAAGGTGGTGCGCAAGCTGCTGAAGTCGATGGAGACCAACGCCCCGCCCAAGGACCGCGAAGTCGAAGCCGCCAAGCACCGGGAGCGTTCGAAGCTCCGCTTTGGCACGGCGTGAGGTTTCGTCACCTCTCCCAAGGGGAGCAGGAGGTCAACTCGGACGCCTTGATCTCCCGATTTTCCACGGTGTCATCCGGCGAAGGCCGGGATCCATGTCCGCATGTCGCCCCAAGGACTGAGTTTGCGGTGTCCGCCGGACATGGATTCCGGCCTTCGCCGGAATGACCCGGTGGGTGAATCACAAGTCCAGAGTAGCCTCCCCCCAGAGGGAGAGGTGAAGGGTAGCTACTCCTCCGGTTCCGTGCTGAACAGCAGCGGAAAGCCGTGCTGGCGGGCGTAGTCGGTGGCTCGCGTCGCCTTTTCCTCGGCGATTTCCTTGGTGAAGACGGCGACGACGCAGGCGCCCTTGGTGTGGGCGGTCAGCATGATGATGCCGGCCTGCGCTTCGGGCACGCGGAACTCGGCCTTGAGCAGCCGCACCACGAATTCACGCGGCGTGTAATCATCGTTGAGCAGGATGACCTTGTGAAGCGGCGGCTTGGCCGGCTTCAGGACGGTATCGTTGCGGTTCTTGGTATTGGTGTCGGCCATGGTTGCCTCCGGGGCAGATGGAAGCAAGTCCGGGCCCGTGCGGTCAAGCCATGCTGCAATTATTGATCGTCGTGATCGGCTCTAGAGCTTGAGCTTGAAGCCCTCGTGGCTCTTGGCGAAACCGAGCTTCTCGTAGAAGCGGTGGGCGTCGAGGCGCAGTTTGTTGGATGTCAGTTGCACAACCCCGCAACCGGCTTCGCGGCAGCGCTCGATCGCCCAGCTCACCATCTGCGTCCCGAGCCCCGAACCGCGCTGGTCGGCCCGGATATGCACGTTCTCCAGCATGCCGCGCTTCATGCCGAAGTTGGGCATGCCGGGAATGAAGCTGAGCTGGATGGTACCCACGACTTCGCCATCTCTCTCGGCTACGACCAGCCGGTGCTGCGGGTCGGCGGCGATTTCGTCGAATGCGGCGCGGTAGCGCGGGTCGCTGAGCGTTGCCTGATCGAGCGGCGGCGTGTCCTTGCCGCGAGCATCTCCGGCATGGCTGAGGCCGACAATGGTGGCGATGTCGGCCGGAACCGCGTCGCGGAAGCTCAGTTCGGTCATGGCAGCACCGTGCAGTTAGTCCTGCGCGGTTTCGTGCAACTGTTTGAGCGTTATGTCCACCAATGGCAGATCGACCGCGCTGGCAATCACCGTATCGAGGAAGCCCGGAAAGCGGCTCTCAAGGTCGTCGCGGCGTAGTGTCACCCGGCGTTTGGTGCCCTCGGGCCGCACATTGACCACGCCTGCCTCGCGGAGCTTTGCCACGTGATAAGTGAGATTGGTCTTGGAAGTCAGCCCGCCCAATTGCCCGCAGACCAACCCGTTCGTCGTCTCGCAGCGCGCCAGGCAGCCGATAATGGCCAGCCGCGTCTCGTCGCCAAGGGCAGCAAGCACATTGGGCAAGGTAATCTGGTCGGTGTCGGGATGCGGCAGGGTCATGGCAGGTATTTAGCGGTTTCGGCGGCTTAGTTCAATAAGTGTTGGACAAGGTCATTGACACACCCGACGCCGAGGTTCAATTGTTCAATGAATTTTGAACAAGGACTGATCCCATGGATATCCGTCTCCTCTGGCTGGCGGTAGGCACCTTCGCCATCGGCGTCGAAAGCTTCGCCATTTCGAGCCTGCTGCCGCAGATCGCCGATTCGACCGGCGTCTCCCTGACGCAGGCAGGTTACCTCGTCCTCGCTTTCGCCCTGGCCAACGCGTTCGGCTCCCCGGTCCTTGCCGCCCTTACCGGCACGGCCGATCGCCGCCGCACCCTCACCATCACCGCCTTGCTGTTCGCGGCCGGCGCCGTCTGGGCCGGCTTCTCACAGGGCTATGCCGATCTGATGGCCGCCCGCATTGTCATGGCCTTCTCGGCCGGTCTCTACACCGCCACCGCCCAAGCGACCGGCGTCGCCATTTCCTCCGTCGATCATCGCGCCCGCGCTATCTCGGTCATTGTCGGCGGCACGACGATGGCCGTGGCCTTCGGCGCGCCGCTCGGAGCGCTGGTGGCGGGTCTCGTGAGCTGGCGCGGCAGCTATTTCATGGTGGCGGGCTTCGGCGTCATCGCCGCGGCCTCCATCTGGATCATGTTGCCGGCGGGCCTGCGCGGCGCCCAATTGACGCTGCGCCAGCGCATTGCTGCCGTGGCGTTGCCCGGTGTTCCCGGCGCCCTGCTGACCACGTTGCTCAACTTGGCCGGCGCTTTCACCGTCATCATCTATCTGGCCGTGGTCACCACCCAGTCCATCGGCTTGCCGCGCGAACTGGTGCCGGCGGTGCTGCTCGCCTTCGGCATTGGCGCGGCCTTTGGCAATGCCGCCGGCGGCCAACTGGCCGATCGCGTGGGCGCGCGTCCGACGGTCATCGGCGCAGCATTACTCAACGGAGTTATGCTGGTGGCCATCTCACTGGTAGCGCATCTGCCGGCAGCGATCGTCGGTCCGGCCTTCTTCGCTCTGATTGTGCTGTGGGGCGCTACAGGCTGGGCTTTCCCGCCGGCGCAGTCGAGCTATCTGCTCAGCCTCTCGCCCAGCAATGCGCCCCTGGTGCTGTCCCTCAACGCCTCGGCGCTCTATCTGGGTATCGCCGGCGGCTCGCTGATCGGCGGTCTGGTGCTGCAGTATGGCACACCCAGCGATCTGGGCTGGGTCGGGGCGCTCTTGCCGGCGCTGTCACTGGCGGGGATCGTGCTTTCGTCCGTGCCGCGGCAGCCCCGGCAAAGAATGGCGCGTCTCGGCTAGGCCCGGCGCGGGCTGATCAACTTGGCCAGCACCAGCACCAGTATCGCCACGATGGCTGGGACGATCGCCATCAATGCGCCACCCCCGGCCAGCAATGCACCGGTGCCGGCCCACATGATCGAGGCAAAGGCCTCGCTCAGCGTGGCCGCGCGCGAGGCGACCTGGCGGCGGCGGAACATCGAGCGCTTGGCGACGACGCGGAACCAGAGCTGGATCGCCGTCGCCGAGCCGGCCGAGAGGGCGGCGCAGATGGCGGTGATCAGCGCCATGCCCGGGGCGGAGACGGCCATCAGCAACAGCAGCGGCGTCAGCACGATGGCGATGACGGTGAGGACAGCTTCGATCTTGGCGATCAGGACGGTGCGCGGCGATACCGGCGCGGTGACGACAAGGTCATGCGCGTCCTCGCCCGAAATGGCGAGCCAAGCCAGGCCACCGGCCAACTGCCCCGATGCCATGACCAGAACCGGCACAACCACGACAAAGGCGCCGGCCTCGCTGCCGAAATTCATCCACAGCAGCAGAGCTGGCGGGACCAAGTAGAGTATCTGCATCAGCGTCTGCGACAGCAGCCACGGATCGCGCTGCAGCAGCCGCCATTCCTTGAGGCGCAGCACATGCCGCTGCGAGGCCGGGTGGAATGCCCTGGCCGATGGTTTGCGCTGGCTCGCGACATGATTGAGGCCGGCGGCGGATATCGCCAGCCGTCCATAGCTCGATGCCGAAACCGCGATGGCAAGGACCAGCGCGCCCAGCCCGAGCGCAAGCATGACCAGCAGCGCGGCCCCATCGCCCATGGCGGCCTTGGCCGGCAGCCAGAACGGGCTGTCGATGCCGGGGGCGGCGTCGACAATGGCTTGCGATTGGAACAGGGCCAGGCGCGAGTAATCACCGTAATAGAGGATCGCCGCCGCCTGGACGCCGATAACAAAACCGGCGCCGATGACGGCCGCAACGATCTGTGAGATGAACCGCGTCTGGCGCGGTCCCACCAGCTTGAACAGGCCCATGGTGATGCCGACCGACAGGGCCGTCGAGATCGCGCCCATGGCGAGCACCACCCCGTAGGCCGCCAGCCAGCGCTGGCCGTCGAACAGGGCCAGCATGTTGATCAGCGGGCTGGCGAGGAGGCCGGTGAAGGTCACGCTGGTCAGCGCCACCGAGCCCGTGCGGATAGCAAACAGGCGCCGCGACGAGGCGGGTGAGGAGAGGATCAGGTCGAGATCGGAGCGGCCATAATAGACGCGGGTCACCGCTTCGAGGGACTGCGACAGCATTACCGTCCAGAACAGCAATCCCGTGCCGGTGAGCATGACGAGGCTCTGCGTGTCAGAGGCGATGCCGCCCGAAGCCCAGCGCGCCACGACGCCGTATGCAAGCAGGTGCAGCACGATGACGACGATGCCCAGAAAGACGACCAGCCCGATGCCGCGCGCGCGGCTGCCGCCGGTCAGCATGGCGACGAGTTCGCGCACGGCCAGGGTCAGTTCGTGGCGGGCAAACCAGGCGAGCGAAGCGGGCGCGACGTTCATGCCGCTTCTGTGCCCTGCGCCACCAGATCGAGGAAGATGTCCTCAAGGCTCGATTCGCGGCCGATGCGGGTGCGCAATTCGGCGAGCGTGCCCTCGGCGATCAGTCGGCCCTGGCTGATGACGCCGATGCGTTCGGCCATGCGTTCGGCGACTTCGAGAATGTGGGTGGTCATGATGACGGTGACGCCGTCACGCACCTTGCCGAGCAGTACGTCCTTGACCTGGCGGGCCGAGCCGGCGTCGAGGCCGGTCAGTGGCTCGTCGAGGATGATCAGCCGCGGGTCGTGCACCAAGGCGCCGGCCAGCGCCACCTTCTGCAGCATGCCCTTGGAGAAGCCGCCGCACAGTTCGTTGGCATGCGGGCGAAGCCCCAGCCAGTCGACCAGCTCATTGGCCTTGTTCTGGGCGGTGCGGCCATCGATCTGCCAGAGACCGGCGACGAATTCGAGATATTCGAGCGGGGTCAGCCGGTCATAGACCATGGGCTCGTCAGACACCCAGGCGACGACGCGCTTGGCCGATATCGGGTCGCGCCGGGCATCGATGCCGAAAATGGAAATGTCGCCGTGGTCGGGCTGCAGCAATCCGGCGACCATGCGCAGGATAGTGGTCTTGCCGGCGCCATTGGGGCCGAGCAGGGCATAGAATTCGCCGGCGCGGATGGTGAGATCGAGGTCGCTGACTACGGGCCGATCGAAGCTCTTGGTCAGGCGCGAAATGGCGAGGGCGGGGACGGTCAAGGCAGCGCTCCGGCATAATGGCGAGGCGAGCCTATGCCGCCGGCCTTTCCCGGCAATGAATCGGCAGCGTTAAGATTTCAGCATGCCGGGAAAGCCGAGCGCCCGAGGCGCCCGGCTTTGTTGCGGTCAGAGGACGGTGAGCGTCACGTCGATATTGCCGCGGGTGGCATTGGAATAGGGGCAGATCTGGTGGGCTTTTTCCACCAGCGCCTCGGCGGTGGCGCGCTCGAAGCCGGGCAGGTTGATCTTGAGCTCGGCGGCGATGCCGAAGCCGGGACCATTGGCGTTCTCGCCGAACGACACGCTGGCGTCGATCGTGGCTTCGTCGGGAACCTTGAGCTTTTCGCCGCGGGCGACAGCCTTCAGCGCGCCCAGGAAGCAGGCCGAATAGCCGATGGCGAAGAGCTGTTCCGGATTGGTGCCGGCGCCGCCATTGCCGCCCATTTCCTTGGGCGTGTCGAGCGTCACCGACAGGCGGCCATCATCGGTGGCGCTGGTGCCGGTGCGGCCACCGGTGGTGTGGGCGTGGGCGGTATAGACGGCTGATTTGATCGACATCGGATGCTCCTTGCAAAATGTCTGGTTGAAATTCGTGTTGCGAAAAATTAGATAGTGCACAATTGAATTGTGCGCAATAGATAAATGCGTGCTAGCTTTGCTGAAACGACCGCTCGGTAGGTGCCATGGCCACACAGGCTGATCCGCTCAAGCTCGACTCGATGCTCTGCTTTGCCATCTATGCGGCCGGGCACGCCTTCACGCGCTTCTACAAGCCGCGCCTCGACGCGCTTGGCCTGACCTATCCGCAATACCTCGTATTCCTGGTGCTCTGGGAAGAGGATGGTCTCACCGTCAAGGCGCTGGGCGAGAAGCTGTTTCTCGATTCCGGCACGATCACCCCGTTGCTCAAGCGCCTCGATGCGCGGGGCCTGGTTCGGCGCCAACGTGACGAGGAGGACGAGCGGCAGGTGCGCATCTTCCTGACGCCGGAGGGCAGGGGGCTGCGTGCCAAGGCACTGGCCGTGCCTCTGGCCGTCGGCAAGGCGCTGGGGGACGAGCCCGGCGCTGCCGATGCCATGCGCGAAGGGCTAAAGCACCTGCGCAAAAGGCTCGATGAGGGGCTCGAGGGGTAGCTGGCCTATTGCAGGCCCACCCTGTCAACCACGCCAGCATCGCAGCCGCCATCGGTGGGGCGTGCATCCATCAGGCGGTCGGCAATGCTGTCGGCGCCATCGATATTGCCGGTGAGGCCGATGGTGAGTTCGTTGACCAGGCGCCGGCTGCCATCGTTGATGCAGCTCACCCGGACACGATCGCCGGCCCCCTGGCCAAAGGCCGCGTCGAAGGCCGCGCGGATCTCGGCCTGCGTCACGCGCTGGCCGATCGAGCCGGCAAACAGTTCGGCGACGGCGCTGTCGTTGATCGCCGCCAGCATGGCGAGCGAGTCGGCGAAGTAGTCCTCGGCGTCACCGTCATAGCAGGTGCCGTGCTTGATCCATTCATGCCGCTCGAGACTCGATTGCGTGCCGGGCATGGCCACCTGCAGGTCGGCCCATAGGTCGTCGCTTAGTTCCGGCTCGGGCAGCAGGTGCCAGTCGCTATCCTCATCGGTCCGTACAGTGGCTTCATCCACGCCGCAATAGTCGCGCGAGCGCGGCTGCGGCCACAGCCCGTGCAGGGCAAAATGGCCGGCATCGAAGCGGTCTTCCGTCTGGCTCTCGCATTCGGGCTTGTTGGGCCGGGTCTCGCAAAAGGCCGGCTGCCAACTGATGGCGAGCACGAATTGCGTGCGCTCCTGCGCCCATGCGGGAACCGCGAGGAGTGCCAATACGAGGACGGAAGCGAGACGCACGGGATGTTCTCCAGACTAGAGAAATGACGATCCCCGCCGTGGCGGGGATCGCTTGGTCGGGCAGGAGACCTACAGCGTGATGCGGTAGAGCCCGAAGCCATCGGCATTGGTGTCGCCGGTCGCCTCGATCTTGACGGCGGTGACGTCAGCCAGATGGTCAGCGGCCTTGGGGCCGGTGGCGAAGAGCACGGTCGTGTCCCCGATCGGAGCCAGCGACCAGTTGCTGTCGGCTTTGGGGTTAATGGTGCCGTTCTCGACGATGAACCGTACGATCAGGTCGCGATTGGTATCGGGACCCTTGAACACGATGTGGTCGGCGCCCGTGCCGGGGAACGAGCCGCCGCCGCCGGCGCGGTAGTTGTTGGAGGCGATGACGAACTTGGCCGCCGGATCGATCGGGGCGCCGTCAAACTGCAGGTCGACAATGCGGTTGGCATCGGCGTTGGTCACTTCCTTGCCATCGCTCGAATATTTCGAGGGCTGGGTCAGGTCGATCTTGTAGGTCACGCCATCGATGATGTCGAAATTGTAGGACGGGAAATCCGGATTGATCAGCTCGGCGTCCTTGGCGCCCTTTTCGACCTGGTTGAAGATGCCGGCCGAGCGCTCCAGCCAATCCTTGACCTCGGCGCCTGACACGACGAGAGCCTGGATGGTGTTGGGGTAGAGGTAGAGGTCGGCGACATTCTTGATCGCCACGGGACCGACCGGCACGTCGGTGTAATATTCCGGGCCGCCACGGCCGCCGGCCTTGAAGGGAGCGGCCGCCGACAGGATCGGCAGGCTTTCCCACTCGGTGCCCTTCATCATCTGGGCGATGTACCAGGTCTGGGCCTGGCTCACGATCTGCACCGACGGATCGTCGGCGACCAGCGCGAAGTAGGAATGCAGCGGCGCTGAGGTTTCGCCAACGGCACGACGCACATATTCGAGCGTTTCGTCATGTTCGGCCTGGGCGGCTTCGGCCACTTCGGCTTCGCTTTCGACCAGCGGGTTCACCTTGCCGTCGACGCGCTCGAAGATCGGGCGGGCTTCGGAGGTGTGCGACACGATCGTCCACTTGCCCTCGGCATCCTGCTCGAGCAACAGATCGATGAGGCCCATATGCGAACCCCAAAAGCCGGCCATGACGGCGGGCTTGCCGCTCAGCGTGCCGGCGGCGATGTCGGCGCCTTCGACGCCTTCATAGTCCGGACCGGGGAAGACCAGGTGCTGGTGGCCGGTTAGGACCACGTCGATGCCCTCGACGGCGGCCAGTTGCAGCGAGGCATTTTCCGCGCCCGTCACCTGGTCGGCGGCAATTCCGGAATGGGAGAGCGCGACGATGAGGTCGGCGCCTTCTTCCTTCATCTTGGGCACATAGGCCGTCGCCGTCTCGACGATGTCGCGCGTATTGACCTTGCCGGTCAGGTGCGTCGCATCCCAGGTCATGATCTGCGGCGGCAGGAAGCCGATGAGGCCGATCTTGATGGTCTTTTTGGCGCCTGAACCGTCGGTCAGTTCCTTTTCGACGATCAGGTAGGGCTCGATATAGGTCTCGTCGCTGAGCGGATCGGCGGCCAGTTCGCCGCGCACCAGGTTGGCCGAAACGAAGGGGAATGTGGCGCCGGACAAAGCCGTGTCGAGATATTCGAGGCCGTAGTTGAACTCGTGGTTGCCCAGGGTCGCGGCTTCATAGCCGAGCGTGTTCATTGCGGCGATGATGGGGTGGACGTTGTCCTCGAGGCCCTTCTCATAGGCGATATAGTCGCCCATCGGGTTGCCCTGGATGATGTCGCCATTGTCGACCAGCATGGAATTGCCGGCCTCGGCGCGGATGCCCTCGATGATCGAGGCAGTGCGGGCCAGGCCCATCGTTTCGTTGGGGGCGTCGGCGTAATAATCATAGGGGAACACCGCGACATGCAGGTCGGTGGTTTCCATGATGCGCAGGTGCGCCTGGTTGGCCTGGGCCAGGGCGGCAAAGGGGTGCATGGCGGCCATCGCCCCCACGCTCGCGGAACCCGCGAGGAAAGTGCGTCGAGAAATCTTGGGCAGGAAATTCATTGGTGTCTCCCTTGGGGTGTTCAGTGGCTGAACAGCTCCGGGGGCGCCGCGCTCCCGGATGTTGGACGCATTGGTCCTGCGTTTCGCTCCTACCGGGGAGCGCGCTTGCTCTTGCCGCCCAGAGGTGACGCTGGGATGACGGCGGCGAGGGGAGGCTATGGAATTTTGACCGGTCGGTCAAATTGTGACGCTTGACCAATCTCGCAGTCGACACCCTCCCCCTTGAGGGGAGGGATCAAGGGTGGGGTGCTGCGATATCCGCAAGTTCGGCGCTCAGGGCAACCGCAGCACCCCCACCCCCTCGAGGGGGAGGGGCTTTGGCTCCACTCGCAAACTTATCCCCGCCCACCAAACCCCGCGCATACTCCCCCCATCTCCGCACATGCTGCGCGGTCGCGACGAACGGTCGGTGCGGGGAGGCCGGGTGAGCTGGAGGTCGCTCCAGCTCCTGTGGTGGATGGATGATCCGTGACCCGATTTGAGCCCCCGGGTCCTGAGCGCTCAGCGCTCGATTGTCGGCACGGGCTGCCAGCCGAGGACGGTCCTCCCCATAGAGTCGCCGGGATAGCATGGGGCGAGGTGTGACCCACCTCTTACCTTTTTCGCCGGACGACCGGCACACCGGGACGGATCTCGCCCCATGTCGCAGCATGGCAATGCAACCGTAGGTCCGGTGGACCAGGCGGCGCTTCCGCACGCTTGCAGGAACCGATTGCGTGAATCCGCCTTGTTGCTAGTTTGGGGCACGAGCGGAGAACATCACCATGAAATGGCGCGGCAGGCAGCAGAGTTCGAACATCGAGGACCGGCGCAGCCAGGGCGGCGGGGGGCTGGGTGGTCTGGGCGGTAGCCCTTTCGGCCGCGGAGGTGGCGGCATTCGGCTGCCCACCGGCGGTGGCGGTGGTTCGCGCGGCGGCATCGGCAGCGTGATCGGCATCGTGGTGGTGCTGGGCATCATCTGGGCGGTCACCGGCACCAACCCGATCGACATTCTCACCGGTGGTTCGAGCAGCGGCGGCTCGGCGGCCAGTTCATCGAGCCAGGTGCCGACCACGGGCGAGCAGGCCGAATTGCGCGATTTCGTCGGCGTGGTGGTCAAGGAAACCGAAGACCTGTGGACCGAGGTGTTCAAGGCTTCGGGCGAAGACTATCCCGAACCCAATGTGGTGCTGTTCAGCAATCAGGTGAACACGGCCTGTGGCGCCGCCGATTCGAGCACCGGGCCGTTCTACTGCCCGGGCGATCAGAAGGTCTATATCGACCTGGCCTTCTACGACCAGTTGCGCGAACAGTTCGGCGCGCCGGGCGACTTCGCCCAGGCCTATGTGCTGGCGCATGAGGTTGGCCACCACATCCAGAACATCACCGGCGTGCTGCCCGAATTCAACCAGCGCCGCCAGTCGATGAGCCAGGAAGAGGCCAATGCCTATTCCGTCCGCGTGGAGCTGCAGGCCGATTGCTATGCCGGCGTCTGGGCCAATTATGCCGGCCAGGAAGACCTTCTGGACAATGGTGACGTCGAGGAAGCCCTCAATGCCGCCAACCAGATCGGCGACGATACGCTGCAGGAACGCATGCAGGGTTTCGCCGTGCCCAAGACCTTCAATCACGGCACTTCGGCGCAGCGAAAAACCTGGTTCGAACGCGGTTATACCTCTGGCAATCCCGGTGATTGTGATACGTTCTCGGGCAACGTGTAACGATACAACCGACGGAAAAGAACTGTGCTGGGTATTCCTGAAAGCGTGATGCCGCATGTGCGGCGCTTCGGCTTTTCCGGCGCCATCGCGCTTGGCGTGGTGGTGGTGATGATCTTTGGCATCAACCCGGTCACGGTGCTGACCGGGCAGGTGGCCCAGCCGCTACCGCATACGACGCTGACCGCGCTCGAAGCCATCGCCAAGGGCGAAGGCATGCCCGAGGACCTGGTGGGAGCGGTGGAACGCGAAGCCAACGGCTTCTGGGAACGCGCCTTCCGCAGCGCGGCGGTCTACTATCCGCCGGTGACGCTCAAAATGGTGCCATCGAGCCGCGAACTCGGCTGCGGCATGGCGGGCTCGGCACTGGGCACCTTCTATTGCCCCGATGACAGCACCGTCTATGTCGACATGAGCCGGTATCAGGAACTCGTCACCGCCTTTCCCGAGCAGGGTCACAAGGCTGAGGGCTACCTGATCGGGCTGGCCTATGGCGACCATGTGCTCACGGCGCTCAACCAATTCGCACCCCTGGCTGGCCTGGGCGAAGCCGAGCGCACTGCGCTCGAGCAGCAGTTGGGCGCCCGCGCCGCCTGCTATGCCGGCGCCTGGACCAAGTGGGCGGGCCTCGAGGAACTGCTCGATGACCCGGCCATGGTGCGGGTGATCGATTCGGTGGGCAGCGGCGCCGACGTGGCGCAGATGCCATCGCGCGCGGCGATCCCGCGGACCCTTACCCCGCCCAGCCCGTCCTATCGCAAACTCGGCTTCGATCTCGGCTACGCCATACCGGCCGCCGGCAGTTGCCGAGGCGAAAAGATCGGCCAGCCGATCTGAACGCTAAGCTTCCGCGCTGCGTTATCCACGCAGTCTCGGAGGATAGTATGATCGGCAATATGAGCAGCATCGGTTTCGAACACTTCGCGGATGACGGGCGGTTTCCCAACTCCGTCCTGCCAGTGATCATCTACCGACAGGCGATATCGTCCGCCGATGCGACGCCTGAAGCCATGGAAGCCCTGTTCGATGGCAATGGCTGGCCCAGCCAGTGGCGCGCCGGGGTCTATGATTACCACCACTATCATTCGACGGCGCATGAATGCCTGGGCGTGGCCAGCGGCTCGGCGACCCTGCAACTGGGTGGGCCGAGCGGCCGCAGCTTCAACCTTGAAGCTGGCGATGTGGTGCTGTTGCCTGCCGGCACCGTGCACCGACGCGAGGCTGCCGATGCCGATTTCCTGATGGTCGGCGCTTATCCGCCCGGTCAGCGCTGGGACATCCTGCGCGGCGATCCCGCCGATCGCCCCGAGGCCGATCAGCGCATCGCGCGGGTGCCGCTGCCCAAGACCGATCCGGTGGGCGGGCAGGGTGGTCCGGCGCTGGAGAAATGGGCCTAGAGGCGCGGGGCCAGTGTCTCGACATAGAAGCGGACGATATCGCCGGTCTTTTCCAGCGGATTGAGCCCGGCGGCGCCGGTCGTCGATAGCATGGTGCCCAGCGTGCTTTCGGAGCTCGCGTCGCCGCTGACGATGTCGGAGAGAACGCCGCACTGGATGGTCCGGATGCGCTTGCCGGCGCTGTTGGTCAACGATGCGGCGAACAGATGCGCGGAATCGAGATTGACGATGTCGCAGCCAACGGCCCGATAGCGGTCCAGCAGCGCATCGCTTTCCCGGTAGATCGCGTCACCGGTGCCAGCCTGCACACCGGCCATGTCGGGCCAGAGGCCCGCTATCTGATCCCGCAGGACGGCATCGGCAGAAACGATCTTATCCCCACTGTAATGGGGCGTCGTACCATCGAAGGCATAGGCGGTGTCGACACGGTAGAAGTCACCCATAGTCAGACTTTTAGTCCCCAGCCCACCGGCCAGGCCGTAAGCAAGGATGGTGTCGATGCCGTAATAGGCGAGTTCTTCCACCGTCGCGGAGGAGACGGGCCCGCCATAGACATGGGCCAGCGAAAGGAAGCGCCGACCGCCATGGCTCAGGATGCGCACGCTGTCGGGCGAGACGTGGATGAAATGCTGGTCGGTGACGCGTTGTGGTGCATAGGCATCGAGCGCCTTGGGCGGCGGACAATAGCCAATCAGCGCAATGCGGATGTCGCCGAAAACATCGGCGCCGAAGCGCTCTCCAACGAGGCTCTTCGGCGTCAGATGGTAGGTGTCGTGCGCCAAGGCTCAGGCGGCCGGAGCGGCGTGCTCGGGGCGCGGTTCCATGCCCTTCTGGGCGCGGACATGGTTGAGGAAGCGCGTGAACAGATAGTGGCTGTCGCGCGGGCCGGGGCTGGCTTCGGGGTGGTACTGCACCGAGAAGATCGGCTTGCCATCGACGCTGAGGCCGGCATTGGACTGGTCGAAAAGCGAGATATGGGTCTCGGTGACGCCAGCGGGGAGGCTCGCCTTGTCGACGGCGAAACCGTGGTTCATCGAGGTGATTTCCACCTTGCCCGTCGTCAGGTCCTTGACCGGATGATTGGCGCCGTGGTGGCCCTGATGCATCTTGGACGTGGTACCGCCCAGCGCCAGGCCGAGGAGCTGGTGGCCAAGGCAGATGCCGAAGACCGGCTTGCCGGTTTCCATCAGCTTCTGGATCGTCGGCACGGCATATTTGCCGGTCGCCGCCGGATCGCCAGGGCCATTGCTGAGGAAGATACCATCGGGGTTGTGCGACAGCACATCGGCGGCGGTCGCCGTGGCAGGAACCACCGTCACCTTGGCGCCCTGATCGGCGAGGCAACGCAGGATGTTGCGCTTGGCACCATAGTCGATGGCGACGATGTGGAAGTCCGGGTTTTCGACCTTGCCGTAGCCCTTGTCCCAGGCCCAGCCGGTCTGGTCCCAGTGATAGGTCTGGGCCGTGGTGACTTCCTTGGCGAGATCGAGGCCTTCGAGCCCCGGGAAAGCATTGAGCTCGGCCTTGATCGAGCCTTCGTCGAACATGCCCGTGGGCTCGTGGGCGATGACGCCATTGGGCATGCCGTTTTCACGGATCTGCGCCGTCAGCGCGCGGGTGTCGATGCCGGCAATGCCGATGATGTTGCGCTTCTTGAGCCAGGCATCGAGCTTTTCGGCGGCGCGGTAGTTGGACGGGTTGGTGATGTCGGCCTTGAGCACGACGCCGCGGACACCGCTGAGCGCGGCCATGTTGACCGTCTCGATGTCCTCGTCATTGGTGCCGACATTGCCGATATGGGGGAAGGTGAAGGTGATGATCTGGCCCGCATAGGACGGGTCTGTCAGCACTTCCTGGTAGCCGGTCATGGCGGTGTTGAAGCACACTTCGCCGGCGGCGTGACCCACTGCACCGATGCCGCGGCCTTCCAGGCGCGTACCGTCTGCAAGGATCAGAAGGGCGGTCGCGGGGGATTGCTGCCAGCCGGTCACGGTGGGCCTCCAAGGTTGGTTTCAGATGGTCGCGCGGTCGAACCGGAAAAGTCTGCACTTTTCCTGACCACGCTTCGCCGATGTCGATTGAGGCCTCGTCATAGAAGCCAAGGCGCTCCAGCGCAAGTGGCGCGCACGGCTTATTGTGCCTATATGGGGCCAACAAAACGCATAGCAAGAGGACCAAAACCCATGCGCGAACAGTTCAGCGAAGGCCTCAAGACCGCGCTCAAGGCCCGTGACCAGCGGCGCACGGCGACGCTCCGTGCCATCACCGCGGCGATCAAGGACAAGGATATCGCCATCCGCACCGAAAACCGCGGACCGGCGACGAACGAAGAGATTCTCGCCATCGTGCAGAAGATGGTCAAGCAGCGCGAAGAGAGCTTTGCCATCTACGCGCAGGCGGGCCGGGCGGACCTGGCGACCGTCGAGAAGGAAGAAATCGACATCCTCAACGAGTTCCTGCCCAAGGGGCTGACCGAGGACGAAGTCGAGGCTGCCATTCTCGCGGCGATCGTCGCCACCGGCGCCGAGGGCGCCAAGGACATGGGCAAGGTCATTGCCCAGCTCAAGGTCGACTATCCGGGCCGGATCGATTTCGGCAAGGCGAGCGGCAAGGTGCGGGCGGCGCTCAGCGCCTAGGCAACCAGACGCGGCGCCGGGGCATGCACGCGATTGCGCCCGGCGCTCTTGGCCGCATAGAGCGCATCGTCGGCGCGCTTCAGTACGGTCTCGAACGTCTCACCATCGACGCCACTGATGGCGACACCGGCGCTGAGCGTGGTTTCGGCGAGGCCGCGCTCGGTGGGGAAGCGGGCGGCCTCGAAGCCGGCGCGAATGCGCTCGGCGACCCCGGCAGCGGAACGCTTGCTGAGGTCGCGCAGCACGATGCAGAATTCCTCGCCGCCCAGCCTCGCCGCAACGTCGCTTTGGCGCAGTTCGCCTTGCACCAGGGCAGCAAAACCCTCGAGCACGGCGTCGCCGGCGGCGTGGCCCAACTGGTCGTTGATCGACTTGAAGTGATCGAGATCGCACATGATCACCGCCGAACCCGGCGCCAGCGGCGCGTCCATGGCGGCGAACAGGGCGCGCCGGTTGAGCAGGCCCGTGAGCGAATCGGTCATGGCCTCGCGGCGATGATGACGGGCCCAGCGCGATTGGTTGAGGGTCAGCGACACCGCACCAATGCCGGTAATGCCCACGATGAGGACGATGGCGTTGATGTCCTCGGCCCAATTTTTGGGTTGGGCCGTCAAGATCCAGCGTTGCTCGAAGACCAGCACGCCGGCGCAGAGCACGAAGGATATGGCGGCGACGGTATAGAGGGCGGCATTGGAGATCATGGGTCGGCGCGATTCGTCGCGACCGCTCCAATATTCCCAGGCCGTCATCGCCATCAGCAGCGCCATGCTGAGATTGGCGAAAATGGTGCCGAGGCCCGAAAGGCCGGCCAGGAAGGCCACGCCGGTCAAGCCGATCAGCCCGAGGCCCATGATGGCGACCGCGGCCATCGGCAATGGCTTGGCGCGGAACAGGATGGCGCCGGCATAGATGAAGGCGAAGCCGCCCTGGGTGAGGGCGAAGGACACGAAATTCAGCGGCGCATTGTAATTCTCGGCCAGCATGCCGAAGAGGACCACGCCGACTACCACCAGCAGCAGGCCGATGGACCAGCTCAGCAGATAGGTATCGCGGCGCGAACCGAGCCAGCCCACGAACAGGGTTATGGTGAGGGCGGCCGATGAAAAGGCAATGGCGGTCAGCAGCGATAGTTGGTCGAGGGGCATGGCAGGTCCGGATGAGCTGCGCGCGCAGCTCTGCAAGGCGCCATTCTACGCGGTTAACCGATACCGGCCGATCACATGTCGGAGCTTGGTATGCAAACCGTTATTCGGCTGCAACCGCACCGGCCGGCAATGGCGGCGTGTGGCCGCTACGGCGTTCCCAGGCATAGGAAAAGACGGCGACGCCGACAGCCAGCAAAAGCGCGACCGCACCGGCCAGCGGCAGGCTGCGATAGCCCAGGCCGGCATTGAGCATGGTGGCGCCTAGGAAGGCGGCCAGTGCGATGCCGATGTTGAAGCCCGACGGAATGAGCGAGGAGGCGAGGCCCGGTGCGTCGGCCGTCCAGCCCAGGATGCGGGTCTGGATCGGCGTGCCGATGGCGAAGTTGAGGGCGCCCCAGACAAAGATCACGACCACCATGGGCACGGGGTAGGGGCTGCTCAAATAGAAGGTGACCAACACCACGACCTGCAGAGCCAGCATGGCAATGAGGGACGGCATGAGCTTCCAGTCGGCCAGGCGGCCGCCCAGGAACACGCCGATGGTGGAGCCGATGCCGTTGAGCAGCAGCACCCACGGTATCCAGGCGGCATCGAGGCCGGTGACCTCCTGCAGCATGGGTGCAATGTAAGTGAAGGGCACGAACTGGCCGATCATCAGCATCAGCATGAGAAACAGCGATGTCCAGGCCTGCTGGCGGCCCAGTACCTTGATCTGTCGACCGAGCGCCGGTCGGCTTGCTGCGGAATTGGCTGTGCCGGGAACCCAGAGCGCTATGGCAAGGCTCGCGAGCAGCCCCAAAGTGCCCATGGCCCAGAATGTGGCGCGCCAGCCAAAGAGGTTGCCGATGGCGGCGCCCAGCGGCACGCCGATGACGTTCGATACGGTCAGGCCAGAGAGAATGAGCGCCACGGCGAAGCCCCGACGCTCCGGCGCCACGAGGCCCACGGCGACAACCATGGCGATGCCGAAGAAGCTGCCATGCGCAATGGCAATCAGCATGCGCAGAACCAGCATGCTCGAAAAACCGGGCGCCAGCGCGCAGGCGACCTGGCCGAGCGTGAAGGCGGCGATAAGGCCAAGCAGCAAGGTGCGTCGCGCCAGATTGGTGGTGGCCAGGGTCAGAAGCGGCCCGCCCAGAGCGATGCCGATGGCATAGCCCGACACCAGGTAGCCGGCGACCGGAATGCTCACCTCGAGCCCTTCGGCAACCTGCGGCAGGACGCCGGCGATGACGAATTCGGTGGTGCCAAAGGCGAAGGCCGCCAGAAACAGGGCGATGAGGGGCAGGGACATGACGCAAAACCGCATTGCAGGCTTGGATGACCAGCGTCTCCAACCACGGAAGGGCTTCGCCCGCAATCAACAAAACTGCGCCTGCCGCTTTAGACAATCTAAAGCCTGCATGACTTGGCAGGCCCGCAGGCTGCGCTAAACTGCCGATGGGACAAGGCGGCGAGTCCGCGACGGAGGCGACGATGACGGTTTCGGCAGAAACGAAAAGGCGGTTTGCATTGGCGACGGCGCTGCGGGGCGCGCTGATGCTCTTGGCGGGGCTCTACGCCATCATCTGGCCAGCAGAGGCTCTGACCGTATTGGTGCTGGCGGGTGGCATCCTGCTGGTCATCGACGGGGCGCTCGGCCTATGGAGCCTGACCTTCGGCGGCGGCAAGAGCGGCAATTACTGGTTCGACGTGGTTGCGAACGCGCTGTCGCTGATCCTCGGCATCCTGATCCTGATCAGTCCGCTACTGGCCACGATATTCACGGTGACCTTCCTGGCCTCGCTGGTGGGCATTGCAGCGCTGGTTGTCGGCATCATGCAGATTGTCGTCATCACCCGTGAGCGCGAACACTATGCGCGCATCTGGCCGGTGGTGCTGTCGGGCGTGTCCTACATCCTGCTCGGGCTGGTGTTCCTGTTCTTCCCGCTGCTCAGCGCCTCTATCGGGGTCATCTTCGGCGGCGTGTTGCTGGTGATCTTCGCCTTTGGCCTCTTTGGCTGGGCGTGGCGCCTCTATCAGCGCAGCAAGGCCTAAGGCCGACGGTCAGTCGATAATAATTTTGTCGCCGACCCGGGGGCGCTCGTACATGGTGTCCTGCATCACGTAGCCGCTGCGACCTAGAAAGCCTTCGATCAGGCCCGAAAACAGGGTGTCGAAGGTGTAGTCCACCCTGACGGCGACGACCTGTACCCCGTTCTCCTTGAGCGCGTCGGGCACAGGAAACTTGGGCGTGGCACCGGCCAGTTCGGGGCTGGTCTGATAGCCGCGAGACCAGGCGACGGTCTGGCCCTGCGGCTTCACGTCGATAACCGACAGGACGATATCGAGGTTGGTGGTTTCGTAGGGTGCCAGCAGGGATGCGCTGCCCTGAAGCGTCATGGTGATCTCGGCAGGCGTTATCTCGCTGCGTTGGGCCACCAGATCGGTCACGGTCGACGAGATCTGGCGCATCTTGCGGTAGACGGTCAGCGCCTCGTTGATATCGACCAGGCCGATCAGCAGCACCAGGATGACCGGAAGGATCAGCGCGAATTCCACGGCCGAGACGGCGCGGTCGTCGCCGGCAAAGGACGCGAACCGAGCCTTCATGGCGCTAGAACGGTTCATTGCGAAACAGCGCGCTGGCGACGAGAAGGCGGTTGCCGTTGCTCAGACTTGGGCTGAGCGCACCGAAGACATTGAAGAGCGGCGAAAACTGGAAGTAGCCACGCACCATCACGTAGGAATGGCCCGAACCCAATTCATAGGTCACCGTCGAGATGAACTGCCCGTTGGGTTTGACCGGAAGCGCGTAGGTTGGGGCGGCGAGCGTGTCCAGGGTGTCGACCATGAGGTAGCTGTTCGCGGTGCAGTCGAACAGATCCAGGATGTTGGAGCACATCTCGGCCCTCAGCTGGGCATTGGTCAGGTGCTGAGCCTGGGCCTGGCCGGTGCGGATCAAGCGGGCGGTACGCTGCACTGCCGAGTCCAGGGCACCAGAGACGAAATACTGCATGCTGACCTCCAGAATTCCCAGCAGCAGGAACAGGAGGGGCGTGATCAGCAGGGCAAATTCCACGGCCGTCGCGCCGCGCTGGTCGTGGCATAACCTGCGGACAAGGGTTGGGACGGCTCGCTTCATTTGGTCAAGCGCACCGTGGACAGGTAGCGGGAGAATAAGGTGCTGAGGCTGCTGGTGATCTCCGACGCGTCGGTTGCCTGCATGAAATAGTCCGCCGACGTGGCGCAGTCAGACAGGGCAATGGGCAGATAATCATGCCGGGTGATGTTGGCTGGCGCGGAGGGATTGAGCTTGCCGCCCCAGGTGGTGGTCCAGGTACTGCTCGCCATGGTGGCGCCGACCGTAGTGTTATAGCCCCAGTCATAGGTAACCGGCAGATAGGTCGTGTAGACAGTGGCGAAGGTGGCCCCGTTACTCTTTATGGGTTTGCACCAGTCGGGATTGAGGGGCGTGATCTTCTTGCTGTCGGCCGATTGCGGGCAATAAGGCGTGCTCGACCAGACGCAGCCGCTCCAGTTTGACGACGTCACCCACGAGCGGCGCGACTGCACCCCGTCAGTGATCATCATTACGAGCTTGAGTGGCTTGGCGGCTGTGGTGCCATCGCCATTACTTCCCACCATTGGTGCCAATGCACCTAGACTCACGTCAAAAAATGTACCGTCGGTGGAAGACGCGCTGGTCAGATTTTTCGAGGGCGTGGTGAGGGTTGTCCTGACCGTCGCCATGGAAAAGGTGGGCGCCAGGGTCTGGGTGGTCGTCGCTGCCAGGCGGTAGAGACCGACACGGATGCGTGTCCTCGACGGGTCAAGATCCTCGACCGTTGCAAGGACTTCCTCGATGGCATCGAGCAAGACATCGGACCGCAGCTCCACATTCTTGGGAGCGCTGTAAGCGTAGTTTGTCGCGTACTTGACGCCCTTGACCGTGTGCTGGTCGCCATCATGGCAGGCGAAAGCGCAACCGAGGGCGGAGGTCAGCAATGACTGGCCGCTGGGGGTGGCCGCCAGCATCATCGACGCGGACTTGTCGAGTACGAGATAGACATTAAGGTAGGAGGTTGCGGGCCCCGCAACCTCGCTCATGACGCTGATGGGGACCGACATGATGCCGCCGATCTGCATCAGGGTGGTGCTGACCTCGGCCCGGGCCGTCGCGCGAATGACTGAGCCGACAGTATCGACCGTCACGTCCTCAAGGGAAAAATCCTCTAGCCGGGTCTGTGTGCTGAACCACTCGCGGATTTCCTCCTCGAGGTCGGGCGTCGACAAATTGTCGATCTTCTTGATGGCCGCGATGAGGGCAAGATCGAGCTCGGCCTGCATCTCCGAATAGGCGCCATAGGCCCGCAGATAGTCCACGCTCACGCCCGCGCCGACAAGCAGCATCGGCAGCAGCAGGCCGAACGTCATTGCGACATTGCCCCCCGCATGGTGCAGAAAGGTCCCCAGCCGTTTCCACATAGATCGGTCGCTTCTGCTGATGGGCAATGCCCGTTTTCGTAAACGTTTGTTGCCGGAAGCTAACCTTAAATTCCTAAATGGAAATTAATGGCGGAGCCGTGAGTTGGCAGCGCTGGCCGCGTGGCGCGGTATCGGTTGAATCAGTTGTAAATAATGGAGATGCCGGCCGCCTCGTCCTGCTGGTGAACGACCGTGGCGCCTGCAGGCAGCGTGACTTCGAGGTTGCCGTAGGCGTCCCAACGCGCTTCGGGCGTGTGCTGGCCCTCAAGGGCCAGAAAGCCCGTCGCATCGCCCTCGAGCGTGCCACCGGAAGGCATGATCACCGCCTGGGTATTGAGTCCGTCGGCGCCGCAATCGCGAGCGACGATCAGTAGTGACTTGCTGGCATCGGGCGCGTCGAGGCTGCTGAGAATGGTGCTGCTGCATTCGGGCACAAGGCCTGAGAGCCACCAGAGCAAACCGCCCACCAGGGCGATCGGAATGATGGTGATGGCGATCAGACTGCGCGTGCGGGTGTTCAAGATCGTGATGCCTTGAGGTGCTGTGGATAAGTTCGCGGGCCGTGACTCACAGCCGTCGAATGCTTACTTAACATCCCATGCGCTTTTCCGATCAATTCCTGGACGAAATCCGTCAGCGCCTGCCCATTACGCAGGTGGTGGGCGAGCACGTCCTGTGGGACAAACGCAAGAGCCAGCCGGGCAAGGGCGATATGTGGGCCTGTTGTCCGTTCCATGGCGAGAAGAGCCCGAGCTTTCACGCCGATGATCGGCGCGGCATCTACCACTGCTTCGGTTGTGGGGTATCGGGTGATCACTTCCGGTTCCTGACCGAGAAGGCGGGCATGAGCTTCCCTGAGGCGGTCGAAAAGCTTGCCGGGATGGCCGGGGTGCCGATGCCGGCACGCGACGAGCGCGCTGAGAAGCGCGAGGCCGAGCGCAAGAGCCTGATCGACGTCATGGAGCTGGCCACCAAGTATTTCGAGGCGGCGCTGAGCCACAATATTGGGGCGCGGGCGCGCGGCTACCTGCTGGAGCGTGGCGTGTCGGCGCAGAGCCAGACGCGGTTCCGCATCGGCTTTGCGCCTGATAGCCGTAACGGGCTCAAGGAGCACCTGGCGCAGAACGGCGTGTCGGCGCAGGACATGATCGATACCGGACTCGTGGCCAGCCGCGAGGACGATCCGCTGACCTATGACCGGTTCCGCAACCGGGTGATGTTCCCGATCATGGATTTCCGCGGGCGGGTGATTGCGTTTGGCGGCCGGGCCATGTCGGCGGACGTGCCGGCGAAATACCTCAATTCGCCCGAGACCGAGCTCTTCAGCAAGCGGCGGACGCTCTATAACGGGCAGACTGCCCGCCAGGCGGCGCGCGATGGCAGCACGGTCGTGGTGGTTGAGGGCTATCTCGACGTGATCGCGGCTGTTTCGGCGGGCTTTGAGGGCACGGTGGCACCTCTGGGGACGGCGATGACCGAGGAGCATTTGCAGATGCTCTGGCAGATGACCCCCGATCCGGTGCTGTGCTTTGATGGCGACAAGGCTGGCCTCAAGGCCGCAGAGCGCGCGGCCGACCTCGTCATGCCGCACCTGAAGCCTGGTTTCACCGTGCGCATCGCCACCCTGCCGGAAGGGCAGGACCCCGATGACCTGATCAAGGCGCAGGGCAGGGCTGCATTCGCAGATGTGATCGATAGGGCGCGGAGCCTGTCGGACGTGATCTGGAGCATGGAAACCGGCGGGCTGGTGCCTGAGACGCCGGAGGCGCGCGCGGCGTTGCAGGCGCGGCTGCGCGAGCGGGCCAATGGCATCGGGGACAGCTCGGTGCGCTTCCACTATGCGCAGGCGTTCGACGAGAAGCTGCGCGCCTTCTTTGCCCCGGTACGGCAGAACCGCTTCGAGCCGCGAGGCGGCCAGCAGCGCTATGGCCAGAGCGGCGCCTATGGGTATCCGGCGCGGGGCACGCCACGGCTGGTGGTGAGCGATACCCTGCGCAATTCCAGGCTTCTTAAGCCCGGATCAGTCGCCGAGGCGACGCCTCGCGAGGCGACCATCATTCTGAGCCTCGTCAATCATCCGGCACTGGTCGAGGACAAGTTCGAGGTGCTGGCGGCGCTCGATTTCGAGACGCCCAGTGCACAAAAGGTCATGAGCGAAATCCTCAGCCTCGTGGTGCGTCACCACGATATCTCTGCCGACGATCTCAAGGCGGCGCTCGGTGTGCGCGGGCATGGTCCGGCACTGGACAAGATGGCCGACGTTTTGCTGCGGCAAGGCGTGTGGCAGATCGCATCCGAGATCGCTCTCGTGGATGCCGAGACCGGATTGAGTCATGCGCTGGCCTTGCATAACAAGAAAGTTCAGCTAAATAGGGAACTCAAGGCAGCCGAAGCGGCGCTGGGCGAAGACCCAAGCGAAGAAACCTTTGAAAGGCTGCGGGACATCAAGAACCAGATTACCACTGTCGATGGCACAGAGGCATTGATCGAAGGATTTGGTTCGTTATCGGGACGCGCGACACGCAGCTTTTAGGGGATGACTCTAAAAGTCCGCGGGTACGCGCGATTTTGCATATGGCGATATGTGAAGTCATCCGAGGCGAACTTCGGTCGTAGCCAGGCGTTAACGCCTGAGTGACCGAACCTTTACCTTGCCTTGAGGTGTCACCACTTAAGCCTTACCCGGACCCGGGCGCTCACGGGTTCCGACGGAGTACCACATGGCCACCAAGGCAGCACCAAAGACCACCAAGGAAACCGAGAAGCCGGAAGCCGGCGCCCCCGAGGCGACGAATGACAGCCCGCTGCTCGACCTTTCCGACGCCGCCGTAAAAAAGCTCATCAAGGTCGCCAAGAAGCGCGGCTACGTGACCTATGAGGAGCTGAACGCGGTCATGCCGTCGGACGAGGTGTCGTCCGAGCAGATCGAAGATTTCATGTCCATGTTCTCCGACATGGGCATCAACGTCGTCGACGAAGACGAGGTCGAAGAGACCGAAGTCGAGAAGGACGAAGAAGACCAGGGCCAGGAGGTTTCTACCTCCAGCAGCAGCACTGCCGTTTCCACGACGTCCAATACCAAGGCCGGTTCGGATCGAACCGACGATCCGGTGCGCATGTATCTGCGCGAAATGGGCTCAGTGGAACTGCTGAGCCGCGAAGGCGAAATCGCCATCGCCAAGCGCATCGAGGCCGGTCGCGAGACCATGATCGAGGGCCTCTGCGAGTCGCCGCTGACCTTCCAGGCCATCATCATCTGGCGCGAGCAGTTGGCGCAGGGCGAAATCCTGCTGCGCGACATCATTGACCTCGAAGCCACCTATGCTGGCCCTGACGCCAAGCAGGCTGCCCCGTCGCCCGACATGGTGAGCCTCAACGCTGCTCCCAAGATGGAGACGATCGCCGAAAAGCCCAAGGCGGCTCCGGCGCCCAAGCGCGCATCGTCGGGCGATGACGACGACGATTACGTGCCCGAGGAGCCGCAGGCTCCGCAGGACCCGGTCGAGGAAGAAGACGACGAGTTCGAGAACGCGCTGTCGCTGTCGGCGATGGAAGCCGAGCTCAAGCCGCAGGTGGTCGAAACCTTCGATCGCATCGCCAATGCCTATGGGCAGATGCGCGAGATGCAGGACAAGCATGCCGAGGACCGTACGGCCTCTGTGTCGGATGCCGAAACCAAGAAGCTTGAAGTGCTGCGCGGCGAGGTCATCGCCGACGTCAAGTCGCTGTCGCTCAATGCCAGCCGTATCGAAAGCCTGGTCGAGCAACTCTACGACATCAACAAGCGCCTGGTGAAGCTGGAAGGGCGCTTGCTGCGCCTGGCCGAAAGCTATGGCGTCAAGCGCGAGAAGTTCCTCGACAGCTATTACGGCCAGGAAGTGAACCCCGCCTGGGAAGAGGGCCTTGCTTCGTTTGATGGCAAGGGCTGGGGCGAATTCGCCCGTCGCGAAGCCGATACGATCCGTGAAATCCGCGGCGACGTGGCGACGCTGGCTACTGAAACCGGCCTCAACATCGCCGAATATCGTCGCATCGTGCACAAGGTGCAGAAGGGCGAGCGCGAAGCCGCCATCGCCAAGAAGGAAATGGTGGAAGCCAACCTTCGCCTCGTGATCTCGATCGCCAAGAAGTACACCAACCGTGGCCTGCAGTTCCTCGACCTGATCCAGGAAGGCAATATCGGCCTGATGAAGGCCGTCGATAAGTTTGAATATCGCCGCGGCTACAAGTTCTCGACCTATGCGACCTGGTGGATTCGCCAGGCGATCACCCGCTCGATCGCCGATCAGGCCCGTACCATCCGTATTCCGGTGCACATGATCGAAACGATCAATAAGATCGTCCGCACGTCGCGCCAGATGCTGCATGAAATCGGCCGCGAACCGACCCCCGAGGAGCTCAGCGAAAAGCTGCAGATGCCCTTGGACAAGGTCCGCAAGGTGCTCAAGATCGCCAAGGAACCGATCTCGCTCGAAACGCCGATCGGCGACGAGGAAGATTCCAACCTCGGCGATTTCATCCAGGACGTGAATGCGATCCAGCCGATCGATGCCGCGATCCAGTCCAACCTGCGCGAAACCACCACCCGCGTGCTGGCGTCGCTGACGCCGCGCGAGGAGCGTGTGCTGCGCATGCGCTTCGGCATCGGCATGAACACCGATCATACGCTCGAAGAAGTCGGCCAGCAGTTCTCGGTGACCCGCGAGCGTATCCGCCAGATCGAAGCCAAGGCCCTGCGCAAGCTCAAGCACCCGAGCAGGAGCCGCAAGCTGCGGAGCTTCCTCGACAACTAGGCAAAGCTGGATGTGACCCCGGCGCAGGCCGGGGGCCATCCTGATATCTCAAGATGCATACCGGCGTTCGTCGGTATGACACCGTGGTTGGGGCGGTTGCCGGTGCAAGATGAATAGCCCTATTCGCCTCAAGCTCACCAGCATTCGCGCCATCGTGCCGTTCAAGCTGGTGGTGGCGTTTTCCGATGGGTCGCATGGCACGTTCGATGCCGCGGGCATGATCGGGGAGCGGGGCGAGGGCACCGAGCCGTTGCGGGATCGGCGGTTCTTTGGCACGGTCGAACTGAAAAACGGCGTGCCGACCTGGCCGAACCACTTCGATATCTCGCCAGGCTGGCTGCGCGAGGAAATGGAAAAACGCGGCGAACTGCAATTGCCGCTGCCGGTCCGCCGCAGGCGCTGACCGGACGAGAAGAAAGAGGAGACGGACCATGTCGTTCTGGAAGAATTTGTTCGGTGGTGGCTCCTCGAGCGCCGAGCCCGCTGGCGACAAGGTGTTGGGCGAGGAAGGCTACAAGGGCTTTCTCATCAAGGCGATCGAGATGAAGGCCGGCAGCGAGCTGCAACTGGCCGGGACGATCGAGAAAGATATCGGCGGCGAGCTCAAGACCTACCGGTTCGTGCGCGCCGACCGCATGAGTTCACGCGACGATCTGGTCGTTCTGGCGTTGTCCAAGGGCCGGCAGATCATCGACGAGCAAGGCGAAGGCATCTTCCGCTAAGCCGCGACTATCGCAATTCATGGCATCGCCTGATCTCGCGGACCGCAAGGGTCCTGCGAGGCCGGCCTGCCGCACAGGAGAATACCAATGGCCAAGAAACCCACCTCGCGCGTCGAATTCGTCATGTTCGACGTGATCTATGAAGACGGCAGCCAGCGCTCCAACCGCAAGGTCGATGCGAGCGTGCTGGGCGGTCTCGACGGCGACGAGCCGGCCCGCGAAGCCATCATGGAGCAGGATCGCGCGATCGCCCAGAAGTCCGGCCTGCCGCCGCTGGCCATCAAGACGATCAAGCGCTCGGGCAAGTAAGGCTGTGAGCGACGATCTGCAACTGGGACGCGATGTGCGGGCGCCGGAGCGCCCGGAGGATGCGGTGCTCGACCCGGTGCCCAATCCGCATCCTGACCTGAATTACGTCGCCCGCTACGTGGCGCCTGAATTCACCTCACTGTGCCCGGTCACCGGCCAGCCTGATTTTGCCCATCTGGTCATCGACTATGTCCCCGACCAGTGGCTGGTGGAATCCAAGTCGCTCAAGCTCTACCTCACCTCGTTCCGCAATCATGGTGCCTTCCACGAGGGCTGCACGATCGACATCGCCAAGAAGATCATCGCGACGATCGCGCCACGCTGGCTGCGCATTGGCGGCTACTGGTATCCACGCGGCGGTATTCCCATCGACGTGTTCTGGCAGACAGGCGCGCCGCTGGATGGCGTGTGGCTGCCCGACCAGGGCGTCCCACCCTATCGCGGGCGCGGCTAGCGAACGGCTTGCGCCGTCGGTCGCCTAGGCGCCCAGCGCCTTGTCCACTGCCGGTTTCACGACGGTCCCATAGAGTTCGATGGCCTTCATGACCTTGTCGTGCGGCAGCGTGCCGACGCTCAACTGCAGGCCGAAGCGGTCGTGCTTGAACCATTCGTGCTGCATCAGGATCTTGTCGATGATCTCCTGCGGCGAGCCCATGAAATAGGCGCCTTGCGGGGTGGCGCCGGCGTCGAACTGGGCGCGGGTGATCGGCGGCCAGCCGCGCTCCTTGCCGATGCGGCTCATGGCGGCGCTGTGGGCCGGGAAGGCGATGTCGCGGGCGTCCTGGCTGTCGGCGGCAATGAAGCCGTGCGAGCTGATGCCAACAGGCAAGGCTTTGGGGTCGCGGCCGACCTTTTCGGCAGTCTCGCGGTAGAACTGCACCAGCGGGGCGAACTGCTTGGGCTGGCCGCCGATGATGGCGATCATCAGGGGCAGGCCATAGTAGGCTGCACGGGCCACAGAATTGGGTGTGCCGCCCACCGCGATCCAGATCGGCAGCGGGTCCTGAACCGGCTTGGGATAGATTTCGATGCCCGGAATGGGCTTGGTGTGGGCGCTGCCGGGCCAGGCCACCTTGCCGCCCTCCCTGATCTTGAGCAGCATTTCGAGCTTTTCCTCGAAGAGGGTGTCGTAGTCATCGAGGTCATAGCCGAAGAGCGGGAAGCTCTCGATGAACGAGCCGCGGCCGGCCATGATCTCGGCGCGGCCATTGCTCAGCAGGTCCAGCGTCGAAAACTGCTGCCAGACGCGGACCGGGTCTTCCGAGCTTAAGACGGTCACGGCCGTCGAGAGGCGAATGCTCTTGGTTCGTGCGGCTGCGGCGGCCAGGATGGTGACCGGGGCGGAGGCGACGAAATCGGGCCGATGGTGCTCTCCCAGACCATAGAAGGCGAGGCCAAGCTGGTCGGCCAGCTCGATTTCCTCGAGCAGGTCCTTGAGCCGCTCAGCCGGGCTCTGCAATCGGTCGCCATTGAGCGGGTCGGCGGTGTTTTCGGCGAAGGAGTAGAGTCCGAGTTCCATGATACCTACCTGTGGTTGCGTCATAAATGACGGCCAATCAGGGGCGGTTCAAGAACGTACACCGATGTAACCGAGGGCTCCACGGAAGCGCCATAATCGGGGATCAGATGGCGTCGCCGCTCAATAGGAGCGGCCGACCCGGACACCGTCCGCCACCCGGCGAAAGCGGTGTAGTCCGTGCCGCGTCAGCGTCACTAGAGGACATTATGACTTCCAAGATCATCGTTGCCAGCCTGCTGGCACTTGCAGCCGCCACTCTCCCTGCGGCCGCACAGGATCACCATTGGGGCTATGAAGGCGAAGCCGATCCCAGCCATTGGGGCGACATCGCAGAAGAATTCAAGGACTGTGCCGTCGGGCAGGAGCAGTCGCCGATCGACCTCACGCCGACCAAGGCTGTCCATGCCGAGTTCAGCCCGGCCGAAGTGCACTGGACCGCGTTCACTCCCACGGTGGTGGACAATGGCCACACAGTGCAGGTCAACACCAACGGCAAGGGTGGCTATGTCGAACTGAACGGCGTGCGCTACGACCTGGTGCAGTTCCACTTCCACCACGAGTCCGAGCACACGGTCGACGGCGCCCACAGCCCGCTCGAAGTGCATTTCGTCAACAAGTCCGAAGCCGGTGACCTGCTGGTGCTGGGGGTGCTGCTGAATCCGGGTGAGGCCAATGCGGCCTTGGCTGCTGTCGAGGCCGAGTGGCCCGCCATCGGCGCCGAGACGGCCGGCACGGAGACGATCGATCCGTCGGTGCTGCTACCGGCCAACCATGCCTCGTTCCGCTACGAGGGATCGCTGACCACGCCGCCTTGCTCGCAGATCGTGACCTGGAACGTGTTTGTCGATCCGATGCAGGTATCGGCTGAGCAGATCGACCTGTTTGCCAGCCATTATGCCAACAATGCGCGGCCCATCCAGGCGCTCAACCGGCGCTTCCTGCTGACCGACGCCAACTAAGCTATGAAGCCCCGGCCGTCGCGGCCGGGGCTTTTGCCTGATGTGTCAGACGTTGCTGCCCGACGGGGTATAGGCGAAGGGCGCGGCCGGAGCGGGTGCAGGCTCGGGAGCATGCTCACCCGCCGCCTTGTGGATTTCGGCAACCAGCGCCGGCGCGAGCCTGAGCTTGCTGGCCAGAGCATCGAGATAGGCGCGCTCCGATGCCGTATCGGCGGTGATCGCCACCAGCGAGGCGGCGTAGATTTCGGTGGCATGCTCGGGGGTATCGGCGCGGGCTACGACGGCATTGATGTCGAGCGGGGTCGAGAGCTCGTCGAACACCCAGGCCTTTTCCTCGGACGACAGGTTCATCGTCTCGAGCTTGCCGAAGATGGCTTCCTTCTCATCCGCATCGATGCGGCCATCGGCCTTGGCGGCCGCGATCATGGCGCGCACCAGGGACTTGCCGAGCTCTTCCTGGCCGCGGGTGTCGCTGGCCTGAGGAATGAAGGCGTCCTGCTGGGCGGGAGCCACAGTGCCCTGCTGGTTCTTCTGGTAGTTCTGCCACGCACTGTAGGCGAGCCCGCCGACCGCGGCGACGGCGCCGATCTTGACAGCATTGCCGGCAAGCTTGCCCAGACCACCGCCGCTCAGCAGCATGCCGGCAGCAAGCCCGGCGGCGCCCGTCATGGCGGTGCGCTGGGTATTGGGATCGCTCTGGAGGGCTTTGACGATCTGGTCGATGTTGAACATGAGGGCTCCCTTTTCTTTTTCGACTTCGCACATGGGAATGCGAGGCGGATGGCGCAAGGGAAGCTGACCAAGACGTAATGTCGCGTCACAAAAAGTAAGACCCCGGCGGGGCGGCCGGGGTCTCCTTCGATGTCATCAGAGGGAGGGCTGATGACATTGGGGCAGTCAGACTACGCGCCGTTAGGTGGCGGGCGTCGTAGCTGGTTCAGTGGCCGGGGCCGGCTCGGCAGCAGGAGCTGCTTCAGTGGCCGGAGCCTCGACGGCGGGGGCTTCAGTAGCCGGAGCCGCGTCAACGGCCGGAGCCTCGGTCATGGGGGCGGCTTCAGTAGCGGGAGCCGCTTCAGTCATCGGGGCCGGAGCCAGAGCCGGATCGGCCGGAGCCTCGGTCGTGGCCGGGGCGCCATTGACGTCAACCGTGGTCGACGGGCCAGAATTGGCCGAGAATACGAGGTAGCCAATGGCCAGCAGGGCCAGGGCAACGATAATGCCGACGAACCAGCCGGTACCGCTGCTTTCGCGGGTGTAGACAGTCCGGTTGCCGTCATTGTTGTAAACGGTATCGCGTTCAGGGATAGCCATGATGTCGCTCCTTTGTTTCACCGTATGGCAAAGAAACGCGGGCTTTTTGTTTTCGTTCCCGAATCCGTGATCACTCTATCTGCGGAATATCTCGCGAATAATTGTGCTTTTGATTCAAGAGATTGCCGGCTATCGGCAGGCAGAAAAAGCCCCGCGGGCCGGGCTTCTTCCACAAAAAATCTTCACAAATCGGGCTCTTTGCCCTTGCCGGGCTTCTTTGAAATGCGGTCGATCACGGCGAGGAACAGCGCCGAAACGATGAAGGTGATGTGGAGCAGGGTGAACCACATGATCTGGTTGTCGGTATATTGCGGCACGTTGAGGAAGATCTGCAGCAGGTGGATCGAGGAGATCGCCACGATGGTGGAGGCGACCTTGATCTTGAGCGAGCCGGCATCGATCTGGCCGAGCCAGTGCACGTCATCTTCATTGTCGAAGCGCGACACGAAATTCTCGTAGCCCGAGATGATGACCATGACGACGAGGCTGGCAATCAGCGCCGCATCGATCAGCCCGAGGACCTTGAGGATGGTCTCGGTCTCGTCCATGCCAAACATGTGGGTGGCGAAGTCCCAGAGCTTGATGGCGAAGGTGACGGCGTAGAGCGCCAGCGCCAGGCCCAGGCCGATATAGAAGACCACCAGCAGCCAGCGCGAGGCGAGGATGACGCTTTCGACGAAGATTTCCAGCCGCTTCATGGGACGCTCCAGCTTTGGATGGTGCTGAAATAGCAAGTTCTCAGCATCTGGCAAGGCGGCGCACTGGCGCAGCAGCGGGAATGCAAAAGGCCGGGCACATAGCCCGGCCTCCAGATTGAGTGGTCGTTGGCGTTACTGGCCAGCGACGGTGATCAGCGGCGTGATGCGGCGGATGGTGACGCGACGGTTCTCGCGTTCGCCCGCTTCGGTCCGGATCTTCAGGTAGCGTTCGCCATAGCCCTGGGTGGCCAGGTTTTCTGGCGGGACACCGTAGAAGTCGGTCAGAATGCGAGCCACGGTGGCGGCGCGCAGATCCGACAGGCCGAGGTTCGAGATTTCCGAACCGACGGCGTCGGTATGGCCTTCGATCAGGAAGGTTTCACCCGGGTTCCGTTCCAGCAAGGCCAGCATGGCGTTTGCCGTGGCGGAGAGCGCACCGACCTGGTCGCGACCGATGGTTGCGGCGCCCGTGTCGAAGGTCAGGCCACCGACTTCGAGACGGCGCACGCTGTCGCGAATACGGGCAGAGCGCTTGACCTCGTCGATCGAATAGAGGCGAGCGACCTGCTCCACCGGAGGCTGAGCAAAGAAGTCTTCGACTTCGTTCTCATCGGCGTAGCGGGCGTCAAGGATGTAGTCCTCGACCGGGATATCGAGACGCAGCGGGGGCAGGTCCTGGCCCGGGTCGCGCCAGACGATCAGGTCTTCGTCATAGCGGTCATCGAAATAGGCCAGCACATATTCGCGACCGTCCGGGGTAAAGCGCGAGCGACGGAGGACGTCGCCGTTGCGGTTACGCACGGTCACGATCTGCGATCCGTCCGGACGCGTGATGACTTCACGCACGCGGCCGTTGCTGAGATTTTCGTAGTAAATCTCGTCCTGCTGCGGATTGTAGAAGCGATCGGTATCCTGGCCGACCGAGTTGACGATCAACTGGGTACCAACCTGCAGGATAACCTGGGTGATCAGATCACCCGGGTTCACAGACGCAACGGCTGCCTGCTCGACAACGGTCACGTTGTTCTGCTGGCCGATATTGTTCTGTGTATTATTCTGCGTGTTGTTGGTGACGTCACCATTGATCGTGGTGTTGGTCACGTTGTTGGTGATGTTGTTGATGTAGTTATTGATCACCGTCTGGTTGACGGTGGTGTTGTTGGTGGCGGTCACCTCGGTGCCCTGTTCGGCCGCAGCGGACTGGACCGGCTCGGCGGCAAAGGCCTTGAGATCCTCGGACTGGGCTGCGGCATCGCTCGCAGGCAGCGTTTCGAGAGTGACGACCGTGGGCTCGGGTGCCGGCGCGGCGGGAGCAGCATCAGCCGGAGCGGATGCTGCAGGGGCCGCGGCGGGGTCGACGACCGGGGTTTCTTCCTTGCCCGAGTCGGTCAGGGGCGCGGCTTCACCAGTCGTGCCTTCCGGCACGGGTTCGGTCGGCATCGCCGCTGCGTCGGGTGCCGGAGCGGCGTCGGCGGGCTGATCGGATGCCCGGGGTTCGGTCGTCGGCTCGGTGGCAGCCGGCAGGCCGGGAACGGCAGGCAGGCTCAGGCCATACTGGGCAAGGCAGGCATTGACGTCGGCAAAGCCGGCCCCGGCGCAAAGTGCGGAGATCTGGGCCTGGGCGTCGGCGATCTTGGCCTGTGCCGCAGCGGGGTCGCCACCGGCCATCAGGTCAGCGACGCCGGAATTGTAGGCATCAACCTGAACCTGCAAATCGGCAGAGATGTCGACAGCAGTGGCCGGCGCAGCCTCGGCAGGAGCAGCTTCGGCGGGCGCAGCTTCAGCCGGTGCCTGGGCGGCGGCAGCCGCCGCGGCGGCTTCGGCTTCTGCAGCAGCCTGGGCCTCTGCGGCCTGAGCGTCTGCGGCGGCCTGCGCATCAGCAGCAGCCTGGGCGTCCGCCGCAGCCTGTGCATCGGCAGCGGCTTGAGCGTCAGCGGCAGCCTGTGCATCGGCAGCAGCCTGAGCTTCAGCGTCTGCTGCGGCCTGTGCATCCGCAGCGGCCTGGGCCTCCGCGGCGGCTGAAGCTTCAGCAGCGGCCGCTGCTTCTGCCGCGGCTGCAGCGTCGGCATCTGCCTGCGGGTCTGCGGCAGGCGGTGCGGCCGCTTCGCCGGGCGCCGGTGCGGCGGAAACGGCGGCGATGCATTCTTCAAAGCTGGCATAGCCAGCCACGATGCAGAGTTCGGTCAGGCTGGCTTGCGCCGCCTCGATGGCGGCGGTGTCGCCGGATGCCTGTGCGGCCGTATAAGCCTGGTAGGCGGCGACGAGATCGCCATCCTGGGCGCGCACGCTCAGTGGCAGCAGGGTCATAAGACCGATGCTCGTGCCGGTCAGGAGCCAAGTTCTAAGGCGCATTGTTCTTTTTCCTTATGTCGATAGACATTCCTGCCAAGCATCGCGATGCCAGTCTGAACGCAAACTGAATGGAATCGCTGGTTCGACCTGACGATGCTAGTTCCCCGTAAGGCCCGCAACGCCTGACTTTGGCGATAGTTCCGGCGACCCGAGCGGATTGACGTGGCCTGTGGATCGTGGCGGCAGTGCGGCACGACTGGACGGATCGTCCGGCGATGCGCTTGGCCGGGCGGGCGGGAACATGGTAGGCCCAGAGCATGCAGCAGGCCACCGATACACTGACCATTCCGACACAGGGGCAGGGGCTCTATGAGTTCACCCCCGCGCTGCGGCAGTTCGTAGCCAATGCCGAGGTGACGACGGGGCTGCTGACGGCCTTTGTCCGCCACACTTCGTGCTCGCTGCTGATCCAGGAAAATGCCGATGCCGACGTGCAGACCGACCTTGCCGGTTTCTTTCGTCGGCTTGTCCCTGAAGGCATGGACTGGCTGGTTCACACGACCGAGGGGCCGGATGACATGCCGGCCCATATAAAGGCCGCCCTCACGCAGACGTCGATCGGTATTCCGATCGTCGACGGCCAGCCGGTCTTCGGCACCTGGCAGGGCATCTATCTCTTCGAGCACCGCAGCCGGCCGCATCGCCGCGATGTGGTGCTTCATCTTATCGGAGACCGTTGAATGGATTGGGCAACGCTGGCTGGCTACTGGCCGTTCGTGCTGGGGCTGATGGTGACCGGCGTGGTCTCGGGTATCGCCGCGGGCCTGCTGGGTATTGGCGGTGGCGCGATCATCGTCCCGGCGCTGAGCAATGCGCTGCTATTGCTGGGCTATGACGCGGATGTGGTGCAGCATGTGGCCGTGGGCACGTCGCTCGCCATCATCATCCCGACCGGCATCATGAGCGCCCGTTCGCATTACAAGCGTGGCGCGCTCGACCTCAAGGTGCTGCGCCTGTGGACGCCGTTCATCGTCGCCGGCACATTCATCGGCGGACTGATGGCGGGGTACTTCTCGGGCGATGTGCTGCGCATCGTCTTTGCCGTCATGGCCTTCGTCATCGCGGCCAATATTATCTTCGCCTTCCAGACCAGGCTGATGGGCCATCTCAATGGCTCGGTGGCAACGCATCGCGGGTCGGCATTCGTCGTCGGCTATATCTCGTCGCTGATGGGCATTGGCGGCGGCTCGCTGACCGTGCCGACGCTGGTGGCGTTTGGCGCCACCATGCATGCCGCCGTGGGTACCTCGGCTGCGATCGGCGTGGCGATCGCGGTGTCGGGCACGCTTGGCTTCATCATTTCGGGCTGGGGCGCCGCCGGCCTGCCCCCGCTGAGCCTGGGCTACATCAACCTCGTAGCGCTGGTGCTGGTCGCGGTGCTCGCTGCCGCCTTCGCACCCCTGGGTGCTGCGCTGGCGCATCGGCTGGACCAGAAGACGCTGAAATATGTCTTCGCGGTTTTCCTCGTGCTGGTCGGGCTCAACATGCTGTGGAAGGTGTTGGCGGGTTAGGCTCCCCAAAAGCAAAGGCCCCCGCTTGCGCGAGGGCCTTGCTGGATCTGGTTGGTGGGGACGGGTGACTACGGTATTTCCGATCGTCCCCACCGCCCAAGCCCCCCTCGAGAGGGGTATGGGAATTGATTATTCGGCGCCGGTGGCCAGTTCCCACTGGACGTTGACGTTGATGGCAAAGGCCAATTCGCCTGCCTGCACCGGGACTGGCGCGCTGGCGGCCATGTCTGCCCTGGCGTACATGGGGTAGGGCTGCGGGTCATTGAAGGTCTGGCCTTCAGAAATCGACAAAATCTCTTCGAGCGTGCCGCCGGCCGCGGTGGCGTAGAGCTCGGCCTTGGCGCGCGCATCAGCAAAGGCGGCCTTGCGAGCTTCGTCATAGAGTTCGGAAGGATCAGCCACCGAGAAGCTGACGCCATTGACGGTGTTGGCGCCGACGGTGACCGACTTGTCGAGAATGCTGCCCAGCGTGTCGAGCTTGCGCACGGTGACCGTCACGGTGTTGCTGACCTGGTAGCCGTTGATCTTGGGCGGCAGGGAATAGCCGTTGGCGTCGCGCTCGTCGGTATAGACGTAGTCCGGATTGACCGAAAAGCCCGAGGTCTGGATATCGCGCGGTTCGATGCCGGAGGCCTTGAGCTCGGCGATGAGGTCGGCCATGGCCGCGGTGTTGGCGTCGAGCGCTTCGCGTGCGGTGGCGCCCTGGGTGGTTACGCCCGAATTGATCTGCGCCATATCCGGCGTCGCCATGACTTCACCGCGACCTTCGATGGTGATGGTGCCGGCATAGGCGGGCAGCGACAGGCTGGCGAGCAGAACGAAGGGGACGAAGGCAGCAAAGCGACGCATGGGACACTCCAATAGGTATCGGGGGACTACTCCCCATCCATTGCGTCAGTATTGCGGCGCAGATGAACCGGAGTTGAACGAGGTTGTGGAGAGCGGTCGTCGCCATAAGTATGACTTTTGAACTTGCACTTGAGGGGGCCAGTGAGGTAGTCACTGCCCTAACATTTCAGGGGGCGGATCATGGGCGACAGGCACTATCCCGACGGCATCTTGCTGGGCCGCGCCCGCGTTCCGGGACATGACCATCCGCGGATCGTGACGGTTCGCAATGGCGAGTTGTTCGACATCACCGCCCAGGGCCTGGCCACCGTGCGCGACATTGCAGAGAGCGGGCAGGCTGCCCAGCATGTGCGCAATGCAGCCGGCGTGAACCTGGGGAGCGTCGACGCCGCGCTGGCCAATTCGGTCGCTGCCGGTTTGGATGCGTCCAAGCCCAGTCTGCTGTCGCCCATCGACCTCCAGGCCATCAAGGCATCAGGCGTCACCTTCGTGGTTTCGCTGCTGGAACGCGTGATCGAAGAACAGGCGCGTGGCGACAAGGCACGGGCCGACGCGCTGCGCGGTGACATTCTGGGGCTGATAGGCACCGATCTCAGCGAACTGGTGCCGGGCTCGGAAACGGCCATGAAGGTCAAGGCGGCGCTGATCGAGCGCGGCGTGTGGAGCCAGTATC
>CBIHQV010000035.1:0-49793 GCA_966212275.1 uncultured Devosia sp.
ACGGCCATGAAGGTCAAGGCGGCGCTGATCGAGCGCGGCGTGTGGAGCCAGTATCTCGAAGTCGGCATCGGGCCGGACGCGGAAATATTCACTAAGGGCCAGCCGATGAGTTCGGTGGGCTATGGCGCCGAAGTCGGGCTGCACCCGGTGTCGAGCTGGAACAATCCGGAGCCGGAAGTGGCGCTGGTGGTCACCAGTGGCGGCCAGATCATCGGTGCGACGCTGGGCAATGACGTCAACCTGCGCGACGTGGAAGGCCGCTCGGCACTGCTGCTGGGCAAGGCCAAGGACAATAATGCGTCTGCCTCGCTCGGCCCGTTCATCCGGCTGTTCGATGGCGATTTCACGCTCGAGACCGTCAAGCAATCCGAAATTGCGCTGCGGGTGGAAGGCGAAGACGGCTTCGTGCTCGAGGGGCACTCCTCGATGAGCCAGATTTCGCGCACCCCGGAATCTCTGGTTGCTGCGACTATTGGAGGGCATCACCAGTATCCCGACGGTCTGGTACTCTACCTCGGCACCATGTTCGCACCGGTCAAGGATCGCGATGGCGCCGGCAAGGGCTTCACGCACAAGCTGGGCGATGTGGTCACGATATCGACTTCTGAACTGGGCACCCTATCTAACAGGGTGAACCTCTCCACCAAATGTCCGCCCTGGACCTACGGCGCCAGCCATCTGCTGCGTGACCTGGCCAGGGCCGGTCTTCTTTAGCTCTCCCGAAAGGCATTCCAACATGGCTGAACTGCACAAGAACCTCATCAACGGGGAATGGGTGGGCTCGGATGGTGTGGAGAACATCAATCCGTCCAACACGGCTGAAGTCGTCGGCCTCTATGCTCGCGCCACCGCCGAAGAAACCAAGCAGGCCATCGCCGCCGCCAAGGCAGCATTCCCGGCCTGGTCGCGCTCGGGCATCCTCGAGCGCCATGCCATTCTCTCCAAGACCAGCCAGGAAATCCTGGCGCGCAAGGCCGAGCTCGGCGAACTGCTGAGCCGCGAAGAGGGCAAGACCCTGCCCGAAGGCATTGGCGAAGTGACCCGCGCCGCGCAGATTTTCGACTTCTTCGCGGGAGAAGTCCTGCGTCTTGCTGGCGAAGTGCTGCCATCTGTCCGCCCGGGCGTCGGCGTCGAAATTACGCGCGAGCCGATCGGGGTGATCGGCATCATCACGCCGTGGAATTTTCCGATCGCCATCCCGACCTGGAAGATCGCGCCGGCGCTGGCCTATGGCAACACGGTCGTCATCAAGCCGGCCGACCTCGTGCCGGGCTCGACCTGGGCGATCGTCGATATCCTCGTTCGCAATGGCCTGCCCAAGGGCGTGCTGAACCTGGTGATGGGCAAGGGTTCGGTCGTTGGCCAGACCATGCTCGACAGCAAGGACGTCAACGCCATCAGCTTCACCGGCTCCGTGGGAACCGGCAAGCGCGTCGCGGCCGCCTCGATCGAGCACAACCGCAAGTTCCAGCTCGAAATGGGCGGCAAGAACCCGACCGTCGTGCTTGACGACGCTGACCTCAAGGTTGCCGTCGAAAGCGTGGCGCAGTCGGCCTTCTTCTCGACCGGTCAGCGCTGCACGGCTTCGTCGCGCGTCATCGTCACGGAGGGCATCCACGACAAGTTCGTCGAGGCTTTGGCTGAGCGTACCCGCAATCTGCGCGTTGGCGACGCGCTCGACAAGAACACCGAAATCGGTCCGGTGGTCGATCCGAGCCAGCTCAAGCAGGACACCGACTATATCGCCATCGGCAAGGCCGAAGGCGCCAAGGTGGCGGCCGGCGGCGAGCTGGTGAAGGCGGCAACGGAAGGCTACTTCCTGCAGCCGACGCTGTTCACCGAAGCGACCAATTCCATGCGCATCAGCCGCGAAGAGATCTTCGGGCCGGTGGCCTCGGTCATCCGGGTCAAGGACTATGAGGAAGCGCTGTTCACGGCCAACGACACCGAGTTCGGTCTTTCGGCCGGTATCGTCACCACTTCGCTCAAGTATGCGACCCACTTCAAGCGCAATGCCGAGGCCGGCATGGTGATGGTCAACGTGCCGACCGCCGGTGTCGATTTCCACGTGCCGTTCGGTGGCCGCAAGGGCTCGAGCTACGGCTCGCGCGAGCAGGGCAAGTATGCGGCCGAGTTCTTCACGGTGGTGAAGACGGCTTATACCGCAGCGGGCTAGGCCCCGACGCCCCCGATACGCGATCGTCACCCTCGGGCTTGACCCGAGGGTGTTTTCTTTTGTGGCATGCCAAAGTGAAGAGCCCTCGGGTCAAGCCCGAGGGTGACGGCGGTGGGTATGGGCGGGGTGAGTGTCCGCCTGACCTCAGCTCACATTCACAGCCCTTACCATGCTCTGCTGGCCGATCAGGCTGCAGAGCTTGAAGATACCCACTTCGATCTGGGCTTCGTCGCTGAGCGAGAAGCTGAGGCGCATGGTGTTGCGGCCGGAGCCATCTGGATAGAAGGCGGCGCCGGGGACGAAGGCGATGTCCTGGCGCAGGGCCTGCGGCAGCAGGGCGCCGGCGTCGAGGTGATCGGGCAGCTCCAGCCAGACGAACATGCCGCCATCGGGCCTGTTCCAGCGCAGGCCCGGCGGGGCATGGCGCTCGAGCGCGCCGAGCATGGCATCGCGGCGGGCGCGATAGACCGACCGGGCGCGGGCGACCTGGGCGTCGTAGCCCTCGGTCGCGACGCGATGCATGACCATCTGATTGGTGGTGGCGGTGTGAAGGTCGGCGCCTTGCTTGAGCAGGGTCAGCTTGCGGACCAGCGCCGTGGGACCGCAGACCCAGCCAACGCGCAGCCCGGGCGACAGGGTCTTGGAGAACGAGCCGCAATAGAGCGTGCGCGACGCCTCGATGCCATGGGTGGCCGCGTCGAGCGCGGCGACGGGCGGCAGGTCTTCGCCATCGTAGCGCAGGGCCGAATAGGCGCCGTCCTCGACAATGACGGCGTCGAGCGTACGAGCCTGGTCGAGCGCCTTGTGACGCGCGGCGCGGCTCATGGTGGCGCCATCGGGATTGGCGAAATCGGGCACCAGATAAATCAGTCGCGGCGCGGTGGGGCCGGTGGGCTGCGGCGTGTCGAGGCCAGAAAACTGCGGCTGATAGGCGGAGAACGACTGCAACGCGCCCAGATAGGTCGGCCGCGCGGTCACGACGCCGCTGCCCGGATCGAGCAGCAGCTTGCCGATGAGATCGAGCGCCTGCTGCGACCCGGTGGTGACGAGGATGTTGTCGGCGCCGGCGGGTACGCCGCGGGCAGCCATATGCTCGGCGATCCACTGGCGCAGTGGCAGATAGCCTTCGGTGGTGGAATATTGCAGCGCTTCGCGGGCGATCGAGGGGCCGGCGAAAACCTGCCGCCATGCTTCCTGAAACAGACCGACATTGAACAAGGCGGGGTCGGGGATGCCTCCGGCAAAGGAGACCATGGAAGGCTTGCCGACCAGCTTCAGCAGCTCGCGAATTTCCGAAGCCTTGAACGACTGGGCGCGGGACGAGAGGCGAAATTCATGTGGCGTCATTTGTATCACCGTGCAATGATACGAGTGATACAAACACCGAAATATTGTTATGTCAATAGTACTGACCTTGTTGACGAATCCAGTATGAAAGGTCGCGTTGAGCGGCCTAGGGTCGTTGTTCGGCAGGCCGCAAGGGCCGATGCCGCACTGGCCGGTAGTTTTGGTGCGGCTGCGGGGATGACGTTTGGCCGCGTGGACAGCGCTCACCCGAGGTGGATAGTATCGACTCAATGAATGATACAAACACAGATACAATCGATCTGCCTGATAGCCGGCATCCGCTGCATGAGCGATTGGCCCGGGCGGTCGAGAACGCCATTGCCGCCGGCCGGTTTCGGCCGGGCGAGCAGTTGCCGACCCATCGCCAACTGGCGCAGCAGTTCTCGGTTTCCATCGGCAGCGTGACCCGGGCCATCGATGCGCTGAGCGCGCGCGGCGTGGTGCGTGGCGAAATCGGCCGCGGGACGTTCGTGCTCGAACAGGTGGGCGCCACGCCCGACGATGGCGGCATTATCGACCTGACCATCAACGCGCCGCCGCCGATCATTTCTTCGCAGCGGATGGCTGAGGCGACCGAGCTGGCCAACAGGAACGCGTTGGCGCTGCTCCATGGCGGCTATGGCGATTTCAGCGGCACAGACAGGCAGCGCGGCGCGGTCGCGCGCTGGCTAAGCGCAGCGCGCACGCCTGTTGGCGCCGACGAAATGCTGTTGTGCAACGGCGCGCAGCAGGGCCTGCATCTGGCCTTTGCCACCCTGCGCGAGACGTCCAGCATCATCCTGACCGAAAGCGCGACTTTCCCCGGGGCGTTGGCGGCAGCGGCGAACCTGGGCATGACGATGGCCCCAGTGCGCCATGACGGCGAGGGCATGCTGCCCGACGCGCTCGATGCGGCGCTGACGGCCACGGGCGCGCGGATCATCTATACGACGCCGGTGTGCCAGAACCCGCTGGGGTTCGAGACCGGGCCGGAGCGGCGGCGGGCGATTGGCAAGGTGGCACAACGGCATGGCGCCTTTATCGTCGAAGACGATATCTATGGAATTTACGCGGCCAAGGGACACCTGACCTATCGGGAATTGCTGCCCGGTCAGGTGATTTTTGTCACCAGCCTATCCAAGAGCCTGACGCCGCTGGTGCGCCTTGGCGTCGTGGCGCCGCCGCCGGCGCTGCTGGCGGCGATGCGCAAGCGGATGCGAGCGGAAAGCTGGGGCCTGCCGCCCTATTTGGCGGAGCTGGCCGCGGTCATGCTCGAAATCGGCATGGGCGAGGAAGCGGCCACCGCTTTGCGCAGTGAGGGCTTGGCGCGGCTGGAGCGGACCCGGACCCGACTGGGCATTGGGGCGGTGCCAATGCCCGGCGGCGTGCCGCATCTGTGGCTGCCGATGAGCCCGCTCAAGGCGGAGCAGTTTGCCCGGCGCGCCAGCGAGGCGGGCGTGCGAATCACGCCACCGTCGGCGGCGCAGGTGGGCGATGCCCCGGTGGCCGGCGTGCGGCTCTGCATCATGGCGCCGCCGACCCGTGCGGTGCTCGATCGGGCGCTGGTGGTGCTGGCGGGGATCCTGGGCAGCGACGAGGACGTGGTGGTCTAGGCGCCACACCCGATCCGACAGCTTTACGCCACAAGACCCGCGCAGCGATTTGGCTGGCGGGCCGTTGAGCGCTTGCCAAGGTGGGCGCGGCAGACCTAGACAGGCGGGTAGCGAAAGGCTGCGAGATGACGGATCGCCCACATGTGCTGGCGCCCTTCCGGAACGAGACGTTCCGGTTGCTGTGGCTGGCGACGCTGGTATCCAACCTGGGCGGGCTGGTGCAAGCGGTGGGCGCGGGGTGGATGATGACCACCCTGACCGACTCGCACAACATGATCGCGCTGGTGCAGGCGTCGACGACCATGCCCATCATGGTGTTCTCGATCGCCGCCGGGGCGCTGGCCGATAATTTCGACCGCCGCACGGTCATGCTGATCGCCCAGGTCGGCATGATGGTGGTGTCGCTGACGCTCGCCGTGCTGGCCTTTCTCGGCCTCCTCAGCCCGTGGCTTCTGCTGACCTTCACCTTCCTCATCGGCTGCGGCACGGCTTTGTTCAACCCGTCCTGGCAGGCATCGATGGGGGACATCGTGCCCCGCAGCGACCTGCCGGGAGCGGTGACGCTCAATGCCATGGGCTTCAACATGATGCGCAGCGTCGGCCCGGCAGTGGGCGGGCTGATCGTGGCGCTGGCGGGGGCCGCCGCGGCCTTCGCGGTCAACGCATTCTCCTATGTGCCGCTGATCGCCGCGCTCTGGCGCTGGAAGCCGGAACGGCCGCCAAACCGGCTGCCGCGCGAGAATTTCGGCAGCGCCATGTGGGCCGGCATCCGCTACGTGTCGCTATCGCCAAACCTGACGACGGTGTTGTTCCGCGGCTTTCTGTTCGGCTTTTCGGCGACGGCGATTCTGGCGCTGTTGCCTTCGGTGGCGGCGGAATATGTGGGTGGCGGCGCGCTGGCCTATGGCACGCTCCTGGGCTGCTTTGGCCTCGGCGCCATTGGCGGGGCATTCCTCAATGGCCGCATCCGCGAGCGCTACAGCAATGAGGTCATCGTGCGGCTGGCCTGTATCGGCTTTGCCGTCAGCAGTGTGGCGCTGGGCTATAGCCGCGACCCGCTGCTGAGCCACCTTGCGCTGGTGCCGGCCGGCGCCTGCTGGGTGCTGGCGCTATCGCTGTTCAATGTCTCGATCCAGCTATCGTCGCCGCGCTGGGTGGTGGGGCGGGCGCTGTCGCTCTACCAGACGGCCACGTTCGGCGGCATGGCGGCGGGCGCCTGGATCTGGGGCCTGAGCGCCGACGCCTTCGGCCCGGACTCAGCGCTGGGCCTAGCGGGGTCGACGATGCTGCTCTGCGCGCTGGTCGGCTTCCGGCTGCCCCTGCCGCAGTTCAATGCGCGCGACCTCAACCCGCTCAACACCTTCAACGAGCCGGTGCTGGGGCTCGACCTCCGGCCGCGCAGCGGGCCCATCATGGTGATGATAGACTACGCGATCGCCCAGGAGGATATTCCGCGCTTCCTGGCACTGATGGCCGACCGGCGGCATATCCGCATCCGTGACGGGGCGCGGCAATGGGCGCTGCTGCGCGACCTGGAGCATCCGGGCGTATGGACCGAATCCTACCATGTGCCGACCTGGATCGATTATCTGCGGCACAATATGCGGCGCACCAAAGCCGATGCCGAGAATACCGAGCTGATCCGCGCGTTGCACCGGGGCGAGAAACCGCCGCTGGTGCGGCGCATGATCGAGCGGCAGACGGTGCCGCTGCGCGACGACACGCCCCTGCGCGAGACGCCGGAAGTCTAGGGCGGGCTCGGAGGCACTATGCCGTGCGGGATGCCAGGCGCAGGTCCTCGACGGCAGCGGCCACGTCGTGCTCGTTCAGCGTCTCGATCATGGTGTCCAGGGGAATCGGCCGCGAGAGCAGGTAGCCCTGGAGCTGGTCGCAGCCCATGGCGGCCAGGATGCGCTGCTGTTCGGCGGTTTCGACGCCTTCGGCGGTGACCAGCATATGCATGGCGCGGCCCAGCTCGATGATGGAGCGCACGATGCCCTGGATTTCGTGGTTTTTGCCGAGTGCCGCGGTGAAGGACTGGTCGATCTTGAGCTTGTCCACGCCATATGCGCGCAGATAGCTCATCGAAGAATAGCCGGTGCCGAAATCGTCGAGCGCGATGCGGATGCCGCTGGCCCGCAGGCGGATCAGGGTGGACTGGACCTGCGGCGAATTCTGCAGCAGCAGCCCTTCGGTAATCTCCAGCTCGAGGCGACGGGCCGGCAGGCCGGTGCGCTCCAAAACTTCAAAGACCCGATCGGCATAGTGCTTGTCGCGGAACTGCAGGGGCGACACGTTGACGGCGACCCAGGGAATGCCGGAGCTGGCGGCGAATTTGCAGGCGGTGGTCAGGACCCACATGCCCAACTGGTCGATCAGCCCGCGATCTTCGGCCAGGCTGATGAACGTGGCCGGGGACAGCCGTCCGCGCGTGGGGTGGTCCCACCGGACTAGCGCCTCGGCGCCGGCGATCTTGCGCGAGCGGGTGTCATAGATGGGCTGATAGACCAGCCCGAGGCCGACCTCGTTGGCGAGAGCTGAGCGCAGGTCCATTTCCAGCACGCGCCGGTCGCGGACATTTTCGTCCATTTCATCGATGAACAGATGATAGCGGCCGCGCCCGTCGCCCTTGGCGCTGTAGAGCGCGATATCCGCCCGGCGCATGAGCTCTTCGCCCACCGAGGCTATGTCCGAGGTGACCACGATGCCGACGCTGGCGCCGACGCGGATCTCGTGGCCGGACAGCTCGAAGGGTGCGCCGATCACCTCGACCACGGTCTGGGCCAGGGAGAGGGCGAGCGCGGCGTCGCCGAGGCCAACCTGGATGATGGCGAACTCGTCACCGCCGATCCTGGCGACGGTATCCACATCGGTGACGCAGGCCGACAGGCGCTGGGCGGCGGCCTTGATGAGTTCATCGCCAATCGGGTGGCCAAGGGTGTCGTTGACGTGCTTGAAGCGATCGAGATCGAGATAGTGCAGCGCCACCATGGAGCCGGATCGCCGCACATGCGCCAGGGCCTGTTTCAGCCGATCCTCGAACAGGGCGCGGTTAGGCACGCCGGTCAGGGCATCGTGAAAGGCCAGGTAGGATGCCTCGGCGCGGCTGTGCTCCAGCATGGCGCTGGTTCGCTTGAGGCGCAGCAGCAGCGCCGTCGCGGCGAGGCCGGCAAGGATGACGGCGCCGGTCAAGGCCGGCGCGGTATCGCGGATCAGCGCATAGGCCGGTTCATCCGGCACCCAGCTAAAGAAGCCGACGATGCGGCCGTCATTGCTGAGAATGGGCGAGGCGATCTTGTCGCCATCGGTCACGCCGACCTCGGAATATCCCAAGCCTTCGATGTCGTATTTGGCCGAGATCTCGCGCGCGACGACCTGGTCTATCGAGCGGATGGAGATGTGGACGAATTCGGAGCCCGGCGCTTGCTGCAGCGCGTCGGTGCCCGGCATGACCGGGCGCAGGCTGACGATGGCCGGCTTGCCGTCAATCAAAGGAATGATGTCCTCGACACCCAGGCCGGTGATGGCGGGGGTGGAGTCGGTCAAATCAATGGAGGCAACTGCCATGGCGTCGCGCAGTTCGGTGACCAGAGGCGTAACGGCGCTGCGGATGGCGTCGTAGGAACCGGGGTCGGCGACCGCGCCATTGCTCGCGGCGAAGATGGCTTTGTTGGCGGGGTCGAGGACGAAGACCTGGTCGTGGCCGAAATACTCGCTCATCCACACGGTGAGGTTTTCTTCGATCCATGGTGCATTGCCGGAGCGGAGGTTCAGCACCGCATCGTCCCACATCGCGGAGCTGTTCTGCTCTACCGGGATGCGTTTGACGATATCGGCGAGGCCGGTCTGTACCGAGCGGGTCTGCCGCGCCATAGAGCGATCATCGATGCGCGACGCGGCCCACCAGCCAAAGCACCCCACCGCCGCCATCAATGCCACGGCGAACACGATCGACAGGTTGGTAATCTGGCGGGAAAGCGGGGATGATCGCGTTTTCAATTCGGGCCTCAGTACCCCGAAAGGTAGCTCGGGAAACCTAACGACTGATCAAAAGCGCCTTTACATTGCAATTTGTGATCTGCTGGCCGCCCTGCGATCAGGTGTGACGGCTGGCCGGACGCGGCACGCGCTCGGCGGCAAAACCGGGCCAGGTCCGGCTGCGGGAGTTGATCAGCATGTCGACCGAGTAGCTTTTTTCCGGACATTGCAGGGCAATATTGGCCAGCAATTCCTGGCCCTGTTCGAGTTGGAGGTAGAGCGCATCGCTGTCCTCGCTGGTAAAGCCGCCCACGGCCATGGTCCAGGCCTTGAGCAGGGCGCGGTACGTGCTGATATGGGCTTCGGCTTCCTGGCTGGTCATGGAAAGGTCCTGAATACGAACGAGATTGGCCGCAGGTCGAACCTAGTGCACCGCTCGTGTTGGAACGGTGACGGCCGTTGTCAGGGTTTTGTCAGCCGCAAGGGGCTAAGAGAAGGGCACCATGAAACGCGCATCGCTCGCAATCGCTCTGGCCGCCCTTCTGGCCCTCTCGTCGCCCGTATTGGCGCAGCCGGGAAACGGCAACGGCAACGGGCCAGGTGAAAATGGTAATGGCCCAGGGAATAACAACGGCAACGGGAACGGCAATGCTCCGGGCAATGCCGACAACCCCGGAAACGGCAACGGGCCGGGGAATGGCAACGGCAATGGTCCTGGAAACGCGGGTGGCCCGGCCAATGTCGGCGGCCCGGCGAATGTTGGTGTCCCAAGCAATCCCGTGAGCCCGGGGAGTACCGTGGGTCTGGTGCCTCCCAGCCCGACCGGCAACGGCCAAGGCAATGCGAGCGGGACGGCAAATGTGCCGGCCGCTGCCGAGTTGTCCGAAAATGATGCGCTGGCTGCCGTCGAAGCGGGCCGGGCGGTCGAGCTTGCGACCATTCTGCCCGATGTCCGGTCGAGGACCGGGGGCGAGGTCATCAACGCCCAGTTGCAGCAGGTCGGGGCGTTCCTGATTTACGCGGTGACTGTGTTGACGCCTTCGGGGCAGGTCATTACCGAACACTACTACGCCCGATCCGGCGCCCACGTCGGAAACTGAGCCGGCGCGTCCTAAGCCGCGGCTGCGGACTTGCGCAATGCGGTTTCCCCCACCCCGCGCGGCAACAAGGCGATGGCGGAGAAGGTGGCAATCGAGACGATGCCAAGCCCAACAATGGTCCACACGGCGCCGGCGATGCCGAAGGCCCCCATCAGCAGCGCCAGGCCGAATGGCGCCACGGCCGACGCAATCTGGCGCGCCGAGGACAGCCAGCCCAGCTTGGCGCCGTAGTTGCTGCGGCCCATCAACTGCAGCGGCAGCGAGCCGGCGACGATGCTGATCAGGCCAGAGCCGAAGCCGAAGAGTATGGCGAAGAGGACGCCGCCGGGCAGTGACGGCGCCGTCAGCGCCAGGACCAGTGCGCCCAGCGGCAACAAAGCGGCGGCGATGATGGCCACCTGGGTCGAGAGGAAGCTGCGACCAAGGAAGAACAGCCGGCTGAGCACTTGGGCCGGGCCGAAGAGACTGGTGACCAGCAGCGTTCCGGCGCCCAGGCCAAGACCCTGCAACAGCGGGATGATCTGCATCAGCACGGCGGACAGGATGAAGCCTTCCACGGCAAAGCCGAACATCATGAGGCCGAAGCCCAGCGAGCGGTTCGCCCCGTGCAGCGCACCAGCGGGGGCTGGTATGGCTTGAGCGGGAGCGGCGTTGACGGGGTCGTACCGGGGCAGGCGCGAGAGCCAGTGATGCAGCGGCGCGCAGACGAGCAGGTTGAGCCCGGCAAACACAAGGTAGATGGCGTGCCAGTCCATCATGGTGAGCAGCCAGCCGGTTAGCGGCCAGAAGATGGTCGAGGCGAAACCGGCGATCAGCGTCAGATGGGTGATGCGCTTCTGCGCATTCTGGGCACCGGCCTGGACGATGGCGGCGAAGGCGGTGGCGTAGAGCACGGCGGCGGACGCAACCTCCATGGCCACGAGCGCCACGGCATAGGCGGGGCCATTGGCGGAGAGCGCGGCTGCAACCAGCGCTATCGCCGCGGCGACGGAGCCGAAGGTCATCGTGCGCGCGGCGCCGAACCTGTCGGCAAGGTGCCCGGCCAAAGGCGCCAGCAGCCCTCCGGCGAGCAAAGCCACGGTCAGAGCGCCATAGACCCACTCGGCTGGCCAGCCGAACTCTCGCCCGATCTCGGGTGCGAGGACGCCGAAGGAATAATAGAGCGTGCCGTAGCCGATGATCTGGGTGATGCCCAAGGCCCAGATGGCGCGGGCTGGCAGGTGGTCTTGCATGGTGCGTTCCCGTCAGGCCGAGACGACGTCGCGCGTCTTGGGGGCGCTGGTGGTGCTGCAGCCGCAGCCCGATTGTCCCTCCGCCTTGGCGACTTCATCGGCCACGCAGCAGGACGATGCAGTCGCGGCCGGGCCGCCGCAACAACTGGATGATGCCGCGTCGGTGGGCGCGACGGCGCTGCACACGCCGGTTTCTGGCAGGACCAGATGGACCTGGCGCGCGGCGGCATGGTCGCCAGCAAGCTCGGCGACGATGGAACGGACTTGTTCGTATCCGGTCGCCATCAGGAAGGTCGGGGCTCGGCCATAGGACTTGGAGCCGGTGATGTAGAAGCCTGGCTCGGGCTGGGTCAGCTCGACGACCCCATGCGGCGGCACGGTGCCGCAGGAATGGAAGTTCGGGTCGATCAGCGGCGATAGTGCCGGCGGCGCCTCGGTGGCCGGGTCGATGGCGATCCACAATTCGGAAAGAATGCCGAGATCGGGGCGGAAGCCGGTCGCCACCACAATGCGGTCGACAGCAAGGGTGATTGGTGCATCCCCAAGCGTGGCATCGACGGCTATGCCGGCTTCGGTTCGGGTCAGGCGCGTGGCGGCGAAGGGCGCGAGGATTTGCAGGCGGCCAGCCTCGATCGCCCGCTTGGCGGCGAGGCCCAGGGCGCCGCGCTCCGGCAGTTGATCGTTGAGGCCGCCACCGAGCAGCTTGTCGATGCGGTTGCGGCGCAGGGCCCAGAGTATTTTGGTCTCCGGATGCTGGTCCTGCAGGGACAGCAGCGCCAGGGCGGCGTTGATCGCCGAATGTCCGCTGCCGACGACGAGGGTCGTCTTGCCGGCATAAGTCCGGCGGTCCGAACCCAGCGCGTCTGGAATGCCATAGGCGATCCGGTCGCCAAGGCCGCGTTCGCCGACAACGGGGAGGCCATCGACACCCATCGGATTGGGCTGCGACCAGGTGCCGGAGGCGTCGATCACGGCACGGGCCAAGGTCGCGTGCTCATTGCCATCGATATCGGTCCAGCGAATTTCGAATGGCGCCTGGCCGCGGCCGGCGTTGGAGACCTTGTCGAGGCCGCGGCGGGTGATCGCGGTGACGGTTGCCCCCAAACGCAGATGTGGGGCCAACTGGGGCAGGGCGGCCAAAGGCTGCAGGTAGCGATCGACGATTTCGCCACCAGTCGGCAGCTCGGCGTCGTCAGGCGCGGTCCAGCCGGCGGCTTCGAGCAGGGCGCGGGCGGCTGGGTCGATATCGTATTGCCACGGCGAGAAGACGCGGACATGCGACCACTCGCGGAGTGACGCCCCGACGCTTGCCCCGCGCTCGAAGATTAGTGGCTCAAGGCCCCGGGAAACTAGGTTGGCGGCGGCGGCGAGGCCGACCGGACCGGCTCCGATGACGGCGGTGGGCAAGGTGGACATGATCAATTTCTATCCTTCCAGAAATTTCGAATAACCGTGCAAATAAAGGGCCGCCTCAGGCGGCTGCGTCCTCGCTCTCCGAGGCACAGCCGGCCGTATCGGCACAGCATTCGTCAGCGAGATATCCGATCAGGCCATTCATGACGGTGAAGTTGGCGCGACAGATCAGCGTCGTGGCCTGGCGCTCCTGGCCGACGAGACCCACTTCCACCAACTTTTTGATGTGATGCGACAGGGTTGAGCCGGCGATGTCGAGCTTGAGCTGCAGCTTGCCGACCGGCAGACCATTGTGCCCCGCACGAACGAGCGTGCGGTAGATGGTGAGCCGGGTAGTGTTGCCAAGGGCTTCGAGCTGCGATGCTGCTGTTTCGATGTTCATGGAAATAGCATAACCATCGCCTGCCGTGGGTCAAGTCTATTTCTGCAATCGTCGAAATAGCAGCGAAGCAGCGCTGCTACTTCGCGGCGGCTGCGACGGGCTGGTTGGCGGCGAAGCGTTCGTCGAAAGCGTAGCCGGCGCCGCGGACGGTGCGGATGGGGTCGGATTCGCGGCCGCGGTTGATGGCGCGGCGGAGGCGGCCGATATGGACGTCCACCGTGCGCTCGTCGACATAGACGTCGTTGCCCCAGACGCCGTCGAGCAGTTGCTCGCGCGAATAGACGCGGCCGGGATGGCGCATCAGGTATTCGAGCAGGCGGTATTCGGTGGGGCCGAGATGCACGTCGCGGTTGGCGCGGCGGACGCGGTGTGTGGTGCGGTCGAGTTCGAGATCGCCGACCTTGAGGGCGGCGGTGACCAGATTGGGATTGGCGCGGCGCAGCAGGGCATGGATGCGGGCCGCCAGCTCGGGCACCGAGAAGGGCTTCACCACATAGTCGTCTGCCCCGGTGGCGAGGCCGCGGACACGTTCTTCTTCCTCGCCGCGGGCGGTGAGCATGATGATCGGTACGCGCGAGGTTTCTTCACGGGCGCGCCAGCGGCGGCAGAGCTCGATGCCGGAAATTTCGGGCAGCATCCAGTCGAGCAGGATCAGGTCGGGAAGCTTTTCCTGGATGGCGCGCTGTGCCTCTTCACCGGTCTCGGCGGTGATGACGCGAAAGCCCTCGGCTTCGAGGTTGTAACGCAGCAGGATGGCGATATCGCCTTCGTCTTCGACAACGAGGATCGTGGCGGGCATGGGTGGCTCCCGTCGGGTTTCTGCACCGCATTGGGTGCGTGTGGCTCCACCCCCGCCTAGCCTCCCCCATCAAGGGGAGGTACGGGCCGGTGGTTGGGGAGGCTTCAGCGCTTCTGCGACTTAGGCCTTGATCTGGGTGCGCTGCAGTTCCTGCACGTCGCTGGTGAGCTGCTTGCCGGTCTGCAGGTAATAGGCGCGCTCGGCGATGTTGGTGGCGTGGTCGCCGATGCGTTCGAGGCTCTTGGCGCAGAACAGCAGATGGGTGCAGGGCGTGATGTTGCGCGGGTCTTCCATCATGTAGGTCAGCAGCTCGCGGAAGAGCGAGGTGTGCATGGCGTCGACTTCGTCATCGCGGTTGCAGACTTCAATGGCGGCGGCCGAGTCGCGGCTGGCATAGGCGTCGAGCGCGCCCTTGATCTGGCGCAGCACCAGGGCGGTCATGTTCTTGACGCCGTTGTAGAAGGTGGGCTGCAGGCTCATGCCTTCGAGCTTGAGCGAGCGGCGGGCCAGTTGCTTGGCCATGTCGCCGACGCGTTCGAGATCCGACGCGACGTGGATGGCAGTGATGATGGCGCGCAGGTCGCTGGCCATGGGCTGGCGGCGGGCGATCATGGACACGGCCATGTCGTCGATGCGGCGCTGCATGTCGTCGATACGCTGGTCGGCGATAATGGTGACGTCGGCCAGTTCGCGATCGAGCTTGAGCAAGGCCTTGGTGCCGTTCTCGATGGCGACCTCGACCTGGCCGCCCATTTCGGCGATCAACTGGGCGAGTGCGGTCAGTTCGTCAGAGTACGACTGGACGATGTGGTCAGCGCCGGCGGTAGGCATGTTCGATATTCCTCTTCGTACTCGTGTCCCGATCAGCCGATGCGGCCCATGATGTAGTCCTGGGTCTGCTTGTTGACCGGATTGGTGAAGATGTCCTCGGTCACGCCTTCCTCGATCAGGTTGCCGAGGTGGAAGAAGGCTGTGCGCTGGCTGACGCGCGCGGCCTGTTGCATCGAGTGGGTGACGATGACGATGGTGTAGTTCTCGCGCAGCTCGTCGATCAGCTCTTCGATGATGGCGGTGGCGATGGGGTCGAGGGCCGAGCAGGGCTCGTCCATCAGGATGACTTCGGGGCCGACGGCGATGGCGCGGGCAATGCACAGACGCTGCTGCTGGCCGCCGGAAAGACCGGTGCCGGGCTCGTTGAGGCGATCCTTGACCTCTTCAAAGAGGCCGGCCTTGCGCAGGGAGGACACGACGATCTCGTCCATATCGGTCTTGGAGCGCGCCAGGCCGTGAATCTTGGGGCCGTAGGCGACGTTCTCGTAGATCGACTTGGGGAAGGGATTGGGCTTCTGGAAGACCATGCCGATGCGAGCGCGCAGTTCGACCACGTCGAGCGACGGGTCATAGATGTCCTCGCCGTCGAGCTTGATCGTGCCGCCGACCTTGGCGCCTTCGATCGTGTCGTTCATGCGATTGATGCAGCGCAGGAAGGTCGACTTGCCGCAGCCCGAGGGTCCGATGAAGGAGGTGACGGCACGATCGGGGATGTCGATGGAAATGCCGTGCAGGGCCTGCTTGGCACCGTAATGCACGGTCACATCGCGCGCGGTGAGACGAATGGGGCGCTCGAGGGCGTCGGCGGGGTTCATGGCGGTGTTCACTGGTTGTTGGGTCATCTTAACCTTGCCGGCCAGCATATCCATTTGAGACATCCTTGTATCTGGTGTCGCTATCAGGCGCGCTTTTCGAGGCGCGAGCGAAGGTAGATGGCGACGCCGTTGAGGCAGATCATGACGACCAGAAGGACCATGATTGCCGCGGCAGTGCGGGGTTCGAAGAAGTTGCGGTTTTCGTTGCCCTGCCAGAGGTAGATCTGGACGGGGAGGGCGGTGGCCTGATCGAAAGGCGTCGCCGGAACGGCAGCCACGAAGGCCTTCATGCCGATCAGCAGCAGCGGCGCGGTTTCACCCAGAGCGTGAGCGACACCCAGGATGGTGGCGGTCAGGATCGAGGGGAAGGTGACCGGCAGCACATGGTGGAACACCATCTGCGTCTTGGATGCACCCATGCCGAGCGCAGCCTGGCGCAGGGCCGGGGACACACCGAGCAGGGCGCCGCGGGTGGCGATGATGATGGTGGGCAGCGTCATCAGCGTCAGCACCAGGCCGCCGACGATCGGCGCCGAAATCGGCAGGTGCAGATAGTTGATGAACACGGCGGCGCCAAGCAGACCGAAGACGATGGAGGGCACGGCGGCAAGGTTGTTGATGTTGACCTCGATGAAGTCCGTCAGCCGCGACTTGGGCGCGAATTCCTCGAGGTAGATGGCCGAGGCCACCCCGATCGGCACCGCCAGGACGATGACAATCAGCATCATGTAGAGCGTGCCGACAAAGGCACCGAGCAGACCCGCGGAAGCAGGGGCAGCGCGGCTGTCGACATTGGTGAAGATCGACCAGGCGAAGCCGTTCGAAATGGTGCCGTTGGCGACGAAGTCGTCGATCAGCGTACGGGCGGGGGCTGAAAGCTGCTGCTGCGCATCGCCGAGCGAGCGGTCGATATTGCCACGGATCCAGTTGACGGCGTTGGCCGAGGCCAGCAGGTCGACCTCGACCGTCTTGCCGAGAAGGGACGGGTCGGCAACGAACATCTCGCGCACTTCGTGGCGGGCATCGGTTTCGGCGATCGACAGCAGTTCCTTGGAGTCGATCTCGAAGCCGGTGGGCGCGGCGGCGCGGAGGCTGGCCTCGATGACCTTGTTCCAGTTCAGCATCGCCAGGTCGCGCTGCCACTTGAGGTTGGCGGCCTGGAAATCGGCGTCGGACTGGCCGGCGGTGCGAACCGGGGCCGGATCGGCCTTGATCAGCGCCGGGTCATAGTTGACCGCCAGGTGCAGGTTGGACTGCGTGAAGGCCGGGGCGCCCTTGCGGACGATATCGACGAACAGCAGGGCGACAAAGCCGAGGGCCAGGATGATGGCGGCAAGGCCGAGACCCTTGAAAATGTTCTCGCTGAGATGGCGGCGGGTGAGGCCGGCGCGGATCAGCTTGGTGCGTTCGGCCAAAGCCTGATTGGGCGTGGAGAGCGTATCGGTTGCCATTATTCGTACTGCTCCCGGAAGCGACGGACGATGTAGAGGGCGAAGATGTTGAGGCAGAGCGTGATGACGAAGAGCGTCAGGCCCAGCGCGAAGCCGACCAGCGACTGGGGACCGGCGAAATCGGTATCGCCCGTGAGCTGGTTGACGATGGAGACGGTGATGGTGGCGACCGGCTCGAAGGGGTTGCCACGAAGAACCGGGCTGTTGCCGGCGGCGAGCACCACGATCATGGTTTCGCCGACGGCGCGGCTGACGGTCAAGAGGAAGGCACCGACGATGCCCGGAAGAGCGGCGGGCAGCAGCACGTTGCGGATGGTCTCCGACTTGGTGGCGCCCAGGCCGTAGGCGCCATCGCGGAGGGTACGCGGCACCTGGTTGAGGATGTCGTCGGACAGCGACGACACGAAGGGGATGATCATGATGCCCATCACGATACCGGCGGTGAGGGCGCTGGTGGCGTTGATGTCGAGGCCGACCAGGTTGCCGGCGTCACGCAGGAAGGGGCCGACCGTCACGAGGGCAAAGAAGCCGAACACGATGGTGGGGATGCCGGCGAGGATTTCGATGATCGGCTTGGCCACGGCGCGCAGGTTGCGGTGCGCATACTGACTGAGATAGATCGCGGCCATGAGGCCGACCGGGACAGCCACCAGCATGGCGATGGCGGTGATCATCAGCGTGCCGACCAAGAGCGGCAGCAGGCCATAGCTGCCCCAATTGCCTTCAGAGCCGGCATTGTTGGGGTTCCAGACCGTGCCGAAGAAGAAATCGAGCGGGTTGATGAAGGTGAAGAAGCGGTAGGCTTCGGTGACCAGCGAGGCGACGATGCCCACGGTGGTCAGAATGGCGACAGCCGAGCAGGCGAGCAGGGCGATGTTGATGACGCGCTCGACGGCGTTACGGGCGCGGTGGCGGGCGGTGATGCGGCTGCGGGCATAGAGCAGCGCCACGATACCGGCCACGGCAGCGGCGCCGACGACCACGAGGAAGGTGACGAACTGGAACGAGCGCAGGGCGTCGCCTGCGGTCTGTTCGTAGGGCAGGATTTCGCCGGCGACGCCGTAGCCGGAGGCCAGCGAGCGGATGCGGGTGATGGTCGCGTTGAGGCCGACCTGATCGAGCCCGGTCAGGATATCGGCGGGGATCTGCGAGACGATGAAATTGTGGGTGATGCCGTCGCCGAGCCAGCCCCAGAGGCCGACGATCAGCAAAGCCGGCACCAGCGCCCAGATGGCGACGTAGGAGCCGTGATATTGCGGGCGGGAGTGAACCTTGACGCCATCTGCCGTGGCCAGGCCTCGGCTGCGCGACCAGCCAGACTGGTAGGCCAGACCGAGCAGAACCAGCAATAGGCCGGCAATAACAAGGGAATTCATCGTTACGCGCCCCCGCGGAGGAATGAGACGGGCCGCGCCTGTTGGCGCGGCCCAAGAGGTTCTTACTGAGCGCCGGCTTCGAAAGCAGCGAGCACTTCAGCGGTCTTTTCGGCCGGCTGCGGGATCAGGCCAGCGGCTTCCAGGGTGCCGCCGGCACCGGAGATGCCTTCGGACAGGAAGAACTGGACGTATTCTTCGATGCCCGGGATGGTGCCGATGTGCTGGCCCTTCATGTAGAAGAACAGCGGACGGCTGACCGGGTATTCACCGGCGGCAACCGACTCAGGCGAGGGAACGACGCCGTTGATGGTCGCGACCTTGAGGGTGTCGGTGTTCTGCTCGTAGAACGAGAGGCCGAACACGCCGACGGTCTCGGGGTTCGAGGTCAGGCGAGCCAGGGTCTCGGTGTAGTCGCCCGAGATCTCGATGACGACGTCCTGACGGAACGTGGTCAGGGCGGCGGCCTTTTCTTCGTCGGTCAGACCTTCGGGCAGACCGGCTTCTTCGGCGCCAGCATCGACGACTTCGAGCTGGAACACTTCACGGGTGCCGTGGTTGGTGCCCGGGATGGCCAGCGAGATGGCCTGGTCAGGGAGCGACGGGTCGATCTCGGACCACTTGGTGTAGGGGTTGTCGACGAGAGCGCCGTCAACCGGCACCTTGGCAGCAATGGCCTTGTAGACCTGGATCGGGGTCAGGGCGAAGTCCGGGCCGCCAGCAGCCGAGGCGAACACGATGCCGTCGAAGCCGAACTGGATTTCACGGATGTCGGTGACGCCAGCGGCGGTGCAAGCTTCGAGCTCGCTGTCCTTGATCTTGCGCGAGGCATTGGCGATGTCGATGGTGTTTTCGCCGACGCCTTCGCAGAACTGCTTGAGGCCGCCGCCGGTGCCGCCGGAGCCAACGACCGGAGTCTTGAACTCGGGGAAGGCAGCGCCGAATTCTTCAGCCACGATCGAGGCGAAGGGCAGGACGGTCGACGAGCCAGCGACCTGGATGGTGTCGCGCGACTGGGCGAAAGCGGGGGTGCCGAAGGCGACGAGCGCGATAACGGCGGCACTGGCGAAGAGTGCAGACTTCATGGGGAGTTCCCTTTCGGAATTCAGTTCAAACCTGGCTGGCCGATCCGGCAGTTCATTCCCCGGTGCCGCCCTTTGACGAGGGGGACCATATGGGGGCCACGCGACAGTTTTATTGCGGTTGCATGACGCGTTTGTGACAGGTTAACGCGTTGAATTTACTAGATTACGCTCAGAACAATGATTGAGCGAACCGGCTTTATGACATTCGAATGTGACGGCCGAGCAAGATGGCTGCGAGTCCCGGCGGCCACGATCGCCAGTCAATCTAGACCGCGATTGTGACAGTCATGCCTCCGCCGAGAAGCGTGGCGGGGCCCATTTGGACCAGCGGCTAGTGCGCGTTAGTGGGACTTGCCGATCAGGCGCGAGCGGATGGCGTTGGACATATTGTCGAACAGGAACACCACGCCCAGGATCAGCAGCACCATATAGGCGACCTTGTCCCAATCGGAATTGGTGCCCATGGCTTCGAGCAGCTTGAGGCCGATCCCGCCAGCACCGACCGCGCCGATCACGGTGGCCGAGCGGGTGTTGCTCTCCCAGAAGTAGAGCGATTGCGAGACGAAGACCGGCAGCACCTGCGGCACGACGCCGAAGCGGTTGACCGCGGCGGGGCTGGCGCCGACCGACTTCATGCCCTCCCGCTGCTTGTCGTCGACGTTTTCCAGCGCCTCGGCATAGACCTTGCCCAGGGCGCCCGTGTCGGTGAAGAAGATCGCTGCAATGCCGGGGATCGGGCCGGGGCCGAAGCCACGGGTGAAGAACAGCGCCCAGATCAGCATGTCGACCGAGCGGATGAAGTCGAAGAAGCGCTTCATAAGCCAGTTGGCCGGGCGATTGAGCGTGATGTTGCGGGCGGCGATGAAGGCGAGCGGGAAGGCCAGCAGCGTCGCGAACAGGGTGCCGACAAAGGCCATGACCAGCGTCTGCAGCAGCTTCACCAGGATGTCGCCGTGCTGCCAGGCCTGGTTGTTCAGCCACTGATCGAGGGCGAACTGGGCGTTGGACATATCAGGATTGACGCGGTCGCCACTGAAGATCAGGCCGATGGTGCCGAACAGGTCGTGACCCCAGAGCGGCGAGGCGGGGTCATAGAGGAAGTTGGCCCAGCCGAGGAACCGGCGCTGCACATAGACCTGGTTTTCGCGGATTTCGGCCTGGCCGGCAAAGCCGAAGTCGACCAGCACCTTCTGGCCGTCCTGGACTATGGCCGGGGGCGCGTCGGCCGGGGCAAGGGCGGAGTCCGGCGTGATCGCTACGGCGTAGGTCTGCCCGCCGACGGTCACATCGACCTGGTTGGTGGTGATGTCGAGATGGTCGTCGCCACCATAGGTCACGGTGAGGCTGCCATCTTCCTGGGGGATCAGCCACTCGATCGCGGCGCCTTCGGGGTATTGTCCGCGGCTCGACCATTGCGGGACGATGCTGCCATCATCCTCAAAGCGCAGGCGCGGCGTGGCGCGCCAGGAGAACCAATCCTGCAGATAGATCGCGGCGCGATCCCATTTGCCATTCTGGATGGCCGGACCGACATTGAAGAAGAACCAGCAGAAGATGAGGTACAGCACGGCCGTGCCCAGGCCCAGCGGCAGGCCCCAGCGCCGGACGAAGTTCTGCTGGAAGACCTCGGGATATTTGGTGTGCAGGCGATTGCGCTCGGCGACGGAAATGCTCATCACGCGGCTCCCCGGCCCAGTTCGAAGCTCTGCTTGCCGACCAGGCGCGTGCGCAGCCAACCGGAAAACTGGTCGATGACGATGATGGTGACCAGCAGCAGGATGATGATGGCGTAGGTCTTGGCGGCGTGATCGCGGCCGATCGACATGCGGAACGCCTCGCCGATGCCGCCGCCGCCCACCGCGCCGATGATGGTGGAGGCGCGCACGTTGATTTCCATGCGCAGCAGGCTGTAGCTCACGAAGTTTGGCATCACCTGCGGCACGATGGCGAAGCGCACGCGTTCGAGCCAAGTGGCGCCGACCGAGCGCAGCCCTTCATCGGGCTTCATGTCGGCATTCTCGACCACTTCGAAGAACAGCTTTCCCAGCGCGCCGATCGTATGCAGCGACACGGCAGCGATGGCGGCGATGGGGCCTATGGAGAGGATCGCGGTTAGAAGGCCGGCGATCACGATCTCGGGGAAGGCGCGCATCACTTCCATGAAACGGCGCATGAACCAACGCACCGCACCCGCGCCAACAAGGTTCGTGGCAGCGAAGAAGCACAGGCAGAAGGCCAGCGCGCCACCGATGATGGTCGAGACGATGGCGATGTTTACGGTGATGATGAGCTGGTAAATGAAGTGCGGAATATAGAGGCTGTCGGTCAGGTAGAAGCGCTCTGACGTGTAGTCGTATTTCTGGCTGCCGTCGTAATAGGGCGACTCGAGGTCAAACATGGCCCGGAAGATCTCGAACGGATCGTTAGGCACGAAATTCTTGATGAAGTCGAACATGAAGGGGAGGCGTTCGAAGAACTTCCCCGAATTGGCGGCATTGGCGTAGCTCATTGCCAGCACGAGGGCGACGATCACGCCCAGCACGATCAGCAGCGAATAGATCCGACGCGTCAGCACCTGCCCACGATAGTGGCGCAGCAGTGTTTGGCTGGCGGGGGTGAGGTCGGAATGAGCGATATCGGCCATGGGCTCGTCGTCTCCACAAACCCGATGTCACCCCGCGCAGGCCGGGGTCCATCTTGAGATGTCAGGATGGATCCCGGCCTGCGCCGGGATGACACCGCGGTTGGGAATGCCTGCGGTGGGTTAGCCCGCCGCAGGCATGTCAGGAATTAGCCACCGATGACCGACTTACGGGCGTCGATGATGGTCTGGTACATTTCCTGGCTGGCCGGGACGAAGTTGGTGTAGCCGCCGGCGGTGAAGGCGTCGAAGCATTCGAAGTCGGTTTCCGGCAGGGCGGTGAAGAAGGCGGTGACCTTTTCCTTCACGTCGGCCGGGAGCTTGTTGGAAACCATCAGCGGGCCGTTCGGGATGATCGGCGACTGCCAGACTTCGACCAGGTCGTCCATGTCGAGCAGACCCTTGTCGACCATGATGCGCAGGTTGCCGGAGGTGTAACCCTCGGCGAATTCGCCCTGGCCCGAGCCGAAGGTGGTGCCGATGTCCCAGGTGCCGTCGAGGACGCCGAGAACCAGGTTCTCGTGGCCGCCGCCGAAGCCGGTTTCGCTGTAGAAGTCTTCGATCTTGGCGCCGATGTCACCCGGCAGGGCGACGTTCGGGATCAGGTAGCCCGAGGTGGAGTCCGGATCGGCGAAGCCGAGCTTCTTGCCCTTGGTCGAGGCCAAGTCGGTGATGCCCGAATCCTTACGAGCGACCATGATGGTGTGGTAGCCGGTCGAGCCGTCTTCCTGCTGGGTGGTCAGGACCGGGTCAACGGCTTCCGGATCCTGCAGGTAGATCGAGGCATAGGACGAAGCGCCCATGATGGCGATATCGATGGTGCCGCCGAGCAGGCCCTGGATGATGCCGTTATAGTCCGGCGAGGGGAAGAACTGCACTTCGGAAACGCCGGTGGCGGCCTTCAGCGGCTCGGCAACGCATTCCGAACGACGGAGCTGGTCGGCTTCGTTTTCGCCGCCATCGAGGCCGATGCGGAGGACGGTGACGTCCTGGGCGAAGGCAGCGGTCGACATGGTGAGGGCCACGGAGGCCAGGAGGATTTTGCGGATCGCGGACATGGATGGTTTCCTTTGTGTGACGCGGTGTGTCGGCATGCCGGGAGCCCGGCAGCGGAACGGGGTTACGAAGCGGGGTTGGCGCTTGCGGAATTGATGATCGGTGGCGCCAGCGGCGCGATCGATGTCGAGGTCATGGCCTCAGAGAAGGCTTCCTTGAGCCCATCGGCGCCGTAGATGGTGCGGGCGACATCGGTGGTGAGCTCGCTCGGCGTGCCGTCGAACACGACCTTGCCCGCCGACATGCCGATGATGCGCTCGCAATAGGCGCGTGCCGTATCGAGCGTGTGCAGATTGGTGATGACGGTGATGCCCTCGGCATTGATGTCGCGCAGGCTATCCATGACGATCTGCGCGTTGCGCGGGTCGAGGCTGGCAATCGGCTCGTCGGCCAGGATCATCTTGGGGTTCTGCATCAGCGCCCGGGCGATGGCGACGCGCTGCTGCTGGCCACCGCTGAGGGTCTGGGCCCACTGCATGGCTGTGGGGGCGATGTCGAGCCGCTCCAGGGCCTTGAGTGCCTCGAGCTGCTCTTCGGCGGTGAAGATCTGCAGCAGGTTGAGCAGCGGATTGCGGCCGTTGAGCCGACCGAGCATCACATTGGTGATGACATCAAGGCGCGGCACCAGGTTGAACTGCTGGAAGATCATGGCACAGTCGCGCTGCCAGTTGCGCAGGTCCTGTCCACGCAGTTCCGACGTGCGCACGCCGTCATATTCGATATAGCCGGACGAGACGTCGGCCAGGCGGTTGATCATGCGCAGCAGGGTCGACTTGCCGGCGCCGGAACGCCCGATAATGCCAACCATCTGCCCCTGGGGGATTTCGATGGTCACATCGCTGACGGCAAGCTTGGAGCCGAACCGCCTGGAGACACTGGCTATCTTGAGCATTGCCGCCCCTATCCAAAGTGGTGGCATGGGTAAGGTGGGCGAATGACGCTATGACAACGAGGGCGTGACGGTTCGGTGACTGTCCAACGGATAGTGAAAGCCCCGGTGGACAGGCCCCCTGGCCGGCCGTCAGCCCGCGAGGGGGCGTTGCGGGGCGATCAATCCCAGGCGGGAGCGGTGGCCGGATCGATGCGGCGGGTGCCGCGATCTACAGAGGCGATGGTCGCCATGTCATCAGGCGTCAGCGCGACCTGCTGGGCGGCAAAGTTGGTGGCGAGGCGCTCCGGCTTGCTGGAGGCCGGAATGGCGGCAAGCCCCCGGGCCAGCGCATAGGCGATGGCCAATTGCTCGACAGTGCAGCCCTTGGCGCTGGCCAGCGGTTCGAGCACCGGATCGCCCTTGAGCGCGCCATGGGCGATCGGTTGGTAGGCGGTGACGGGAATGCCGGCCGAGTCGCAGAAGTCCACGAGGGCCCGGTTCTGCAGATAGGGATGGCACTCGACCTGGTTGTTGGCGATGGGTACGCCGCCCAGAATGGTGCGGGAGCGCCGCAGCAGGTCGATGGTGAAGTTGGAAACGCCGATGGTGCGGGTGAGGCCGAGCGCCTGGGCCTCGGCGAGCTGCTCCAGATAGGTGGCCAGCGGCACCTGTTCGTGCGGCGACGGCCAGTGAATCAGTGTCAGGTCCACATAGTCCATGCCCAGTTCGTCGAGGCTCCGGCGCAGCGAGGGGATCAGCTTTCCCGCGCCGAAATTGGGCATGTCGATCTTGGTGGTGATGAAGACCTCGCCGCGCTGCAAGCCCGAACGTACCAGTGCCTCGCCGCATTCGCGCTCGGTATTGTAGCTCTGCGCCGTATCGAGGTGGCGATAGCCGATCTCCAGCGCGGCAAGCATGGCGTCGATACCCTCCGTGCCGCGGCGTCCATAGGTGCCGAGCCCCATCAGGGGCATGCCATATTCGTTGCGCTGCATAGGAGGCTCCATGGAATCGGTGAGCGACCTTAGGTTAGCGCTAATACAAAAGGCAAGTTCAGCGCAGCAGAGGACGCACTTCCGCCTGCACCTTGCGCATCAGGGGCAGGAAATTGGCGATCATGTGCGAGGTCGACGCGCGCGCCGATTGGGCCCCGATATTGAGGGCGGCGACGGTGTGGCCCTGGGCATTGAACAGCGGCACCGCGATGGAGCAGAGGCCCAGTTCGAGCTCCTCGTCGATGACGGCAAAGCCCTGGGCGGCGACGACGGCCAGCTCGGTGGTGATCGAGGGCAGGTCGGCCTTGGTCTTGGCGGTATAGGCAATCAGCTCGGAGCGGTTGAGCATTTCGCGCGCCGCGCCTGGCGGCAGGGCGGCCAGCAGAATGCGGCCCATCGACGTGCAATAGGCGGGCAGGCGCGCGCCGGCCCCCAGATTGATCGACATTACCCGGCGATAGGAAGCGCGTGCGATGTAGAGAATTTCGGTATTGTCGAGCACCGCCGCCGATGAGCTCTCGTTGATCTGGCCAGAGAGTTCTTCGAGGAAGGGCTGGATCAGCCGGGGCAGAGGCGTCGCCGCCAGATAGGAGTGGCCCAGATTGAGCACACGTGGCGTCAGGCGGAAGAACTTGCCGTCATAGCTGGCATAGCCGAGGTGGACGAGCGTGAGCAGGCACCGCCGGGCGGTGGCGCGTTCGAGGCCGGTACGGTTGGCGACATCGGTGATGGACTGGCTGGCATGCTCCTCGTCAAAGCACTCGATGACCGCGAGGCCCTTGACCAGGCCATTGATGATATCGCCTTCGCGCATGAGGTCTCCCGATTGTCAGCGCACTGTCATAGCAGGCGGGCGATTAGCGAACAAATGGCGTTGAGCGCACGACGCGAGGTTCCCGTTTCGCAGGAATGATGTGGTGGGCGGAAATGGCGGAGACGCACCGCTCATAACGGTCTGGCCTCAGGTTCCCCCTTGCCAGCGGGCATGACAATGCTAAAGACGCCTGTGGGGGCCTATAGCTCAATGGTTAGAGCCGACCGCTCATAACGGTCTGGTTCCAGGTTCGAGTCCTGGTGGGCCCACCACTTATCTCTTTGATATTGCACAAGATGTGCCTGAAAACAGCGGGCGCCACAGGGGTCCGCTCGGCTGCTCAGCGATCCGACCTTTGTCTGGTGGGTCGCAACACCGGGTCTACAGTCGTACTCGGCAGCGACACACTGTTCCCGTCGCCCGAGCGCTAACCTACGTCTATCAATGCTTACTCGTAGGGATCGTACATCTCGCCATGCTTGGCTCCCGACTTGGAAAGAAGATAGCCGCCGTAGGCAGCCACCCCTAAAACAAGAGCCACAGCAATCAATACAATCCAAACAATTGTCCAGACCACAATTGTCACCTCCTCCGAATGCGGCAGCTTTGGCTCTACATTCACGGCGATACTACAGGTGCCCAATTGTTAGACAAGTTGCATAGCAACCTGCAGTTAATTCGGGCAACTATCCCGCACTTGATCATCAACTGGCGAGGCCACGAAACCGTCTTCGCCACCAGTCCAACGTTCACGCCCGGCGAGAGCCCTTGCGAGGCCGCACCATGGCGATGTGCTTCTTTTTCTGCTTGAATCGACGAACGACACTCGCAAGCCCGTAGACCGCAGTGGTGACCAAAACGGTTGCCAAAGCGAGCCAAATACTGGTGCTCAAGGCGGGCATCTCCAACGTCGCTGACGGCTGAGACTACGGTCGCCGCAACTGGGATGCGTCCCCCAAACGGGGGAGGACTACGACATCCCAAGAATCGGCCCTAAGCCAGTGCCGCATCAGCCTCATCGGGCGACGGGCTGAGCATTCCACGTCGACATTCGTCGGAGGTGACTTGGCTATATGTGAGGGATTTTCGGGCTCCAGCGTCCCGCCTTCGCTTCCTCCCCAAAATCGAGCAAACATTTGCCTCGCCGAGGTTCAAGGCGCACTGGCGTTCCTCGCGCGGACTGGGTCGTGCAGGTATACTTCAGTAACTTACTTCCTCCCGCGAGATGCCCATGACCACCAAACTTACCCTGATCAGCTTCCCGACCTGCCCCTATGTCCAGCGCGCCGTCATTGCGCTCAAGGAGAAGGGCGTGCCGTTCGAAGTGGTCTATATCGACCTTGCCAACAAGCCGGACTGGTTCCTCGCCATCTCGCCGCTTGGCAAGGTGCCGGTGCTCAAGGTGGAGCGGGACGGGCAGGAGCCGGCCATCGTCTTTGAAAGCGCCGTCATCCTCGAATATCTCGAAGAGACAGCGGCCGGCGCACGGCTGCATCCCGAGGATGCGCTCGAGCGGGCGCAGCATCGCTCGTGGATCGAGTTCGGCTCGCAACTGCTGGGCGATCTGTGGAAGTTCGGCGCGGCCAAGGACAATGTCGAACTGGCCGCGGCCCGGCAGAGCCTTCTCACCAAGCTGGAGCGGCTGGAAACCGTCATCAGCGGGCCGTTCTTCGCCGGCGACAGGTTCAGCCTGGTCGATACGGTCTTTGCCCCGGCCTTCCGCCAGCTCGACGCACGTCAAGACGGGCGTGACGGCGGCCTTGCCCAAGGTCCTGGTCTGGCGCGAGGCGTTGGCGGCGCGTCCCAGCGTGCGCGAGGCGGCTCCGTCAGACTTCGTCGACCTCTATCTGCGCCGCCTGCGCGACAATGATGCGCAAGTGCTGAAGGCTGCGGCCTGATTCCCGTGGTGGCGCCCAGACACATAGCCGGGCGCCGCCGTCCTTTCCCGCTGCTCTAGAACGATTTTCTCCGTCTGCTGGCGAGAAAAGGACGCTCTGGCGCGCTAATCACGAGTAATCTGATAGAGTTAAATACGTGCCCGGGGCGCTAATCCGGGCAGGAGTGAGCCAACGCAATCAACGTGCATATGCGACGCAGCCTTAGGTCTGACAGGCAGAACAGGAGATGAGACGATGGTACATTTCTTTGGCATTCTGAGCCCCGGTTTCGGCAAGCGCAGCGAGGCGCCCGACGCTCCCAACAAGGCGGAATTCTTTGGCGGCCTGCCCGATTTCTCCATGGGTGCGGTGCCGCTGTCGCGCGCCGAACAGGACGCCTGCTACCTGACCGGCAAGGCGCCTGAGCCAGACGAGGATGATCGCGCCTTGCTCACCCGGTTTGCGCGCACCGCCCGCCCTTTCTGATCCGGCCGCGTCTATCCCATGTCCAACACGACACTGATCGTGCCGGGCCTGCACGGCTCCGGCCGCGGCCACTGGCAATCCTGGTGGCAGGCCGACCACGGCGATGCCGTGCTGGTGGACCAGGCAGACTGGTCCAATCCCGATGCCGATGCCTGGCTGGCGAGCCTCGAGCGCGCCGTGCTGGCCCATCCCGGTTCGATCGTGGTCGCCCACAGCCTCGGCTCGGTGCTGGCGGCGCGACTGGCGCGCAGCCACGTCGCGCCATTGGTGGCCGGTGCGCTGCTGGTGGCCCCGGCCGATATCGAGCGGACGGGTGAGCTGCATGGGCGCAACTACGAATTCGGTACCTTGCCGAAGGCCCGCCTGCCGTTTCCAAGCATTGTGGTGGTCAGCCAGGACGATCCGTACATGCCGTTCGACAAGGCTCTCGCTTTGGGCCGGTCGTGGGGCAGCGAGGTTAATGATCTGGGCAAGGTCGGCCATGTCAACGTCGCCAGCGGCTTCGGTCGCTGGGAGGCCGGCTACGAGCTGGCGGGCCTGTTGGTCGCCGACACGCCGGGCACGCGTATTCCAGCGCGGCCCCGCATTAGCCGTTAGAAAGGAATTGCCTTGTATAGTGGCTATGTAGAAATTATGTACGAAGCGGTTCCGGCGGAGCGTCCGCTGCCCACCCGTACTGGAAAGTCGCCGACGTCATGCTCACCAAAAAAGGCAAATACGGCCTCAAGGCATTGTCCGCGCTCGCGGACATCCCCGAAGGTCAGCTTGCCTTTGTGGGCGATATTGCGCGAGCCAACAACATTCCCAAGAAATTCCTCGACGCGATTCTCGCCGAATTGCGCAATGCCGGGTTCGTCTATAGCCGCAAGGGCAAGACCGGCGGCTATTGCCTCGCGCGTCCGGCCGACGAGATCAAGATCGGCCACGTCGTCCGCGTCCTCGATGGCCCGCTCGCGCCCATCCCTTGCGCCAGCAAGACCCGCTACCAGCCCTGCAATGACTGCGACGAGGCGACATGCCAAATCCGTCATCTGATGCTGGACGTGCGCAACGCCATTGCCGATGTGCTGGACAATACCAGCCTGACGCAGATGCGCGCCATGGGCGGCGCCGAAGCGCTGGACGCCGAGATCATGACGGCCTGAACCAGGCGAGGTGCGCATGAGCACCTCCAACGGAAGGCCATCGGTGACCATCATTGGCGGTGGCGCCAGCGGCGTGTTGCTCGCGGCCCATCTCCTGCGCAATCCCGATACCGACATTCGCATCACCCTCATCGAGCGCCGCGGCGAGTTCGGGCAGGGCCTGGCCTATTCGGCGAGCCAGCGCGATCACAAGGTCAATGTGCCGGCACGCGGCATGAGCGCCTTTGCCGACGATCCCGAGCATTTCTGGCGCTGGCTGCAGCAGCGCGGCTACCCCTCGTCGAATGGCTCCTGGGTGTTCGTGCCGCGCCGGCTCTATGGTGCCTATCTCGAGCATGTGCTGGGCGAAGCCGGCAAATCGAAGCTGGGTCGCCTCTTGGTCATGTCCGAAGAGGTCATGGCCGTGCGCGAAGGCAAGACGGGCATCGAGACGGTGCTGGCCAACGGCACCAGCCTCATCAGCCACAATGCGGTGCTGGCCGTCGGGCATGAAACGCAGCCGGCGCGCAGCCGGGGCATTGCCGTCCGGGTCGGCTCGGAGCGCGACACGCCGCTGCAGCCCGATGCCGAAGTCATGATCCTTGGCTCGGGTCTCAGCATGGTGGATGCCTGGCTGTCGCTGGCCGATGCGGATCATCGCGGACCCATTACCGTGGTGTCCCGCAACGGTCTCTTGCCCAAGGGACATCGCGACGTGCCGCCGATCAGCATCGACTCCGCCGACGTGCCCTTCGGCACCAGCCTGCCCTATTTCATGCGCTGGTTCCGCGACCTGGTGCGCGAGATCGAAAGCCATGGCGGCGACTGGCGCAGCGTGGTGGACGGGTTGCGGCCGTATAACCAACGCATCTGGCAGAGCTGGACCGCCCACAACAGGCGCCAGTTCCTGCGCCACCTGCGGCCATGGTGGAACATTCATCGCCACCGTCTGCCGCCCGAATTGCACGATCGGCTCGTGCGCGCCGTGGCATCGGGCCAAGTGCAATTGGTGGCCGCCGAATTCGTCGCTGTCGATCGCGTCGACGGCCAGGTGCACGCCCATATCCGCCGCCGGGGTTCGAGCACGCGCGAGACCATGGCTGTGGCACGCGTCTACGATTGCGGCGGCGTCAGCGTCGATGTCACGTCGAGCTCCAACCCCGTCATCCGCGATCTGGTCGCCCAGGGCCGAGGCCGTGCCGATGCTCTGCATATCGGGCTCGATGTCGACGAGCATTGCGCCATCGTCGACCAGGACGGCAAGGCGACTGACCGCCTCCTGGTTATCGGCCCGCTGACCCGTGGCCGCTTCTTCGAGATCGAGGCCATCCCCGATATCCGCGTTCAGGCCGCCACGCTGGCGGCCCGGATCCTGTCGCAGGGGTAGGGCGTGGCACCGGCCTAGGCCGGATACGGCAGACCATAACGATCGCGAATGGTCTTGCCTTCATACGCACGTGGACAGACGCCGCGGTCCTGGAGGATCGGGATGACCTTTTCGACGAATTCAGCAATGTCGTCCGGCGCGCGCGGCGGCTGCAGCGTGTAGCCATCCACCGTGCCATCGGCCCAATAGTCGATGATGGCGTCGGCCACCTCTTCCGGAGTGCCGAGCAGCAGGCGGTGGTGACCTTCGGAGCGCCGCACGGCCTGGCGGGCGGTGAGCTTTTCGTGGGTCAGTAGTTCGGAGAGGCCAAGGCCCATGCCGACCGCCATCAGTCGATTCTGGTCGGGGATGAAATTGGCCCCATCAAGCACCGCGTCTGGGTCGAACGTGGCCGGATCGATGCCGTTCTCCTTGGCGAAGCGGGCGAGCAGGCCATCCTCCGAGCCGGCGCCGCTGAACAGTTCATGCTTGCGAAGCGCCTCTTCGCGGGTTTCGCCGAGGATGACGACGAGGCCGGGCACGATACGGATGCCGGATGGATCGCGTCCCAACGATACCGCCCGATCCTTGACCTTCTTGCCGAAGGCCTGGCCGGCTTGGCGCGACAGGACGTTGCAGTAGATGATCTCGCCGTGGCGGGCCGCCAGGTCGATACCACCTTCGGAGGCGCCGGCCTGGGCGAGGACCGGGTGGCCCTGCGGCCCTCGTGGCACGTTGAGCGGGCCCTTGATGGTGAAGTAGTCGCCCTGATGGTCGATGGCATGGGCGCTCGACGCGTCCCAGAAGCGTTCGGGCGGCACTTCGCCTTCGCGCGCCGGATCCCAGCTATTCCACAGCGCCTTGGCGACATCGAGGAATTCGGACGCCTTGGCATAGCGCTCGGCGCGCGGCGGCAGCGGCTCGCTGCCGAAATTGGCCGCGACCGCCGGATTGAACGAGGAGACGATGTTGATGATCAGCCGTCCGCCCGAGATGATGTCGGTCGATTGCGTCCGCCGCGCCAGGTTGAAAGGCGAATTGTAGGTCGACGACATGGTGACCACAAAGCCGATATCGGGCACCTGCGCGGCCAGCGCGGTGCAGAGGATCAGCGGATCGATGGTGTGGAAGGGCCTTCCGTTCGGATCGGTCGCCAGTGCGGGATGGTCGGAGAAAAATACCGCGTCGAACACGCCCTTGTGGGCCAACTCGGTGAGGCGGCGGTAATAGTCCGGATCATTGATGTCGTGCTTGCTGCCGGTGCGGTATTTCCAGGCATTGCCGAGATAGCCGGTCGTATTGATGCCGACATTGAGATTGAGCCGGCGCGTCGAAGTGGTCATGCGATCGCTTTCGCTTCCTGTTTGGTGTCGGCCATGCCGATGCCGCCATGCGGGGCGGGCGTGGTGCCATTGACGGCGAAATCGCCGACAACGCGGTCGTGGTAGATGCGGGGATTGTGCGACGCGATGGTGCGCGCATTGCGCCAGTGCCGGTCGAGCCCGTGGCTGCGCTTGGCCGCCGAGGCGCCCAGCGCATCGAACAGGATCGTGCTGGCATCCAGGATGAGGCTGGTGACTGCTGTCACCGACTGGCTGACCTCGAGCTCGGCATTGCGGTCCGCTAGGGCCTTGGCGGCCTCGTCGCCGGAAAGGTTGGCTTCATAAGAGCGCTGCAGCGCTTCGGCGGCCTTGAGGGCGATGGCGCCGGCGGAATAGGCGGCGCCGCGCACCTTGCCGACAACCTGCAATACCTGGGGGTCCTGCGCCGTGCGCGCGGCATTGCCGCGACCGTAGACGCGCTTGCGCTCAGCCACGTGATGGGAGAGGTCGCGTGCGGCGGCGCGGCCGATGCCGGCCAGCGTTGCGAGATGCACGAGCTGGAAAAAGCCGCCGGAGTAAGGGAAGCGCAGCGCCGTTGGCTTGAGCAGGTCCTCGCTGATGGCGACATCCTTGAACTTGGCCGTGCCGCTGGCGCTCAGCGCCTGGCCGAAGCCATCCCAGTCATCGAGGATTTCGACGCCTGGCGCGGTGGTCGGCACCAGGGCGCCGATCGAATTGCCGTCGCCATCGGCCGCGCCCAGCGTGATCCAGTCGGCATAGAGCGAGCCGGTGGTGTAGTATTTCTCGCCGTTGAGCAGCCAGCCGTCGCCGTCGCGCACCAGCCGCGTCGACCAGGTGCCGATCTTGCCCTCGCCGAGTTCGGAAAATCCGCTACCGATGGTTTCGCGGTTGCCCAGGCGTTTGAGCCAGGCGTCACGCCATGGACTGGCCGGCGCGTTGAGCACGTCTTCGGTGAAGCCGAGATGGCTGCGATAGGCATTGGTGATGTTGGGATCGGCTTCGGACAGCTCGATCAGGAGGCCAAACACCTCCGGCAAGGTCAGCCCCAGCCCGCCATGCTCGACCGGCAAGCGCAGCGTCGAGAACCCGGCATCGCGCAGCCACTTGATCTCGTCGCGCGGCAGGATGCGCTCGACGTCTCGCGCCACGGCCCGGTCGCGGATACGATCGAAAATCGGGCGGAACGGCGCCGCAATGGTCTCGAAGCGATCCGATGGGCCAGCGCCCCAGGCTTGGCTGATATTGGTCATGAAATGATCCGGGATGCGCCGGCAGCTGGGCTGGCCGGCTGGTGCAGAATGTCAGGGTTTGGCAATGGGACGGAGGAAGAATTCCTTTCCCTCGCGGAAAGAAATTCTTCCTCTTGTCAGGCGGAGGGTGCCTGATCAGGCGACAGCTTCGAGCTCGGCTGCCGCGAAGTCGTGCAGCAGGATGGCGATCTCGTAGCCACGACGATTGAGCCAGTGGGCGACGGTGCGGGCGCGCACGCCCAGCAGGTCATCGACGAGGATCACGCGCGAACCACGCACTGCGATGGTGCGATAGGCGACGCCCAGCAGTTGGCCGCCTTCGGAGGAGATGGAGCCGGGCAGGTGGCCCTCGGCGAATTCCTCGGGCGTGCGCACGTCGAGATAATAGGTGGTGCGCTCGGTGTCGCGGGCCCAGTTCTCGGCCGTGGCGCGGTCGATGTAGCGCAGGGCATCGTGCTGGGCGAGCGTGGCGATGTGGGCCTCGGCAAAGCGCCTGGCTTCCGCGCTGGCTTCGCCATAGGCGGCGGTTTTGCCGGTTTCGAGCGTCAGCCCGGCATTGGTCCAGCCCTTGGTGCCATCGTCGAGATAGGCGACGAAGTTGGGCACGCCGGCATCGATCAGCGTCTGGGCGCCGAGAATGGCGCGCGGCAGGCCGGCGCAGGAAACCAGCACCTTGGTGGTGGGCGAGGGCACAAGGTCCTTGAACCGCAGCACCAGTTCGGCGCCCGGGACGCTTACGGCGCCGGGCACGTGCTCCTTGCTGTATTCGGGCACAGTGCGGCTATCGAGCACGATGACGTCCTCGCCCTTGTCGCGTAGCGCCTTGAGTTCGGTGGCGCTGACGACAGGGGTTCCGCGCTCGTCGCGCACCTTGGTGACGAAGGGCACGCCCGGAATATCGAAAGTGGGCAGGCCCTCGAGTCCGCCTTCGATCCAGGCCGGAATGCCGCCCTCCAGCGCATGAATATCGGTCCAGCCGGCGGCGCCCAACCGGGCGACGGCAGTTTGCGCCGCGCCGCTGCCGTCATCGACCAGCACCGTGCGCACGACGCGGCGTGGCACGAAGCGGTCGAGGTCGGCATCGAGCCGGTCGGCCGGCAGATTGGTGGCGAACAATGGCGAGGCGTAGCCGACATCGGCGGTGGGGCGGATATCGAGCACCGCCAGCTCGGCCCCATCGCCAAGCCAGTTGATAAGGGTCTGCTTGCTGATCGAACGATCGGTCATGAGAAGTCTCCTCTGGGGTCAGGCGTTGGGGTCGATCCAGGTGTCGCCGAAGCTCCAGTTTATGCCCTGGGCGCCGGTGACGAAGGTTTTGACGCGCTTGTTGGCGACGATCTGGCTGCCGGCCGCGACCAAGTCGACCGACGCGACGTCGTCGTGGATGAGGTGCTGGAACTGGCTCCACAGCGCGCGGCGCTTGGCCTCGTCAGGCTCTATCGCTGCCGCTTCCAGCAGGGTGTCCGCCTCCGGATTGGCGTAGTTGGAGGCATTGGAGAACGGCAGGCCGATCTTGAAGTTCTTGCTCCAATAGGCGCGCTGGATGCCGAGCGACGGGTCGAAGGTATTGGAGAGCGATTCCACGACCAGGTCGAAGGCGCGGTCGGTGTAGATGGTCTTGAGGTAGGTCGGCAGGTCGAACTTGATGATCTCGACATCGAGCCCGATCTTTTCGAGCTGGCTCTTGATCACGTCGGCATAGGCGGGCGTGAGGAAGGCGTTATAGGCCAGTCGGACCGGGAAGCGCTTGCCATCGGCGCCACGGGGATAGCCGGCTTCATCCAGCGCCTTTTCCGCAGCGGCAGGATCGAATGGATAGGACACGACTGCCGGGTCATACCATTTCGGCAGTGCAGTGCTAACCGGGCTGGGCGACACCTGGCCGTAGCCATAGAGCGCCACGTCGACGATTTCTTGGGCGTTGATGGCCTGGGCAATGGCGAGGCGCACGGGCTTCTTGGCGAGGATCTCGTTGTCGTAGTTGAAGAACAACTGCTGCTGCGGCCCGGAATAGGCATAGGTCTGGGTATCGACGACCAGATTGGGGTTCTGCTGCAGCCGGGCGATATCGCCGAGCGGCACCGGATTGGCGCCGATATCGACCTCGCCGGTTTCGAGCGCAGCGGCGCGCGCCGTGGCGTCGGTGATGATGCGCAGGATCAGCCGGTCGAGATAGGGCTTGCCGGTGTCCCAGTAGTCGGGGTTGCGATCAAAGATCAGATGGCTGCCGGGCACCCATTCGGTGAGCTTGAACGGGCCGGTGCCGATGGCGGTTTGCAGCGTCTGGCCATCCGCGGGCGGCAGGCTTTCGAAGACGTGCTTGGGAACAATCGGGGATTCTGAGCTCGACTGCGCGGTGATGAGGAACGGCGCCGGCTTGGAGAGTACGATCACCGCCGTCAACGGATCGGGCGTCTGCACTTCCACGACGTTCTGGTAGGTGATGCGGCCGCGCGGATGGGCCTCCTTAAGCCGCAGGATCGAGAAGGCGACGTCTTCCGAGGTGAAGTCGACGCCATCATGCCATTTCACCCCTTCGCGGAGCTTGAAGGTGTATTGCAGGTTGTCGTCGCTGACCGACCATTCAGTGGCGAGCAGCGGCTGTGGATTGAGGTCGTAGTCGAAGGTCAGCAGGCCCTCGACGATCTTGGGCCCGATGGCCTGACCGGTGCCCGAAGAGGTGTTGATGGCAAAAAGGGCGGTGCCGGGATCAACCGTATAGAGCCAGTTCAGCGTGCCGCCGGAAACCGGGGTGGCCTCCTGGGCAAAGACAGCCGAGGGGATTGCTACGCTGGCGCTGGCCAGGAGCAACATCTGGTTGAAGGCACGGCGACTGAAGGACATGACGCTTGGCTCCGATGAAGACCGCATGACGCGGTGGTTGAGCGGAGCATCGGGGCAGTCCGTAGAATCCGGAAGAATGATTTTCTGACAGAGGCGGAAAGCGCGGCTTTCGACGCAACGTCCATTTCGTCCATCGCGCGAAATGACTGGTCCGATTGCGCGGGAGGCCAAAATGGCGGCAATGGATGTGCTGTCATCGGCCGCAAATTCGCATGCCGCAACGCGACAGTGGCTCAAGCCCAGCCGATGCCACACGCGCTGCGCTGCCGGTGTCTTCGAACATCAAATTCTACTAGTTTGATAGACATTCTGCGTTTTTAGGATTGTGTTCTATCAAAGCCGTGGCGCGGCGAGGAAATTTGTCTCCGGCGCATCGCATTCGCAAAGCCCGCTCTCGTCGCTGACCGGATGGTTGTGGTGCTATTGCGACATGAACACCGAAGCGCGCCCTCGTGTCCGATCCATGCCGCCAACCCTGGCGCGGCTGCCGCCGTTGACGTCGCTTCGCGCCTTCGTCGCCACGGCGCGGCATCTGAGCTTCACCCGTGCCGCCGACGAACTGCATGTAACCTCGGCCGCCATCGGGCAGCAGATCCGTCTCCTCGAGGACTATATCGGGCAGGCACTGTTCCTGCGCAATCGCGGCCAGCTCGAACTGACCGATACCGGCCTGACGCTGATGCCCGGCCTCACCGATGCCTTCGACCGCGTTCTCGACACCATGGCGCGGCTGACCGTTGCCGGTGATGCGGCGCCCATCCGCGTCTCGGTGGCCCCGTCCTTTGCCAGCAAGTGGCTGGTGCCGCGCCTGGCTGCCCTGCGCAAGCGCGCGCCCGATCTCGAAGTGCTGGTCGATGCCTCGGTCAAGCTGATGGATCCCTCGCATGACGAAACCGACTGCGTGATCCGCTACGGCCTCGGCGCCTATCCGGGCCTGGCGGTCGACAAGCTGTTCTCGGAAGCCGTGCTGCCCGTCTGCAGCCCCGAGCTGGCCGAACAGCGTGGCCTGTTCCGCGGTCCCGATGCCCTGCTTGGCGTGCCGCTGTTGCACGAGGATGGACCGGAGCGCGACCCATCCTGCCCCGATTGGTCCTCCTGGCTGCGTGCCAATGGCGTCGACCTGCGCGTCGGCGAACCGGGCATGCGCTTCAACCAATCCTCGCTGGTGCTCGACGCGGCCATGGCCGGCCAGGGCGTTGGTCTCGGCAAGCTGCGGCTGATCGAGGCCGATCTTGCCGCCGGCCGGCTGGTATCGCCCTTCGGCACGCCGCGGCCGGTCGAGTTTTCCTACTATTTCGCGGCGACGCCGCCCAAGGCGCGGCTAACCCGGGTTGCCCTGTTTCGTGACTGGTTGCTGGCCGAGGCCGCCGCCACCCGCACCGCGCTTCAAAGCCTTCGTCCGTCGCATCTCGCGACGGTTTCATTCCCTGCCGTCGCCGCTGAATAGAGAGGACCGTTTCGATGTCTGTACTGGATTTCGCCAGCTTTGCGCCAAAGGAAGAACTGACGGTGGATGTCGACAGGTTCAAGGAATCCATGCGTCACCTGGCCGGCGCGGTCAGCGTGGTGACGGTCGGGCAGGGCGACGACCGCACCGGCTTCACGGCGACCTCGGTGTCCTCGTTCTCGATCGAGCCGCCCTCTATCCTGGTCAGTCTCAATCGCAACTCATCGTCCTGGCCGGTGCTGCAGCGCTACGGCACTTTTGCGGTGAACGTGCTGGCGCATGACCAGCATCACATCGCAGATCGCTTTGCCGGCCGTGGCGGGATCAAGGGTACCGAGCGCTATCACGGCGCCAACTGGCAGGAACTGGTGACGGGCACTTCGGCTCTGTCAGATGCGCTGACTGTGCTTGATTGTGAGCTGGACGAGGCGATCGACCGGCACTCCCATTCGATCCTGATCGGCCGGGTGCGGGCGATCACCGTGCGCGGAGAGGCGCAGCCGCTGGTTTACTGGCACGGCGCCTATCGCCACGTCACCGATATGACGGGGCGATAGAAGCCGCCCAATCCCGGTGCAAACGAAAGGCCCTCGGATCGTTCCGAGGGCCTTTCGTTTGCATGCTGCCGATGAGATGCTCAGTAGGCGACGGTGAAGCGCTGGCGGATGAACTTGCCCTGGTCGAGCGCATCGATAATGGCGATGGCGAAGTCGGCCTCGGAAATGCGGCTCTCGCCATTGGCATCGCGCAGCAGTTGGTCGCCGCCGAGGCGGAACCGGCCGGTGCGTTCGCCGGCCTTGATGTTGAGCGGCGGCGAGACATAGCTCCAGTCGAGGTCGTGCTCGCCGCGCTTGAGGCCGCGCAGGATCTCGCGATTGCGCAAGGTATGGGCCCGGTGCCCGGCCGGATAGAAGTCGCTATCGACTACATCGACGCCGGGGCTGGCCTCGAGGCTGCCGACGCCACCCACGATGATCAGGCGTTTGACGCCGGCGCGCTTCACGCCCTCGAACAGGGAATCGTGGGCCTTGCGGATCAGCTCGGCCGCGTCTTCGGCCGAGTAGTTGCGCAGGCCGGGGCTATAGGCGCTGATGACGGCATTGTGGCCGGCCACGATATTGGCCACGGCATCGACATCGGAGATGTCGGCCGCCAGCGCTGTCAGGTTCGGTTCGGGCTCCAGCTTGGCCGAACGGGTGACCGCGGTGACGCGATGGCCGCGGGACAGCGCCTCCTTGCGGATGTTGCTGCCGATATTGCCGGAGGCGCCGAAGACGACGATGGACATGGTTGGACTTTCAGGTTGGGAGTTTATTCGGCCGCGACCGGCCTGAGCGTGCGGCCGGCGGCGACGTTGCGCTGCATGGCCGATAGCGACGAGCGAACGGCTTCGTAGCCGTGCTCGCGCATGGCATCTTCATAGTCGCGCACGGCCTGGCGCAGCGGTTTGCCGTCGCGCGCTGCCACCAGTTGCGGCACCAGCAGACCACCGTCATAGAGCGCGGTATTGCCGCCCAGGGCGCGGAAATAGGTCATGGCGTGGATGGAGTCGCCGAGGAGCGTCACAGGTCCGGTTTCCCAGACGGCGCCCGGCGTCGAGCTGCGCACCTTGAGCAGGGCCACCGTCGATGGATCGGTGTGGCGGATCAGCTTGAGGATGCGCTCGTCCCAATGGCCGATGCGCGAGAGCAGCACCTGCAGCAGTTCGGCGCCGCTGAGCGTATCGAGCAGGCTGTCGGGGCCGAGCTCGTCGAGCTCGTAGGCCGTGTTCCACCAGACATAGCTGGTGGTGTTGTTGAAGTGGAACCCGGCAATGTCGCGGTGAGTGGCGTCGTCGCGGCCGATGAGGCCGTGGTCGTGATAGGCGTGCGACTGGACCCTATGGCTGGTGACCATCAGGCCGTGGCCCTCGCGCGGCCGGATATTGGCATTGTAGTCGAGCAGTAGCGGCGAGATGTCGTGATAGGCCGCGGCGATCAGCGTCATCTTGCCGGCCAGCCGGCGCACGCCAGTGTCGGTGCTCTTGAGCTCGGGCAGCAATTGCCGGCGAACCAGCGAGCCGGCCCCATCGGCGCCCACCAGCAGGTTGGCGTGGATGGCCGAGCCATCGGCGAAATAGGCGATGACGGTGCCATCATCCTGGGTTTCGTAATGCTCGAAGGCGACGCCGACCGTGAGGATGTCTTCGAGGCCGCTCAACAAAATCTGCTGCAGGGTGATGCGGCTGACCGATTTTTCGACATGGGTGTCTTCGGGCTCGCCGCTGCTCCAGCCGGGTTGTTCGATGCGATTGAACTGCTCGTCGAGCGCAAGGTTTTCGGTCGGCGCCAGGCCGAGCGTATCGAGGAAGATCTGGAACAGGTGCTCGGGCAGGTTGGCCTTGAGCGCGTCGAGCCCGCGCTGCCGCAGCCTTAGCCGAAAGCCCTGCACATAGTCGGTGCGGGCCTGATCCCGCTCGAAGACCGCGACGTCGATGCCGTTCTTCTTGAGGCCCTGCGCCAGGGCCAGGCCGCCGGGACCACCGCCGATAATGGCCACGTCGACATGTCGGATCGTCATGGAATTACCCTGCCAGGGCCGCTTCGGCGGCGAAATATTCGGTGATGAAGGCTTCGACCGTACGCGGGGCATGGCCGAGCAGTTCAGGCACGGCCCGGGTAATAGTGGCAGCCCGGCCGGACGCGATCAGCGCGCCGAACTGCGCGACGGCGCGATGCTCGAAGCTGTCGCCGAGCAACGGCGTCACGCTGCCGGTATTTTCCGCGACGCCGATCGGGCGGTGCAGCACGCGGGCGAGGATGGCGGCAATGTCGCGTGTCGAAACCGCCTGTGCGCCGGTGATGATCAGCGGCTTGTCGGCGACGCGCGGCGCCAGCAACTGGTGCACGGCGACGTCGGCGATGTCCCGCGCGTCGATATAGGCCACTTGCGCGGTGCCGTGCCTCGTGTTGAGCACCTGGCCGGTCACGGCCTGGCGGATGGTATTGAGCAGCGCCACCTGCATCCAGGCATTGGGGCGGATCGAGACATGCTCGATATTGAGGCCGCGCAGATGCCACTCGACGGCGGCATGGGCGTCGCCGGAGATCGAAACGCCGGGCGGATCGATCGTCCAGTCGGAGCCGGAAATCTTGACGATGCGGGAACCGCCCTCGATGGCGGCGGCCCCGGCAACGGCGATCTGTTCTTCGGCCAGAGTCTCGCTGATGGGCGATAGCAGGAAGAGCTTGCGCGTGCCGGCAAGGGCGGCGTGGACGGAGTCCGGGTCGGCGAAATCACCGGCGGCAATCTCGACCTTGGTGCCGAAGAGACTGCGCGCGACTTCGGGGCGGCGCGTGAACACGCGGACGCGCTGGTTCTGTTCCAGCAACCGGGCCGTGACCAACTGGCCGAGCCGGCCTGTGGTGCCGGTGACGAGGATGGGCGCGGTCATGCCGCGTTGCGGCGCGTGGCCGCCTCCAGCGGAGCCGGGGCGAGCCAGCCGGCCACGTCGAAATCAGCGGGGATGAAACCCCATTCGAGGAGGAACGACTTGAAGTGGTCGAAGGCCACGGCTTGGTCGTCGTCCAGCGTCAGGGCGAGATGGCGATGCACATCGGGCCCATTGGCGGCCCAGACGGCGTCTTCGCCGACGCCGATCTCGTTGGCGATGAGCCGCACGGCGTTATGCGGATGTGCCTCGGCCCAGGCGGCGACGCGTCCGACAGTGGCGACGAGATCGGCCACCAGGTCTGGGCGCTCGTCGAGGAATTTCGCATCCACCGTCAGCGGGCGCGGCGTGCCGTTGTTGACGCGGATGCGCGGATCGGGATGGAAGCCGAACTCGGAGACCACAACCGCGCCGAGCTGGTTGGCGAGCACCAGGCCCTCGGCGCCCTTGACGAAGAAGGCGTCGATCTTGCCACCAGCAAGCGCCAGGATTTCTTCGGTATAGGGGTAGCGCCGCTTGAGGCCGAGGAAGGCGGTGTTGCCCACCTCGATCAGGTTGGCTTCGGGGCTATCGAGATAGACCAGTTCGACATCGGCATGGCTCAGGCCTTCAAGCGACAGCGCCGAGACGATGCCCTTGAGCGCGGTGGCGCGCTGGAAGTCGATGCGTTCGCCAGGCTTGCGCGGCACGCCGATGCGCCGGCCCTTGAGCTCGGCGCCTTTGCGAATGCCGGAGCCGGGCAGGGCGATGATGGCCTGGAACTCGTCGGTGGTGGTGATGCCCACCACACGCGTTTCGCGACCGCCCGAGCGGGCCCAGATCGGCGGGATATTGCCGCCCTGGCGGAAGGAGAAGTCGAGCGAGTGGGTGAAATGGCTCTCCCGTACTGCGGGGTCCTTGCTGTCGCGGATCGAGCGGACGCCGACGCCGGCTTCGTTGAAGCGCTGTTCGATCCAGCCGAGCTGATAGGCGATCGAGAGCGGGGTCGGAGCGGGGCAGCGGGTGTACCAGACGGACTGGGTCATCTCGGGTCTCCGATCAGTTGCTGCCGACAACGGCAAGGCGCGGCGGCTGGTGGGGCCGCACCGGGACCGGCTCGACCGGCGCGGGAGCTGCCGAAGCGTGCCGGCCCAGTGCGGCCTTGGCGAGGATCACACGGATCATGTTGTTCTGCGGCGCATGCGCCTTGCCCGAGAGGGCGTCGCGATGGTGGCGCTCCAGCGGATTGTCGCGGCTGATGCCGGGATTGCCGCCGAGGTCCAGCGCCAGCGTCGTGGCGGCGATGGCATTCTCGATGACCACATGCTTGACCGCCGCGGCATCGGGGCCAAACGGGCGGCCGCTGTCATAGTCCTCGGCAATCGAGCGCAGCAGCCGGCGATTGGTGGTGAGCCAGACCTCGATCTGGCCCAAGCCATCCTGAATGCGGGGCAGGGTGGAGAGCGGTGCGCCCAGGCTTGCGGGAGCGCGGGTGGTGGTGAACTCGATCAGCCAATCGCGGGCACCGCGGGCGGCGCCGTCATAGATGGCGGGGACCAGCGAGAAGTACCAGGCGCCCTGGCGTTCGTCGCGCTTGAGGCCTTCGCTGGCGGGCGCAATGTCGAGCACGTCTTCGAGCGGAATGGCGACGTCGTCGAGAATCAGGTCGTCGCTATTGGTGGCCCGCATGCCGGTGGCGTTCCAGGTCTTTTCGACGCGAATGCCGTCGGCATCGGTTGGCACCAGGAATGAGCCGAGGCGCGGCACGTCCTCGTCGGTGATGGCGAGCACCGAAACCCATTTCAGCAGCGGAATGCCGGTGGCATAGGTCTTGTGCCCGGTAATGCGCCACTGGTTGCCGACCTTGCGCGCAATGGTCTCCGGCGGCGACCCATGCGATGGCGAACCGACCCGGGGCTCGACCTGCGCGGCGTTGAGCAGGGCCACGCCTTCGCGATTGGCCTTGGTCACCCGCTCTATCAGATGCGCCGGCCACTTGCCGGAAGCCCGGATGGAATAGTGCTGGCTATAGTGCATCGCCAGTACCAGCGCCGTGGAGGGTTCGCCCCGCGCCACCGACGAGATCACCGACAGCGCCTCGGTCAGCCCGCCACCCAGGCCACCATGCTCGGTTGATGTGACGAGGCCCAGCAAGCCCGCCTCATAAAGCGCGTCGAAATTGGCGAAGGGAAAGTCGCCGGTCTCGTCATAGTGCCGGGCGGTGAGGGCAAAGCGTTTGCCCAGTTGCTCGGCTTGCTCCAGGTAGGGCGCGAAGTCGGTGGTCATGACAGGCTCCGGTCAGGCGACGGCGCTGATATCGAGCGCGTCATAGGGCCGGCGATCGACCCAGTCGTTGATGTCGAAATTGGCCTTGAGGAACCCCCATTCGTGGAGGAAATTCTTGTAGTGGCCGATGGCGTCGATGAGGTCGGGCTCAAGGCCGATGCCGAGGTGGTAGTGCAGCTCTGGACCATTGGCCGCCGCGACCACCTCCTCGGACGCGCCGACCTCCCTCGCCACGAAGCGGCGCACCTCATCGGGGTGGGTCTCGGCCCAGGCACTGGCCTGCTGCAGCGTGCCGATGAGCTTGGTGACGAGGTCCGGGCGATCTTCGGCCAGGCGCTCGTCGACGGTCAGCACGCGCGGCGAGCCGGAATTGATGCGGATCTTGGGATCGGGGTGGAAGCCGAATTCGGCAACGGTGTGGGTGGCGAAGAGATTGGCGACGCTGATGCCAGGCGTGCCCTTCACGTAGATGGCGTCGACTTCACCGCGCAGCAAAGCCGCAATCTCGGCGCCATAAGCCTGCTTGTTGCGCAGGCCGTAAAGCTGCGGGCCTTCGCGCCCATCCAGCACCGAGTCGGTGAGGTGGATATCGACGATCTCGACATCCTTGTGGCTCAGGCCTTCCAGCGACAGTGCCGAAACCAGGCCCTTGAGCGCCGTGGCATGCATGAAATCGACGATGCCTTCGGGCCGGCGTGCCACGCCGAAGCGGCGGCCGACCAGATCCCTGGTCGTCTTGATGCCCGTCGAGGGCAGGGTGATGATGGCCTGGAACTCGTCTGTCCAGGTGATGCCGACGAGACGCGTCGGATTGCCTTCCGAGCGGGCGCGGATCGGCGGCACGTTGCCGCCATGGCGGAACGAATAGTTCAGGTGATGATCGAAGTGGCTGGAGCGGATGGCCCGATCCTTGCTGTCGATGATCGAGTTGAGCTTGATGCCCTCGCGGGCGAAGGTTTCATCGAGCAGGCCGAGCTGCACTGCCAGGCCGACGGGAGTCGGCACGGGGCAGCGGGTGTACCAGATTTCGGAAATCGAATTCTTGAGCGTCATGGTGCCTCTCGGTCGCTGAATGGTCCCCAATCCATCCCCAGAGAGCATTTTCCAAACCACGCGGCGCGGCGAGATTGAAATTGCTCGCCTACTGTTGGATTGGCAAAAAAGTGCTTCACCGATGTCATTTTTGGTCATTTGAGGAAGCTAGTTCCTGAAATGCCGCAATGACAGGATGGATTTTCTGAAACAGGTTTGACAAAGCCTATAAAGTTAGTCAACAATAAAATGTAGCGATAGGGAGCCGCCCAAGCGTCGCTGGCTTGCCGCAGAAAACCGGTCTCCGAACACACCAAGAGAGCTTGCTCATGTCAGCGCTGGCCAGAACCGCCCGATCGTTGCGGCGAACCTTGTTGCAGGCGATCCCCACTGTGCTGGGGATCATCATTCTCAACTTTTTCCTGCTGCAATTGGCCCCCGGCGACGCTGCGGACGTGATGGCCGGCGAGGCGGGCTCGGCCACCGAAGAGACCATGGCGGCTTTGCGCGCGCGCTTCGGGCTCGACAATCCAGTGCTGGTCCAGCTCGGCAATTACCTCAACAACCTGGCCCATTTCAGCCTCGGTTTCTCCCCCCGCTATGGCATGCCGGTGATGGACCTGATCGGCCAGCGCCTGCCCGGCACGCTGACGCTGATGGCCATGGCCCTGGCGATCGCCATCCTGATCGGTCTGACGCTGGGCTCGATCATGTCCTTCTTCGCCGGTCGCCTGCCGGACCGGCTGCTCTCCATTCTGGCACTGCTGTTCTATTCCGTGCCCGGCTTCTGGACCGGGTTGATGCTGATCGTGCTGTTTTCGGTGACGCTGGGCTGGCTGCCAAGCGGCGGGGCCGGGACCATCGGCTCGAGCCTGACCGGCTGGGCCGCCATTGTCGACAAGGCGCGCTACATGGTGCTGCCCGCGACATCGTTGGCGCTGTTCTACGTCGCCATCTATGCCCGCCTGACGCGCGCCGCGATGCTCGAAGTCCGCAGCCAGGATTTCGTGCGCACCGCCTATGCCAAGGGTCTGTCGCCGGTCGCGGTGACCCTGCGCCACACGCTGCGCAATGCGCTCATTCCCATCACCACGATGGCCGGCATGCATATCGGCGGCATGCTCGGCGGCGCCGTGGTGGTGGAGACCGTCTATAGCTGGCCTGGCCTCGGGCGGCTCGCTTTCGAGGCCGTGATGGGCCGCGACTACACTGTCCTGCTCGGCATTCTGCTGCTGTCCTCGCTGCTGGTGATCTTCGCCAATGCGGTGGTGGATCTGGTGCAGACCTGGCTCGATCCCCGGATTGGAGAACACTGATGTCAACGACCGATCTCGGCGCGCGCGACGTGGCATTTGTCGGCGCCGCACCAGCTCCGGCCAAGCCGGACGTTCCAGCCAAGCCTGAATGGCACAATCTGCGGGCGCCCGACGCCCGCACCACGCTGACCGCCACCGTTACGGTACCGGCGGGGCGCCGGGAGCTGCGGGTGTTCCTGCGCAATCCCAATGCGCTGTTCGGCCTGGTCTTCCTCGGCATCATGGTGGTCATCGCGGTCATCGCACCCTTCGTCTTTCCGGGCGATCCTCTGGCCATGGTGACCAAGCCATTCCTGTGGCCGGGCCAGGACGCGGCCTACCCGCTGGGCAGCGACTCCATGGGCCGCGACGTGCTCGCCGGCATCGTGCATGGCTCGCGCATTTCCCTCTTCGTCGGCCTTGCCGCAACGGCGCTTGGCCTGAGCGTCGGCGTGCTCGTTGGCGCCACGGCCGGCTATTTTGGCGGCTGGGTCGATGATGTGTTGGTGCGCATCGTCGAGATTTTCCAGACCCTGCCCAACTTCGTGCTGCTGGTCGTGCTGGTCGCCATTTTGCAGCCATCGGCGGTTACGGTGACGGTCGCCATCGCCATCGTGAGCTGGCCTATGGTGGCCCGGCTGACGCGTGCCGAATTCCGCGCCATCCGCGAGAAGGATTACGTCATGGCGGCGCGCAGCCTCGGCTTCGGCAATGCCCGCATCATCTTCCAGGAAGTGCTGCCCAATGCCCTGCCGCCCTTGATCGTCACCTCGTCGGTGATGGTGGCGACGGCGATCCTGATGGAATCAGCCCTGAGCTTCATGGGCCTGGGCGATCCGAACGTCGTGAGCTGGGGCTCGATGATCGGCGCCGGCCGCGAACTGATCCGCACCGCCTGGTATCTGACCTTGCTGCCCGGTCTCGCCATCGTCTTCACCGTGCTGGCGCTGAACCTGATTGGGGATGGCCTCAACGATGCGCTCAACCCGCGCTTCTCGGAGGAACGGGCATGAACGCGATCACCCCAACGCTGGCCCAGTCCCACGCCACCGGCACCAGCCGGCTGCTTGAGGTCGAAGACCTTACCATCCGCTTCGGCAACACCGATCCGGTCAGGCGCCTGAGCTTCCACATCGACCGTGGCGAAACGCTGGCGGTGGTGGGGGAATCGGGTTCGGGCAAGTCGCTGAGCGCCCTGGCGCTGATGCGCCTCTTGCCGCGCAATGCGCGCATTCCCAATGGCCGCATCAGCTTCGAAGGCACCGACCTGCTTGGTCTTTCTGAGCGCGACATGCGCAAGGTGCGCGGCCGCGACATCGCCATGATCTTCCAGGAGCCGATGACCTCGCTCAATCCGGTGGCGACCATCGGCAACCAGATCGTCGAGGTGCTGCGCCTGCATGAAAAGCTGTCGCGCAAGGCAGCCCGCGAGCGCGCTATCGAACTGCTCGATCTGGTGAAAATCCCCGAGCCGGCCAAGCGCGTCGACGATTTTCCGCACCAGCTCTCCGGCGGCCAACGCCAGCGCGTGATGATCGCCATGGCGGTCGCCTGCAAGCCCAAGCTGCTGATTGCCGACGAACCGACTACCGCGCTCGACGCCACCATCCAGGCGCAGATTCTCGAACTGCTCGACGAGCTGCGCCACAAGCTCTCCGTGGGCCTGCTGCTCATCACCCACGATCTGGGCCTCGTGTCGCGCTGGAGCGATCGGGTCGTCGTCATGTATCACGGCGACAAGCTCGAAGAGCTCGCCACGCCCGACCTGTTCGAACCCGGACGCCATCCCTATACCAGCGGCCTTACCCAGGCCTCGATCCGGCTTGAGGAGGAGGTGCATTACACCGCCCAGTCTCTCGCCGAGGTGCGGGTGGTGCGCAATGCCGATGGCACCAACATCTATGACGTCAAGCAGCCGGTGCCGCGCGTCTTGCCGTCGCCATTGAGCGAAGCTGAGCCGCTTCTGGCGGTGCGTGACCTGTCGGTGGTCTACCAGACGCGTCAGCGGGCCAATAAGGCGCTCGACAATGTGTCGCTGACGCTGTCGACCGGCGAAACCCTCGGCATCGTGGGCGAGTCCGGCAGCGGCAAGTCCACGCTGTCCAAGGCGATCATGCGGCTGGTCGATACGCAGCAGGGCAATATCGTGTTTCAGGGGCGCGATATCACCTCGCTTTCGCCGGGGCAGTTGCAGCCGGTCCGCCGCGACCTGCAGATGATCTTCCAGGATCCGTTCGGCTCGCTCAATCCGCGCAAGACCATCCGCGATATCCTCGAAGCACCGCTCGTGGTGCATGGCGTGTCCGACGCGGCCGAGCGCCGCCGCCGCATCAGCGAGATTTTCGAGCATGTCCGGCTGCCATCCTTTGTGGCCGACCGCTATCCGCACGAATTCTCCGGCGGGCAACGCCAGCGCATCGGCATCGCCCGCGCGCTGATCCTGCGGCCGTCGCTGGTCATCTGCGATGAGCCGGTGTCGGCGCTCGACGTCTCGATCCAGGCGCAGATTCTCAACCTGCTGGTCGAGCTCAAGAGTTCGCTGGGTCTGAGCTACCTCTTCATCTCGCACGATCTTGCCGTGGTCCAATACATCTCCGACCGGGTGATCGTCATGAAGGACGCCCAGATTGTCGAGGAGAGTGACCACAAGACGATCTGGCGCTCGCCCAAGACCGATTACACCCGCGCGCTGATCGCAGCGGCCAATGACAAGGGCGGCGCCCGCGTGGCCCGTCCGCGTGCGGAGAGCGAGCGCGTCGCCAGCTAGGCGGCGGGCACATTCCTGCTCTTATTCCAACAGACCATGACGCGGCCAACGCGTCGCACTTTCACGGAGAATTCGAATGGTCGACTATCGCTACCTCGGGCGCAGCGCCCTCAAGGTGTCCCCGATCACGCTGGGCAGCATGATGTTCGGCAACCAGACCCCCGATGATGTCGCCTTCCGCATCATCGACAAGGCGCGCGACCAGGGCATCAACTTCATCGACACGGCCGACGTCTATCACGATGGCAAGTCCGAGCAGGTGGTCGGCCAGGGCATCAAGGCCAATCGCGATGATTGGGTTGTCGCCACCAAGTTCGTCAATTCGCGCAGCAAGAACCCCAACAAGGGCGGCTATTCGCGCAAGTGGGTCTATGAGACGGTCGAGAACAGCCTGCGCAATCTGCAGACCGATTATATCGACATCATCTATTTCCACCGCGCGGTGTTCGACGCTTCGCTCGAAGAGCCGGTGCGCGCCATCGCCGATCTGATCAAGGCGGGCAAGCTGCGCTATTTCGGCGTGTCGAACTTCCGCGGCTGGCGCATTGCCGAAGTCGCGCACCTGGCCGACCAGCTCGGCATCGATCGCCCGATCGCCAGCCAGCCGCTCTACAATATCGTCAACCGCACGGCCGAGGCTGAGCAGCTTCCCGCTGCTGTCGCCAATGGCCTGGGCAACGTGTCCTACAGCCCGCTGGCCCGTGGCGTGCTGACCGGCAAATACAATGTCGGTGAGGCTGCCCCTGCCGATAGCCGCGCCGGTCGTGGCGACAAGCGCATGCATGACGTGGAGTTCCGCGAGGAATCCATCGCCATCGCCAAGAAGGTTGCAGCGCACGCCGAAGCCAAGGGCATCGCGGCCGCCGACTTCGCGCTGGCCTGGGTGCTCAACAACCAACTCATCACCTCGGCCATTGCCGGCCCCCGCACCGAAGAACAGTGGGATGGCTACCTCCGCGCCCTCAACGTCAAGCTCGATGCCGATGACGAAGCGCTGGTGGATAGCCTGGTGGCAACGGGCCATCCCTCGACCCCGGGCTTCACCGATCCGGGCCACCCGGTCGAAGGCCGCGTTTCCCGCTCCGAGGCCGGTTCGGCCCAGGTCATCCCCCTCGCGCGCACCCAGCGCGTCGCCTAGGCAAGACGCCCAAGCAAAAGGCCCGCGGAGCGATCCGCGGGCCTTTTGTTTTGCGGAGACCTCATGGTGAGCCTGTCGAACCACGCGGTGGGGCCAACTGAACTCGCCACCCCCACCGGGGTGGGACGGCGCCGGGTTGGGTGGAATGCAAATTACGAATCCCCGCGACACCGAACGT
>CBIHQV010000036.1:0-45788 GCA_966212275.1 uncultured Devosia sp.
CACGGCCCGCCCAACCATCTCAGGATGGATTCCGGCCTTCGCCGGAATGACATCGAGGGTGTTGTAGGTTCCTGTCGTTCATGCTTTGTTCGGCGCATGGGCAAGACCTACCTCGTCTACATCATGGCGAACCGAAAGCACGGCGCGATCTATACCGGCGTGACCGGCAGCCCGGCGGGCCGCATTTGGCAGCACAAGAACCATGTATTCGAGGGCAGCTTCACCGACCGCTACGACTGCGACAGGCTGGTCTGGTACGAGGTCCACGAAACCCCGATCTCCGCCATCACACGCGAGAAGCGCATCAAGGATTGGCAGCGGGCCTGGAAGGACCGGCTCATCGAGGCGATGAACCCCGACTGGCGGGACCTGTCGGCTGATGTGGGCCTCTGACGCCGCCCATCCACGATGTCACCCCGGCGAAGGCCGGGGTGCATCCTGAGGTCTTTCCACGCCCGCGGCCCGCCCAACCATCTCAGGATGGATTCCGGCCTGCGCCGGAATGGCCCGGTGGGCGATGTCAGGCCCTTGCCCCGCGATACTTCGCGAGGTTGGCGCTGGCGTTCTCGTTGCGGGCGAGGTTTGCCACTTCGATGGGGACGACACGGCGTCCGACCGGCCAGAACGACAGGGCGGCCAGTTTGAACGCCTGGAGGCCAAACGGAATGCCGATCAGCGTGAGGCAGCAGAGAATGCCTGCGAACAGGTAGGCCAGGAACAGCGCGATGCCGAAGGTGCAGGCCCAGATCACGTTGACGATGAAGCCGATCGTGCCGGTGACGGCGGTCGTCGCCGTCAGTCCCTTGTCGTCAAGCTCGCGGACGTGAACCACCGTCCGCCCGAACGGCCAGGCCGAGAGCGACGCCATCTGCAGGGCCGCTATGGTGAGGGGAATGCCGACAATGGACAGGGCGAAGAGGGCGGCGCCGATCAGCCAGAGCAGAGCGATGTACCACCCGCCCAGCACGAACCAGATGATGTTGCCAGCGAAGCGCATTTTGCTTTCCCCACGCGCCGATCGGCGCTGAAGACATGTGGTGCTGCGGGGCGGGTCTGGCAAGCGGGGATTATGAGCGGGTTCTCGGTTTCACCCCGGCGCGGCCTGCGGTCTTTCCGCGGTCACGGCGCCTCAAGGATGGCGCGAGCCGAAGACGACATCGTGACCGAGGGATTTGAGCTTGGTGGCGGCGGCGGAGCCGATTTCGCGGGGGCGGAAAAACGAGATGCTAATGGGGCGGGCCTTTCGCGGGGTTGGGGAAACGCGCCATAAAGTGGCCTATCACCGCCCGGAGCTGCATCGATGGTGGCGATGTTCGGTCGCGTAAGCCTCGCGCTACCAATAGATCGCGACGACCTCAACGTCGATGAGACGGCCTTTGTCCAAAGTTGCTGGCGATGACTGCGACGAGTTTCGTCTGCTACTTTCGGTCCATGGAAACTCAGATAACCCAGCAGCTTGGCGCGAATTCTCGCGTAGCTCCAGATCGCGCTCCGGTGTTGGGTAGGTTGTGGGGGCTGGACCAAGGGCGGCTAGCCGCACGGCGCCGAATGCCTCTCGCCGCTCGACCGCCGTTTCCGCAGTCGAATGCGCCATGATAATGCTGTCAAGTTCTTCTGGTGCCAGAGACTGGTCGGGTGAGAACTCAGTGTTCAGGGCTTCCACGTATGTCCGCAGAGCTATCTCTGTGGGACCCGATGATGGCACGTGCGAAGAGACCCGCGTCGCTCCTTTTGGCAGTAGGGCAGACTCACCGGCTGCATTGATTTGGCTGACTAAGTCGGGTGCCATTTGGCGAAACAGATCGGCCAATTTGACGGGCGTCCAGGTCGAATGCAGACCATGTCGAGATACACGACACAGCATCGTAAATTCTCCATCAGAGAATAGGACCCGTCGGATATCCTTCCAGTACGCTATGTGTTCCGTGACGCCAACGACGGACAACGGGCTGCGTGTGCCAGCTATGTTTTTCGTGGCCTCTTTATGTGCGACGTACTCTTTTCCGTCCAAAGTTAGGACTTCATAATCAATGGATTCCGCTTTAATCGGTATTAGGCCCGCTAATAGACGATCCAGTACCTTGTTCATCGGCCCTGCGTCGCCAAACATTTTCCAGACCTCTTTCGAAATGAATCGGTCCGGCACGTCTTCGGCCATGCTCATAAATTCTCTAAGCATGGTGCCCATACGAAATACTGGATCAGCTACAAGCTTTACCTTGACTTCTATCAAGGATCCGCGTTTTAGCTCTGATGCAGCTATCGCGGCGGCCTTTTTATTTCCTCCTCGTATCTGACTGGCGTTACTTAATTTTGGAACATCTTGAACCACGTCTAGGAGTCTAAGCGCTCGCATCTGGTGCAGTTCACGGAACCACGATTGGGCGATCGCCTTTCGAGAGGTCTGCAACGCGATACTGTTGCTAGTCTGAAAATTCGACGATGCAGAGGCACTGCCCGCTTTGGGTAGTTCTGCTCCGATATTCCAACCCACATCAAAATTTCTGATGTCAGTCCTTTCCTCAGACGACGATTCCGTAAGGTGACCAGTCTGTGAGGTAAGCAGACTTCGCAGGCTTACTTCATCAAGATAGATAAATTCGCGAAGTAGATAGGGTTGCCCTCGCCGTCGGAGGCGTTGCCAGAGCCTGCGAATTGCTTGCTTAGTCCTATGCCAAATTGTCATGACGGTGACCCACTCAAGATGTGGTTTGGGCGGGATGCGATCCGTTCGTAGGCTTGCGCCAGATCTTCGTGCGCAATTTCCCTTCGTTTGTCACCGGCTGCTACTAGGGCGGCCTCTGTCCACAAAGCCGCTAGTTCTGCTGCCGACCACCCATCTGTCGCGCCGGCAATGGCCTGAAGATTGAGACTTGGCACCACCTTTAGGGTACGCGCAGCAACCCGCAGGATGTCCAGACGGTCCTCGGCACTTGGCATACCGAACGGAATTTCCCAGTCGAAGCGACCCGCGCGCATTAGGGGCGGGATCGAGAGTTTCCACCCGATTTGTGGCAGCAATGACCATAACGCCTTTGCCTTTGTCGTCGAAGCCATCCATGAGCGTAAGCAACTGAGCCACCAGCCGTTTTGATGCCTCATGCGAGTCTCCGGACCTGCGTTCTGCAATGCTGTCAATCTCATCGAAGAAAATAATAGCGCGCCCCTTAACCCCGTCCCGGGCGGCCTCGAAGATTCTGCGTAGAATTCCCTCTGTGTCGCCTAGCCATTTGCTCACTATTTCCGGGCCACGGACTAGATAGAAATCAGCGTCTGACACTGACGCGATGATGCGTGCAAGATGCGTTTTCCCCGTGCCTGGAGGGCCTGTGAAGAGCACTCCGCGGACCGGCCGCGCACCGATGGCATCTAGGTATTCCCTGCCTCGTATTTGTGTGGCTATGAGTTCCTGGGCTCGGGACACCACGTCTGCGTATCCGCCAAAATCATCGAAGGACAGCTTGCCGTCGCTACTGCGCAGATACTCGAGCACGTCTGGTTCGTCTTGGCGGGCGAAGCGATCACTTCGAAGTGGGGTCTGCGATAGAACGCTCAGGATGTTGCCGACTTCGTCATACTCGATGGCATTGCCGACCGACAAGTCAAACTCACTATCAGAATCCAGGGTCTTAAGGGTCAAGCCATCATCCAAAAGTACCCTTCCGTCATCTAGAAGTTGACTGACGTTGGCGACATTCGTTCCAGCTGTCCATAAGTATTCCGGGGCTACGTACCAACCGCCATTTCCCACTAGAATCATTTGCCCAACATGCGGGAAATTATCAAATTGCCCCTGTATGTGAGCGACCCGGCCGTCGCTTAGACGGCCGTAGAAGCTGTCGGCGTCGGGGTCGACGTCAACAACTCTTACAAGCGATCCAATTAGCGCTCTGTAGTCGCTTGTCTCGTCGGGCAACCCATTCTCCCCTGCGTCGAAAGTCACTGGAGGCAAAAAGCCGGCCATTCGGCCGGCTTTTCAGGCGCACTGTGATGCTCTCGCGGCGGCCGGCGGCCGGCCGCCGCGACACTCCGGCTCAGCTACACCCAGTCGTCGTCCCGCACGTGTCGCACTTCAGGCAGGTGCCATTCCGCACCATCGTGAAGTTATGGCACTCGGTGCACTGGTCGCCGGTGTAGCCCTTCATCTGGGCCTCGGCCCGGAGCAGGCCCGCGTCCTTGGACGGGGGCGGGCTGGGGATGGGGCTCAGTTCGGCCGGAGCAAAGGCTGCCGGGGCGAGCTGGGCGTCCACCTTGAGGGCAGTGGCGGAGCGGAGGGCCGTCACGGTTGAGGTCTGCATGGCCTGGACCGGATTGATGTAGCTGTCGCCGGCCACGATCATCAGGCTCTTGTTGTTCACCTTGCCGCGGGTCATGCCGCGGGAGACAAAGCGCTCGGCGGGCACCGGGGCAGGGGCGGCAGCCGCAACGCGCGGCGCTCCCTTGTCCTCGGCAACGCCCTTGCCGAGCGAAGTCGGGCTGTCCGGATTGACATGGGCGAGGTCATCCCGGTCGAGATAGGAAACGGCCAGTTCGCGGAACACGTAGTCGAGGATCGACGTCGCGTTCTTGATGCGGTCATTGCCCATGACCATGCCGGCGGGCTCGAAGCGGGTGAAGGTGAAGGCCTCCACATATTCGTCCAGCGGCACGCCATATTGCAGGCCCAGCGAAATGGCGATGGCGAAGTTGTTCATCATGGCACGGAAGGCGGCGCCTTCCTTGTGCATGTCGATGAAGATCTCGCCGAGGCGACCATCGTCATATTCGCCGGTACGGAGATACACCTTATGGCCGCCGACGACGGCTTTCTGGGTGTAGCCCTTGCGGCGATCGGGCATCTTCTCGCGCGAGCGGACTTCGACTTCGCGCTCGATGATGCGCTCGACGATCTTTTCGGCAATGGCCGGGACGCGGGCAGCCGCATTCTGGCTCATCAGCTCTTCGACGTGATCTTCGTCCTCATCCTCGTCGGCAGCGGCGAGCACCGAGGAGTTCAGCGGCTGGGAGAGCTTGGAGCCGTCGCGATAGAGCGCATTGGCCTTGAGGGCCAGGCGCCAGGACAGCATGTAGGCTTCCTTGGCCTCTTCGACGGTGGCGTCGTTGGGCATGTTGATGGTCTTGGAGATCGCGCCCGAGATGAAGGGCTGCGCGGCAGCCATCATCAGGATGTGGCTCTCGACCGAGAGGTAGCGCTTGCCGATCTTGCCGCAGGGGGTGGCGCAATCAAAGACCGGCAGATGCTCGGCCTTGAGATGCGGGGCACCCTCGAGGGTCATGGCGCCTACGACGTGGAGGTTCGCGGCTTCGACATCCTTGCGGCTGAAGCCGAGGAAGGGCAGCAGCTCGAAGGAGAAATCGGCCATCTGCTCGTCGGTGACGCCGAGCGACTTGAGGAAATCAACGCCCAGGGTCCACTGGTTGAAGATGAACTTGATGTCGAAGGCCGAGGCGGTCGCGGCGTTGAGGGCGGCGATCTTGTCGTCGGTGAAGCCCTTGGCGCGCAGGGTCGACGGGTTGATGCCCGGCGCCTGGTTCAGGTTGCCATGGCCGACGGCATAGGCCTCCATTTCGGCGATCTGGCTCTCGGAGTAGCCGAGGGTACGCAGGGCCGGCGGCACGGCGCGGTTGATGATCTTGAAGTAGCCGCCACCGGCGAGCTTCTTGAACTTCACCAGGGCGAAATCGGGCTCGATGCCGGTGGTGTCGCAATCCATGACCAGGCCGATCGTGCCGGTCGGGGCGATCACCGAAACCTGGGCATTGCGATAGCCATGCTTCTCGCCGAGGGCGAGGGCATTGTCCCAGGCGGCCTTGGCGCGGGCGCTGAGCTCGGCATCGATCAGCGATGCATGGTCGAGCGGCACCGGGGTGATGGAGAGGCCTTCATAGCCGGCAGCATTGCCATGGGCGGCGTTGCGATGGTTGCGGATGACGCGCAGCATGTGCTTGGCGTTGCGCTTGTAATCCTTGAAGGCGCCCAGCTCCTTGGCCATTTCGGCCGAGGTGGCATAGGACACGCCAGTCATGATGGCGGTGACGGCGCCAGCGATGGCGCGGCCTTCGGCCGAGTCATACGGGATGCCCGAGGTCATCAGGAAGCCGCCGATATTGGCGTAGCCGATACCGAGGGTACGGTATTCGAACGAGCGCTCGGCAATGGCGCGCGAGGGGAACTGCGCCATCATCACAGAGATTTCGAGCACGATGGTCCAGAGGCGGACGGTGTGCTCATAGGCCGAGGTGTTGAACGAGCCGTCCTGGTTGCGATAGGGCAGCAGGTTGACCGAGGCCAGGTTGCAGGCGGTGTCGTCGAGGAACATGTATTCCGAGCAGGGGTTCGATGCATTGATCGGACCGGCTTCGGGGGAGGTGTGCCACTCGTTGATGGTGGTGTGATACTGGATGCCGGGATCGGCCGAGGCCCAGGCGGCGTAACCGACCTGTTCCCACAGATCACGGGCCTTGAGGGTCTTGGTGACCTTGCCGGACTGGCGCGCCTTGAGCTGCCACTCGCCATCGCCTTCGACGGCGCGCAGGAAGTCATCGGTGACGCGGACCGAATTGTTGGAATTCTGGCCGGACACGGTGAGGTAGGCTTCGCTGTCCCAATCGGTGTCGTAGACCGGGAATTCGATATCGGTATAGCCCTGCTTGGCGAACTGGATGACGCGGAAGATGTAGTTCTCCGGCACCAGCGCCTTCTTGGCGGCGCGGACTTCGCGCTTGAGGGCCGGGTTCTTGGCCACGTCGAAGCAATCGTCGCCGTTGCCGCCTTCGCAGTTCACAGCGGCCTTCATGATGGCCTTGAGGTGCTTGGAAACGACCTTGGAGCCGGTCACCAGAGCGGCGACCTTCTGCTCCTCCTTGACCTTCCAGTTGATGTATTCTTCCACATCGGGGTGATCGATATCGAGCACGACCATCTTGGCGGCGCGACGGGTGGTGCCACCCGACTTGATGGCGCCGGCCGCGCGATCGCCGATCTTGAGGAAGCTCATCAGGCCGCTGGAGCGGCCGCCGCCGGACAGGCGTTCGCCCGAACCGCGCAGGGCGGAGAAATTGGTGCCGGTGCCCGAACCATACTTGAACAGGCGCGCCTCGCGGACCCAGAGGTCCATGATGCCGTTTTCGTTGACCAGGTCGTCATTGACCGACTGGATGAAGCAGGCATGCGGCTGCGGATGCTCGTAGCTCGACTTGGACGAGACCAGCTTGTGGGTGAAGGGGTCGACATAGAAGTGGCCCTGGCCGGGGCCATCGATGCCATAGGCCCAATGCATGCCGGTGTTGAACCACTGGGGAGAGTTCGGGGCAACGCGCTGGGTGGCGAGCATGAAGGCGAGTTCGTCGAAGAAGGCCTTGGCATCTTCCTCGGAGGCGAAATAGCCGCCCTTCCAGCCCCAATAAGTCCAGGTGCCGGCGAGGCGATCAAAGACCTGGCGGCTGTCCATTTCCGAGCCATAGCGCTCGGCTTCCGGCAGCTTGGCGAGCGCAGCTTCGTCGGGGACGGAGCGCCACAGCCAGGACGGCACGGAATTTTCCTCGACCTTTTTCAGGACCTTGGCGACGCCGGCCTTGCGGAAATACTTCTGCGCGATGATATCGGCGGCAACCTGGCTCCAGGCGGCCGGGATGGCGATGTTCTCGAGCTTGAAGACCACCGAACCGTCGGGGTTGCGGATCTCGCTCGTGGCCGAGCGGAATTCGATGGACCCATAGCGATCCTGATCGGCAGACGTGAACCGGCGTTCGATGCGCATTCATATTCCCCAATGTAACGAGCACGACTGTGCCCGCGAGCCGAAACCCGGCTTCTCATCCAAATCTGTGTTGACGCTTCACCAACCGAGCCCGGGATGCGGGCTCGAAAAATTTGCCTGTCGCCTGGGTCCGGCGCCGGTCTTGTGCCAGCGCTCCACCCGGGGCTTGCCCGCTACAATTGATGCGTACCGGACCGTCGAAAACATTCTTCCGATTCAGCAGCCGCGTCAACGTCACAAATCACAAGGTCTAGTGGTCGGGGTGGTCGTCGCGACAACCACTAGTAGGCCTAATATGTGGATTACGGGGACAAACCGCAAGGAAAACGCGGTGTTGAACGAGAAGATTTACCTGAGCTGAGGCAATGGGTGAGGACCCGAAATGTGAGCCGAAAAAGTCCCGCTAAAGCCACGGGAATCCTAGATGATCGTGCCTTGGCGATGCGCATTAACGCGGCGCTAACCACGCCGTCGAATGCCAGAATCGGTGGGTGCGAAAGCTGTCAAGCGCAGAAATTTTGGCGCAATAGTGGCAATCGTGGTTTGACCACTAGAGCTGGTGCTCAGTCGATGGCGGCCATACCGCGCTTGTGTCCCGCGATGACCCAGAGGGCGACGGGAAGCATGGCCAGCCCAGCCCAGCCATAGGCGGGCAAAATCCCCAGCCATTCCGCCAGAAATCCGAACAGCAGCGTGGCGCCGATGCCGGCGACATTCTCGGCCACGATCAGCGCCGAGGTGGTGGTGGCGCGGCTGCGCCCATCCATGATGCGGTGAAAGCGCGCTTCGGCCAGCACGGCTACCGGGGCAATGGCGACATAGGCCAGTTCGAGTGCCAGCACATACCATGGGTTGTTTCCCAGCGCGGCGACGACGAGCAGTGCGCCACCCACAAGGGGCAGGGCCCAGGCCAGCCAACGGCGACCGGCCAGGCGATGCGCCGCTATGCTGGCATAGGCGTAGACCAGCTCGACCCCACCCGCCAGCACGCCCCAAAGCCAGATCGGCACGGATACGGCCAGGTAATAGAGCTGGTCGAATTCTTCGAGCAGTTCGAAGGTGATCAGCCCCAGCGCCATATAGACGGTGACGAAACGCAGATCGGCATGGCGGCGGAATTCGCCGACGGCATCGGCGAAGTGGGAGAGATAGGTGATCGGCGTGTCGCCAGGCTCCGCCTCGCGGTCGCGCCTGACATCGCGCAGCCAGAGGGCCAGGACGGCGCCGGCCAGAAGCGGCGGGATCGAGAGCCAGATCGCCCAATCCATGTTGAACTGGGCGACAAAGCCACCCACCAGCGCCCCGGCGCCGATGCCCAGCCCCTCGACGGCATTGTCGCGGCCCAGCACCTTGTCGAACTCGTCGCTGCGACCGGCCTCGGCCATGCGCTCATAGAGCAAGGCCTCGCGGGTGCCCGATTGCAGGGCCTGGCCGGCGCTCCAGAACAGGAAGCCAAGGCCATAGAGCCAGAAATTGCCATGGGCTACGCCCCAGCAGATGAAGGTGAGGGCCTTGAGCAGCGGCGCTGCCACCAAGAGGGTGCGGCGATTGAAATGGTCGGACAGGGCGCCCGAGGGCATTTCGAGCACGATGGCCGAGGCCGACCAGAAGGCGAGCAGCACGCCGATCTCGGCGACGGAAATGCCCTCAAGCGCGAACAGCGCCGTATAGACGGCATAGGCCAGCATGAAATCGAAGAGGAAGGCATAGGCGTAGTAGACGCCGAGGAACCGCCGCAGGGACATCATCTGACGCTCCCGCGGCGGGCCATGTCAGAACAGCTCGTCGAGCGTGCAATAGAAGGCGTAGCGCTCGGCATCCCAAGGGGCGCCATAGGCGGCGAGGAAGGCCGCGACATGCGCCTCGCCGCAATTGAAGGCCAGGCTGCGGCAGGCCAGGGCCAGATCCTGCCAGCGATCGGCCACGCCCAGGCGGCCGCAATCGATGATGCCGGTAAACCCGGCCGCGTCGGCCATGATATTGGGCAGGCAGGCGTCGCCATGGGTGACGACGAGGTCTTCGCTGGCCGGCCGGTGCTCGAGCAGCCAGGCCAGCACCTGCCGGGCGGTCCAGCCATCCCGGGCGGCGTCGAAATCGGTCTCGTCGACCAAACCGGCCGCCGCATTGGCCGCGCCGGCGGCCAGCCGCGACTCGACCCGGTGGTCGAACGGGCAGTTTTGCGGATCGAGCGCATGGACGGCCCGCAGGCCGCTGGCAAGGACGGCGACCAGTTCATGTGGCCGATCGACGAGCTGTGTCAGATCACGGCCGGGCAGGGCGGTCATCAACAGCCAGTCCTGCCCATCCGCCACAAAGCTGTCGCGCAGCCGCGGCGCGGGCAGGGGCGTGGCGGCGAGCCAGGACAGGCGCTCGGCCTCGCCTTGCATTTCGCTCAATTCATGCTGGGGCGCGGCCTTGAGGAACAGCGTCTCGCCTTCGCCCTCGATGCGCCAGATCGACGCCCCGGATTTGCCGATCGTTACTCTATGCCAGGCGCGATCCGTCAGGCTCGCAAGCCTCAGCGGAAAAACAGCTCTGTCATCGAAAGCGGTGGACATTGGGCGATTCCTGTTTCAGAACGATAGGTGAATAACCCTCGACGGGCAGGTGGTCAATGGATTTCAGAATGATCGGTCTGTTATAGTGGCGCGCCCGCGAGCCTATGATCGCGGCGAGGTTCTGGACAAGGCCATGCAGCTCTTCTGGCGGCTCGGCTACGAAGGCGCCCATCTTGCCGCACTGGTGGAACATACCGGCCTCAACCGCTTCAGCCTCTACAAGGAATTCGGCGGCAAGGCCGGGCTGTATGAAGCCGCGCTGGAGCGGTTTCTTGGCTATCTGCTGGGGCAGTATCGCGACATCCTGACCACCCAGCCGCTGGGGCTCGAGAATATCGAGGCCGTGTTGCGGTCGCTGCAATATGGCAGCCAGTATTATGGATGCTTCATGATCAACACGCTGACCCAGCGCGACACCGTGCCTGAAGGCGCCTATGGCAAGGCGCTGGCGGCGGCCGAAGAGATCGAAGCGCTCTATGCCGGCAATATCGCCAGCGCCCTGGCCCGCAAGCAAATCCCCGACGGCAGCAATGTCTCAGGCCTGGGCAAGATGCTGCAGACGCTGGACCAGGGTCTGCATATCCAGGGGCTGGCAGGCGCGACCGATGCGCAGAAGGACCGGGTGATCAGCGCGGTGATGGCGGGGTTGAGGGTGTAGAGCGGCAAGGGACGGTCTCCTCCCTACAATCACAATTCGGTCTGATTGCTCAGTCGTCTATTCGCACCGATAGGGGATGGGCATGGGCAATACGAAGGCTGAAATCACCGCAAAACTCGTCACTGCATTGCTTCGCGAGCAACATCCCGACCTCGCCGACCTGCCATTGTCACTGGGCGCCCTTGGCTGGGACAATCAGCTCTGGCGTTTGGGGGATGACCTTGCCGTGCGATTGCCATGGGCGACCGAGGATGCAGATGAGCTGCTTCTCAAGGAGCATAGTCTCCTGCCTACCTTGGCAACGCGCCTTCCACTTCCGATACCGGTCCCAAAAAGACTTGGTCGTCCATCCGACCTTTTCCCGCGCACGTGGATTGTCACCACTTGGGTTCCTGGCGAACCGGCAGATCGAACGCCTGCGACGGACGGCATCGCCGCCGCTGACACCTTAGCCGCGTTCCTGACCGCTCTTCATGAGCCTGCACCATCAACATCGCCAGTTGGGCGGCATGGACGAGGTGGGTCGCTGGCAGCTTCCGGCACAGGCGTGGCTCATTTTCTCAAGCTGGCCACTGATCGTGGGCTCACAAGTGATCCAGACGGAGTGCGCGGTGCCTGGGAAGATGCCGCGACTGCCCCCGACTGGCACGGCCCGGCAACATGGATTCATGCAGACCTGCATCCCGCCAACCTCTTGACCAAGGATGGCAATTTCTGCGGCGTTGTCGATTTCGGCGACTTGTGCGCTGGTGATCCTGCCTGTGATCTGGGCGCTGCGTGGCTATTGCTGCCAGATGGTGCCATCGACCGGTTTTATGAGAAATACCTTCCCAGCGCTAACGAAGCCACGATGCGACGTGCCCGTGGTTGGGCGCTCGGCAAAGCACTGGTTTGTTTGACTATTGGCGATGACGGAGTCCATGGCCGGCCCGGCGGTAAGGCGACTTGGGCACCTCCAGCGTTGGCCGCCATACATCGCCTTACCAGCACTGTATTCTGACATGTATGGAGGCGCGCTTTATGACTGACCCCGTTATCAACCTCGATCAGCTGCCACTCAAGCCGGACACTGTTGGCACGCGCTTCGCGCACGAGTTCGCCGAAATCGGCACGGTGCTGGGTCTTAGGGCGCTGGGTGCCAATTATCTTGTCGTTCCGCCCGGCAAGACGGCCATGCCTTTCCACCGTCACCATACCTCCGATGAGATGTTCTTCATTCTTTCGGGGAAGGGTGAATACCGCTTCGGCGAAGAACGAATCCCTGTGCGCGCAGGCGATTGCCTTGGGGCGCCGGCTGCCGGCGCGGCCCATCAGATCATCAATACCGGCAGCGAGCCGCTGTGCTATCTGGCGCTGTCAAACAACACCAATGCCGAAGTGATCGAATATCCAGACAGCGGCCGCGTTCGCGTCGATGTCGGTCTCGCGGGATTTCATCGCTATGACGGCACGTTCAAGGAAGGCGGCAAGCTGACACCGCTCGGCTATTGGGACGGCGAGAACATCGACGACGCGGGTACCTCCTGAGACAAGCACGTCCGCTTTGCCGCCCAAGGTCGTCCGAGCTACTGGGCCGGCGCCGGCGAGAAAGTGGCGAGATAGGCGATGACCCCGGCGACATCATCGGGATTGCGCAGTCCGGTGAAGGACATGGTCGAGCCATTGACCACGCTGCGCGGCTTGGTGATGAACTTGCTGAGCGTCTCGACGTCCCAGATCACCCCAGCCTGCCCAACCTCGACCATGGCATCGGAATAGTTGAAGCCGTCGATCGAGGCGGCCGGTCTGCCGATCAGATTGGCGAGATCAGGGCCGTTTTTCGGCGCGTCGCCCAGCGCATGGCACGAGGCGCAGCGTTCCTCGAAGATCTGCTTGCCCAACACCAAGTCGCCTTGGGCCACCGCCGCTCCGGCGCTTAGCAGGAGCGCGGCAGTTGCAATCGTCACACGAACCATCAGGACCTCCCTGACTGCCTCGCGACCGAGATCCCCTCCCGATCTTCGGGGGCATCGGGGACCAATATAATCCTCTTTCAGGTGGCAGTCGCCCCCGAGCCGCCTAGCCCAACGACTCCTCGAAGAGCTTCAGCAGCGTCTCGCGGCCTTCCGGGTCCGATGGCGCCTCGTTGCCGTTAAAGGCGGTGCCGTGCTCGGACATGAAATCGAGCAGGAAGGTTGTCACGTAGAAGTCGAACAGGGCGTCCTGGGCCTGATCGGCATGGGCCAGCCAGGTGGTGACATAGCCGAGCGGCCCGCCATGGACCAGCATCGCGACGCGGGTCAGAGCTGCCGGATAGCGCGGATCGCCGAAACAGAGGTCGTCGACATCGACAATGCCGGAGAGATGGCCGGACGGGGCGATGATGACGTTCTTGGTTGTGGTGTCGTGCAGGAAGGGCGTCGCCGGGATTTGGGCGAGAGCATCGGCATGGCGGGCGAAGAGCGACCGCGTCTGCGCGACGACATCGGGCGAAAACAGCTTGTTGGCGAGGATACGCCCTTCCGAGCGCGCGATGGAGGCGGCCAAGACCTCGGCCCAACTGGCATGCGGCGCCGCATCGGGGCTGGCGGCGTAGCCATAGCGGGTGCCGGCGCCGAGCCGGCCCGTGGCCAACTGGGCATCGGCGACGGCATGGGCGATGCGCTCGAGCTGAGTGGCGTCGAGGTCGTTCATGACATGGCCGAGATCGGTGCCCGGAAGGCGCGACTGGATGACATAGGGAAAGCCGCCGACCGTACCCGAATCCAGGATATCGGACAGGGGCACGCCGAGCGGGCGGAGCTGGCTGGCCAGCCTGACGCCGTCGCGCAAGGTCGTGGCCTGCGAGGGGCGGCCGAGGCGCACGACGACGTTGTTTTCGCCGCCGGTGACGTCGAACACGAAGAAGGCCATGCCGGTGGTGAAACGCCTGACCGCGCTGGGCAACCAGCCCAGCCTTTCGGCGACGATCTCGCGGGCAAGCTGTTCATTGGGAATGGCGTCGGACATGGCAGGAGAGGTAGCGAAGAATTCGGGATCACACAACCGCGGCAGGGCTAGGCTGGCGGGGTTCACCATGATAAACCCGGCCCCAACTCGCATATTCGACGGCGGAATCGACAATTGGCCAAACCCGGTATCAAGCAGTTTCTCACTGAAATCTTCGCCTGGTGGAGCGGCAATACCTGGGGCACGCGGCTGTGGATCCGCCGCTTCGGCAACTATGTCGGCAGCGATGAATTCGGCAACAAATACTACCAGGATCGCAAGGCCGACCGGCGCTATGTGACCTATGCCGGCCCGGCCGACGCCTCGGCCATTCCGCCCGGCTGGTATGGCTGGATGCACTATCGCACCGACGTCGTGCCCACCAAGAGCAACTATGTGCCCCATGCCTGGGAAAAGCCCCACCAGGCCAACCTGACGGGCACTGCCGCGGCCTACCACCCGGATGGCAGCCTGCTCAACAAGGGCGAGCGTCCGCGCGTCACCGGCGACTACGACGCCTGGTCGCCTGAATAAGGACCGCGGCGCCTTGCGCCCGACCGTCTCAACCTGCCTGACATTCGCCAAGACGCTGGTTCCGCTGCTGGGGCTGGCGTTTTTTGGCTTGGCTGGCGGTGCCGTGGCGCAACCCATCGCCAATCCAGTGGCGACCTTTGCCGGGCTCGACAAGATCACCGGCCGCATCACCCGCTTCGACGTTTACATCGACGAGACGGTGCTGTTCGGCGCGCTCGAGATCACCCCGCGCGCCTGCTACAACCGGCCCCCGACCGAGGCCCAGCGCGTCTCGGCTTTCCTCGAGGTCGACCAGCGCAGCCTGACGGGCGTCTCCAAGCGCATCTTTACCGGCTGGATGTTCGCCGACAGCCCGGCGCTCAATGCCGTGGACCACGCCATCTATGACGTGTGGCTGATCGAGTGCAAGACCAGCACCGACGTGCCGCCGCCTGATCAGCGGTAGCGCCTCCCGAGCACTTTTTTGCCGACGCAGTCGGCTTCGGCCCGGTCGGTCCGTCCTTGACCTCGGGGCGCCGTGGCACGAGGCTGCGGCCAAGCTGAGGAGATCTCCATGTTGCTCAAGAACAAGACCGCCATCGTCTATGGCGGCAGCGGCGCCGTCGGTGGGGCGGTGGCCAAGGCCTATGCACGCGAGGGCGCCAATGTGTTCCTAGCGGCACGCAATCGCGCCGGGCTGGAGGCTGTGGCGGGCGAAATCCGGGCGGCGGGCGGCAAGGCCGAGATCGCGACGCTCGACGTCATGGATCGTCTCTCCGTCGATGCGCACCTGGCCGACGTGGTCGCCAAGGCTGGCCCGGTCAAGCTGATGTTCAACGGCGTTTCCTGGGCCGATACCCAGGGCGAATTGCTCGCCGACATGCCGTTCGACCGCATGCTGGACCCGGTTCGGCTCTCGATGCTCTCCTGGTTCAATACCGGCACGGTGGTGGCCCGGCACATGGGCGAGAATGGGGGCGGCGCCATTGTCGGCATCACCGCCAATGTCGCGCGCTGGCCGGTCGCCTATGTCGGCGGCTTCGGCATTGCCTGTGCGGCGGTCGAGAATTTCCTGCGGCAGCTCGGCATCGAAGAAGGCCCCAAGGGCGTGCGCGTCTGCTGGGTACGGTCGCCCGGCTCGCCCGACGCGCCGGGCGTGCGCGAGGCCTGGCAATTGCGGGCGGATGAGAAGGGGGTGACCTTCGATGACGTCCACCGCGAATTTGCCAAGGATACACCTCTGCGCAAGATCACGGCGCTGGCCCAGGTGGCCGACGCGGCCGTGCTGCTCTCGAGCGACCTGGCGGCGGGGATGACGGCCACGCTGGCCAATGCCACGGGCGGCGCGCAGGTCGACTAGCGCAAACCCGATCAAGCGGGCCGTCCACTGTCGGCTAGGCTGGGGACATCAAAGGAGGATCAAATGCTGACCGAACCCAAGATCGTCGAGAAGTCGTTCCAACCCTATGCCGCCATCCTGCTGACGCTGCGCCAGCCCGAGATCGCCAACACGGCGCCGCCGCTGATCGAGGATGTGATCAAGTGGGTGCAAAGCAAGGGCGGCGAACTGACCGGCCCGCCTTTCTTCAACTATGTCGCCTTCTCGCCCGACGGCACGATGGACATGCAGGTGGGCATGCCCACCGCCACCGTGCTGCCGGCCGATGGCCGCTTTGCTTCCGGCACGCTGCCGGGCGGCAAATATGCGTCGATCACGGCGACCGTACCCTATCACGAGCTGCATGATGCCAACATGAAGCTCGATAGCTGGGTGAAGGCGCAGCGCCTCGATCTCGATGGCCGCGAGGAGGGCGATCGCTATGTCGGCGCCAACCGCATGGAGATCTACCACAAGGATCCCGGCGAAGACCCGTCCGGGCATCCGGTGACCGAGATCGCCTTCCGCCTCAGGGGCTAGCGCCCGAGGGCATGCCAATCGCCGGCAATGAGGAGCGCTTCAGCCAGGCGCTCCTCATATTGCTCGCGCGGGATTTCGATGCCGCCGAGCGACGCCAGGTGATCGGTGACGAACTGGGTATCGAGCAGCACGAAGCCGCCGGCCTTGAGCCGCTCCACCAGATGCGCCATGGCCATCTTGCTGGCATTGGTCTTGCGGTGGAACATGGATTCCCCGAAAAACGCCCCGCCGATGGCAAGGCCATAAAGCCCGCCCACCAGCTCGGCCCCGTCCCAGACCTCGACCGTATGCGCCACCCCGCGCCGAAACAGCTCGCCATAGACGGCGCGGATGGTGCGGTTGATCCAAGTGGTGTCGCGATCCGCGCCGACCGTGGCGCAGCCCTCGATGATCCCCTCGAAATCGGTATCGACCTTGACCACGAAACCCGACTTGCGGATGGCCTTGCGCAGGCTGGTCGAGAGGCGAAAGCCGTCGAGCGGAATGATGCCGCGCATTTCGGGGCTGACCCAGAACAGGTCCTCGTCCTCGGCATCTTCGGACATGGGGAAGATGCCAGCGCGATAGGCGCGGACGATCAGCTCGGGCGTGATCTCGATATCGAAGGGGCTGGGTTTGGACATAGCGGGCTCCGAACCAACAAAAAGGGGCGCATTGCGCCCCTTCGATGCCTCAGACCTTGTTCTCGGCCAGGTATTTTTCTAGCCAGTGGATGTCGTAGTTGCCGGCCAGCACATCCGGCTCGCGGATCAGGCGCTGGAACAGCGGAAGCGTGGTCTTGATGCCGTCGATGACGAATTCGTCGATGGCGCGGCGCAGGCGCTGCAGGCACTCGTCGCGGGTGCGGCCATAGACGATGAGCTTGCCGATCAGCGAGTCGTAGTAGGGCGGGATCTTGTAGCCCTGATAGACCGCCGAATCGACGCGCACGCCGACGCCGCCGGCCGGGTGGTAGAAGGTGATGGTGCCCGGCGAAGGCGCGAAGGTCTGCGGGTCCTCGGCATTGATGCGCACCTCGATGGCGTGGCCATAGAACTGCACCTGCTTCTGCGTCATGGACAGCTTTTCGCCCGAGGCGACGCGGATCTGTTCATAGACGATGTCGATGCCGGTGATGCGCTCGGTAACCGGGTGCTCGACCTGCAGGCGCGTGTTCATTTCGATGAAATAGAACTCGCCGTTCTCGTAGAGGAACTCGATGGTGCCGGCGCCGGAATATTTGAGCTTGCGCATGGCGGCGGCGCAGATTTCGCCGATGCGGTCGCGCTCTTCCGGCTTGATGGTGGGGCCACCGGCCTCTTCCCAGACCTTCTGGTGGCGGCGCTGCAGCGAGCAGTCACGCACACCCAGATGCACGGCATTGCCCTGGCCGTCGCCGAGCACCTGCACCTCGATATGGCGCGGCTTGCCGAGGTACTTTTCCATATAGACGGAATCGTTGCCAAAGGCGGCCTTGGCCTCGGTGCGAGCAGTCGACCAGGCTTCGAGAACGTCGGCTTCGGTCTTGGCAACCTTCATGCCGCGGCCACCACCGCCGGCAGTTGCCTTGATCAGCACCGGGTAGCCGATTTCGCGGGCGGTCTTGATCGCGTCGGCGTCGCTTTCGACGGCGCCGGCGGAGCCGGGAACCACCGGAATGCCCAGTTCCACGGCGGTCTTCTTGGCCGTGATCTTGTCGCCCATGATCTCGATATGGTGCGACGAGGGACCGATGAAGGTCACCTTGTGCTCGGTCAGGATCTTGGCGAAGCGGGCGTTTTCCGAGAGGAAACCATAGCCCGGATGCACGGCATCGGCGCCGGTGATCTCGCAGGCGGCCATGATCGAGGGAATGTTGAGATAGCTGTCCTTGGCCGACGGTGGCCCGATGCAGACGCTTTCGTCGGCGAGGCGCACATGCATGGCATTGGCATCGGCCGTGGAATGGACCGCCACGGTCTGGATGCCCAGTTCCTTGCAGGCGCGCAGGATACGCAGGGCGATTTCGCCTCTGTTGGCGATGAGGACCTTCTGAAACATCGGGGTCCCCTTACTCGATGACGACGAGCGGCTCGCCGTATTCCACCGGCTGGGCATCCTGGACGAGGATGCGCGTAACGGTGCCGGAGCGGTGCGCCGGAATCTGGTTCATCGTCTTCATCGCTTCGATGATGAGGAGGGTCTGTCCCTCGGTCACCTTGGTGCCGACTTCGGCGAAGGTCGCCTTGCCGGGCTCGGGCGAACGGTAGGCGGTGCCGACCATCGGGGAGGTGAGGGTGCCGGGGTTGGAGGCGAGGTCTTCGGCGGCGGCCGGAGCTGCGGCAGGCACCGAGCCAGCGGGAGCCAGCGTCGCCGGCGCGGCAGCCGGCTGCGGCGCCAGATACTGCGGCGGCGCGGCGTAGGTCACGCCCTCATTGGCGTAGGAGCGGGTGACGCGAACCCTGAAGTCCTCCTGCTCGATCTCGATCTCGGCGAGATTTTCCTTGTTGAGCAGCTCTGCAATGGCCCGGATCAGGTCCTGATCCACTTGCGATGACTTGGTCATTCTTCTCGGTCTCCCGCGCTACACGCGTTGATCGTTATTTGAGTTTTTCGGCGAGCGCCATCAGCGCCAGTCTATACCCGGTGACGCCAAAGCCGCAAATGACGCCAAACGCGACCGCCGACACATAGGAATGGTGCCGGAAGGCTTCGCGCTGGTGAATATTGCTGAGATGCACTTCCGCGACCGGCAATCCGACGGCCTTGAGGGCATCGTGGATGGCGACCGAGGTGTGCGAATAGGCGGCCGGGTTGATGAGAATGGCGTCGGCGGTCTTGCGGGCATCCTGGATCCAGGTGACCAGCTCGCCTTCGTGATTGGACTGGCGGAAATCGACGCTGAGTCCGGCTTCCTCGCCCGTCTGCTTGCACAGCGCCTCGACATCCTTGAGCGTTGCCGCGCCATAGATATCGGGCTCGCGGGTACCGAGCAGATTGAGGTTCGGGCCGTTGAGGACGAGAACGCGCTTAGCCATGATTTTGCCTTTTGCACCGGCTGTTCATGCCGGCGCAAGCGCGGTTACACGAATTGCACTGAAAAGGCAAAGAAGGCGGCAAAAGTTGGGCTCAGCCCTCGCACTTGCTCTCGCCGCAGGCGCGCATATTGGCGATGCGGGTGCGCAGCTCGTCGATGCCGATGGCGCCGGGGATGATCTCGTTGCCGATGATGTAGGTGGGCGTGCCGGTGATGTTGAGCGCGCGGGCGATTTCGTAGGAGGTCTGGATGGTCTCGGACACCGCTTCGGTGCCCATATCGAGTTCCAGCGCCACTGGCGACAGGCCCAGCGCCTCGGCGGCGGCCAGCGCTACCTGCTTGTCGACCTGGCTGCGGCTGGTGAAGAGGGCTTCGTGGAAGCTCCAGTAATCGACATCGGCTTCCCCGACGAGCACGGCGATGCGGGCGGCATCGATCGACTCATTGGAGAGGATGGGGAACTCCTTGAGCACGATGCGCAGATTGGGGTCTTCGGCCAACAGCGTCGCCATGTCGGGCAGGGCGGAGCGGCAATAGCCGCAATTGTAGTCGAAGAACTCGACCAGGGTGACATCGCCATCGGGATTGCCCAGCACGACCTGGCCGGGATCGTTGAAGATCGCCTCGCGCATCGAGGCAATGGCCGTGGTGGCCTGCGAGCGTTCCTCGGCCTGGAGCGTGGTATCGAGCGCCACCGACATCCGCTGCAGGATCTTGGGATCGCTCATGAGATAGGATTCGATCAGCGGGTTGAGCACTTGGGGATCGATCTCGGCGACGTCCTGCGGGGCGTTGCTCGCCTCCACCACCAGCTTGGCATTGTTGGCGGCGATGGCCTCGTCGATCAGCGCCTGCACGGCCCGGACGTCCGTCTGCGGGGCCGGGCGGTTCAGCGCCGAATAACCGAACGCGCCGGCCAGGATGCCCACGAGGGCGACAAGGACAAGTGTGACGCGCGACATGAACTGGTGGCTCCCCCATACAATAGTCGGCCAGCCTTCTAGCAGACGTCGAACCACATTGGCAGCAGGGAGTGAATGGGTGCCTGCCGGGCGCATCAATTGTTGTTGAGGGACGGGGTCGAAGCGGTTAGCGAAGGGGGCAGCAAGGAACCCGTTCATGACCGACCAGCCCGCCGATGGCCTGATGCCGTTCCACGCCATGGAAATCCTCAAGCGCGCCAAGGCGATCGAAGCGACGGGACGAACCGTGTGTCATCTCGAGGTGGGCGAGCCGGGCGCCCCGCCGGCGCCTCGCGTCATCGAGGCGGTCGGCAAGGCCCTGCCGCTGGCGCAGGGCTATACCAATGCCAAGGGGCTGGGCGAGCTGCGCGATGGGCTGGCGGCCTATTATGCCGGCCGGCACGGCGTTGCCGTCGACGCCGACTCCATCATTTGCACCATGGGCTCCTCGGCCGGCTTCATCATCGCCTTTCACGCCGCCTTTCGGCCCGGCGCGACCATCGCCATCACCCGGCCGGGCTATCCCGCCTATGTCAACACGCTGCTGGGCCTGGGCTTCGGCATCGCCGAGATTCCGCTGAGCCCGGCCAATGGCTGGACGCTGACCGGCGCCGATATCGCCGCCGCCCATGCCGACGCGCCGTTTGACGGGCTGCTGTTTGCCAGCCCCGCTAACCCGACGGGCGCTGCCGTGGACCGGGCAGGGCTGGCCGATATTGTCGCCACCTGCAAGCGGCTGGGCGTACGGCTGATCTCCGACGAGATCTATCACGGGCTCGACTATCGCGGCCCTTCCGTCAGCGCGCTGGAGCTGACGCGGGACGCGATCATCATCAACAGCTTCTCCAAATATTATTGCATGACCGGTTGGCGCATCGGCTGGATGGTGCTGCCGGACGATCTGGTGCGCCGCGCCGAAATCCTGCAGCAGAACCTTTTCATCTCGGCGCCGACGCTGAGCCAGATCGCCGCGACCGTGGCGCTGGGGGAGCGCGACTATGCTGAGGAACAGAAGGCCGGCTACGCCATCAATCGGCAACTGCTCAACGACGGGTTGCATGCGCTGGGCTTCGATATCGGGGCGGCGTCGGACGGCGCGTTCTATGCCTATGCCGGCATTTCCGGCTTCTCCAACGACTCGATGAGCTTCTGCGAATCCATGCTCGACCAGGCTGGCGTGGCGGCGACGCCGGGCATCGATTTCGACCGGGCAGGGGGTAACCGCTATGTGCGGTTTTCCTATGCGGGGCGACGCGACAGCATCGAGATGGCGCTTGAGCGCATGGCGCGATTCTTGAGATAGCTAGGCGAGGGCGATGCCGGTCAAAACCGGGTCGCCTGGCATCGCCACGGATGCGATGCGGCCTGACCGATCGACCAACGGAGACCAACCGATGATGTCGCAGAACGACAAGGCCGCCCTGTTCACCAGCCTTCATGTGCCCGGCGATCCGCTGGTCATCTACAATATCTGGGACGCGGGCAGCGCGGGCGCGGTGGCCGCCGCCGGGGCCAGGGCAATCGGCACGGGCAGTTGGTCGGTGGCCGCGGCGCAGGGCTATGGCGACGGCGAGGAGCTTCCGCTGGCCGTGCTGCTGCAGATCGTGGGGCGCATAGCTGCCACGGTCGAGCTGCCGGTCACTGTCGACTTTGAAGGCGCCTATGCCGAGGCGCCGGACGCCGCGGCGGCCAATGTGAGCCAACTGATCGGGCTGGGCGTGGTCGGCATCAACTTCGAGGACCAGGTGGTCGATGCCGGCGACGCCATCTATCCCATCGCCCGGCAGGCCGAGCGCATCGCGGCCATCCGGCGGCTCGCCGACGCCAGCCTCTCCGGCTTCTTCATCAATGGCCGAACCGACCTGTTTCTCCACGCGCCGCGCGACCGGCACGCAACCCTGGTCGATGAGGCCATCGAGCGCGGCCATGCCTATGCCGCGGCCGGGGCAAGCGGCTTCTTCGTGCCCGGGCTGGCCGATGCCGAACTGATCGGCAAGGTTTGCGCCGCGGTCTCGCTGCCGGTCAATATCATGACCTTTGCCGGCGTCCCCGACATGGCCGAACTCAAGGCGCTGCGCGTTGGCCGCGTCAGTCATGGACCCGGGCCGTTCCGCACCAACGTGGCCGAACTGACGCGCCGCGCGGGGGCCATTCTTGCCTGATCCGAACGATTGCTGAAAAAAGCGATCGTTACCCTTGGTTGATCTATCTTAAGGCATTTTTACAGTAGCCATGTCCAAGCTGCGGGCAGGGAGACCCGAAGCATGCTTGCGGACACGGTCGAAACTGGGCTGCTCGGCGCCTGTGCTGCCATAGTCGTTGCGCATGACGAGCATGACACCGCTACGCTCATGGCCTTGGGCGGACGCGTCGGCTTCGGCTCTGTCACGCCCTTTTCAGAGGCCCAGACCGACGATCCCGCCCACAAGGTGCCGTTCTTTCTCGTGCATTACGGCGTCGGCGTTGCCGCCAAGAAGCTGCTGTTGTCCCGCCTGCGCGGTGCGCCCACCGACAATGTGCGCTTTGCCCCCATTGTCCTGTTCATCCCGGACGGGCCGAGCGAGGAGATCCTGTTCTATATCGGCATGGGCTTTGACGATGTGATCTGCCTGCCCGAGAACAGCCATATCCTGGCTTCGCGGCTAGCCAGCCAGCTTGGGCAGGAGCACCTGTTCATCGAGACGCGAACCTATCTCGGTCCCGACAGGCGGCGCATGGAGCTGCCGGGCCATACCCACCCCGATCGGGCCGGGGACTACGAACACACCAAGCTGACGATCGTGCGCAAGCCGGGCGTCGGCGTGCAGATCGTGCGCCGGCAATTGTTCCTCAAGGCCGCTCACCGAAGCTGAAACGAAAAGGCGGCCCGGAGGCCGCCTTTGGTATTCCTAGCCTAGGCCCAGGCGGCGCTGCCACCAGCCGGCCTTCTTCTTGGGCTCGGCCTGCTCGCCTTCGGCCTCTGCCTTGGGCGCGGCGCTGGACGAGACCACAATGCCTTCGGCCGGCAGTTCCTTCTTGGCGCGACGCGGCTTGGCAGCCTCGGCGGGCGCTTCCGCTGCCGGAGCAGGCGCGGTTTCCGCTACCGACACTGCCGGCGCGGCTTCGACGGCCTCGACGGTTTCGGCCTTGGGCTTGCGGGCCCGCGGCTTACGCTTGGGCTTTTCGTCGGCCACGATTTCGGCTTCGGCCGGTGCTTCCACCGGAGCGGCGTCGACCGGGGTGCCCTCGACGGTCTCTTCGACCTTCTTGCGGCGCGTGCGCTTGGGCTTTTCCGCCGGCGCGGTCTCGGCAACAGCCGGCTCGGCTGCCACGATCTCGGCCTGTGCCAGCAATTCGCCGGCGACGGCGGAGGTTTCGGCGGTGGTCAGGCCGGCGTCACCTGCGGGAGAGGGAGCCTTTTCCACGCCCTCTTCACCGTCACGACGATTGCGGCGGCCGCCACGGCGGCCACGACGGCGGCGCTTGCGGATCTCTCCCTCGGCCTGGGTTTCGCCGGACGGACGCGCGGAGTTCTCATCCTCGTCGCCTTCACCTTCGCCATCTTCGTCGGTGGCTTCGGCTTCGACGCTGGGCGCCTGGGTCGCGCGCTGCTGCTGCGGACGCTGGCCATTCTCGTCACCGCGATCGGCACCGCCACGACGGCGGCGGCGACGACGACGGCGGCCTTCACCTTCGCCACCCTCGGCAGCGGCGGCGGCCGGACGCTCCTCGGCATCCTCGTCCTCGGTTTCCTCGACGATGTCTTCTTCCTCGACCTCGTCATCGATGACGGCGCTGTCGACGCGGACATGCTCGGTGGCGCGCTGTTCGGCATAGGCGATGACGCGGGCTTCGCCCTTTTCGATGGCGAACTGGTGGCCGGTCATCTTGCCGTCGGCCGTGATGGTGATCGACAGCTGATTGCGGATTTCGAGCGAGATCAGGGTGTCGCGCTTGAAGTTGAGGATGTAGAGCGCGACCTCGACCGGCACGCGGACATTGATCGACTGGCCCTGGCGGCGCAGCACATGATCCTCGATCTGGCGCATGATCATCAGTGCCAGCGACTCGACCGAACGCACTAGGCCCGTGCCTTCGCAGATCGGGCACTTGTGGGTGGAGCTTTCGACCACGCCGAAGCGGATACGCTGGCGGCTCATTTCCATCAGGCCAAAATGGCTGATGCGGCCGACCTGGATGCGGGCGCGATCGTCCTTGAGGCAATCCTTGAGCTTGCGCTCGACCGCCCGGTTGGAGCGGTTTTCCATCATGTCGATGAAGTCGATGACGATCAGGCCCGCCAGGTCGCGCAGGCGGAGCTGGCGGCTGACTTCCTCGGCGGCTTCCAGATTGGTCTGGAGCGCGGTGTCCTCGATATTGTGCTCCTTGGTGGAGCGGCCCGAGTTCACGTCAATGGAAACGAGCGCTTCGGTCGGGTTGATGACGATATAGCCGCCCGAGGGCAGGGTGACCGTCGGCGAGAACATGGAGTCGAGCTGCTGCTCGATGCCGTACTTGGAAAAGAGCGGCTGATCTTCCTTGTAGAGCTGCACGTTCTTGGCGTGGCTCGGCATGATCATCTTCATGAAGTCCTTGGCCTCGCGGAAGGCGTCGTCGCCCGCCACGAAGACCTCGTCGATCTCCTTGTTGTAGAGATCGCGGATGGTGCGCTTGATCAGCGAGCCTTCCTCATAAACGAGGCACGGCGCCTGCGACTTGAGCGTCAGCGAACGCACCGATTCCCACAGGCGCATCAGGTATTCGAAATCGCGCTTCACCTCGGCCTTGGTGCGCGAAGCACCGGCCGTGCGCAGGATCACGCCCATGCCCTGCGGCACTTCGAGATCGCTGGTGATTTCCTTGAGCCGCTTGCGGTCGGCGGCGTTCGTGATCTTGCGCGAAATGCCACCGCCACGGGCGGTGTTCGGCATCAGCACGGAATAGCGACCGGCCAGGGACAGGTAGGTGGTGAGAGCCGCGCCCTTGTTGCCGCGCTCTTCCTTGACCACCTGCACCAGCATCACCTGCCGGCGCTTGATCACTTCCTGGATCTTGTAGTGGCGACGATTCTGGCTCTGGCGACGACGCTCCGGAACTTCCTCGAGCGCGTCCGAACCACCGATCGATTCAACCGGCTCGGCATTGGCCGGCGCCTGCTCGATATGGCTGGCGTCTTCGGTTTCCTGCGGATCGGCTTCAGCGTCAGGCTCGGTCACGCCCTCGGGGAGCGAGATGGACTCATCGGCTTCGTCGTGGTGATCGTCCTCGGCCTCTTCGTCGCGCAGCAGCGCTTCGCGGTCGGCGACCGGGATCTGGTAATAGTCGGGGTGGATTTCGCTGAAGGCCAGGAAGCCGTGGCGATTGCCGCCATATTCGACGAACGCCGCCTGCAGGGACGGCTCAACGCGCGTGACCTTGGCGAGGTAGATGTTACCCCGCAACTGGCGGCGGGTCGCCGATTCGAAGTCGAACTCGTCGAGCCTGTTACCCGATGTGACGACAATCCGTGTTTCTTCCGGGTGGATGGCATCCACCAGCATTCTCTTGGTAGCCATAATGAACTCCGCGCGCTCGCGCGCCGACAAGAGGCCGCCGGAAAGCCGGCATCCTTCTGGTGGCGCTGTGCGAGGCGAATGGTTTGGGGTGTGTGGCGCGCAGAAGCTCTGCCTTGAACGCGCCGATATGTGTGGTCACGGCCGGAAGATGCAGCGTGGCAAAACGGCAATCGGAAAATTCGATCGCGTCGCGTTCTGTCCGCCTGCGGGCCATCTGACCTCTTCCTATTGGGCCGCCTCGCATCCTGGGATGAATGGCAGCCGTCCGGTCCAATGGGACCGAAATTCGTAGCGAAGCGCAGGATTTGCCGCTTCTGAACCAACCTTCGGGATTTCTCTTCGATCCCGTTGGCCGGCCACTTCCTGTACCGCTGTCGTTAGCCCGGGGGCCATCAAACTGGTTCTGCAAGAAGCATGCGCCTCACGTCTAGCGTGTAGGGATGTTGCGACGGATTGGCAACAGGAAAGTCAGAAACGCCTGGGGCAAACCAATTCCTGCCGCCTTTGTTGGCCCGCTTCGCAAATCATCGCATAAGAGCGCTCGCGCCGCAGAATCGCCCGAACCTGGTGACACACGGCACGTGCAAGAACTGGAACCGGTCGCGCTTGTTGAAATCCATTCGTCCATTTGTCCTTTCCATCGTCGTGGCGTTGCTTGGCGGGGTCTTGCTGGTGGCCATGCCACAGGCGCAGGACGCCGCGCCCGACGCCGCGCCGGCTGCCGCTGCGCCGGTGGCGCTGCCCAATGTCATGGATGTGCGCGTATCGGCGACGCCCGAGCGGGCCCGGCTGGTAATCGACCTCGCCGGCAAGACCGAGTTTGCCCTGGTTTCGCTGAGCGAACCGGACCGCCTCGCCATCGACGTGCGCGCCGCGACCTTCTCGGTGCCCGAACCATCGGGCAAGCCGGCGGGCGAGGGGGGCATGATCGGCGAATATCTGGTGGAGCAGGCCGCTCCCGACCGGGTGCGCACCACGCTGACCCTGTCTGCACCGGCCCAGGTGCAGCAGGCCTATATGCTGGACCCGTTCGAGGGGCAGCCGGCGCGGCTGGTCGTCGACGTCATTCCGGCGACGGCCGAGGAGTTCGCCGCCAATGTCGCAAAGGACGTGGCGGCCTCGGGCTCGGCGACGCCACCCGCGGCCAACCCGACGCCCGCCGGTGGCTCGGAACTGCCGATCGCCACGCGACCACTGGTCGTCATCGATCCCGGCCATGGCGGCATCGACAGCGGCGCCGAGACGGCCGATGGCATCAAGGAAAAGGACATCGTCCTCGCCTTTGCCCTGCGCCTTCAAGAACTGCTGGTGGCCTCCGGCCGCTTCGACGTGGCATTGACCCGCGAGGATGATACCTTCCTGCGCCTCGAGGAGCGCGTGGCTTTGGCCCGCACCAACAAGGCGGACCTGTTCATCTCCGTGCATGCCGACAGCTTCCAGCAGCCCGAAATTCGCGGCGCCAGCGTTTACACACGCGACGAGAATGCCACCGACGTGCTCGACAAGGTGCTGGCCGACAACGAGAACAAGACCGATGTGATTGCTGGCTTCGCCATGCCGCAGATGGCGCCTGAAGTGGTCGACATCCTTCTCGACCTGATGCGACGCGAGATGCGCCACCAGTCCTTCATGGCCGCCGAAGCCATCGTGCACCAGCTCCAGCCGAGCGTCGAACTGCGCCGCTTTCCGGTGCGCCAGGCCGACTTCTTCGTGCTGCAAGCGCCCGATGTGCCGTCGGTGCTGCTGGAGCTGGGCTTCCTCTCCAATGCCGCCGACATGGCCAACCTGCTGCAGGGCGAATGGCAGGACCGCACCGCCGACGCCTTGGCGCGGGGTGTTTCGGCCTATTTCGACGGTCTCGCGCCCGAGGAATGATGTGACAATTCAGCCACGAGCGGGGACACCCGTCCGCGGCCTGGCGGTGGCATGGCGGGCTTGTGATCTACTTTCCGGCCACGCTCTGTTATGATTCTGCACTGAATCCGGCGCTGTCCGGCGGCGCCGCGAGGCGTGACTATGACGAGCGGGCATCCGCTCGGGAGAGAACGACTATATGCTGCGCTTGCTCGGCTGGATCTTTGGCTTTGGGATGTTTGCCGCATTGGCCGGCATCGGCATAGCCGCGGTCTATCTCACCACGATTGCCGCTGCGCTGCCCGACTATACCGTGCTCAAGGACTATCAACCGCCGGTGACCACGCGCGTGCATGCGGCCGATGGCACGCTATTGGCCGAGTTCGCCCGCGAACGCCGGCTGTTCCAGCCGATCGAAACGGTGCCGCCGCTGCTGGTGCACGCCTTCCTCTCGGCCGAGGACAAGGACTTCTACAGCCATGGCGGCATTGCCATCGACGGCGTGTTCCGCGCCGTGCGCGACAACGTGCTGGCGCGCATGGATGGCAACAGCTCGATCCAGGGCGGCGGTTCTTCGATCACCCAGCAGGTGGCCAAGAACTTCCTGCTCACCTCCGAGCAGACCTGGGACCGCAAGCTGCAGGAAGCCTTGCTGGCCGTCCGCATCGAGTCGACTTTCTCCAAGGACCGCATTCTCGAGCTCTATCTCAACGAGATTTTCCTCGGCCTCAATTCCTATGGCGTCGCCGCGGCGGCGCTGAACTATTTCGACAAGGCGCTCTACCAGCTCACGCTGAGCGAGGCCGCCTATATCGCCGCGCTCCCCAAGGGCCCCAATAACTACCATCCCTTCCGCCGCCCGCAGGCTGCCATCGAGCGCCGCAACTGGGTGATCGACCGCATGGTCGAGAATGGCTACGTGACCCTGGAAGAGGGGGCCATTGCCAAGGATGAGCCGCTCAACGTCATTCCGCGCGCCGGCGGCAGCCAGCTCTATTCGGCCGAGTATTTTACCGAGGAAGTGCGCCGCGAACTGGCCAAGCTCTATGGCGAAGACCAGCTCTATGGCGGCGGCCTTTCGGTGCGCACCACGCTCGAGCCCAAACTTCAGGAATATGCGCGCCGGGCGCTGATGAACGGGCTGATCGCCTACGACCACAGCAAGGGCTTCCGCGAGCCGGTGGCCAGCATCGAGATCGGCGCGGACTGGGGGCTCGACGTCGCCAAGATCGTGCCGCTGAGCGACGTGCCGGAGTGGCAGCTCGCCGTGGTGCTGGAGATGAACGGCAACGAGGCGCGCATCGGCCTGCGGCCGGATGGCCTCGCCGATGGCGCCGTCGCCGACGACCGCGTTGTCGGGACGCTGTCTGGGCCGGAGATCAAGTGGGTTTCCAAGCCCCTGCAGGAAATACTTAAGGTAGGGGATGTGGTCTACGTGTCCCCGGTAGCGGGGCAGACGGGCATCTACACCCTCGAACAGGTGCCCGAGATCGAGGGCGCCCTTGTTGCCATGGATCCGCGCACCGGGCGCGTGCTGGCCATGGTCGGCGGCTTCTCCTACGCCATGAGCGAGTTCAACCGCGCCACCCAGGCGCTGCGCCAGCCAGGCTCGTCGTTCAAGCCCATCGTCTATGCCGCCGCGCTCGACAATGGCTATACGCCCGCCTCGGTGGTGCTCGATGCCCCTGTCGAAATCCGCAACGGCGATGGCTCGATCTGGCGGCCGGAAAACTACGCGCAGGAATTCTACGGGCCGCAGACGCTGCGCCGCGGCATCGAGCGCAGTCGTAATGTGATGACGGTGCGGCTGGCCAAGGATATCGGCATGCCGCTGGTGGCCGAATATGCGCGGCTGTTCGGCGTCTATGACACCATGCAGCCGGTTTTGGCCATGGCGCTGGGCGCGGGCGAAACCACCGACATGCGGATGACTGCCGCCTATGCCACCATCGCCAATGGCGGTCGCAAGATCGTGCCGACGCTGATCGACCGCGTGCAGGATCGCTATGGCGTCACGGTCTACAAGCACGACCAGCGCCTGTGCCAGGGCTGCGAGGCCACAAGCTGGACCGGGCAGGGCGAGCCGATCATCGTCGATAATCGCGAGCAGGTGCTCGACCCGATGACGGCCTACCAGATTACGTCGATGATGGAAGGCGTGGTGCAGCGCGGCACCGGCACGGCCGCCAAGGTGCTCAACCGCCCGGTGGCGGGCAAGACCGGCACCACCAACGACTACAAGGACGCCTGGTTCGTCGGGTTCACACCGGAACTCGCCGTCGGCGTCTATGTTGGCTACGACCAGCCGCGTTCGATGGGCAGTTCGGTGACCGGCGGCACCTTTGCGGTGCCGATCTTCACCGAATTCATGGCCAAGGCGCTCGAAGGCAAGCCGGCGACGCCGTTCAACGTGCCATCAGGGATGAGCACCGCCTGGATCAATCCCAATTCGGGCGTCCAGGCCTTTGACGGCGAAGCGGCCATCGAGGAGGCGTTCAAGCCCGGCACCGGGCCCAACCTGATGACCTCGGTGATCGGCGTCGACGTCAACGCCTTCGACGCCATCCAGCGCCAGCAACAGATGCAGCAGCAGTATGATTCCGGCTTCGTGACCCAGCAGGAAGTGCCGGCTGAAGGCGGCGGCAATCAGCTCGTCTACGACCCCAATAGCGGCCAATGGGTCAGCCCCGGGCGCGGCGGCCTGTTCTAGTGGCCGATTTCGTCACCTACCCGGATGCTGCCCTGACCCGGAAGGCCAAGCCGCGGCCAGTCGATGCCGAGATGCTGGCGGCAGGTGGGGAATTGATGGACGCGGCGCGCAGCGTGCAGGCCTATGGGCTGGCGGCGGCGCATCTCGGCCTGGATCAGCCTCTCGTGGTCATCAGCGTGACCAGCGACACCAGCCAGCGCGATTATCGCCTGCTCTACAATCCCGACGTCATCCTGGCCTCGCCTGAAACCACTTTTGGGCCCGAAGGTTCGGTCTCGCTGCCCGGCATCGAAGTGCCGGTCGAGCGGGCCAACTGGGTGGAGGTCGCCTACGACAATGCCGATGGCGGCCGGGATACGGCGCGGTTCGAGGGCTTCGTGGCGCGGGTGGCCCAGCACGAGATCGACCAGATGCAGGGCGTGTTCTTTCTCGGCCGCGTCTCGCGGCTCAAGCGGGACACGGCCCTGCGCAAGTTCGAGAAGAGCCGCCGCGACTTAGGTTGATCCCAGCCACCGCCTCCGCTAAACGGGACGCCACTTTGAAGGAATTGAGCAATGCGTACGGAAATCGAAAAGACCGTCGCCGAAATCGAGCAGGTTCTGACCCTGCTGAGGAGGCATCTTTGACTGGGATACTGCTGAACTGCGCCTCGACGCGCTGACCGCCGAAACCGAATCTCCCGATTTCTGGAACGACCCCGAAAAGGCGCGCGCCAAGATGCGCGAGCGCGATGAACTCGACGTTGCGGTGAAGTCCGTGCGCGAGCTCGAAACCGGTATCCGCGACAACGCCGAACTGATCGAGATGGGCGAAGCCGAAGGCGACGCCGATATCGTCAAGGACGCCGAGGGCGCGCTGATCGAGCTCAAGGCCGTGGCCAAGCGCCGCCAGATCGAGACGCTACTCTCGGGCGAAGTCGACGCCAATGACTGCTACGTCGAAATCCATTCCGGCGCTGGCGGCACCGAGAGCCAGGACTGGGCCAACATGCTGCTGCGCATGTATACCCGCTGGGCCGAACGCCGGAAGATGAAGGTCCAGGTGCTCGAAATGCATGACGGCGAAGAAGCCGGCATCAAGTCAGCGACGATCCAGGTTTCCGGGCACAATGCCTATGGCTGGCTCAAGACCGAGAGCGGCGTGCATCGGCTCGTCCGCATCAGCCCCTACGATTCGGCGGCGCGGCGGCATACGAGCTTTTCGAGCTGCTGGGTCTATCCGGTCGTCGATGACTCCATCGACATCGAAATCCGCGAATCCGACCTCAAGGTCGATACCTACCGCGCCTCGGGCGCCGGTGGGCAGCACGTCAACACCACCGACTCGGCTATCCGCATCACCCACGTACCATCAGGCATCATCGTGGCCTGCCAGCAGGAGCGCAGCCAGCACAAGAACCGCGCCACGGCCATGGCCATGCTGAAGTCGCGCCTCTACGAGGCCGAACTGCAGAAGCGCGAGGAAGCGGCGAACGCCCAGGCGGCCAGCAAGACCGATATCGGCTGGGGCCACCAGATCCGCAGCTACGTGCTGCAGCCCTACCAGATGGTCAAGGACCTGCGCACGGGCGTCGAAAGCGGCCAGCCCTCGGTGGTGCTGGATGGCGATCTCGACGACTTCATGGAGGCAGCCCTGGCCCAGCGCGTGGGCGTGGCAACCGACGTGACGGCGGAGTAGGTGGGCAGCGAAGCCAACGTGCGTTCGACCAGAACGCTCATTTGGAAGATCACGTTTGGCATCTTCGTGACGTTCGTCGTCTCGGCCAACGTGCTTTCGATCGCTGGCGTGTTGCGCAAGGGCGCAGGCTTTCTGCCTGCGCTTAGCCTTCCCGCGATACGCAGCTTCGCTGAAGAGGCTGGTCTCTCCGTTGACCCGGAAATTCATGCCGCTGCGTCAGCGTATGCCTGGCTCTTCCTACTGCAGCTTCTATTGCTTGTGCTCGTGCCCGTGGCGTTGTTTGGTCGGCGGATGAAATTATCCAACCTGATCCGGATTGATCAGGTGACCAATGTTGCCGGTTTCAAGTGGGTCGTCTTGATAATCCTGGCGACGGCAATTTCGATGAACGTCACATTTATTTATTCTGGACTGTTCAGCGGGCGAAGTTTGTCTAGCAGTGTGTCGGCGTATTGGAACACGCAGCTTTTGATACACAGCGTAGTCGCTGGGTTCATGACGTGGCTGGCGACGACCATTTTGCTGACCACAGCAATAGACCGGTAGGCGTGTAAGCTAGCCCAGCAGCGCCAGGAGGCGCTTGCCGGCCTCGATGAAGGCCTTGGGATTGATGGCGCTATCGGCCTTGCGCACCTCGAAGTGGAGGTGCGGGCCGGTGGAGCGGCCGGTGGAGCCGACCTTGGCGATCGGCGTGCCGGTATTGACCGCCTGGCCTTCCTCGCTGAGGAAGCCCGAGAGGTGGGCATAGCGGGTGACGAGGCCGTTGGCATGGGTCACCTCGACCACATTGCCGTAGCCTGACCGCGTGCCGACAAAGCTGACGATGCCCTGGCCAGCGCTCAACACCGTGGTGCCCTTGGGGGCCGCGAAATCGAGCCCGGAATGAAAGGCGCGGCGGCCGGTGAACGGGTCCGTGCGGTTGCCGAAGCCCGAGCTCTGGCGGAAGTTGCCCGATATCGGCATGTGGATGGGGGCGCCGTCGATGCTGTCGCGCGCCGCCTTGTAGCGGACCAGGGCGGCCATCACGGCATTGGCGTCCTCGATCATCGGGGAAGCCTCGCTGCCCTCCTGCGGCGCCAGCAGAGGCCCACCAACGCCGTCGACACCGGCCGGCAGGTCGACATCGATGCCCAGGTCGCTGAGTTCGGCGACGATGCTGGCCGTGCGCTGCGTGGCGGTTTCGGCGATGGACGTCATGGCGAATTCGGTTTCGCCCATCATCTGGGCGACCGCTGCGGCCGTGGCGTCGATATCGGGATTACCCGAGGCGAAGGGGGCGAGGGCCACGTCGCCCTCGGCCGATGCGGTCGGGGTCAGCGTCGCGGCTTCGATGCCCAGTTCGCCGGCCTTGTCGACGAGCACACGCACCAACTGGTGCTGTTCCACCAGCACTTCCTGCTGCTGCGCCAGTTCCTGCAATTGCAGGTTGATGTCGCCGGCCTGCGCATAGCTGCGCGAATGCAGGCGATCGACCTCGACGCGCAGTTGCGCGATGCGGTTCTCATAGGCCTCGATGACCTGCTCGTTCTGGCCGCTGAGCAGGCGCGCGATGTCGGATGACAGGAGGAAGGCGGTGACGAGCAGGGCATTGCCCGCAAGCAGCACGGCAAACATGCCGTAGAACAGGGCAGGATGGACGCCATGCCGGGGACTCTTGGCTTGTTGCGGTCCACTGTCGGACCGTCCGAAACTGGCCTGGTTACGCACCCAACATACCCCGCAACGCCACAAATATGGTGTCAGGAGTATGACGCGGCATGGTTAACAAAGGCTATTTGCGGGCAGCGCCAGCCACATGCGCCTCGAGCGCCTCGAGCATTTTCTGGGCGTGGCCGAGAATGCGCGTGGCGCGAATGATGCGCGCCACCTTGCCATCGGCGCCGATGATGAAGGAGGTGCGGATCAGCCCCATGAACTCGCGGCCATAGAGCTTCTTGAGCTTCCAGAGCCCGAAAGCCTCGATGGCCTGGTGGTCCGGATCGGCCGCCAGCGGCGCGACAAGGCCGTATTTCTTGCGGAATTTGACGTGACTCTCGACGGTGTCGGGCGAAATCCCCACCATTCGCGCGCCCAGGGCAGCGAAGGCGTCGGCGCGGTCGGAGAACTCCTGGTTCTCGTCGACGCAGCCGCCGGAATCGTCTTCCGGGTAGAAATAGAGCACCACCGGCTTGCCGCGCTGCGCCGACAATTGGAACGTGCTGCCATCATCGAGGGGCAGGGTGAAATCGGGGGCGATATCGCCTTCGCTCAGATCCGGCATGAAAAACGCTCCGTTGAACAGTTTTAGTGCACCAGAATGTGGGTGTCAGTGCCATATTCCAGCCGGTATCATTGGGCAAGAGACCGCCTTCTGCGGTTGATTCTTGAGGTGCCAGCAGATAGCGGCAAAGCCTCGTTCTGGAAGCAAGTGAGCGCGTCAACCCTACCCGCAGACACTTCGGTTTTGCCCCCGGCGCAGCGCAAGCGACCACCCGCGCGCCACGCGGCAAAGCTGGCCGTGTGGGTGTTGGGCATTCCCTCGGTTCTGCTGCTGCTGCTCTACCTCGTTTTGCTGATCACCCCCATCCGCCTGCCGTTCGGCGGCCAAGCCGTCCGATCGCTGATCCAGTCGGCGCTGCCAGTAACGTCACGTCTCGAGCTGGGTGAAATGAACCTGGCGCTGGAGGGCGGCGTGTGGCCGGTGATCCAGTTCGCCCCTGTGCTGCTGACCGACGGCAAGACCGGGGCGCGTGTGGCCATGGACGCGCTTGAGGTTGGCTTCTCGCCCGCCCGCGCGCTGTTCGGCCAGCCCGGCGCCACCGTGACCATCGTCCGGCCCCACATCCAGATGGTGCAGGACCTGTTCGGCCCGCGTATCACCAGCTTCGAGCTCAACGACGATCCTGAGGGCGGCCCGCCCATATTGCGGGTGCAGGAGGGGCAGGACGCCTTTCCCACGGTCGGCATCTCCGCCGAGGGCATCGGCGTCGCCGACACCGGCGAACCGCCCGCGATGCGCTCGGACAATGAGTGGCTCATCTACAACCTCGAGGCCAGCGAACAAGGCATCGCCGATATCGTCGAGCAGGCGGCGCAGGGGCGCTTTTCCAAGCTGGTCATCCGCGACGGCATCGTCGACATGAGCGACACGGTCTATGGCCTGTTCCGACGCTTCGAGGCGATCAACCTCGAGATCGGCCCGACGCCGGACCGTCGCAACACCAACGGTACATTCTCAGCGACGCTGGGCGGACGCACCATGACCGGCAACCTGTCGCGGACAGTCGACGATGTCGGCAACTCCCGGCTCGAGGCCGATGTCACCAATATCGACTTCGCGGCGTTGCTGCCTTTCATCGACGACGCGACCAGCCTCGCCGCGATGCGGGGGGCTGGGGCGCTGTCCATCGATGTCAACTTCGAGCCCGCGGGCGGCAAGCTGGTCGATGGTCGCTTCAAGATCGATCTGACCGGCCTCGACCTGCGTATCGCCGATGCCTATTTCCCCATCGCCAGCTCGATCCTCGATATCACCTGGAACCCCGCGGCCGGCCAGTTCATCCTGGGCGAAGGGGCACTGCAGATCGGGCAGAGCTCGGCCCATGTCTCGGGCGTGTTCGCCATGGGTCTCGACCCCAAATTCGGCCCCACTATCGGCCTGTTGCTCAAGGCGCGCGATGTGGTCATCCACCCCAACGACATGGCCGCGCCCGTCGAGCCGTTCGAGAGCATGGAATTTTCCGGCTGGTCTGCACCGCTGTATGGCGCCCTGGGTATCGACCGGTTCCTTGCCCGCAAGGGCGACGCCACGGTGGAAACCACAGGCCGCATCGACATGCTGCAGGCGGGTCTCGGCATCGAAATGACAGTGGCCGGGCAGGGCGTCAGCGCCGACGATCTCAAGCGCCTCTGGCCCTACATCATGGGTGGCGACAGCCGCGACTGGTTCGTCGCCAATGTCACCGAGGGCACCGTGGCGCGCTCGCGCATGGACTTCAAGTTTCCGGTCGGCAGCCTGGGAATAGGCAACGAGGACAAGCCCATCCCCAAGGACAGCATGCAGATCGACATGATCGGCACAGGCGTTGCCATCAAGCCGACAGCGGCGATGGATGCCATCGCCATTGACGGGGAAACCCGGCTGCAGGTGGACGACAGCAACGTCATCATTTCAGCAGGCGGCGGCAAGCTGGCGACCGCGGGCGGCGAAATCCAGGTCGCCAATCCGGCTTTGGTGATGGACAATTCCAACCCCGACGAGAGCATCATCGAAATATCGGGCGACATTGCCGCGCCGATCCCGGCTTTGCTCGATCTCGCCAAGACCCAGCAGCCCGACGCCCTGACGGCCGTGCAACTGCCCGTCGATCTCGAATCGATCACCGGCGCGGTGGATCTGGGACTGGTCGCCACGATCAGCCTCGCCGATGAAGCCAGTGGCCGGCCGATGGATATCGACTATGTCGTCAACGGCACGGTGGCCGACTTCGCCAGTTCTCAGCCGATCCAGGATCGCCGCATCGGCAATGGCCAACTGGCCTTCAGCGCCTCCCAGGACGGCTACCAGCTCGGCGGCACGGCCGAGATCGACGGCATGCCCGCCGAAGTCGAGATCGCGGGCACGCCGACAACCGACCCCGCCTTCCGCCTGTCCTCGACCATCGATGTCGCTGACCTAGCCAAGATGGGCTTTGACGCTTCCGAGTTCCTCTCCGGCCGCGTGCGCTTCGTGGCCCAGCCGCTCGCCGATGGCTCGCTGCAGATGGCCGTCGACCTCAAGGACGCGGCGCTCAACATCAAGGATATCGGCATCAGCAAGGCCGCCGGCACGTCGGGCACGCTGAGCGCCATCATCACGCCAGCCGGCGAAATCACCCAGCTCAACAATATCGACCTGTCATTCGGCACCGTGCGCGCTATCGGCGATATCACCTACCACGCCACCAATGGCTTGCAGGCGGCCAGCTTCAGCCAGTTCGGCCTGAGCCAGGGCGACGATGCCCAGCTCGACCTGGTGCCGATGGATGGTGGCTACGCCGTGCGCATCAGCGGCGCCCAGCTCGACCTCAAGCCCATGTTGCGCCAGTTCTTCGGCCTGGGTGAGGGCGCCGGCGGTGTGCAGGCCACCCAGTTCGACCAGACCATCGCGCTCGATGTGAAGCTCGATCGGGCCCTGGGCTATTATGCCACGACGGCCTTCAACCTCGATCTCGACCTGCTGCTGCGCGGCGGCGACATGCAGCGCGCCAACATGACGGCGCAGTTCAGCGATGGCAACGCCCTCTCGGTCACCACCAATCCGGCCCCCAATGGACGCACGCTGTCGGTGGCCTTCAACGACGCCGGCACCATTTTGCGCCTGCTGGGGGTCTATTCCCAACTCGCCGGGGGCTCGGGCAACCTGGTGCTCACGACGGACCGGGATATCGACTCCGAAGCCGGGCAGTTGGTGATGCGTGATTTCGCCATCGTCGACGAGGCCAATGTGGCGCAGGTATTGGGCAATCACTCCGATTCCCGCGCCGCCATCGCCCAGCAGAACCGGCTTGATTTCGATGTGGCGCAGGTGGAGTTCCAGCGCCGCCCCGATCGTGTGGAAGTCACCAATGCCATGCTGACGGGGGATACGGTGGGCGGCACCATGCGCGGCTTCATTTATACCAACCAGCGCCAGTATGATCTCACCGGGACCTATGTGCCGCTGTTCGGGCTCAACAACGCCTTCCAGCAGATTCCGATCCTGGGGCCTCTGCTGGGCGGCCGCGAGGGCGAAGGCCTGGTCGGCGTGACCTTCGCCGTGCAGGGGCCGCTCGACAACCCACAATTCCGCATCAATCCGCTATCGATGCTGGTGCCGGGCGCGTTCCGCGAGCTGTTCGAGTTCCGGGCGAAGGAACAGCCGCCGGCGGCGGAGTGATCGGGCTATCAAGCTTGCCACAAACGCGGTGGCATTCCGGCGAAGGCCGGAATCCATCCTGAAATAGCCTGGCTATCGCGGCGCGTGGAAGCACCTCAGGATGCACCCCGGCTTGCGCCGGGGTGACATCGGATTTGGGACCGGGTGCGAGCTCAGACCGGCTTGATCAGTGCGTGGCGCTTCTTGCCGACGGAGAGCTTGATGACGCCTTCGTTGAGCAGGGCATTGTCGCCGATGCTGAGCTTGTCGTCCTCGATGACCGCATCATTGACGCGCACCGCACCCGACTGGATGTGGCGGCGGGCTTCACCGTTCGAGCCGGCCAGACCCGCCGTCACCAGCGCGGCAAGGATGCCGATGCCGTTGGCCAGCTCCGCATGGGTCACGGTTGCAGTCGGCAGGGATAGATCGATGCCGCCGGCCTCAAACGTGTTGGCTGCCGTGGCGGCGGCCTGGATGGCGGCGTCGCGGCCATGGACAATGGCGGTGACTTCCGTCGCCAGCACCTTCTTGGCCTCGTTGATCTCGTTTCCGCCCAGCGCGCCGAGCTTTTCGATCTCGCTAATCGGCAGGCGGGTGAAGATCTTGAGGAACTTCACCACGTCGGCGTCTTCCGTGTTGCGGAAATACTGCCAGAAATCATAGGGGCTGAAGAGATCGCCATTGAGCCAGACGGCGCCGCTCGCCGACTTGCCCATCTTCTCGCCGCTCGACTTGGTCAGCAGCGGCGTCGTCAGCGCATAAAGCTGCTCGCCACCCATGCGGTGGTTGAGGTCGACGCCGTTGATGATGTTGCCCCACTGGTCCGAACCACCCATCTGCAGCACCGTGCCATAGCGCCGGTTGAGCTCGGTGAAGTCATAGCCCTGCATGATCATGTAGTTGAATTCGAGGAAGCTCAGCGACTGCTCGCGGTCGAGACGCAGCTTGACCGAGTCGAAGCTCAGCATGCGGTTGACCGAGAAGTGGCGGCCCACATCACGCAGGAACTCGACATAGTTGAGCTTGAGCAGCCAATCGGCATTGTTGACCATGATGGCGGGGTTGGAGCCGCCATAGTTCAGGATATTGCCGTAGACCTTCTGGATGGAGTCGATGTTGGTCTGAATCTGCTCGACCGTGAGCAGCTTACGCTGGTCGTCGCGGAACGAGGGATCGCCCACCATCGAGGTGCCGCCACCCATGAGGCTAATCGCCTTGTGGCCGGTTTCCTGCAGCCAGTAGAGCATGGTGACGGTGATCAGGTTGCCGATATGGATCGACGTCGCCGTAGCGTCATAGCCGACATAGCCGGTGATCGGCCCCTTGAGGGCGAGGGCGTCGAGCCCTTCGGGATCGGAAATCTGGTGGATGAAGCCGCGCTCGTCGAGAACGCGCAGGAAGTCGGATTTGAACTTGGTCATCTGAAAACCACTGAGGTTACGGAGACCGCATGGTGAGCTTGTCGAACCACGAGGTCGGTACATGCGGGACCCCGTCCTTCGACAGGCTCAGGATGAGGTCCCTTCCAACAGATCGCGGTATGTGCGCCTGACTTAGCGCCCGCCGCCGGCGGCGATCTCCTGCCGGCGACGGTCGAGATAGTCAGCACAGCGGGTGGTCAGGTCGTCGATCTTGCCCTCGAAGAAGTGGTTGGCGCCATCGACGATCTGTTGCTCGATGGTGATGCCCTTCTGCGTCTTGAGCTTGTCCACCAGCTTCTGCACCGAAGTCGGCGGCGCCACGCGGTCCTTATCGCCATGGATGATGAGGCCGGAGGACGGGCAGGGGGCGAGGAACGAGAAATCGTAGAGGTTTTCCGGCGGGGCCACCGAGATGAAGCCCTCGACCTCGGGGCGGCGCATCAGCAACTGCATGCCGATCCAGGCGCCGAACGAGAAGCCGGCAATCCAGCAGCCGCGCGACTCGCGATTGATGACTTGGAGCCAATCGAGCGCCGCGGCAGCGTCGCTGAGTTCGCCAATGCCGTGGTCGAACAGGCCCTGGCTGCGGCCGACGCCGCGCGAATTGAAGCGCAGCACGGCAAAGCCGCGCTCGGCGAACATGTAGAAGAGATTGTAGACGATCTGGTTGTTCATCGTCCCGCCGAACTGCGGGTGCGGATGCAGCACGATCGCTATTGGCGCGTTGGGTTCCTTGCCCGGCTGGTACCGGCCTTCGAGACGCCCTTCGGGTCCGTTGAAGATCACTTCTGGCATGGTCTGTTCTTCCGGCCGTTAGGCTCTGTTGGTGCGGTTTTGCGAGGGTCCCTGTGGCGGCCTTGCGGCTTGACTAAGCCGGCCCAGCCTCCTAAAACATGGCTCGCAAAATCTAGTTTAGAATTATTCGAAACTCGGTTTTCAGCCGCTGTGCGGCCTGCAAGAGCGCCCCTTGTAATGAAGTTGGGCGGCAAATTTCAAGAAGTGTTTGAGCCAGCACGCGCGCGAGCGCTTCGGCCCGGGCATGGAAGGCATGATCGGCGCGCATGTGCCACACGGGAAACCGATGACGAGACCGGCGATCTATCTTGATCATAATGCCGCGTCCCCGCTTCTGCCAGAGGCGCGGGAGACGCTCGTCGCTGCCCTCGATCTGGTGGGCAACCCGTCCTCGGTGCATACCCACGGCCGTGCGCTGCGCAACCTTGTCGATAGCGCCCGCGCCCAGGTGGCGACTCTCGCCGGCGCCGAGCGCAAGCAGGTGGTATTTACCGGTTCGGCGACTGAAGCGATCACCCAGGCCATCGTCGGCGGCGCCAAGGCTTTTGCGACAAGCACCGTCGTCATCAGCGCGGGCGAACATGCGGCAGTCGCCAAGGCTGCCGAGACGACGGGCTTGCCTGTCATCACCATCGGGCTTCTTTCTGATGGTGGCATTGACCTTGATCAATTGGCGTCGGTCGTGGCCGAAGCCGAGGGCAATTTGCTGGTTGCCCTGCATTGGGTGAACAACGAGACCGGCGTGGTGCAGGACATTGCCCGCATCAACGCCATTGTCGGCCCGACCCGTCACACGCTGTTCATCGATGCCGTTCAGGCCTTCGGCAAGCTGAACCTGGATTTTGCCGCCTCGGCTCCCGATATGATGGCTGTAAGCGGCCACAAGATTGGCGCGCCGGCTGGGATCGGCGCGCTATTGGTCAAGGCTCATGCCGATACCGTCCGCCTAATTCCGGGCGGCGGGCAGGAGCAGGGCAGGCGCGGCGGCACCGAAGCCGCGGCGCTGATCGCGGCCTTTGGCGCGGCAGCGGCTGCGATTGAGGCGCGCTATCGCGCTGCTGATCCAGCGCGCCTGATCAATCGCCTGGAGGCCGATCTCAAGTCGTCCATTCCGGGCCTCGTGATCTTCGGCGCCAACCGCCTCGGCAACGTGACCAATTTCGCGGTGCCCGGCGTCAAGAATGCGACGGCGATGATGGGCCTGGACCTGCTGGGTCTCTCGGTGTCGTCGGGGTCGGCCTGCTCGTCCGGCAAGGTCGGTCCGAGCCATGTGCTGGCAGCAATGGGCGTCGCGCCCGAACTGGCCGACTGCGCTCTGCGCGTCAGCCTGGGCTGGAATTCGACGGTAGACGACGTCAACGCGTTCGTCGCCGGTTACCAATCGATCCTCGCGCGCCACCGGGCGCGGCAGGGGCAGGCGGCTTAGGCCGCAACAGTTTAGACGGCTCGCGGCGACCTTGAATCGCAGGCGGGCAAATAGGAGAAGCCAATCATGGCCGACTACGCCGATATCCCGACGCTCAAGGAAAACATCGACCGCGCCACCGTTGACTCGGTGCGTTCGCTCGACGTGGACAAGTACAAGTACGGTTTCGAGACCGATATCGAATCCGACATGGCTCCCAAGGGCCTGAGCGAGGATACCGTCCGTTTCATCTCGGCCAAGAAGAACGAGCCGCAATGGATGCTCGACTGGCGCCTGGAGGCCTATGCGCGCTTCCTGACCATGACCGAGCCGACCTGGGCCAAGGTGCATTACCCGCAGATCGACCTGCAGGACATGTACTATTACGCCGCGCCCAAGTCGTCGCCTGCGCCCAAGAGCCTCGACGAGGTCGATCCGGCGCTGATCGCCATGTATGACAAGCTCGGCGTGCCGCTGAAGGAACGCGAAATCCTGGCCGGCGTCGAGCGCCCCAAGGTCGCGGTCGATGCGGTGATGGACTCGGTGTCCGTCGTCACCACGTTCCGCGAGGAACTTGCCAAGGTCGGCATCATCTTCTGCTCGATCTCGGAAGCTATCCGCGAATATCCCGAACTGGTGCAGAAGTACCTGGCCTCGGTTGTGCCGGTCTCCGACAACTACTATGCGACGCTGAATAGCGCCGTCTTCACCGACGGCTCCTTCGTCTACATCCCCAAGGGCGTCCGCTGCCCGATGGAGCTGTCGACCTATTTCCGCATCAACGAGAAGAAGACCGGGCAGTTCGAGCGCACGCTCATCATCGCCGAGGCCGACTCGTATGTGAGCTATCTCGAAGGCTGCACCGCTCCGATGCGCGACGAAAGCCAGCTCCACGCCGCCGTGGTGGAGCTGGTGGCGCTCGACAATGCCGAGATCAAGTACTCGACCGTCCAGAACTGGTATCCCGGCGACAAGGACGGCAAGGGCGGCATCTACAACTTCGTCACCAAGCGCGGCGATTGCCGCGGCGCGAACTCCAAGATCTCCTGGACCCAGGTCGAAACCGGCTCGGCTATCACCTGGAAGTATCCGAGCTGCATCCTGCGCGGTGACGGTTCGCGCGGCGAGTTCTATTCCATCGCCATCTCCAACGGCCATCAGCAGGTCGATAGCGGCACCAAGATGCTGCATCTGGGCAAGAACACGTCCAGCCGCATCATCGCCAAGGGTATCGCGGCCGGCTTCTCGGACAATACCTATCGCGGCCAGGTCTCGGCCCATGCCAAGGCCAAGAATGCCCGCAACTTCACCCAGTGTGACTCGCTGCTGATCGGCGACAAGTGCGGCGCCCATACCGTGCCGTATATCGAAAGCCGCAACGGCACCGCCGTGTTCGAGCACGAAGCCACCACGTCCAAGATCTCGGACGACCAGATGTTCTATTGCCAGCAGCGTGGCCTCAGCGAAGAAGATGCCGTGGCGCTGATCGTCAATGGCTTCGTTCGCGACGTGCTGCAGCACCTGCCGATGGAATTCATGGTCGAAACGCAGAAGCTGATCGCCATCAGCCTCGAAGGCAGCGTCGGCTAAGATGACCGAAGCGACGCGTAACCCGGTGGTCTCGCTTGCTGACCTCACGCTCGACGCGTGGGAGCAGGGGAGCCTCTATAAGTCTGCCGACACCTCGTTCGGCAGACTGCTGGGTCTGCGCAATCTCGGCATCAGCTACAGCGAAGTGCCGGTGGGCAAGTCGAGCTGCCCGTTCCACAACCACCATCAGGAAGACGAGCTGTTCGTGATCCTGGAGGGTGAGGGGACGTACCGTTTCGGTGAAACCCGCCAGGCCTTCAAGGCCGGCGATGTGCTCGGTGCTCCGGCGGGCGATCGCGGCACGGCGCATCAGATCATCAATACCGGCAGCGTCACGCTGCGCTATCTCGGCGTCTCCAACATGGCGGCGACCGAGGTCTGCGAATATCCGGACTCCAACAAGTTCGGCGTGTTCAGCCGCACGTCCGGCAACCCGACCGACAAATCCACCCTCCGCCACCTCATTCGCGACGGCCAGTCCGTCGACTACTGGGACGGCGAACCCGGCGCCTGAGGCGCCCATCAAGCAATTCGGCGCCCGGCGCCACCGACTTTCTGGAGACTGCACGATGACCACCCCGATCCTTGAAATCCGCAACCTGCATGCGCGCATCGAAGAGCGCGAAATCCTCAAGGGCGTGAACCTCACCATTCCGGCCGGCCAGGTCCATGCCATCATGGGTCGCAACGGTTCGGGCAAGTCGACGCTGAGCTATGTGCTCGCCGGCAAGGAAGACTACGAGATCACCGAGGGCGAAATCCTGCTCAATGGCGAATCCATCCTCGAGATGGAGCCGTCCGAGCGCGCAGTGGCCGGCATCTTCCTTGCCTTCCAGTACCCGATCGAAATTCCCGGCGTCGCCACCATGACCTTCCTCAAGGCCGCCATCAACGCGCAGCGCAAGGCGCGCGGCGAGGGCGAGTTGTCGACCCCGGACTTCATGCGCGCCGTCAAGGAAGCCGGCGCACAGTTGCAGATCGACAGCGACATGCTCAAGCGCCCGCTCAATGTCGGCTTCTCGGGTGGCGAGAAGAAGCGCGCAGAAATCCTGCAGATGGCTTTGCTCAAGCCGGCGCTTTGCGTGCTCGACGAGACCGATTCCGGCCTCGACATCGACGCGCTGCAGACCGTCTCCCGCGGCGTCAACGCCCTCCGTGCCGATAACCGCTCGATGCTCGTCATTACCCACTATCAGCGCCTGCTGAACCACATCGTGCCCGATGTGGTGCATGTGTTCAGCGATGGCCGGATCGTGGAGAGCGGCGACAAGGACCTGGCGCTGCAGCTCGAAGCCAAGGGCTATGCCGACTTCGACGGACAGGCGGCCTGATCCATGGCACTCCCCGTTCCCGTCCGGCTCGGCGCAGCCGAGAATACCCTGATCGACCAGCTCAAGAGCGTCGGCGCCAATGCCGATGCCGAGCGCATCGCCGTGGCCGGCCTGCCGACGCGCCGCGTCGAGAGCTACCACTATACCGATCTCAAGATGCTGCTGAAGGCCGTGCCGCCGCTGGCGGCTGCCGCCAATGAGGCAAGCGCGCCCGCTCTGCGCGTCGCAGGCGCCTACCAGTTGATGATCGCCAATGGCGTCATCCAGGCCGCCGCGACGGCGCCTGCCGGCGTCATCGTCGGCAGGGCCGCTGGTGGCGTGCTCAGCACTCGCGATGACGTGCTGGTGCACCTCAACGGCGCCTTTGCCAAGGAAAGCCTGACGCTGACGCTCGAAAGCAGCGTCGATCCGGTGATCCAGATCGACCGCCGCAGCGAAGGCGAGGCGGCCCATGTCGCCGACTCGCTCAAGATCTTCGTGGCCGATGGCGCTTCGGCCACCATCCTCGAGACCTTCTCGGGTTCGGACGCCGCCCATGTCGGCAATCACGCGACCTATATCGCGCTCGGCAAGGGTGCCGTGGTGACCCACATCACCGTCGACCTGTCCTCGCAGAGCACGAGCCACTTCGCCACCAACGAATACCACGTCGGCGAGGGCGCCCAGCTCCGCACGCTGGTTATCCATGCCGGCGCAGGCCTCAGCCGCACCCAGCTCTTCCCGCGCTATGAAGGCGCCGGCGCCCATGGCGACATCACGGGCCTGAACCTGGTCGATGATGGCCAGCACAGCGACATCACCATGGATGCCAGCCACGCCGTGCCGCATACCAGCTCGCAGCCGCTGTTCAAGTCGATCGCTCGCGGTCGCGGCAGGTCGGTGGTGCAGGGCCGCCTGGTGGTGGCCCGCGACGCGCAGAAGACCGACGCCAAGTTCATGCATCAGGGCCTGATGCTCTCGGACGAGGCCGAAATCCTGAGCAAGCCCGAACTGGAAATCTATGCCGACGACGTCGTCTGTGGCCATGGCTCGACCTGCGGCAAGCTCGACGAAGACAGCATGTTTTACCTGATGAGCCGCGGCATCGCCAAAGAAGAAGCCGAGACCATGCTGGTGCGCGGCTTCCTCGAGGAACTCGTCGACCCGATCGAGGACGAAGCGCTGGCAGAAGCGCTTCATGGCGTGATCGACGGGTGGCTGCTGGGGAAGTGAGCCTCTTCACCTCTCCCTTTGGGGGAGAGGTCGGTGCGTAGCGCCGGGTG
>CBIHQV010000037.1:0-44299 GCA_966212275.1 uncultured Devosia sp.
GGACGTTGTTGCCGAATTCCCAGGGCCGGAAGCCGGTCAGCAGGTGATGCGGCACGACGTCCGAGAAGCTCAGGTCGAAGATCGGGCCACCGGGGATGCCGGCGAAGGGACCTTCGCGACGGACCCAGGAGAAGCCGGCGATCCAGTCGCCACGCCAGATCGTGCCATCGCGTTCAACGAGGCTGATGCCCGGCAGGTGCTGATCGAGGCTGGGGCGGAACTGCTTGCCGTCGGCGACGATGCTGCGATGCGGCAGTTCGCCATCGGGCATGTCGGTGCGCAGGTTCTTGTTGGTCGCCACCGTGCCATCGGCAAGGATAAGGAAGCGGCCACCGGCCTTCATCACCTCGACATCAGCGCCGTCGACGGCGTGGCAAAGGACGATATCGGCCTCGGCAGCAGGCACCACGCGATAGCCAAGGCCGGTCGCATAGGTGGCGAGAGCTGCATCGGCCGCGGCGATGGTCGGCAGAGCCGCGGTGTCGCGCCTCGAATAGAGGGCGATGTCGCAGCTATTGCGCGCCACGACATCGCCGCCAGCTTCGAGCACGAAGTCAAGTCTGGCCATGCGGCTCGCGCCGGTGGCGGGGAGGTCGACCTTGAGCGTACCCGGGCTGGTAGTGGACACCGCGCCGGCAGCCGGCACGGCGATTGATCCCGAAGCGTCGCCGCTCCAGCGCAACACGGCGCCTTCCGGCAGGGCGATGCCGCCCGTCGCGACGGTGACGTCGATGTCCAGCGTCTCGCCGGCATAGGCCGAGTAGCGCTTCGGACGTGGCACGATGACGGTGTCGGTATTGATGGTTGCGAATACATCATGGAACACGCGCGGATTGCGCTCGATGTCCATCAGGCCGTTGGCCTCCCAGTGGACGTCGGTCAGTTCGGTGATGACGTAGCCCATGATCGAGGGATAGCGACGCATCTCCTCGATCTGGTAGCGCAGGTTCATGAACTGGTACCACTGCACGTTCTCGATGAAGCCATCGAACGAGCCGAACGTGCCGTGCAGGTCGAGCGAAGCGAACCGCTCCTCGATGCCATGCGGCAGGGCGACGCCATCGCCCCAGAGCGAGCCGGTTTCGAACCAGTCGGGCTCACTGCCGTCTTCGCGGCGGAGCTTGCTTGGATCAGGCAGGCCCCAGACGCCGAATTCGGAGACGATCAGCGGCTCGTCGCCGCGCCGTTCGGCATCGCCGAGCGGGGAATAGGTCCAGTCGGCGCCGGCGGCGAACTGGGCGGTGATGTCGTCCCATTCCTGACGGCGTTCGGGCACCGAGCGGTAATAGTGGTAATCGTTGAGGTCCGACTTCATGTGGAAGTTCGGGAAGCAGGCCGAATTGTCGACGACCAGGCGCGTCGGATCTTCGGCCTTGAGCCAGTCATAGCTGTCCTTGAGCCACTGACGGTGCTCGGCATTTTCCATCAGGCGCGTGCCCCAATCCTCGTTGATCAGCGTCCAGGCGATGATCGAGGGGTGGTTGCGGTCGCGCTTGAGAATGCCCTGCATGGTTTCGCGCATGCGCTGGGCCGACTTGGAGGTGAAGTTGGCCACGTTGGGCACTTCGGTCCAGACGAGGAGGCCGAAACGGTCGGCCACGTCATAGTAGCGCGGGTCCGGCACCTTGATGTGGCAGCGCAGCAGGTTGAGGCCGAGATGCTTGGCTTTGCGCGCCTGATCTTCGAGGAATTCCAGCGACGGCGGCGTGTAGATACCGTCGGGGTAATAATCCTGATCAAGGGCGCCGCGCATGTAGATGGGCTTGCCGTTGAGCAGGATCTGCCCGTTGCGCGCTTCAACGGTGCGGAAACCGAAGGTGTGGACCGAGCTATCGGTGCCCAGGTCGACCGTCAGCGAATAAAGGTTTGGCGCATCGGTGGACCATAGGAGGGCGCCGGCCACAACAAGGCTGGCGGCGACGCCACTGCCTGCGGTCGCGCTGGTTTCGGCCACAACGGCGCCATTGGCGTCGCGCACCGAGAGGTTCACCGGCATGCCCTTGGCGGGGGCCGAGAAATCCATCTCGACCTTGACCTTGCCGTCGGTACCGGCAGTGATCACCACATCCTCGACATGACGCGGGTCGCGCGCTTCGAGCGCCACCGACTGCCAAAGCCCGCCGATACGGCCATACCAACTGATCTTGCCGTGCGGCACTTCGCCGAACGGGAAATCCGGATAGGCCCGGTGATCAGCCGACGGCATGGTCACGCGGACTTCGATTTCGTTCTGGGCCTTCAGCGCATCTGACGGCAGCACGATCTCGAACGGCAGGAAGGCGCCCTCGTGGTCGCCGATGACGCGGCCGTTGAGCAGGACTTCGCAGAAATAGCTGACCGCGCCGAACTGCAGGGCCAGCTCCTGGCTGCCCCAACCTTCCGGCAGGGTGAAGCTGCGGCGATAGATGGCGCGGCCGCTGGTGTCGACCAGGTCGGAGAATTCAGCCTGCCACGGACCGGGCACATGCGCCTCGCGCCATGGACCATCCTCGTGGCGGAATTGCCAAACCCCGTCCAGCGACAGGCGGCGACGTGCACCCGATTCCGTGTCCACCACCCTTGCAAGCCCTGCGCGCTCCATCAGCCGTCCCTCAACCAATATTAGTTATATATTTATCACCATATGGTCGCGATTGCTGATTGGCAAGGGGGCTTCTGCTCGGCTGCAAGGGATGGCAATCTGCGCCTCGGCTTGCGCAGGCACACACCCGGCAAAGCCGCAGAAAACTGCATGAAAGAGGCAAGCAAGCCGGTGGAAAAGCGCGCAACGATGGTCGACGTCGCAGAGCTGGCGGGGGTGTCGCAGGCGACGGTCTCGCTGGTCCTCAACGGCGTTCCCAACGCCCGGGTCTCCAAGGCCACCCGCCGCCGCGTCATCGAGGCGGCCGAGTCGCTATCCTATCGCCGCGGCAAGGCGCACCCGGTTCCCGAGGGCCGCAAGCGCGTCATCGCCCTGATGCTGGATGAAGTCTCCACCACCCCGTTTGCGGCGCAATTCATCGAAGGCGCCCGGGATGAGGCGGCCTTGCAGGACGTGACCGTGGCCATGTTCTGCACGCGATCGGACCCTGCGCTCGAGCAGGCGGCGATCGACCTGCTGGTGTCGCAAAAGACCATCGGCATCATCTACGCCTCACTGATGACGCGGCAAGTGATTGTTCCAGAAGCATTTTCCGAGCTGCCGCTGGTGCTGCTCAATTGCTACGAGCGCAAGCTGCGCTACCCCTCGGTAGTGCCGGGGGACATTGTCGGCGGCTACACCGCCACCCAGGCTTTGCTGCGCGCCGGGCATCGCCGCATCGCCCACATGGCCGGGGAAAAGTTCGTCGAGGCTGCCATCGACCGCGAGAACGGCTTCCGCCAGGCCATGGCCGAATGGAACGTGCCGGTTGACGAAGAGCTGGTGATGCAGGCGGGCTGGACCATCCGCGCCGGCCGCGAATGGGCGCTGAACCTGATGTCGCGTCCCAAGCCGCCGACGGCCATTTTCTGCTTCAACGACCGCATGGCCATGGGCTGCTACGAGGCTGCGCACCGGCTTGGTTTGTCGGTGCCGGACGACATTTCCATCGTCGGTTTTGACGATGAGGACCTGGCGGCCAATATGGATCCGCCGCTCTCGACCATGGTGCTGCCGCATGACGAAATGGCACGCTGGGCCGTGGCGGAACTGCTCGACAGCTACAACGGCGCCGACCAGGACGAGCGGCAGCAGAAGGTCAAGATCGAGTGCGAATTCATTGAACGCAGTTCGATAGCGCCGATTCAAGGTAGCTGACTAAGCCTTTGGTCTGGCTACCGAATCACGCTCGACCAACGGGCATTCAAGCTTCACCAGCGGGTAGCGCCCCTGCCCCGGCACGAACTCGGCCAGTTGCTCGACGATCCACTGCCCCATGGCCCGATGCGGCAGAATTGATGTCGTCAGCCGCGGATGTAGGTGACGCGAAATCTCCTCGTCGTCATAACCCACGACGGCCATGTCGGTCGGGATGTTCAAGCCCGCTTCCTTGAGCGCTTCGTAACAGCCAATGGCCGTACGATCGTTCTGGCAGAAGATCGCAGTTGGCGGCTGCGGCAGCGCCAGCAATTGCCGGGTTGCGTCATAACCCGCGCTGGCGGACCAGTCGCCCTCCACCACAAGCGCGGGATCGAATGGGATATCCGCCGTCGCCAGGGCACGCCGGTAGCCCTTGAGCCGATCCTGCGCCGCCTCCATCCAGATCTCGCCGGTGATGGTGGCGATGCGGCGATGGCCGTTTTCGATCAGATAGCGCGTGCTGCGCTGTCCGCCGGCAATTTCGCTTGGTACGACAGCAGGATAGTCCTGGCTGGCGGTGTAGCAGTTAAGCAGGAATACCGGCATATCGAGGCCAATCAACTGCTGCGGCAGCGTCACCTCGCGGGTGAAAATGGTCATGTAAACCAGGGCCGAAACCCGCTGTTCCACGAAGGTGTGGATCAGCTCGGCCTCGAGCTCCTCGTCGTTGTGCGTCTGCGCCACCAGCACGATATCGCCACTGGCCCGTGTTGCCTGCGTCAGCCCCTCGATAGCCACCATGGCCTCGGGGCTGGTCGCCAACTGATCGGCAATAAAGCCGATCCTCCGCCCCCGCGATGCGAGAGCCGCCGGCGCCGGCATGGCCGGCACCGCATAGCCCAGCCTCCGCGCCGCCTCGAACACCCGCTGCTTGGTTTCGGCCGAAAGTTTGATCCCCGGCGCATGATTGAGGACGAACGACACCGTCGCCTGGGAACACCCGGCCTCACGCGCGACATCGGTCATGGTCACGCGCCGACTGCCATTGCGCTTCCCGCGCGATGCCTGCGGTGCGGCTATTTCGGCTGACCTTGTCATGGAGGATCCGTTTTATGTGCTGCTAGCTAATACATGATCAGTTTCCATTATCAAGTATTAGCGGACGTGGAATCGGCGATGCGAGGGAGGTTGATCGCGCCGAAATTGCTGATAGACATAGTAACATGTCAGCACCAATTTACCGCGATCCAATAGCCGATGGGGCAGCGGACCCCACAGTAATCCGCAAGCAGGGCACCAACGAGTGGTGGATGTTTTACACCAACCGCCAGCCTGCGGCAGAAGGCCCGAATTTCACCTGGATTCATGGCTCGCCCATCGGGGTAGCGGTCAGCACTGATGACGGGGCGAGTTGGCACTATCGCGGCACTGTCGCGGGCCTCGATGATCCCAAGGATGCCGGGCGGCGCAATACGCATTGGGCGCCCGAGGTGATCTTTGCCGAAGGGCAGTATCACATGTGGCTGAGCTATATTCCTGGTGTGCCGGACAATTGGCCGGGCGTGCCGCGGACGATCACGCATTTTACCAGCCCCGACCTCGAAAACTGGACCCGTGTGGGGCCGCTGCTGCTGAACGGGCCGCGCGTGATCGATGCCTGTGTGCTCAAGTGCCCCGATGGGCTGTGGCGCATGTGGTACAAGGATGAGGACGCCGGCTCGAGCACCTGGAGTGCCGTCAGCACCAACCTGTATGACTGGACGCTGGAAGGGCTGGTGCTGCCTGGCTCGCCCGATGCGCCGCCGCATGAGGGGCCCAACGTCTTCGTCATGGGCGGTTGGCACTGGCTGATCGTCGACGAGTGGCGCGGCCAGGGCGTCTATCGTTCGGACGATGCGGTGAACTGGACGCGCCAGGGGCTTATCGCCGACCAGCCGGGCACGGATGTGATGGATCGCCGGTTTGCGCGGCATGCCGACGTGGTGGTCGTGGGCGATCACGCGGCCCTGTATTATTTCACTCATCCCGAATGGGAAGAGATCCGCGACAAGGCCGGGCCGCCGGATGTGGCAGCACGCAAGACCGCTGTCCATCATGGACGGCTGACGGTGGTCGACGGCGTGCTGGTGTTCGAGCGGGAAGTGCCGGCGGACACGCCGCTGCTCAGGGCCTAGCGACGCGCTCCAGCAGGGTGATCGGGTGATCCTTGTAGCTTGTCTGGGCATATTCGGCGTAGCCGAGCCTGGCCGCCAGCTTCAGGGACGCGGCGTTGTCCGGGGCGATCATGCAGACGGTGCGCGGCGCAAGCTGATCGGCCCAGGCGAGGACGGCCGTTAGCGCTTCGTGCGCGAGGCCCTTGCCGTGGTATTGCGGCAGCATGACCCAGCCGGCCTCCGGGATGTTGCCCAGCGGCGGGCTGATGTCGCGGTGGAAATCGGCAATGCCGAACTCGCCGACGACGGCGCCGGTCTCCCGATCGAGGGCGAGGAAGAAGCCGTAGCCCTTGAGCTGCCAGATGCCGGCATAGCCGATGATGCGGCGCCAGACTTCCTCCGGCGTCGCGGCGCGGCCGCCGATGAAGCGGGTGACATCCGGATCGGACCACAGGCTGCAGCAGACAGCGAAATCATCCTCGGTGTGGGCGCGAAGGATGAGACGGTCGGTGGTGAGGGTTGGGGCTGTCATTATTTCCCACCCGCCACCGCAGCTCGGGGCATGTCGGAGAGGATTTCGGCCACGCCATTGCGGATGATGACGATCTCTTCGAGGCGCAAGCCGAACTGACCCTGCAGATAGATGCCCGGCTCGATGGAGAAGACCATGCCTTCTTCGAGCACAGTGTCTGATGTCGCGGTGATGTAGGGCGTTTCGTGGATGTCGATGCCCAGGCCATGGCCGGTGCGATGCAGGAAATTGGGGCCGTAGCCGGCCGCGGTGATGATGTCGCGGGCGGCCTTGTCAACGTCGCTGGCCCTTGCGCCGGGCTTGGCGGCAGCAATGGCCGCCGTGACGGCGCGGTCGAGGACCGAATGGATTTGGCCATAGCCTTCGGGGGCGGAGCCGAGATAGCCGACGCGGGTCATGTCGCTGGGGTAGCCATGGATGCGCCCGCCGGTGTCGATGAGCACGGCGTCGCCGGCTTTGAGCTGGGTTTCGCCTGTGTGGTGATGCGGGAAGGCGCCATTGGGGCCGAAGCAGACCGAGGTGAATTCGGGCGTGGCGCCATTGGCCTTGTAGAAGTCGCGGATGACGGAAGCGATTTCACGCTCTGATATGCCCGGGCGTAGGGCGGCGAAGCCGGCTGCCATGGCGGCGTCGTTGAGGACCGCGCTCTTTTTGAGGGCGTCGTATTCCGCTTCGTCCTTGCGGGAGCGGAGATAGCCGACGGTATCGTTGGTGAAGCGCCGGGTGGCGCCGGGGAGTGCGTCGAGGACGAGGAGGGCGAAATCGGTGCGCATGGTTTCGTCGAGGACGATGGAGGGGGCGGTGCGCGGCACGCCGGTGGCAGTCAGCAATTCGTCGAGCGCGGCAGTGGGGCCATCGGCGTCGGCCCAGGGGAAGAAGGGCAGATCGGTGTGCTGGCGCGAGCTATCGACGTTCAACGCGGGCATGAGGAAGCCGGCAAAGGTCGGGCTGACCATGAGCAGCACCGGACGCTCGTCGCCGTGGGGGGCGAGGTCGGCCATGTAGAGCATGTGGCTGGAAGGGCCAATGACCACGAGGTCGGTCGATGTGGCGGCCATCCGCGCGCGGAGGTTGGCCATGCGGGTGGTGAGGGTGGAGTTCATTGGGTGCTCTTTCGTGATTGGCATGTGGCACGATGCTCTCACGACCACAAGGCAGTACCTCCCCCTTGACGGGGGAGGCTAGGAGGGGGTGTTGGGAGCCCCGATATGCGGGCCAAACACCCCCCACCCTTGATCCCTCCCCGCAAGGGGGAGGGTGTCGACTGAACGTTCAGCGCAAGGGCTGGTCTACTGCTTCGTCACGAGGCGGTAGTAGACGAAGTCCGAGGTGGCGCCGTTGACGTAGCCTTCGACGTTGCTGGCCATGGCGATGGTCAGTGCGGCCTGGAACATGATGACGATCGGGGAGGATGCCTGAGCTTCCTTCTGGATCTCGATGTAGTCCTCGTTGCGCTTGGCCTGGTCGGGTTCGGCCAGGGCAGCGGTGACCTTGGCGTTCAGCTCTTCCGGCACGGCCCAGGCGTTACGCCAGGTGGTGGTTGCTGTGTAGTTGCCGTCGGAATTGTCGGAGTTGTAGGCGAAGGCCTTGGCGTTGGAGTGCGGGTCCATGAAGTCCGGGCCCCAATAGAGCAGCATGGCCTGGTGCGTGCGGTCACGGTATTTGGTGATGACCTGGGCGCCGGTGCCGGGCAGGATTTCGAAATTGATGCCGGCTTCGGCGAAGGTCGCCTGGAGCGACTGCGCCATGTCGGTGAACGGGGTCGAGTTGATCACATCCAGCGTCACGTTGATGGGGGTCGTGATGCCGGCATCGGCCAGGATCTGCTTGGCCTTTTCGACGTCGAGCGTATAGGGCGTCTCGTCATAGGAGCCGGGGAAGCCCTTGGGCCAGAAGGCCTGGTGGATTTCCATCTGGCCCTTGAGGAAGGACTGGGTCATCCCGTCATAATCGACGAGGTAACGCGCAGCTTCCCAGACTGCCGGCGGCGTCAGGGCTTCGTCCTTCTGGTTGAAGGAGAGGAAGTGGACGGCGGCCTGCGGATAGGTCTCGACCTTGACCGTATCGGCAGGGAGGCCGGCAATCTGGTCGGGCGTCAGGTTCTTGGCGATATCGACGTCACCCGAAGTCAGCAACAACTGCTGGGTGGCGGCTTCGGCGACGTGGCGGATGATGACCGAAGCCATGGCCGGCGCGCCCTTGAAGTAGGTCGGGTTGGCGGTGAGGCGGACGATTTCGGCCGGGCGATAATCGCTCAGCACGAACGGGCCGGAGCCGGCCGAATTGGTGTTGAGCCAGGCATTGCCCCAGTCTTCGCCCTCGACATGCTGGGAAACCAGCACTTCGTCGACGATGGAGGCCGGGCGGGCGGCGAGCACGTTGAGCACGAAGGCGGAGGAGAAATCGCCCTCGTATTTCACCACGACCTTGCCATCGGCAATGGTCACCATGGCGTCGATATTCTCGGGGGTCCAGCCGAGCTGGGTGAGAATGAAGGCCGGGGTGAGGTTGAGCGTCACGACGCGCTTGAACGAGAACAGCACGTCTTCCGGGCGAACCGGATTGCCCGAGGCGAAGGTGACGCCGTCGCGCAGGGTGAAGGTGATGGTCTTGGCGGCGTCATCGGCCGCCCATTCGGAGGCGAGGCCGCCCACGAGCGTCGTGGTGTCCTCGGCTTCGTACTGCACCAGGCGATCGTAAACGTTGGTGTTGATCTCGCCCGAGGTGAATTCATAGGCCTGGGCGGGATCGAGCGCGACGATGTCGTCGATGTTCTGGGCAATGACCAGGGCATCGGCGGGGGTGGCGGCATAGACGGCGCCTGCCGCGAGCGGCAGGGATAGGGCCGTCGCCAGCAAGGCGGCGCGAAGCATCTTCATGAGCGTCTCTCCTGTTTGACTATCTTCTTGTTTTTCACCGGCTTGGGAAAACCGGGTTTGGCGACCGCTGCGACCTGACGCGAAGGCTTGGCCGAGGAGCGGAAGAGGGCGAGCGTGCCAGTCCAGAGAAGGCGCGCTGGTTTGTCGGTGTGGTTGGACCACGAATGGGGACGATTGCCGCGGAAGTGGAGGCTATCGCCGGCGCTCATGATCATCTCCTCGCCGTCGAGGCGCTGGGTGATGGCGCCTTCGAGCACGTAGAGAATTTCCTCGCCCTCGTGGGACACCGTCTCGGAGCGGTAGCCCGACGGCACCGTCATGACGAAGCTCGAGAGCTGGTTGCCCGGGAAATCGGCGCCGAGGCGTTCGTAGACGATGGATGAGCCATCGACCGAAAAGCGATTGCGTTCGCTGGCGCGGGTGAGCGCAGTCTGCGCCGTGGGGGCGGAAACGAAATAGTCGATGCCGACGCCGAGGGCGCGGGCGATCTGCGCCAGGGTGCCGAGCGAGGGCGTCGCGTGATCGCGCTCGACCTGGCTGAGGTAGCCGACGGAAACTTCGGCGGATTTGCCTAAAGCTTCGAGCGTCATGTGCTGCTGGCGGCGACGGGCGCGGATCAGGGCGCCCACCTTGGGGTGCCCCTCCGTCTCGGCCTTGGTCAGTGCATTGCCCGCCATCGCGTTCCACCAAAATTTTTTTGATATAAGCAAAGTTTTCTGTATGGTGGAAGAGAAATGTGAAGGCCTTAACAATCTGCGAGAGAGTCATCTTGCAGACTGAGAGCTTTGTTTTTGTTGGAGATTTTTCGCGTGAGCCTTGAGCCGCAGATCGCCATCGCCCCTGCCCCCGTTTCGCCTGGCCGGCGCAAATGGGGCCGTGGCGTTTCGGCTCTGGCAGGGTTCGTCGCGACGGTTTTCCTCACCTTTCTCGGGCTGCTCGCGATCACCTTCTTTATCGGGCGGGTGATCCCGATCGATCCGGTGCTGGCTGTCGTCGGCGACCGGGCAACCCCTGCGGTCTACGAGGCCGCGCGGGTGCAGATGGGGCTGGACCAGCCCCTGCTGGTTCAGTTCTTCCACTATGTGGCCGGGGTGTTTTCGGGCGATCTGGGGCAGTCGGTCAGCACCGGACGGCCGGTGGTGGAAGATTTGAGCCGGTTCTTCCCGGCGACGCTGGAAATGGCGACCATCGGCATCATCATCGGCGTGGTGATCGGTGTGCCGCTGGGGGTGATCGCGGCGAGCCGGCAGGGGTCGATAATTGACCAGATTATCCGCGTTGTCGGGCTGCTCGGTTATTCGATGCCGGCATTCTGGCTGGGGCTGGTGGGGCTGGCGCTGTTCTATGCGCGGCTGCGCTGGGTCGGTGGACCGGGGCGACTCGACATTTTCTATGACGGGCTGGTGAGCCCGGTGACCGGCTTGCTGCTGGTGGATAGCCTGCTGGCGGGCGAAATCGACATCTTCTGGAATGCCATCAACCACCTGATCCTGCCAGCATCGGTGCTGGGCTTTTTCAGCCTCGCCTATATCGCGCGGATGACGCGCAGCTTCATGCTCGACCAGCTCAGCCAGGAATTCGTGACCACGGCGCGGGTCAAGGGCGTGCCGGAGCGCGTGGTGATCTGGCGGCATGCGTTCAATCCGATCCGCGTTCCCCTCATCACGGTGATCGGGCTGAGCTATGCCGGACTGCTCGAGGGTTCGGTGATGATCGAGACGGTGTTTTCGTGGCCGGGGATCGGCAATTACCTGACCACGGCGTTGCTCAATGCAGACATGAATGCGGTGCTGGGTTCGACGCTGGTGATCGGGGCGGTGTTCATTTTCATCAACAAGATTTCCGACGTGCTCTATCGCGTGCTGGATCCGAGGGCACGCTGATGACCACACGCGACTGGCTGCTTGACGATTCCCCCTCCTCGCGCTGGCAGGCCAATGCCGGGCGTGCCTATCGGGTGTTCACGGCGCTCCTGCGCAACCCACTGTCGGTGGTGGGCGGGGTGATCATTCTCGTGCTGATCCTGACGGCGATCTTTGCGCCGTGGCTGGCGCCCTATTCCGCCACTGGGCAGGACCTGGCGAACCGACTGGCGCCGCCATCCGGCGTGCACTGGATGGGCACCGATGAACTGGGGCGAGACATATTCTCGCGTGTGATCTGGGGGAGCCAGATTACGCTGACCATCGTGCTGCTGGTGGCGCTGATCTCGGCGCCGCTGGGGCTATTGGTCGGTGCCATATCCGGGTATTTCGGCGGCTGGACCGACCGGGTGCTGATGGGGTTCACCGACATTTTCCTCAGCATGCCCAAGCTGATCCTGGCGCTGGCTTTTGTAGCGGCGCTTGGGCCGGGCATTAACAATGCGATCATCGCCATCGCGATCACATCGTGGCCGGCCTATGCACGCATTGCGCGGGCCGAGACCCTGACGATCCGCAATGCGGAGTTCATCGCGGCGGTGCGGCTGCAAGGAGCGAGCCCGTTGCGGGTGATCGTGCAACATATTTTGCCGCTGTGTACCTCTTCGATGATCATCCGGGTGACGCTGGATATGGCGGGAGTGATTTTGACCGCGGCAGGCCTCGGCTTTATCGGGCTGGGGGCGCAGCCGCCGTTGCCGGAATGGGGCGCGATGATTTCGCGTGGGCGGACGTTCATCCTCGATCAGTGGTGGGTGGCGACCATGCCGGGCTTTGCCATCATCATCGTTAGCCTCGGGTTCTGTTTCCTCGGGGATGGCTTGCGCGATGTGCTTGATCCCAAGAGCGAGGGCAAGTGATGGCCCCGATGCTTGCGGTCAAAAACCTGCGCGTCAGCTTCCCTACCCATCGCGGGCGGGTGGAGGTGGTGAAGGGGATTTCGTTCGAGCTTGGCCGCGAGCGGCTGGGCATTGTCGGCGAGAGCGGTTCGGGCAAGTCGATGACCGGCCGGGCTGTCCTCAAGCTTATCCGCAAGCCGGGGCTGGTGACGGCGGACCGACTGGCGTTTGAGGGGGTGGATATCCTCGACCAATCGGAAAAGCAGATGCGGTCCATCAGGGGCGCGCGCATTTCGATGGTGATGCAGGACCCCAAGTTTTCGCTGAACCCTGTCATGACCGTGGGCGAGCAGATCGCCGAGGCACTGGTGACGCATGAGAAGCTGCCGCGACGGGCGGTGAATGAGCGCATTATGAGCATGCTGGAGGCCGTCCGGATCAATGATCCGAAGCGCGTTGCCGGGCTTTACCCGCACGAAGTGTCTGGAGGCATGGGGCAGCGGGTGATGATCGCCATGATGCTGATCCCCGGGCCGGAACTTCTGATCGCGGACGAGCCGACATCGGCGCTGGATGTGAGCGTGCAGGCGCAGGTGCTCGACATCATCGACGATCTGGTGACGACCAAGGGGATGGGGCTGATCCTGATCAGCCACGATCTCAACCTGGTCAGCCGCTATTGCGACCGCATTCTGGTGATGAATTCGGGCACGGTCGTAGAGGAATGCGCGGCGGGGGAACTGGAAAAGGCGCGGCATCCCTATACGCGGGGATTGCTGGCGGCCATGCCTGTCATCGATGAAAGCCGGGATGAATTGCCGGTGCTGGACCGTAGCCAATGGGCGGGCACATGAGCGCGATCAAGCTTTCCAACCTCGATATTTCCTATGGCGACACCAAGGTGGTGCATGGGGTGAACCTCGACATATCGGAGGGCGAGAGCTTTGCGCTGGTGGGCGAGAGCGGGTCGGGCAAATCGACGATATTGCGGGCCATTGCCGGGCTGGCGCCTGACTGGACTGGCGAGATTGCCGTGCTGGGCAAGGCGCGCAGCCACGGCGTGGATCGGCATGTGGCGCGGCAATGCCAGATGGTGTTTCAGGACCCATATGGGTCGCTGCATCCGCGCAAGACTATCGATTCGACGCTGAGCGAGCCGCTGGCCATCCATGGCCTGGGCAATCGCGGCGAGCGGGTCGAGGCTATGCTGGCGGCCGTGGGGCTGGACCGGCGGTTTCGGTTTCGCTTTCCGCATCAATTGTCGGGCGGGCAGCGGCAGCGCGTTGCGATTGCGCGGGCGCTGATGCTGGAGCCCAAGCTGCTGTTGCTGGATGAGCCGACTTCGGCGCTGGACGTTTCGGTGCAGGCGGAGATCCTCAACCTGCTCAAGCGGCTGCGGCGGGAACAGGGGCTGACGTTTTTGCTGGTGACGCACAATCTGCCGGTGGTGAGCTTTCTCTGCGACCGGCTGGCGGTGATGCGGCATGGGCGGGTGGTTGAGGTGGCTGATGTGAGCCAGCTCAAGCAAGGGCGGTTGAGCGATGCCTATTCGCAGGAACTGCTTGATGCGACCGAAGGGCGGGCTGGAGCCTTAGCGGATACGCCCTCCTAGAAATTCTAGACCAAGGACCAAATTCATGACTGAGCATTTTGACGCCATCGCGCGGTTCGACGCGGCTATCGCCAACGCCAAGGGTGCCGACGAGGCGTTTGCGGCGCTGCAGAAGCTGACCGAGGAGACGGTGGGCGTGAAGCTCTTCACCTTCATGACGGTGGACATGCAGGCCGAGGTGGCGCGGCGGGCCTATACGAGCGATCCGGCGAACTATCCAACATCGGGGACCAAGCCGATCCGCTACGATTCCTGGTTCGATATCGTGCACAAGGAGCGGCAGTATTTTGTCGCCAACACGATCGCCGATATCGCCAAGGTGTTTCCGGACTATGAGCTGATCGACTCGCTGGGGTGCCAATCAGTGGTCAATATGCCTGTGGTGATCGGCGGGGAGCTGGTGGGGACGGTGAATATGCTCGATGTCGAGGGGTATTATACGCCGGAGCGGGTGGCTGTGATCCGCGAGGTTATCGCTGTGCCCGCGAAACTGGCGGCGTTGGTGGCGCGAGGCTAACGGTCTGCGGCGTTTCCTCTCCCGTTGCGGGAGAGGGGGACCGCGCGAAGCGTGGTGGAGAGGGGAGCCCCACGCGCCGAAGTACGGTTCAGGCAAGCTTTGCGCAAGCGGCACCCCCCTCCACCGCCCCGTGGGCGGTCCTCCTCCCCCGCAGGCGGGGGAGGAAAGAGGAGCTCCACTCAGCTACCCCGCCTGCGCCATCAGCGTGGCATTGCCGCCCGCCGCCGTGGTGTCGATGCAGACGTGGCGCTCCACCACGAGGCGGCTGGCCTCATCGGCTGAGGTCAGCAGCGGAATGATGGCACCTGACCGCGCGCTCAAGGCAACGCGGATGGCGCGGAGGTTGGCGTCGTCGGCGAACCAGGCGACGGCGTCGAAACTGGTGGCGTGAGCCAGGGCGTCGAGATCGAGTTCGGCGAGAATGGCGGTGTTGCCAAGCATTGCCGCCATGGTGGCCTGGGCTTGTTTGTCGGCCGTTGTGGGCCCAAGGCAGAGCACCGAGCCGCGTCGTGCCGTGTGCATGACATTGCTCTCGCCGGTTGGGCCGGGAAGCGCTAGCGGGGCGCCTTGCGCTTCGCCGTGCCCCTGGGTGAAGCGCGGCAGATAGTGGGGGCCGCCGGCCTTGGGGCCGGTGCCGGAGAGGCCTTCGCCGCCAAAGGGCTGGGAGCCGACGACGGCGCCGATCTGGTTGCGGTTGACGTAGATGTTGCCCGCCCTAACGCTGTTCGAGACCTGGCGAACACGCGAGGAGATGCGGGTGTGGAGGCCGAAGGTTAGGCCGTAGCCGGAGGCGTTGATGGCCGAGATGACTGCGTCGAGTTCGTCGGCCTTGAAGGTGGCGACGTGGAGGACGGGGCCGAAGATTTCCTCCTCGAGGTCGTCGATGCCTTTGACGCGGAGGACGGCGGGGGCGACGAAGGTGCCCTGCCCCGGCACCTTCAAGCGATGAATCAGATTCCCCGAACGCTCGTAAGTATCGATATGGGCTTGGATTTTTGCGCGTGCGGCTTCGTCGATGACGGGGCCGATATCTGTCGCGAGATCCCACGGATTGCCCAGGGTCAGCTCATCCATGGCGCCCTTGAGCATGTCAATGGTGCGCTCGGCGGCGTCTTCCTGGACGTAAAGCACGCGCAGGGCGGAGCAGCGCTGGCCGGCAGATTGGAAGGCCGACGCCAGGATATCGCGCACGGCCTGTTCGGGGAGCGCGGTGGAATCGACGATCATGGCGTTGAGGCCGCCAGTTTCGGCGATCAGCGGCGCTGATGGGGCGAGGTTGGCGGCCATGGTGCGGTCGATCTTGCGGGCGGTGGGAAGCGAGCCGGTGAAGACGACGCCAGATATTCCGGGGTGACTGGTGAGCGCGGTGCCGACTTCGCCGGCGCCCGGGAGGAGCTGGATGGCGTCGGTGGGGATGCCGGCTTCGTGCATGAGCTGGACGGCGCGGAAGGCGACGAGCGGGGTCTGCGGGGCCGGCTTGGCGAGGACGGGATTGCCGGCGACGAGAGCCGCGGCGATCTGGCCGGTGAAGATGGCCAGCGGGAAGTTCCACGGGGAGATGGCGGCGATGGGGCCGCGCGGGGCGGCAAGCGGGGCAGCCTCGGCTTGCTCGGCGTAGTAGCGGAGGAAATCGACGGCCTCGCGGACTTCGGCGATGGCGTCGGACCAGGACTTGCCGGCCTCGCGAGCAAGGAGCGCGAAGAGTTCGGGGCGGTGGGATTCGTAGAGGTCGGCGGTGGCGCGGAGGAGGTTGGCGCGGGTGCCGACCGGGGTCTGCGGCCAGGTGGAGGTGGTGGCGTCGGAGATTGCGGTGGCGATGTCGGCTTGGGTGGCGTTTGTGACGGTGCCCAGGATGTCGGAAGGGTTGGCTGGGTTGGTTAGTGCTGTGGAAGGCCCCCTCACCCGACCCTCCGGGTCGACCTCTCCCCCGGAGGGAGAGGTGATGAGCGGTTCGGCTTGCCACTGCGTGGTCTCAAAGGCTGAACGCGTGGTTTCCATAGCCGGGAAGGCGATGGGGTCGGTGAGGTCGAGGCCGGCGGAGTTGTGGCGGGGGGCGAAGATGGCTGAGGGGGACGGGATCGCCGGGTTGGGGATGGCATCGAGCGCCAGGACCTTGGCGATCGGGTCTTCGGCGACCACGCTGGCCGGGATGTGTTCGTCGGCGATCTGGTAGACGAAGGAGCCGTTGGCGCCGTTTTCGAGGAGACGGCGGACGAGGTAGGCGAGGAGATCCTTATGGGCGCCGACCGGGGCATAGATGCGGGTGCGGGTGCCGGCGCTGGTGCGCAGAACTTCGTGCAGGCGTTCGCCCATGCCGTGGAGGCGCTGGAATTCGTAGGTGTCGGTTCCCCTGCCCGCTGCTGCCGCGAGATGGAGGACGGCGCTGGCAGTGTGGGCGTTATGGGTGGCGAATTGGGGATAGATGCTCGAGGCCGCGAAGAGTTTTCGGGCGGCAGCGATGTAGCTGATGTCAGTTGAGGCCTTGCGGGTAAACACAGCATAGCCCGGGAGACCGAGGACCTGGGCGCGTTTGATTTCGGCGTCCCAATAGGCGCCCTTTACCAGGCGGACCATGATGCGGCGATCGAGGGATTTTGCCGTGGCATCGAGCCAGTCGATCAGCGGCAGGACGCGCTTGCCATAGGCCTGGACCACCACGCCGAAGCCGTCCCAGCCAGCAAGTCCCGGGGTGGCGAGGACTTCGGCGATGATGTCGAGGGAGAGATCGAGGCGGTCGGCTTCTTCGGCGTCGATGTTGAAGCCCATATTGGCGGCCTTGGCGGCCAAAGCGAGTTTGCGAGTCGCATCAACGAGTTCGGTCATGACGCGGGAGCGTTGCGCGAACTCGTAGCGCGGATGCAGGGCCGACAATTTGACCGAGATACCGGGATTGTCGCGGACCGACTTTGCCGTGCAGTGGGGGGCGAGGCTGGCGATGGCGCGGGCATAGGCGTCGAAGTAGCTGCTGGCGTCGGCGGCGGTGCGGGCGGCTTCGCCGAGCATGTCGTAGGAATAGCGGTAGCCCTGGGACTCGGGCTTTTTGGCGTTCTGGATCGCCTCGTCGATGGTGCGGCCAAAGACGAACTGGCTGCCGAGGAGGCGCATGGCCTGGGCCACGGCAGTGCGGATCACGGGTTCACCGAGGCGGGCGACGGCGCGGCGGAGGGCGCTGCGCGGGCCGATTTCGGGATCGCCCAGCACGTCGGCGGTCAGGCTGAGGGCCCAGGACGAGAAATTGACGAGCTGATTGGGCGAGGCACCGAAATGGCCGGCCCAGTTGGAGCCGCCGACCTTATCGTGGATGAGGGCATCGACGGTTTCGGCATCGGGGACGCGTAGAAGTGCCTCGGCGAGCGACATGAGGGCGACGCCCTCGTCGGTGGCGAGGCCGTATTCGGCGAGGAAGCTCTCCATCAGGCCCAGGCGGTTGCCTGACCGGACTGTGGTGACGAGGGATTCGGCGTGGGTGGAGATGGCGGTGCGGGCCTCGGGGGAGAGGCCAGTAGCGGCGATGAGGTCGCGGACGAGCTGGGTTTCGTCGGCCAGGTTATGGGCGCGGAGGGATTGGCGGGCGGCGGTGATGGGGGACACGGGTGCTCCTATTCTACCGGTTGGGCAACCATGTCCTTTCCATCACCGGGTCATTCCGGCGAAGGCCGGAATCCATCCTGAGATGATTAGACCAGCGCGATGCGCGGATAGACCTCAGGATGGATCCCGGCCTACGCCGGGATGACATCGTATTTTTGGGTGCTTGGATGCCACACACCTGAATACATGTTGCCAGAGGTTGGGCAGGCGTTTCGCCTGATCTTGTGGCGAAGGGCAGCGCGACGCGTTATCCTTGACGCTCGCGGCAGGACAAATACCCATGAAGACCGTCACCTACGAGACTTTGGACCAGATCGACCGGCGTATCCTGGATGAACTGGCCAAGGATGGGCGGATCAGCGTGGCGGAGTTGTCGCGGCGGGTGAATCTGAGCAAGACGCCGTGCCAGGCGCGGATCACGCGGCTGGAGAGTGCCGGGTATATCCTGGGGTATCGGGCGGTGATCGACCCGAAGCGGTTGGGATTGCCGCATGTGGCGTTTGTCGAGGTGAAGCTCAGCGATACGCGCAAGGCGGCGCTGGCGGCGTTCAACAAGGCGGTGCGGGCGATCCCCGAAGTGGAGCAGGCGCATATGATCGCCTCAAGCTTCGACTACCTGCTCAAGGTGCGGACCAAGGATATTGCCGACTATCGGGAAGTGCTGGGGGAGCGGATTTCGGCCCTGCCCCATGTGGCCCATACCAGCACGCATGTGTCGATGGAGGCCGTGAAGGGCGACGAGGAATAGGACCTATTGTTACTTGGCTCAGGCTGAGCCAAATCTCAACAGGTCCGGTGCCCTCCTAACTGGTCGCGGGGAACAGCGTCCAGCGCTTGGGGCGGAAGGCCAGGCGGGTCTTTTCGCCGGCGGGGTGGTCGAAGGGAAGATCGACCTCGACGAGGTGACCGGCACCGCCAATTTCGAGCTCGACGCGACGGGTGCCGCCGACGCGCCTGCTGGTGCTGACCACACCGGCAAGCGAGGCATCGGCCTCGATCAGTTCGACATCATGCGGACGGAAGAAGAGGCGGGCATTGCCCGGCTTGGCGTCGCCCGCCGGGAGACCGATGGCGCGACCGCCGACCCAGAGTTCGTTGTTTTCGACGGTGACCGGCAGTTCACTGGACTCGCCAATGAAGCCGAAGACGAAGGGCGAGGTGGGATGGTCGTAGACGGTGTCAGGCGTACCGACCTGCTCGATCTTGCCCTGGCTCATCACGCAGAGGCGGTCGGAAAGCTCGAGGGCTTCTTCCTGATCGTGGGTGACGAAGACCGTGGTGTGGCCGGTGCGGTCGTGGATCTCGCGCAGCCACTTGCGCAGCTCGCGGCGCACCTGGGCGTCGAGGGCGCCAAAGGGTTCGTCTAGCAGCAGCACAGCCGGTTCGATGGCGAGGGCGCGAGCGAGCGCGACGCGCTGGCGCTGGCCGCCGGAGAGCTGGTTGGGGTAGCGCTTTTCGAGGCCGCTAAGCTGCACCAGATCGAGCAGTTCCATGGCGCGGCGGCGGATTTCGCCATTGGGCGGACGGGTGGAGCGCGGGCGCACCTTGAGGCCGAACGAGATGTTTTCGAGGATCGTCATATGCCGGAACAGGGCATAGTGCTGGAACACGAAACCGATATTGCGCTCCTGCACGGTCTTTTCGGAGGCGTCGGTATCGCCGAAGAAGATCTTGCCCTGGGTGGGCATTTCGAGGCCGGCAATCAGGCGCAGCAGCGTGGTCTTGCCCGAGCCCGAAGGGCCGAGAAGCGCGATCAGTTCGCCCGAATGAATATCGAGCGAGACATCATGCAGCGCCGGGAACCGGTCGAATTCCTTGCGCACATTTTGAACGCGAACTTCCATAGACACTCAATCCTATCAGTGGTTGGCGCCGGCGGCGATTTCTTCGCCGAAGCGCCATTCCAGAGCGGTCTTCAATACCAGCGTGACCAGCGCAAGCATGGCCAGCAGCGACGCCAGGGCGAAGGCCGCCGTGCCGTTATATTCATTGTAGAGCATTTCCACCTGCAGCGGCATGGTGGTGGTCTGGCCGCGGATCTTGCCCGAGACGACCGCGACGGCGCCGAACTCGCCCATGGCGCGCGCATTGCACAGCAGCACGCCATAGAGCAGGCCCCATTTGATGTTGGGGAGCGTGACGCGCCAGAAGGTCTGCCAGCCATTGGCGCCGAGCGACAGCGCGGCTTCCTCGTCGCCCGTGCCCTGATCCTGCATCAGCGGGATCAGTTCGCGCGCCACGAAGGGGAAGGTGACGAAGATGGTGGCGAGGACGATGCCGGGCAGCGCGAACAGCACTTCGATGCCGTAGGACTTGAGGAACGGCCCCATGACGCTGCCGGCACCGAACAGCAGCACATAGACGAGGCCGGAAATCACCGGGGAGACCGAAAATGGCAGGTCGATCAGGGTGATTAGGAAGGCCTTGCCCTTGAATTCGAACTTGGCGATGGCCCAGGAGGCGGCAAGGCCGAAGACCACGTTGAGCGGGACGGCGATGGCGGCGACCAACAGTGTAAGGCGAATGGCGGCCTGGGAGTCCTTGTGAGCGAGGCCGGCAAAGAACTGCCCGACGCCCTTGGCCAGGGCTTCGTGGAACACCGCATAGAGCGGCAGCAGCAGGATGACCGCCATGAACAGGAAGGCGATGCCGATCAGCAGCCACTGAACGGGGCGGCTCTCGCTGGTGGGCGAGACGCGGCGCTTTTTGCGGGCGGTGAGCTTAACTGCCATAACCGTACCTCCGGCGCGACCAGGCCTGGATCAGGTTGATAGCAAAGAGCAGCAGGAACGAGATGATCAGCATGACCGAAGCGATGGCGGCGGCGCCGGCATAGTTGGTTTCTTCCAGGCGAATGACGATCAGCAGCGGGGCAATTTCGGACACGAACGGAATATTGCCGGCGATGAAGATCACCGAGCCGTACTCGCCCACGGCGCGGGCAAAGGCCAAAGCGAAGCCGGTGAGGATGGCCGGCATCAGGCTGGGCAGGATCACATGGGTGATGGTCTGGAGGCGATTGGCGCCGAGCGTGGCGCTGGCTTCCTCGACCTCGTGGCTTACCTCTTCGAGGATGGGCTGGATGGTGCGCACCACGAAAGGCAGGCCGATAAAGATCATGGCAATGGTGATGCCGGTCGGCGTGTAGGCGATGCGCCAGCCCAGTGGCGCGAACAGCGCGCCGATGGCGCCATTGGGCGCGTAGATGGCGGTGAGCGCGATGCCCGCGACGGCGGTGGGCAGGGCGAAAGGCAAGTCGATAATGGCATCGAAAATGCGGCGGCCCGGGAAGCGGTAGCGCACCAGCACCCAAGCGATCAGCGTGCCGAAGACGACGTTGACCGCGGCGGCGAACAGCGCCGTGACGAAGCTGACGCGCAGCGCGCCGAGCACGCGTGCGTCGGTCGCGGCTTTCCAGAAGCCTTCAGGGCCAAGGCCAGCCGAGCGAACGGCCAGAGCAACCAGCGGAATGAGGATGATCAGGCAGAAATAGGTCAGCGTAAAACCCAGCGTCAATCCGAAGCCAGGAATGACACTTTGCTGGCGGAAACGTGGGCCGCGGCGTGGCGCGATCGAGACGGCGGTGCTCAAGCGGCAGCCCGGAAGGCAGCAGTTTTGGCGGCGCAGTTCATGTCGACCTCTCAACCCGGTTCGGCGGGCGCGACCCTAGTGGATTGGTCGGCATTCTCAAGATGAGGCGGTGGCGTTTGGGGGAATGGTGGTGGAAAAAAATTCTGCGGCGAGCGGAATGGGGAGATTCTGGCACGTCCGATGCGTGGGATCGGGCTGCCCGGGAGCAATTTGTGGCGTCGAATTCGTCGTCGATCTATCGCGGCGGCGACCACAAGGGCGTTTCGCGCTCCAGGGGCTTCATCCCGGTGATGTCTTCGCCCTTGCGCATGGCGATGTTCATGCGGAAGGAGTTGCCGATGCGTTCGGAGCGCTCGATGAACAGCGCCGCGATTTCGGGCGGGCAGAGATCTTCGACCGTGCGGCGGAACAGTGCCAGCCAGCGCATGAAGTGGGCATCGGACAGTTCAGGGATTGCCATGTGCTTGGGCATGGGGCGGCCGGCATAGCGGCCGGTGCCCAATAGCATGGAGCTCCAGAAATCGGCGATGGTGGCGAGGTGTTCGGGCCAGGCCTCCTCGGCGATGACGCGGTTGAAGACCGGGCCTATGACCGGGTCGCGGCGGGCATCGGCGTAGAAGCGGTCGACGACGGCGCGGATCATCGCTTCGTCGAGACCCTCGGGCGTGTCCCAGCCGACGCGCTGGTGGCGCGTGCCAACGGGTGGGCGCGGATTGTGGTCGCTCATGCCTCGGCCTTGCGAATGGAATAGCTGCAGCGACGCCCGCCGGCGACGATGTGCTCGTTGCGGACGACCTCGGTTTCGGGACCGAGGACCGAGCGGAAGACGTCGAGCTCGGCGCGGCAGAAGCCCTGGCAGGCGGTGGCGGCAGCGCAAATAGGGCAGTGGTTTTCGACGAGAACGAGGGAGCCGTCGGCTTCTTCGCTCCAGTCCGCCATGTAGCCTTCGGCTGTGCGAAGCTCCACAAGGCCCGCGACCTTATCGCGGAGGCTAGTGCGATCGGCCAAGGCCGCTTCGTAGGCCATGCGGGTCTCGGTCTCGCGAACCGCGATCAGGGAGTCGAGCGCCGCTTCGCCGAGCGAGGAGCGGACGATACCGAGCAGTTGGACGGTAAGCGCCGCATGAGTATCGGGGAAGCGCGCCTGCGCGGCTGGAGTGAGGGTCCAGCTTTGGGTGGGGCGCCCAACGCCCTTGGCCTCGCTGGTGGCAATCACCAGACCTTCTTCGGCGAGGCGCGCCAACTGCTGGCGCGCGGCTTCACCGGTCGTGCCGAGTTTGGCGCCGAGCGCGGCTGACGACAGGGCGCCATGCATCTTGAGCGCCATCAGCACCCGCTCGGCAGGGCTGCGCGGCGACCACGAGACGTTGTCCGCGGCGGAAGCCGGGGTGGACAGGTTTTCCAAGTTCTGGCTTGACATATAGCTGTCAGAGGTTTTCAAAGTCATTGCTTGGAAATTAAACGGCGCAGCGGCCGAATGCAAGCGTCGCCATGCCGCATCAAACCTAGGAGCCGAAAATGGCCTTTGAACTCCCCGCCCTGCCCTATTCGCACGCCGCCCTCGCCGAACGCGGCATGAGCCAGGAAACGCTGGAGCTGCATCACGACAAGCATCACCAGGCCTATGTGACGGCGCTGAACGGGTTCGTGGAGAAGAATGCGGATCTCCAGGGCAAATCGCTGGAAGAGATCATTGCCTTGGCCAATGGCAAGGCGGACCTCGCGCCGGTGTTCAACAATGCCGGGCAGCACTGGAACCACATCCATTTCTGGAACGCCCTGTCTCCCAAGGGCGGCGCCCTGCCCGGCAAGCTTGAAGCCAAGATCGTCAGCGATCTCGGTTCGGTCGAGGCCTTCAAGGAGCAGTTCAAGACCGCGGCAACGACCCAGTTCGGTTCGGGCTGGGCCTGGCTGGTGCTGGGCACCGACGGCAAGCTGAAGGTGACCAAGACGCCGAACGGCTCCAATCCGCTGGCGACCGGGGAAGGCAAGCCGCTGCTAGGGCTCGATGTGTGGGAGCACAGCTACTACGTCGATTTCCGCAATCGGCGCCCGGACTACGTGACCAATTTCCTCGACAAGCTGGCGAACTACGAGTTTGCCGAAGCCAATCTGGGCTAGTTTTTCGCGCAGGCGGGTCTGCCGTTTTCGGCGACCTCCAGAAACGGTGATTCCCGCCTGCGCGAGAATGACGTAGTGATTTATTGAGCGAAAGCATCGCTCGCCAGGAAGTCTTGGAACTATGACGGCAGCAATGGCAGACTTCGAACTGCCCGATACGATGAGACTGCATCCGCCACGGCAGCCCGTTGTGAGCAATGCGGAATTCCGGGCCGCCATGTCTGGCCTGGCGACGACCGTAGGCCTCGCCACGGCCCGGCGCGGCGACGAGCGGATCGGGCGGACGGTGACCTCGATGCTGTCGCTGTCGATCAACCCGCCGACAATCCTGATCTCGATCGACATCATGAGCCGGCTGGCCGACCTGATCGCCAAGACCGGCGGATTTTCGTTTGCAATGCTGGCCGACGACCAGGCGCCGGTGGCCGATGCCTTTGCCGGACAGGTACCGCCAAAGGACCGGTTCAATACCGGCAACTGGAGCCAGTGGCCCTCGGGACACCCGATGCTGCTGGGCGCAGTGACCGCGCTTGATTGCGACGTGATCGGCTCGATCGAGACGGGCACACATGTGCTGTTCGCCGGCGCGATCATCGAGGCAGAGATGACGACCAGCCGGGCGCCGCTGCTATGGCATCGCCATCAATATCACAGCGTGGGCGGGGTCGACTGAGCGGCGCGAAGCTGCCAAGCTGGCATTCGCTGCTTCGGCAACCCCATACTGAAAGCTGCGTTTTCCTCGGCCGAGGAGGTGAAAAATGCCCCGTTTCTTCTTTCACTATCGCACCGATGACGAGCTGATCCGCGACGCGGACGGCAGCGAATTGCCCGACATCGAGGCAGCGGAGCACAATGCTGCGGCGCTGGCCAAGGCCATTGTCGAGCAGGCCGCGAGCACGGGCGGCGATACGCGGATTCCGCGCTCGATCGAGATCACCGACGCGTCCGGGGAAGAGCTGCTTTATCTCGTGTTCTGGGCGGGACCCAAGATCACGCCCGGCGGGGATGAGCAGGAGCCGATCGAGCCGACGACGGTGCATTAGCGCCCTGCCACGCGTGGTTCTAGGCTCGCAAGGGCTCGCACCTCACTATGAGGGCTACGGATACACTGAGTTCAAAGTAACCCTGATGTTGAGGCCGAACCACTAGTGCGTGGCACAGACAAAAACGCCGGCCACTTGGGCCGGCGTTCGTGCGTCTGGGGAGGACGTGTCTCGTTACTGTGCCGGGGTGCCGGTGTAGATCTGGTCGAAGATGCCGCCATCGCCGAAGTATTTCGGCTGGGCTTCGCGCCAGCCGCCGAAATCGGCGATGGTCACGAGGTTGACTTCGCCGAAGCGGGCGGTGTCCTCGGGCTTCGCCAGTTCAGGCTTGAACGGGCGGTAGTAGTTGGCAGCAGCGATGGTCTGGCCTTCGGCGGAATAGAGGTATTCGAGGTAAGCCGTGGCCAGGTCGGTGGTGCCCTTCTTTTCGGTGTTGCCGACAACGACAGCAACCGGAGGTTCGGCCAGGATCGAGACCGACGGGGTCACGATATCGAAGGCGTCGGGGCCGAGTTCTTCAAGGGCCAGATAGGCTTCGTTTTCCCAGGCGAGCAGGACGTCGCCGATGCCGCGCTGCACGAAAGTGGTGGTCGAGCCACGAGCGCCGGTGTCGAGCACGGGGACGTGCTTGTAGAGATCGGTGATGAAGGCCTGTGCGGTTTCATCCGAACCACCCGGCTGCGCCTTGGCCCAGGCCCAGGCAGCAAGCAGGTTCCAGCGGGCGCCGCCCGAGGTCTTGGGATTTGGCGTGATGACTTCGACGCCGTCCTTGATCAGATCGCCCCAATCGGCCAGGCCCTTGGGATTGCCCTTGCGGACCAGGAACACGATGGTCGAGGTGTAGGGGGCGTTGTTGTTTTCGAAGGTGCCGCGCCAGTCGGCGGGGATCAGCGCCGGGTTGGCATCGGAAATGGCGTTGATGTCGCTCTCGAGCGCCAAGGTCACCACGTCGGCTTCGAGGCCGTCGATGACGGTACGCGCCTGGGCGCCGGAACCGCCATGGGTGTTTTCGATGGCGACGGTTTCGCCCTTTTCAGCCTGCCAATGGGCGATGAAGGCCTCGTTGAACTGCTGGTAGAGTTCACGGGTGGGATCGTAGCTGACGTTGATCAGGGTGCGATCCTGACCATGAGCCGTGACCGCAAAGCCCAGCGTCAGCGACGCGGCGAGGGCGGTGTAGGCGATAAATTTGGACGCGTTCTTCATCTCTGTCTCCCGCTGAGATTTAATGACCAAAAGACTACCAGATCACTCGTGTATCGCAAGGCGGCGGCTCGCTCTGTTCGGGCGCCCGAGAAAACGGTTTGCTCTAATCGGGGCTAGAACGAGAAAAAGCGCACCGAAACACACCCAAGACGGCTTTGCGCGCAAATTGGTTCCAACCGCAGCCAGGGGCCCTGATTTCTTTCCGGCTGTCACCGGGCCATCGCGGGCGGGCGCTATCATGCAAAGGGATGGCAGACAGACGGGCTCGGGCTGCCTAGACTGGCTTGGCGAGCGGGGGAGTCGTTGAATGGACTTGGGACAATCGAACCGTCCGGCATTGCTGGACCGGGCCACGGCTCTGTCGAGGGAAGACGCAAGCTTCGCGCGCTTCTTCAAGGCCGCTGTTCTGGCGACGGACGGCGAGGACCTGGAGCGCCAGTCCCCGCAGCAGTTCGAAGCGACCCTGCGCCAATCCTACCAGCACCTGCTGGCCTATTCCGGCGAGAGCAGCCGGCTGGCGACCACCCCGCCAGCCAAGCCAGGCGATCCGCTGGTGCTCGATATCGTCTCGCCTGACATGCCCTTCATCGTCGATAGCGCGCTGGCGGCATTGCGGGCGGCAGGCGGCACGGTGCGCATGTTCACTCACCCCGTGGTGCGGCTTGAAGCGGGCGCCGTCAGCGAAGGCGCCGGACGCGCCCTCAGCGTGCTGCATATCCACAGCGACCCGGTGGCGGATATTGACGCCCTGACTGACGAGCTCGAGGCCACGATGGCCGACGTGACGCGGGCGGTGCGCGACTGGCAGAACATGCTGGAGCGGCTGCGCCGGGGGATCGCGGCGCTGGAGGCGAGCAGCAACGCACAGAAGGACGAGCCGCTGCGTTTCCTCGACTGGCTGATCGAGCACAACTTCACCTTCTTGGGCGTGCGGGAATATGAGCTGATCAATGGCGAGCTGGCTCCGGTGGCGGGCAGCGGATTGGGTATTCTGCGCGACCCCGACTTCAAGGTGCTGCGCAGTGGGTCGACCTTCGTGGAATCGACGCCGCAGCACACGGCATTCATGGCTTCGAGCGAGCCGCTGCTGGTGACCAAGGCGAATGTTCGCGCACGCGTGCACCGGCGCGCGCATATGGACTATGTGGGCATCAAGACGTTTGGCGCGGGCGGCCAGGCTGTCGGCGAGCTTCGGATCGTCGGGTTGTTCACGGCGCAGGCGCAGGCGACACCGCATACCGAAGTGCCGATCATCCGGCGCAAGATTGCCGACGTGATGCGCAAATCCGGCGTCGATCCGCTGGGCCATGACGGGCGGACGCTGCTGAGCGCGCTGGACTCCTACCCACGCGACGAGCTGTTCCAGATCGGCGTCGAGCAATTGTTCGAATTCGCCGCGGCGATTGCCGGGCTCTATGACCGGCCGCGTGTGCGAGTCCTCCCGCGCATCGACCGGTTCGACAATTTCGTTTCCATTCTCGTCTATGTGCCGCGCGACCGCTATGACGGCGAAGCGCGGGCGCGGATCACGCGGTATCTGGCGCAGATCTATGACGGGCGCGTTTCGGCGTTCTATCCGAATTTCCCCGAAGGCGAACTGGTGCGGCTGCATGTGATCATCGGCCGGGTGGCCGGGCCGACGCCGCGACCGAGCCGCAGCGAGCTGGAAGCGCGCGTGGATGCGCTGACCTCCAATTTCGGCGACATGCTGGCAGCGACGGCGACTGACCCAGCCGAGATCAGCGACTATCGCGGCGCGTTTTCGCCGGCCTACCAGTCGCGCAACTCGGCGCAGGACGCGCTTCACGATATCGGCGTGCTGCGCGGGCTGGGCGATGGCGCTGGCGTGGCGATCCGGCTCTATGAGCGGACGGGCACCGACGGCTCGCTCGGGCTCAAGTTCTACCACCGCGAAAGCGCCATCCCCCTGAGCGACCGTGTGCCGATGCTGGAAGCATTCGGGTTCCGGGTGATCGACGAGCGCACCTATACGATCGTGCCGCGGGACGGGGTGGAGCGGTATCTGCATGACATGGTGCTGGAGCCGCTGGATGGGAGCGACTTCGACGTAGCGGCGCGGGGCGCGGCGGTCGAAGCGGGGCTCATGGCGGTGTGGGACGGGCTGGCAGAGAGCGACCAGCTCAATGCCCTGGTGACGCGGACATCGCTGGGCTGGAACGACGCGGCGCTGCTGCGCGCGCTGGCGCGCTATCTGCGGCAGATCGGGATTTCCTATTCACAGCGCTATATCGCGCAGGTGCTGGTGACGCAGTCGGCGGCTGCGGCGGCGCTGGTGGCGCTGTTCAATGCGCTGCATGACCCCAAGGAAGTCGATCGCGAGGCCAAGGCCGGGGCGGAGCGGGCCGCGTTGGCGGCGGCGCTCGATGCCATGGCGTCGCTGGACGAAGACACCATCGTGCGGCGTTTCCTCAACCTCGTGGAAGCTTCGGTGCGGACCAATGCGTTCCAGCGCGATGCCGAGGGCAACCGGCTGCCGGCGCTGGCGATCAAGTTCGACTCGTCCAAGGTCGACGGCATGGTGGCGCCGCGGCCGTATCGGGAGATCTCGGTCTATTCGCCGCGCGTCGAAGGCATCCACATGCGGTTCGGCGCCATTGCCCGCGGCGGCATCCGCTGGTCGGACCGGCCGGAGGATTTCCGCACCGAAGTGCTGGGGCTGGTCAAGGCGCAGCAGGTCAAGAATGCGGTGATCGTGCCTGTTGGCGCCAAGGGCGGCTTCGTGCCCAAGCGACTGGTGGCCGGCATGGCGCGCGAGGCCTTCGCGGCGGAGGGCGTGGCGAGCTACACGATCTTCATCGGCGCGCTGCTCGACGTGACCGACAACCTAGTCAACGGCGCCGTTGTGCCGCCACGGGACGTGGTGCGGCGGGATGGAGATGATCCCTATCTCGTCGTCGCGGCGGACAAGGGCACGGCGAGCTTTTCGGACACGGCGAACGGCATTGCGACGGGACGCGGCTTCTGGCTGGGCGATGCCTTCGCCTCGGGCGGCTCGGCCGGCTATGACCACAAGAAGATGGGCATCACGGCGCGCGGCGGCTGGGAGGCGGTGAAGCGGCATTTCCGCGAGATGGATCGCGATATCCAGCGCGAGCCGTTCACGGTGGTCGGCGTCGGCGACATGAGCGGCGACGTGTTCGGCAATGGCATGCTGCTGTCGCCGGAGATCCGGCTCGTAGCGGCATTCGACCACCGCGACATTTTCATCGATCCCAAGCCCGACGCGACCAGGAGCCTCGCCGAGCGGCAGCGGCTGTTCGCCCTGCCCCGTTCGAGCTGGCAAGACTATGACAAGGGGCTGATCTCGGCCGGTGGCGGGGTGTTTTCGCGCTCGCTCAAATCCATTCCGCTGACGGCGGAGATACAGGCGGCCCTGGGTATTGCGGCCGACCATGCGACGCCGGCCCAGGTGATGACGGCGATCCTGAGGGCCGAAGTCGACCTGCTATGGTTCGGCGGTATCGGGACCTATGTTCGCTCGAGCCTCGAAACCGATGCCGATGTGGGCGATCGGGCCAATGACGCGATCCGCATTACTGGCAGCGATGTGCGCGCCAAGGTGGTGGGTGAAGGCGCCAATCTGGGTGTGACGCAGCGCGGGCGCATCGAATATGCGCTGGCCGGCGGGCGGATCAACACCGACGCGATCGACAATTCGGCGGGGGTGAACTCGTCGGATCTTGAGGTGAACATCAAGATCGCGCTGGCGCCATTGCTGGCGGATGGAACGCTCGATATCCAGGCGCGCAATGCGTTCCTGGTGACGATGACCGATGAGGTCGCGGCCCTCTGCCTGCGCAACAACTACATGCAGGGGCTGGCGATCTCGCTGGCCCAGCGCGCCGGATTGAACGAGCTGCCCGACCACCGCGAACTCGTCGCGCAACTGGAAGGCCGCGGGCTGCTGGACCGGTCGGTGGAATTCCTGCCGACCGACGCTGCGCTCGATGCCAGGGCGGCAACGGGCAAGGCGCTGGTCAGGCCGGAACTGGCGGTGATCCTCGCCTATGCCAAGCTGACGCTCTACGCGGACCTGCTGGAGGGCAAGTCGATCGACGATGGGTACCTCGCCGGCGAACTCTATCGCTATTTCCCGACGACGCTGCACACGGCCTACCCAGACGCTGTGGCCGGGCATCGGCTGAAGCGCGAAGTGATTGCCACGGTGCTCGCCAACGCGATGATCAACCATGGTGGCCCCGCTTTCGTGTCGGAGCTGACCGCGGCGACCAGCGCCAGCCCCGGCGAGGTCGCGCTGGCCTATGCGGCAACGCGCGATGTCTATGGGTTGGCCGAGCTCAATGCGGCGATCGGTGCGCTGGATGGCGCCGTGGCGGGCGCGGTGCAGTTGGCGCTCTATGCCGAGGTGATGGACCTGCTGCGGCAGGAGAGCCTGTGGTTCCTGCGCAATGCCGATGTGACGCAGGGACTGGCCGGATTGGTCGAACGCCACGCGGCGGGTGTCGCCGCGCTCAAGGCGATGCTGGGAAGCACCCTGCCCGCCTCGCTGGCGCAAGGCGTTGCAGAGCGGGCGGCGGAACTGGTGGGCAAGGGTGTGCCCGACACGGTAGCGCAGCGGATCGCCGAGCTGTCGGTGCTCAGCTACGCCAGCGATATCGTGCTGGTCAGCGAACGCTCGGGCGTGCCGGTCAGCGACGGTGCGGCGGCGTTCTTTGGGGTGTTCGCGGCGTTCGAGCTGTGGCCGGTGATCGAGCAAGGGCGGGCGATCCAGCTCAGCGACCGGTTTGACCGCATGGCGCTGGACCGGGCGCTGGCCAACCTGATGCGCGCACAACGTGACCTGACAGCCGACGTGCTCAAGAGCGACGGTGGCCTCTCGGGCTGGACGGCGCGGCCGGCTATCGGGCGGACGGCGACGGCGGTGGCTGAGCTGACGCAAGGCACGCTGACGGTGTCGCGGCTGAGCGTGGCGGCGGGGTTGTTGGCAGATCTGGCGCAGGAGGTGTGATCGGGCCTTGCCCGTTCACCCATTGCGAACAAAACCAGAATAGCCTTTTGTGAGCACTCCGCTCACAGGTCCTCGATTCGTGCTCGCCAGCCTCGACTATCTCGACAAGCTCAACCCCGAACAACGCCGCGCGGTGGAGCATGGCGTTGGGCAGGAGCGACCGGGGCCACTGCTGGTGATTGCGGGCGCCGGCTCGGGCAAGACCAACACATTGGCCCATCGCGTGGCACATCTGATGGTCAATGGCGCCGATCCGCGACGCATCCTGCTGATGACCTTTTCGCGGCGCGCGGCGAGCGAGATGAGCCGGCGGGTGGAGCGGATCGCGGCGCAGGTGCTGGGCAAGAGTTCGGGCGTGTTGACCGATGCGCTCAACTGGGCCGGGACCTTTCATGGCATCGGCGCGCGGCTGCTGCGCGAGCATGCGAGCCAGATCGGGCTCGATCCGGCTTTCACCATCCATGACCGCGAAGACTCGGCAGACCTGATGAACCTGGTCCGGCATGAGCTGGGCATGAGCGAGGCCAAGAGCCGGTTTCCGACCAAGGGAACGTGTCTCGCCATCTATTCGCGCGTGGTGAATGCTCAGGGCGAACTGGAAACAGTGCTCAAGGAGACGTTTCCGTGGTGCGCCATGTGGGCGACCGAACTGCGGCAACTGTTCGGCGCCTATGTCGAGGCCAAGCAGCGGCAGAACGTGCTCGATTACGACGATCTGCTGCTCTACTGGGCCGGCATGATGGCCGATCCGGGGATTGCGGCCGAGGTATCCGGGCGCTTCGACCATGTGCTGGTGGATGAGTATCAGGACACCAACAAGCTGCAGGCGAGCGTGCTGCTGGCGATGCGGCCTGATGGCAGTGGGCTGACTGTTGTTGGGGACGACGCGCAATCGATCTATTCGTTTCGGGCGGCGACTGTGCGGAACATCCTCGATTTTCCGGCTGCCTTCAGCCCGCCGGCCGATATCGTCACGCTGGATCGCAACTACCGCTCGACGCAGCCGATCCTCAGCGCTGCCAATGCCGTCATCGACATGGCCAGCGAACGCTTCACCAAGAATCTGTGGACCGAGCGACAGTCGGACGCCAAGCCGCTGCTGGTGACGGTGCGCGACGAGGCAGACCAGGCGCGCTATGTGGTGCACAAGGTGCTGGAGGCCCGGGAGGGCGGCATGGCGCTCAAGAGCCAGGCCGTGCTGTTTCGCACATCGAGCCATTCGGGGCCGCTCGAAATCGAGCTGACGCGGCGGAACATTCCGTTCGTGAAGTTCGGCGGGCTCAAGTTTCTCGATGCGGCGCATATCAAGGACCTGCTGGCGGTGCTGCGCTGGGCGGAAAATCCCCGCGACCGGGTGGCGGGGTTCCGCGTGCTGCAACTGCTGCCCGGCGTCGGCCCCGGCACCGCGGGCAAGGTGCTCGATGCCATGGCGACGGGGCCCGACCCGATCTGGGCGCTGGGCGAAATTCCGCCGCCGCCGCGCGCCGCCGAGGGCTGGGCCGGACTGGTGGAGATGATGGGGCGGCTGTCGCGCAAGGATGCTGGCTGGCCGCTGGAACTGGGCTACGCCCGGCTCTGGTATGAGCCGCTGATGGAGCAGGCCTATGAGGACGCCATCGTGCGGCTGCAGGACATCCTGCAGCTCGAGCAGATCGCCGGGGGCTATCCGAGCCGCGAGCGGTTCCTGACCGAACTGACGCTCGACCCACCCGATGCAACCAGCGACCAATCGGGCGTGCCGTCGCTCGATGAGGATTATCTGATCCTTTCCACCATCCATTCGGCCAAGGGCCAGGAATGGAAGGCGGTGCACGTGCTCAATGTGGTGGACGGGTGTATTCCCTCCGACCTCGGCACGGGGTCGACGCATGAGCTGGAGGAGGAGCGGCGGCTGCTCTATGTGGCGATGACGCGGGCGCGGGACGAGCTGAACGTGATCGTGCCGCAGCGGTTTTTCGTGACCAACCAGCACAAGCATGGCGACAAGCACCTTTACGCGCAGCGGACGCGGTTCATTCCACGGGCGATGGTGCCGTTGTTCGAAGACATCCTGTGGCCGCCGGTGAAGCCGGCTTACATCGAGGGGCTGTCGCCCGCCCCGGCGACGATGGATATCGGCGCGCAGATGCGGGGCATGTGGAGCAAGTAAGAGGACGCTCGTCGCCTTCGCCCTCTCTCCCCTTGAGGGAAGGGAGAGACGACTGACGCGCCTCATGCCAAAGTCTGCCTTGTGTCGAGGAGCGGCATGGGGACAGTGGGAGCACCCTGCCCTAACTCCGAGTGTCCCATGACCACGCTTTCCGATTGGCTTGCTGCCCAACCCGTGGACCCCAAGCTGGCATCGGTTGTCGCCACCATGGCGGCGGCGAGTGCGGAAATCGCCGATGTCTTGCGACTGGCGCCGATTGCCGGACAGACGGGGCTGGCTGGGCACACCAATGTGCAGGGCGAGGCGCAGAAGGCGCTCGACGTGATCTCAAACGACATTGTTTTGAATCACATACGGGCAAACGCCGAGATTTCGATTCTGGTTTCCGAAGAGCTGGATGAAGCGGTTCACATCGAGAATCAGGGTGGGTTCATGGTGGCGACCGACCCGCTCGACGGGTCTTCAAACCTCGACGTAAACGTCACTGTCGGCACGATTTTCTCGGTTCTGGATGCCAGCAAGGGGCTGTTGCAGCGCGGGTCGGCGCAATTGGCCGCCGGCTACGCGGCCTATGGGCCGGCAACGAGCCTGGTGGTGACGTTCGGGGCGTCGACCGCGGTGTTCACGCTGGATGCGGGTGGGACATTCCAGTTGACGCAGGACGGGGTCAAAGTGGCGCCCGCATCGGGTGAATACGCGATCAATACGGCGCGCGAGCGGTTGTGGGATGCGGCGACCCGTGGCTACGTCGCCGAAAACGTGGCGGGCGAAACCGGGCCGGCGGGGAAGCGCTACAACATGCGCTGGGTCGGCTCGATGGTGGCGGACATCCATCGCATCCTGATGCGTGGCGGCATTTTCATGTATCCGCTGGACAGCGAGACCGTGAGCAAGGGCGGCCGGCTCCGGCTGCTCTACGAGGCCAATCCGATGGCGATGATCGTCGAGGCCGCCGGCGGCAAGTCGACCACTGGGCCGGAGCGGATACTGGACCTGGTGCCGACAGGCATTCACCAGCGCGTGCCGGTCATCCTTGGCTCGGCTGAAGAAGTGGCGCGGGTGGAGGCGTGGTACGCCAAGGCGTAGCCCGCCATCGGCTCTTGCTGGATTTCTTCTCGCCGAAATTGCAACGTTGCTATTGCGCGGCTATAGCTCCTCGACATGATGAGCCGGCGCGCCAATCTGCCGGCCGGGAGTGACCATGACTGACGCCAAGCTGACGCTGCCCAAGACCAATTCGAGCCCGTGGCCCAACCGGCCATTCCACCGGCAGTACCTGATGCGGCAGGCCAATAACCTGTTCGATTTTTTCGAGGCGCCGTCGATGAATGCCAAGGGCGGCTTCTTCGAGCTCGATGACGAGGGCAATCCGCTCGACCAGCACAATGCGGTCAGGCAGATCCACGTCACCACGCGCATGGTGCATTGCGCGGTCATCGGCAGCCTGATCGGCCGGCCCGGATCGGATGAGATCGTCGATCACGGCATGCGCTATGTTTGGGAGCAGCATCGCGACAGCAGGCGCGGCGGCTATGTGTGGGGCCTCGACGATAACGGGGTGACCAACGGCTCCAAGCAGGCTTACGGGCATGCTTTCGTCTTGTTGGCAGCATCCAGCGCCAAGCTTGTCGGACATCCGCTGGCCGATCAGATGATCGCCGACGTGACCGAGGTCATCAACAAGCGCTTCTGGGACGAGCAGAGCGGTTCGGTGAAGGACGAGTACAACCAGGACTGGTCGCAACTGCTGCCCTATCGTGGGCAGAATGCGAACATGCACATGACCGAGGCGCTGATGGCGGCGTTCGAGGCCACCGGGGATCGCGCTTACCTGACCAAGGCCGAGCGGATTGCCGAGCTGATCATCGCTCGCAATGCCGTGCCGCTAGGGCACCGGGTGGCTGAGCATTTCGACCAGCATTGGGTGCTCGACAAGCACTATGAAGGCAACGAGATGTTTCGCCCGTCGGGCACGACGCCGGGGCACTGGCTGGAATGGTCGCGGCTGCTGTACCAGCTCTGGGTCCTGGGCGAAAAGCGCCTGTCATGGATGACCGGTGCGGCGCGGGAGCTGTTCAAGCAATCGGTGGACCTGGGTTGGGACAAGACGCATGGCGGCTTCTTCTACACGCTCGACTGGGACAACAATCCCATCATGCGCGAGAAGCTGTGGTGGCCGGTGAGCGAGGCTATCGGCGCAGCCGCCTATATCTCGGCTTTCGATAGCGGCGACTATTTCCAGGCCTGGTATCGCCGGCTGTGGGACTATGCCGAGAACCACGTCATCGACCACAAGCGCGGCGGCTGGCTCAGCGAACTGAAGGAAGACCTGACGCCGACGTCGCGGCTGTTTGTCGGCAAGCCTGACATCTACCACGCACTGCAGGCATGCCTGATCCCGCTCTATCCGACCAATGGCAGCCTGACAAAGGGCATCATCGAGGCGGACCACACGCTGCGGCAGCACCACTAGGCGCGGACCGGCGGAGGGCGCACGTGTCGGCGGGTCGCAGTTGCCACCGGCACGAGCGGCGCGTACATCAGCGGCACTGAAACAGGACACCGCCGATGTCGCGCTCCAACCGCCTGCCTGCCCAATTGCCGCGCCTGCTGGTGGACCGCGCCGTCGCTGCCGCGCTCGAGGAAGATCTCGGGCTGGCGGGTGATCTGACGAGCCAGGCGACGCTCGCGCCGCAGGCCTGGGCGACGGCGAGCCTTTCGGCGCGCGAGCCTGGGGTGATTGCCGGGCTCGATCTGGCGGCGGCGGCGTTCCGGCTGGTGGGTGATGGCGTGACCTTTGCCCCTGAGCTCGCCGATGGCGACGCGGTCGCGGCGGGTGGCGTGGTGGCCACGGTGACCGGCCCTGCCCGGCTGGTCATGTCGGCGGAGCGAGTGGCGCTCAATTTCCTCAACCACCTCAGCGGCATAGCCACGCTGACGCGCGAATATGCCGATGCGGTGGCCGGCACCGGCGCGCAGATTTGCGACACGCGCAAGACGACGCCCGGGCTGCGGGCGTTCCAGAAATATGCCGTGCGTTGTGGCGGCGGCGCCAATCATCGCTATTCGCTGGATGACGCCATCCTCGTCAAGGACAACCATATCGCGGTGGCAGGCAGCGTGACCGCGGCCTATCAGGCGGCAGAGGCTTTTGCCGGGCATCTGGTGGCCATCGAGATCGAGGTGACAACGCTGGCCGAGCTCGAAGAGGCTCTGGCCGCCGGGGCGCGGGTGGTGCTGCTCGACAATATGGACAATGAGACGCTGCGCCAAGCGGTGGCGATCAATGCCGGCCGCGCCAAGCTGGAAGCATCGGGCGGGGTGAAGCTCGACCGGGTGCGCTCGATCGGCGAAACCGGCGTGGACTATATATCGACCAGCCAGATCACGATGGCGGCCAAGCCGCTCGACCTGGGGCTCGACGTGGTGGTGGAACGCTGATGGCCGCGATCATGCAGGCGCCGACCGACCAAAACCTGACCGCGCTGGCGCTGGACGCGGCTATCGCCGCGGCGCGCGTCATCCTCGACGTCTATGCGCGACCCATCGCCGCAGTGGCCAAGGCCGACGGCTCGCCGGTGACCGAGGCCGATGCGGCCGCGGAGGCCGTGATCCTCGAGCTGCTCAGGCCCACCGGCATTCCCGTGCTGGGCGAAGAAAGCGTGGCGGCGGGCATCGTACCGGTGCTCGGCGATCGCTACTTCGTGGTCGATCCGCTCGATGGCACCAAGGAGTTCATCAAGCGCAATGGCGAGTTCACCGTGAATATAGCGTTGGTCGAACATGGCGTGCCGGTGATGGGCGTCGTGCTGGCGCCGGCGACGGGCGAGACGTTCATCGGCGACGCCACGGGCGCCTGGTTCTGCAATACGCAGACGGGCGCAGACATAGAAAAGCTCAGGATTTCAGTGGCTTCGGCGGAGAGGCTGCGCATCGTGGCGAGCCGGTCGCATGGCCATGTGGCGCTTGCGGCACTCTGCGAGACGCTCGATGTCGAGGCTGATGTGTCGGTTGGCTCATCGCTGAAATTCTGCCTGCTGGCGCGCGGCGACGCCCAGCTCTACCCCCGTTTCACCCCCACTTCGGAGTGGGACACGGCCGCCGGGCAGGCCGTGCTGGAGGCCGCAGGGGGCGCCGTAGTGACGCTCAATGGCGAGCGCATGCGCTATGGCAAAGGGGACCTGGCCTTCCTCAACCCCTATTTCGTGGCGGCGTCGAGCGCGGAATTGGCGCGCCGGGCGGCGGCGGAGATGACCCGACTGCTGGCCTGACGGGCCCAGCCATGCAACACGATCTTAACTGGTGTGCCCAATCTGCTGGGCCATAGACCTTGCGCGTTTCGAGCCGGACCTATAGTGAACCGGCATATATCGGCCCGGCATATGCCCGGCGGAGTGAGCGCGCATGAACGTCAGAACCCTTTGCCTGTCGATCCTCTATGAGGGTGAAGCCACCGGATATGAAATCCGGCGGCTTTGCGTCGAAGGCGAGTGCTCGTATTTCATCGAAGCCAGCTTTGGCTCGATCTACCCTGCTTTGGCAAAGCTCGAGGATGACGGCCTGGTCGTCAGCCGGACCGAGCAGCAGGACGGCAAGCCGGCGAAAAAGGTCTATTCGATCACCGATGCCGGTCGCGCAGCCTTTGCCCAGCAATTGTCGGAGCCGCTGGGCGAGGATGTCTTCCGCAGCCCATTCCTGCTTTTCGCCCGTTTTGCGCACATCCTGCCGCGCGAGCTGGTCGAGACGCGAGCCAACGAATTTCTGCAAACGACCATAGACGGACACCGCAAACTCGAGGAGGCATTCGCCGACCACGAGTGCAATGCGGCCGATACCTGGGTCATCAATTACGGTCGTGCGATTATGGAGGTTGCCGAAAGGCACATGCGCTCCCATATGCACGAACTGATCACATTAGCGCGAGCCGAACCGAAGACGGATGCGGCTGAGTAAAGGGGCGATTTCTCAATGCGTGCACTATTTTCTTACGGCGTAGCCTTTTTGATAATGGTCCTGGCGGGCGCTTGGTTGGCGACCGGGACCCTGGTCATGGGCGGCAACGGACCCGGCAATGGCGAACGGCCGATCATTTCGGTGATCGAAGGCGAGGAGCATGGCCCGATCGCCACGCAACTCGGCGATGCCGGCGTTCTGGCCCAGCATGAAACCGATCATTCCATCGATCCGCACCTGACCATTGCCCAGCGCAATGAAAAGGAAATCGGCGCCAATACCGCGCTCCTGTCGGTGCGCACCTCGACCTATGTGGCCCAGCCCTGGAGCATCGAAGTGCCCCTGCGCGGCCGCACCCAGGCCAAGGCTTCGGTCGGCGCTGTCGCCGAAACGGCCGGCATTGTCGATACGGTGCACGTCACCAAGGGCCAGAATGTGGCAGTGGGCGATCTGCTGTGCACGCTCGACCAGGGTACCCGCGCCGCGGCTGTCGCCCAGGCAGAGGCTGGCCTCGAACAGGCCAATGCCTCGCTGGCCCAGGCCCAGTCGGATTTCGACACCAATGCCGAGCTTCGTGAAAAGGGCCTGGCTGCTCCGAACACCGCTCGCCAGCTCGAAGTCGCCCTGAGCGGCGCCAAGGCCTCGATCAGCTCGGCACAGGCCGGCGTCGATAACGCCCAGGCCGAACTCGACCGCACGGAAATCCATGCCAAGGTTGCCGGCGTGGTTCAGGATCCGCTGGTGACTGCCGGGGCGATGCTCGCCATGGGCCAGCCCTGCGCGACGATCGTCCAGCTCGACCCGATGGTCTTTATCGGCCAGGTGCCGGAAGCCCGCATCGGCCTTGCCAAGCTCGACCTGCCGGCCAAGATCACCACGATCACCGGCCAGGAAGTCGAAGGCAAGGTGACGTTCATCTCGGCTACCGCGGACCCGGCAACGCGTTCGTTCCCGGTCGAAATCGAAGTACCCAATGCCGATGGCGCCATCCGCGACGGCATCACGGCGACTGCCACGGTCAATATGGGCACTGCCCCCGCACACCTGCTGCCACAGTCTGTCCTGACGCTGAATGACGATGGCGTTCTGGGCGTGAGCTCGGTGGTGGACGGTGCGGTGAAGTTCCTGCCCGTGACCATTGCCAGCGACACGCGAGAAGGCGTGTGGGTGCTCGGCCTGCCGCTCTCGGTCGACGTCATCACCGTCGGCCAGGAATATGTCACCGACGGCCAGGCCGTCGATGCCACCAATGTTGCCGCCGAAGCCACCAACGTAACAGCGAGCTGATACTATGCTGGACTTTATCGAACGCATTCTGCGGATGCCCAGAGTTGTTCTGACTGTCATGGTATTGCTGCTGGGCGCTGGCCTGGCGGCCTATACCTCGCTGCCGAAGGAAAGCTTCCCGGCGATCGACATCCCCTATTTCTACATTTCGGTCAGCCAGACCGGCGTGGCGCCGCGTGACGCGGAGCAATTGCTGGCCAAGCCGATCGAAGACCGCATCAAGGAAATCGACGGGCTGGAAAACTACTCCGCCACCTCGACGACCGGCCATGCCTCCGTCTTCCTCGAGTTCAACGTCAATGCCGACAAGGATGCGGCCCTGGCCGATATTCGTGCGGCAATGGACGGCATCGCAGCCGAACTGCCTGACGATGCGACCGAGCCGACGGTGACCGAAATTTCGTTCTCGGACATGCCCACCATCTCGGTGGCTGTCTATGGCACCGTGCCGGAGCGCGAACTCGTCAACCGGGCCAAGGACCTGCAGGAAGCCCTGGAGGCCATGGGCGATGTGCAGAGCGTGACCCTGGGCGGGTCGCGCGATGAAGTGCTTGAGGTCACCATCGATCTCAACCGCCTCGAGGCCTATAACCTGACGGCCGCCGAGCTGTTCGACGCGCTTGCCAAGAACAACATGGTCGTGCCGGGCGGTACGCTCGACAGCGGCCAGGGCTCGTTCAACGTCGAAGTTCCCGGCCTGATCAAGAACGCCGAAGACGTCTATACGCTGCCGCTCAAGACTTCGGGTGACACCGTGGTGACGTTCGGCGACGTGGCCAACATCACGCGGACCTTCGAAGACGCGACCTCCTATTCCCACGTGAACGGCCAGCCGGCCATCACCCTGGGCGTGATCAAGAAGCTCGGGACCAACGTCATCACGGTCTCGGACGACGTGCGTCGCGTGACCGAGGAATTCACCGCCGATTGGCCGCAGGGCATCGAAACCAGCTTCCTGATCGACCAGGCAGACTCGACCAAGGGTCTGTTCCGCTCGCTTGAAGCGGCTGTGCTGACCGCTGTGGCGCTGGTGCTGATCACCTGTATCGCTACGCTGGGCGTGCGTCCTGCCATCATGATCGGCATGTCGATCCCGATCTCATTCATGATCGCGTTCCTCGTCGTGCAGATGCTGGGTATGACCATCAACATGATGATCATGTTCGGCCTCGTGCTGGCGGTGGGCGTGCTCGTCGACGACCCGATCGTGGTCGTGGAATATGCCGAGCGAAAGCTGATGGAAGGCGTCTCCAAGAAGGAGGCGTTCATCCTGGCGGCGCGCAAGATGTTCGTGCCGGTGGTTTCGGCCACCTTCACCACGCTGGGCGCCTTCGTGCCCCTGCTGTTCTGGCCGGGCATTATCGGCAAGTTCATGAGCTACCTGCCGATCATCGTGATCGTGGTGATGTGCGCTTCGCTCGTCTCCGCGCTCATCTTCATGCCCATCATTGGCGCCTTCATTGCTTCGACCCATGTGGACCCCAAGCACAAGGAAGCTGCCGACACGGTCATGTATGCCGATAAGTTCGACCCCAAGAAGGTCGGCGGCGTCACCGGCGTCTATGTCCGCACGATGGAGCACCTGATCCACCAGCCGTTGCCGACGCTGGGCGTCGGATTCGCGCTGATCATCGCCATGTTCGTGCTCTACATGAACAGCAACCCGACCACCGAAGCCTTTCCGGCCTCCGAGCCGGAATTCGGCACGGTCAACGTGATCACGCGCGGCAACTACTCGCCGGCCGAAATCCGCGACATGCTGGTCGAAGTGGAGAACGAAATCCTCCAGGTCGAGGGCATCCAGGACGTCATCATGAGCTTTGGCAGTGGTGGCGACGCGATGAGCTCGGGCGGTCCGCCGGACACGATCGGTTCGTTCAACCTGCAGTTGCTGCCCTATAACGAGCGCGTCAAGGCGGCGGAGATCTTCCAGGACATCCGCGACCGCGTGGCCGATATCTCGGGCCTCGACGTGCAGATTGCCGCCCAGGAAAACGGCCCGCCGGCTGGCAAGGCCATCAACCTGCGCGTCGAAGGCACGGTCTATGACGACATCGCTCCGGCGGTCGCCAAGCTGCGTGACTATGTCGAGAAGGATCTTGGCGACACGATCGACATCGAAGATGGCCGCCCTGCCCCCGGTATCGACTGGCAGGTGACGATCGACCGCGAAGCTGCTGCCAAGTATGGCATCGGCGTGCGGGAGCTCAGCCCCTATGTGCAGTTGGTGACGTCGGGCGTGAAGCTCGGCAGCTACCGGCCGGACGATGGCGGCGACGAACTCGATATCCGCGTTCGCCTGCCGGAAGGCGAGCGTACGTTCGATGCTCTGGACTCGCTGCGGATCGTGACGGCGCAGGGCCTGGTGCCGGTGAGCAATTTCATCGAGCGCACGGCCGTGCCCAAGGTGGCCAATATTTCGCGGCGCAATGGCGTTTATGCCATGACCGTGGCGGCCAACCTCAGCCCGACCAACGCTGCCGGTGAGCCGGTTACCGCCGACGCCAAGATCGAACAGATCAAGGCCTGGCAGGCGACCCAGGAGTGGCCGTCGACGGTCAAGATCGTCTATGGCGGCGCGGCTGAGCAGGTGGACGACACCAATGCCTTCATCGTGTCGGCGTTCGGCGCAGCCATGTTCCTGATCTTCCTGATCCTGCTGCTGGAGTACAACAGCTTCTGGCAGGTTCTGGTGACCCTCTCGACTGTCATAATGTCGCTGGGCGGCGTGCTGCTGGGCATGGTGGTTACCGGGATGAGCTTCTCGGCCATCATGACGGGTCTGGGTATCGTGGCTTTGGCGGGTATCGTGGTGAAGAACGGCATCGTGCTGATCGACACCTACAACCATTACAACCGCGACGAGCATGTCGAGCCAATCAAGGCGATGCTGCTGACCATCAGCCAGCGCGTGCGGCCGGTGCTGCTCACCGCAACGGTGACGGCGCTGGGCGTGATCCCGATGGCGATGAATATCGAGTTCGATTTCATCCGCCGCGAGATCGTGGTGGGCGGTATTGCCGGTTCGTGGTTCATCCATCTGTCGGCAGCACTGGTTTCGGGCCTGTTCGTCTCGACCGCCCTGACGCTGGTGATGGTGCCGGTGATGGTGGTGGCCCCCAATGTGCTCTGGAAGCAGATCAAGTGGATCAGCCACCAGTTCGCCCGTCTCGGCCGCTTCGTCACGGGCCGCGGCGGCCAGCCGGCGACGGCTGCACCCGCCGGTTTCGACGGCATGGCCGTGGAAATCCCGGCCGATGCCGACGGCGCCAAGCGCTACATCGTCAGCTCGGATGCCGGGCTGGTGGAAAAGGAAAAGAACGGCGTGACCGTGGTCAGCCGTCCGGAAGCCGCCGAATAGGCCGACCGGAACGAACGAAAAAGGCCCGCAGCGATGCGGGCCTTTTTGTTTGTGCCGGGCTAGGCCGTGAGGGCGTTCAGCCGCCAGTCGTCGCCCTCGAAGGCCAGCTCGCTGGTGGCGGGGTGACAGGCCTGCAGCGCCCTGCCCCAGAGGGCCTGGGCCGGCGCATTGGCCAGCGGCACGGCGATATGCCAGGCGCCGGGATGGCGGCCGAGGGTCGCGGCCACGGCCGCCTGCCCTACCCCGCGGCGGCGATAGGCCTTGAGGACGAAGAACTCGGCCATGAACCAGCACGGCTTGCGCGCCGTCAGCGGGCATTCGTCAATGACGAAGGCAAAGCCGGCGATCTCGTCGCCCGAATGGATCAGGTAGGGGAGGCGCCAGAAGCGGTCGAAGAAATCGTATTCGAAGCGGCCGTCGGACCCGACCGGGAACGGCATGCTTTCGGTCATGTCGTAGAGGTAGAGCTGGATCAGGTTGGCGATGACGGGCTTCTGATCGTGGCTGGCGGGGGTGATGGTTGTCTCGGTCATGCCGGCACTCTGCCTGTGGCGACGGGAGGCGGCAAGACCGGCCGTCAACAGATGTTGACAAATATTGACCGTCAACTATTGTTGACGCATGAACCAGACCCCACATGAGACTGCGTCCGAGACGGACGATCCGGAACAGGCCCTCGCGAGCGTCGTGGCTCTGCGGCTGATGGCCGACAGGCTGGAGCGCAAGGCGGTAGCCGACGCGCTGGCGCAGGGTTGGTCCTGGGCCCGGATCGCCCAGGCGCTCGGCGTGAGCAAGCAGGCCGCCCACAAGCGGCTGGCGGGCATTGCCCCGACCATCAAGACATGAGGATAGATGCGATGTTGAAGAAGCTGACCCAGACGTTCCGGGACATGGGGACCATCAAGGCGCTATGCGAGGCGGCCGAGCGGATCGCCAATGCCGAACACCAGGCGGCGCCTGGCGCCGAGCATTTCGTGCTGGCGGCGCTGGAGCTACCGGATGGATCCGCAGCGCGGGTGCTCGCAAAGCTGGGCCTGACGGCGAGTGCATTCGGCGAGGCGGTGCGGCAGACGCATCGGGCGGCGCTGGAGGCTGTGGGCGTGGGGGCGGACCAGATCCGTGGCTCTGAACGCGATGTGCCGCCCCTGCCCGAGCCCAGGGACATCTACAATGCCGCCCCGTCGGGCCAAGCCGTGCTCAAGGGGCTGGCGGCCTTGCGCAAGCGCGGGGTGAGCGGGCCGCTAATCGGGGTGCATGTGCTCGAGGTGGTGTCGGCGATGCAGCACGGCACCTCGGCGCGCGCCTTTGCCCTATTGGGTCGCGACGCGCCGACGGTGATGGCGGCGATCCGCAGCGAGATGGTGATGGCGGCCTGAGCCGCCACCGTCACTCCGCCGCCGGCAGGCCGCGCTTGACGAAGCCATCCGGGTCATTGGCGGTTTCGAGCAGCTTTTCCTCGGCCTCGGTGGCCTCGCGCTGACGGTTCCACATCTGGGCGTAGAGGCCGGACTGCTGCAGCAGCGCGACATGATTGCCGCGCTCTGCCACCACGCCATCGCGCAGGACCAGGATTTCGTCGGCATTGACGACGGTCGAGAGACGGTGGGCGATGACGACCGTGGTGCGGTTTTTGGAGACCACATCGAGGGCCGACTGGATATCGCGCTCGGTCTTGGTATCGAGCGCCGAAGTCGCCTCGTCGAGGATAAGGATGGACGGCGCCTTGAGGAGGGTGCGGGCGATGGCCACGCGCTGCTTCTCGCCGCCGGACAGCTTGAGGCCACGCTCGCCGAC
>CBIHQV010000038.1:0-42535 GCA_966212275.1 uncultured Devosia sp.
AACAGACTCGAAATGGAGCCGACAATGCTTGAGCTTTTGGCCGATCCCAATGCCTGGATCGCCTTTGGTACCCTGACGATCATGGAAATCGTGCTGGGCATCGACAACATCGTCTTCATTTCGGTGCTGGTATCGCGCCTGCCCAAGGAGCAGGCCGACCGCGCCCGCCAGATCGGCCTGGCGCTGGCGCTGATCTTCCGCATCCTGCTGCTGCTGGTGATTTCCTGGATCATCAGCCTGACCCAGCCCGCCATCACCGCCTTCGGTCTCGAGCTCTCGTGGAAGGACCTGATCCTGATCGCCGGTGGTGCGTTCCTCGTCTACAAGGCCACCCACGAAATGCATGCGGCCATCGAAGAGCCGCATGAAAACGACATGGCGCAGAAGGCTGGCGCAGTCTTTGCCGCCATTATCGGCCAGATCATCATCATCGACATGGTGTTTTCGATCGACTCGATCGTCACCGCCGTCGGCATGGCCGACCACGTGGAGGTGATGATCGCCGCGGTTATCGTGGCAGTCGGCGTGATGTTCGTGGCCTCAGGCCCCGTCGCCAAGTTCGTCGCCGATCACCCGACCACCAAGATGCTGGCGCTGGCCTTCCTGCTGCTGATCGGCGTGTCGCTGGTGGCCGATGGCCTCGGCTTCCACATCCCCAAGGGCTATATCTACGCCGCCATGGGCTTCTCGGTGCTGGTCGAGGCGATCAACATCATCGCCAAGCAGCGCAAGCAGGGCGGTAAAAAGCCCGCCAAGCCGGGCTTCACGCCCTTTACCGGCGATACCGGCTCGGTCGCCTCGGCCGACGGCGTCGCCGCGGTCACCGGCAAGCGGCCCAGCCCCAAAAGCACCCCCACCGCCCGGGCCCAGGCACGGCCCAAGTCCGCGCCCCGCAAGCCGCGGGCGCCGAAGTGACCAAGGCCGTCATCGTCCGCCAGGTGGGCGGTCCTGATGTCCTGAGCTACGAGGACTGGCCGCTGGCCAGTCCCGGCCCGGGTCAGGTGGCGCTGCGGCAAACGGCCATCGGGCTCAATTTCGTCGACACCTACCAGCGCTCAGGGCTCTACACGGTGCAACTGCCGTTCGTCGCGGGCAATGAGGGCGCCGGCGTCATCACCGCGCTCGGCGAGGGCGTGACGGGCCTCAGGGTCGGCGAGCGCGTGGCCTATCAGGGCAATGTGGGCGCCTATGCGACCGAGCGGATCGCCTCGGCCGAGCGCATGGTGCCCATCCCTGATGGCATCGACGACCGGGTCGCCGCTGCGATCATGCTCAAGGGGCTGACGGCCTATTACCTGCTGTTCAAGACCTGGGCGCTGGCCAGGGGCGAGACCATCCTCTGGCACGCGGCGGCAGGCGGCACGGGGCTCATCGCCACGCAATGGGCGAGGGCGCTGGGCGCCACCGTCATCGGCACGGCCGGCAGCGACGAAAAGGTGGCACTGGCCAAGGCGCATGGCTGCCACCACGTCATCAACTACAATAGCGAAGACTTCGTCGCCAGAGTCCGCGAACTGACCGACGGCAAGGGCGTCGACGTGGTCTATGACGGCGTCGGCAAGGCGACCTTCGAGAAATCGCTCGATTGCCTCAGGCCGCGCGGCCTGATGGTCAGCTTCGGTAATGCCTCGGGCGTAGTATCCATCCCCGATGTGACGCTGCTGTCGCGTAAGGGGTCGCTTTACGTGACGCGGCCCACCGGCACGCATTACCTGGGCAAGCGCGAAGACCTGCTCGAAGGCGCCGACAAGCTGTTCGCGGCAGTCGAGAACGGCGCCATCAAGGTCGAGATTAACAGGACATTCCCCTTGTCCCAGGCCGCCGACGCGCATCGGGCGCTGGAAGGGCGGGAGACGACGGGATCGGTGCTGCTGCTGCCCTAGCCACCTCTGGACAGCCCGCCACTCTGCCGCTAAACGCTGACGCAACGGGTAGATGGCAGAGCGGTTGATTGCTCCGGTCTTGAAAACCGGCGAACGTGAAAGCGTTCCGGGGGTTCGAATCCCTCTCTACCCGCCAGTTCCCTTTCAGCGATATTCTTCTCGCCCCATGCCGGGCAGATGCTATCCGTAGCTTTGAAAAGCGGCCCGTACGAAGGTCGCTGGAAGCCTGGCCGCAACGTGGCCGCCGGCGCTTGGGGACTGGAGGACCAAATGGCCCTGATTCAATATCTGACGCGTATCCAGTTCGAGGCGGGGGCGATCGCATTGCTGGCGGGCGAGTTGGCGCGCCTGGGCGTGTCGCGGCCGCTTATCGTTACGGACAAGGGGATCGTCGCGGCCGGTCTTCTGACCACAGTGCTTGGGCAGTCCGGCCTTGCGCAAGATACGGCCGTTTTCGATGAAACCCCCGAAAATCCGACCGAAGCAGCAGCTCTCCGCGCTGTTTTGCGATTCAACGAGGCGGGATGCGACAGCGTTGTGGCGCTCGGTGGCGGCTCGAGCATCGATCTGGGCAAGGCCGTATCGCTTCTGGCCACTCACCCGGGACCGTTGGCGCAATATGCGGTCATTCTCGGGGGCATGGATCGGATAACGCCGAACAAGCCTCCGGTTGTGGCGGTGCCAACCACAGCAGGCACCGGCAGCGAGGTCGGTCGGGCCGCCTTGCTGACGCTGGAGGATGGCCGCAAGCTGGGGTTCATTTCGCCCTACATGATCCCCGATGTCGCCCTTTGTGATCCCGATCTCACGCTTGGGCTGCCGCCCTATCTCACGGCGGCCACCGGTATGGACGCCATTACCCACTGTATCGAGACCTTCCTGAGCCCCAGATACAATCCGGTGGCTGATGCGATTGCCCTGGATGGACTGACCCGGGCCACCCGCTGGCTCGAAGTCGCCACCCGCAACGGCGCAGATACGACCGCCCGCCATGAAATGCTGATGGCAGCGCTGCAAGGCGGGCTTACGTTCCAGAAGGGACTGGGGGCGGTCCACTCGTTGTCCCACCCGCTTGGTGGGCTGAAATCGGTCAGGCTGCACCACGGCACCCTCAATGCTGTGCTGCTACCGGCAGTGCTGCGCTTCAACGCGGTGGGGGCCGAGGAGAAATATGCTCGCATCCGGACCGCCATGGGCCTGCCTGCGGATGCGGATTTGGGCGAGGCGATCGCTCTTCTTTCGCAGCGCCTAGGCCTTCCGGCCAGCCTGAGCCAGATGGGCGTGGACGCCGGGTGCTTCGAGAACGTCGCCGAAAACGCGCTGAAGGACCACTCGACCGCGTCCAATCCCAGACCCGTCACCGCCAGGGATTTCATTCAGATTCTGGAGGAGAGCCTGTAGGGGGCCATCTCGCGTCGCCAGCCTGAGCCGAGGTGGGGGCAATGCGCGGCGAACGAGCGTGTCCGCCGGTCTTGACATGGACGCGGCCCAATCTCGCTGCTATGGCTCCCGAACTGGAGAGTTTGGAGGCCTGTTCCTCCTCCCCACCAATTCACACGAGGATGCCCAGTGAGCCGGAAGGAATTTGATGTATCGCGGATGCGGCGGCTCAAGCGCTACGCGGCGCGGTATGGGCTGACCATTCTCACCGATGACAAGATGAAAGTGCTCGGGCATGCCGGCGGCCATGCCATCCGGGACGAGAACTTCACCATCCTGTTCGGGAATGTGCCCAAGCCATTTTCGGCCAGCCTCGACGAGATCGAATCCTGGCTCGAGGAAAACACGGCGCGGGAAGAGTAAGCCCCGCTGCCGTTTGTGGCAATTGCCCGATATCTGGGCAGTGTTGATTTCCATTATTTATTCCGTAACAGGAATCGCCGCACACTGACTCCATTGGCTAACTTGGAGGCGCGTTATTGTGTTCACTCTGATCAACGCCGACGCCGAAGACGACGACGCCGAAATCACCGATCCCCAGGAAATCGCAGAACTGTTTGCTGCCATCGCCGCAGTCGCCATCGAGGCGATCGGCGTTTCGCAGGCCAAGCAGCTATTCGATGCCGTGATCGAACAGGACGGCAAAGACCCGAACTGACCGGACTTCTCCGTCCCGGCAGGTCAAATCCGGCCACTGCCTGAGGGCAATGGCACTACCGAACGGTCTTCCGAGCGAGGCAAGTTCCTGCGCTTATGGACCGGGTTGACTGATCCGGGCGGGTCCAGCAGGACTGCCACATGTTCCAGCCCAGGAGGCTGCGCCGTGGTTGGCCCGTCCGCTCCCGAGACATTTCCCACGCCGACGATCGTTCCGCTCGGTGACAGCGGCCTTCTGGTGCGCTTTGGCACTGTGCTGACCGATGCGGCGAACCGCGGCGCCATCGCGCTGGCGCTGGCGCTCGACAGGGCGCCCATTGCCGGCGTGACGGAAGTGGTGCCGAACCTGGTTTCGGTGCTGCTCCGCTATGACCCGGCGGCCGGATCGTCTCCGGCGACGATTGCCGGCGAGCTGCGCTTGCGGCTGTTTGGGCTGGCCGATGAGGCAGCCGGTGCGCGGTGCTGGACGATACCCATAACCTTCGATGGCCCTGACCTCGACGCGGTCGCTGCCGCATTGGCAATGGAACCGGGGCGGTTCGTTGATATCCACAATGCGCTTCCGCTGCGTGTGCTGGCGACGGGCTTTGCCCCGGGCTTTGTCTATTGCGGCCTCCATCCGGACGAGTTGGTGCTGCCGCGTCGGACCGAGGTGCGATCGGCGGTGCCGCCGGGCAGCGTGTTGTTCGCGGCGGGACAGACGGCGATCACTGCGACCGAAATGCCCACCGGCTGGCACGTCATCGGCCGTACCGACTTTGCCAATTTCGATCCGGCCGGCCAGAAGCCGACGCGCCTCACGGCGGGTGATGTCGTGACCTTCGAGGTCGCACCATGAGCGCGGTGCTGGCTATCCTGCGGGCCGCGCCCCTGACCAGCATTCAGGACCGCGGCCGCTTCGGCATGCTGCGCCACGGCATCAGTGCGTCGGGGCCGATGGACAGAGGATCTTTCGGCCTTGCAGCAGAACTCGCTGGCCAGGGCGCTGGAGGCATCGAGTTTACGACGGCGGGGATCGAGATCAAACTATCGAGCGGCCAATGCCGCGTCGGCTTTGCCGGTGGCGACTTCGTTGCCCGGCTCAATGGCACGCGGCTCGACTGGCCGGGCAGCGCCGCGCTGACGGAAGGCGATATTTTGGCCATCACGCCGGGCCGGCGGGGCAATTACGGCTATGTCGGCTTTGATGCCGATATCAGCGTCAAGCCCGTGCTCGCCAGCGTAGCGACCAGTAGCCGGGCGCGGCTGGGCGGGCTGGATGGCCGCAGCCTGCGGGTTGGCGACGTGATCGAGCTGAAAGGCGGAGGCGGGGAGAGCAGGGCCTTGCCAGAGCAGCGGGCCGACCCGCAGGGCGAGCCGATCCGGGTGACCTGGGGGCTTCATGCCGACCTGTTTCCGCAGACGCTGCGGCAGCGGTTTGTGGACGCCCGGTTTGTCGTCTCGTCCCGGCTCGATCGCATGGGCGTTCGGCTGGACGATCCGGCGGGCGTCTTCGCCGATGCGGCGATCCTGTCGCTGGCCTCGGACGCCATCGTGCCGGGCGATATCCAGATTCTGGGCGATGGCACGCCCATCGTATTGATGCGCGACCATCAGCCAACCGGGGGCTATCCCCGCATTGCCACCGTCATATCGGCCGATCTCGACCGCTTTGCCCAATTGCGACCCGGCACGTCAGTTGCCTTCGAGTCGGTCGGCGTGGAACATGCGCATGCGCTGTTGCGGAGCCGCGGGACATGACGACGATCGACCTCAACGCCGATCTGGGCGAGGGCATGGGCACGGACGAGGATCTCCTCGACATCGTGTCGAGCGCCTCCATCGCCTGTGGCGGCCATGCCGGCGACGCCCCGACGATCCGCCATATCCTCAAGATTTGTAAGGCGCGCGGCGTGCGTGCGGGCGCACATCCCGGCTATGCCGATCCCAAGCGGTTCGGCCGTTTCCGCGTGGTGATGCCGCTCGATCAGTTGCTGGGGCAGATCAGGAGCCAGTTGTTCCTCGTGCGCTTCATCGCCGATGAGGTGGGCGTGCCGCTTTCCTATGTGAAGCTGCACGGGGCGCTGGCCAACCAGACGGCTGAGGAACTGGCCTTTGCCGTCGGCATATTCGCCACCATCCAGGCCATGGACCCCAAAATGGCGGCGCTGGCGCTCGACAACAGCCAGCAGGTGCGGGCGGCCAAGGCCGTGGGCATGCCGCTGATCCGCGAGGCCTATGCCGACCGGGCCTATACGGGTGAGGGGCTGCTGGTGCCGCGCACGCAGGAAGGCGCCGTCATCCACGATCCGGAAGCGGTGATCGAACGCTGCCTGCGGCTGGCCAAGGCCGGCGAGATCGTCGCCATCGACGGGACCGTGCTGAAATCGAGCGCCAGATCGCTGTGCCTGCATGGCGATACGCCCGGCGCGGTCGACCTGGCGCGTGATGTGCGCGATGCGCTGGAGGGTGAGGGGATCACCATTGCCGCGGATGTGCCTGAGTTGGCGGACGCTGAGGAGTAGTGGTCACCCACGATGTCATTCCGGCGAAGGCCGGAATCCATCCCGAGATGATCGAGCGGACTGTGACGGCGGAAAGACTTCAGGATGGATCCCGGCCTTCGCCGGGATGACACCGAGTGTGTTGGCCGTCCGGAAGAAAACTTACCCTGGGCCTCTCTGGGGAGAGGTGAGATTGGCGGAATGCCTTGGTCGAAAGGCCCAGGGTAGCTCAGATCGCCAGAAAACCTAGATGGCGAGGTATTCGTGGCGAAGTTCGGTATTGTCGAGGACCTCCTTGGCGGTCCCGGCGAAGGCGACTTCACCGGTGTCCAGGATCACCGCGCGATCGGCCAGCTTGAGCGCGGCGACGGCGTTCTGCTCGACGATGATGGTGGTGATGCCCAGTGGCTTGATCGAATGCAGGATGCGCTCGATCTCGTGCACGATGACGGGCGCGAGGCCTTCATAGGGCTCGTCGAGCAACAGGAGCTTCAGATCGCGGGCCAGGGCGCGGGCGATGGCGAGCATCTGCTGCTCACCGCCAGAGAGGGTCACGCCCTCCTGCTTGCGGCGTTCGGCGAGGCGCGGGAAGCTCTGGTAGATCTGCTCGAGGCTCCAGCCATTGCCGGGGGCGACCTTGGCCAGGGTGATATTTTCCTCGACGGTGAGGCCCGAGATGATGCGGCGATCTTCCGGCACCAACTGAATGCCGGCGCGGGCGGCTTCGAAGCTCTTCATCTGGTGGATGGGCTTGCCATCGAGCCAGATTTCGCCCTGCCGCATCTGCGGATTGTCGGTGCGCGCAATGGTGCGCAGGGTGGAGGTCTTGCCGGCGCCATTGCGGCCGAGCAAGGCCAGGATTTCGCCCTGACGGATGTCGAGCGACACGCCCTGCACGATGTAGCTCTCACCGTAATAGGCATGCATGTCGCGGATCGAGAAGAACGGGCGTGTGGTTTCCACCGCGACGCTCTGGCTGCTGGAGATGATCTGGGTTTCCATGGCGATTGCGCTCATCAATGGGTCCCTCCGAGGTAGGCTTCCTGCACCTTGGGATTGCCTCGGACTTGGTCGGGCGTACCATCGGCGATGATACGGCCCTGCGCCAGTACCGAAATCTTGTCGGCCAGCGAGAACACCACATGCATGTCGTGTTCGATGATCACCTTGGTCATGCCGCGGCTCTTGATCTTCTTGAGCAGCTCGATGGTGGTGTTGGTGTCGTGCCGGCTCATGCCGGCCGTGGGTTCGTCCAGTAGCAGCAGGCGCGGATGCTGGATGAGGCACATGGCCAGCTCCATCCGGCGCTTGTCGCCCCGGCTGAGGCTGCCGGCGGCCATCTCGCGACGGCTATGCATGCCGACATCCTCGAGCATGTCCTCGGCTTCCTGGCGGATGGCGGTTTCGCTCTCGAGCGAGCGCAGCAGGTTGAGCTTGAAGGCGCCGTCGCGCCGGGCAAGGGCCGGGATCATCACATTGTGCAGGACCGAGAGGTCGGCGAAGATTTCCGGCGTCTGGAACACGCGGGCAATGCCCATCTGGTTGATCTGGTACGGCTTGCGGCCGGTGAGAATGGCGCCGTCGAAAATCACTTGGCCGCTTGTCGGCGCCAGCTTGCCGATGATGACATTGAGCAGGGTCGACTTGCCGGCGCCGTTGGGGCCGATGATGGCGTGGGTCTGGCCTTCCTCGACCTGCAGATCGATGTCGGCCAGGGCATGTAGCCCCCCGAAGCGCTTGTGGACGTCGGCAACATGCAGGACGACATTGGGTGCGGTCATGTTTTTCGTCCTATTCGGCAGGTTGCGGTTGCGGCGAGGCTTTGCCCGGCTTGCCTGGTGACTTGCGGGAGCGGTCGAACAGATGCGCGATGCGCCTGACGCCCTCCATGATGCCGCCGGGCAGGAAGACCACGATCAGCACGAAGACCAGGCCCAGGGTGAGGAACCAGCCTTCGCCGACGAACTTGCTGGTGACGGCGACGAGCACGTTGTCGACGCCATCGGGCAGGAAGTCCCAGAAGCGATGGAGGATCGTTTCGTTGATGGCCGAGAAGATGTTCTCGAAATACTTGATCAGCCAGGCGCCGATCACCGGGCCGACCAGCGTGCCGGCGCCGCCCAGGATGGTCATCAGCACGACTTCGCCCGAGGCGGTCCACTGCATGCGCTCGGCACCGGCCAGAGGGTCCGTCACGGCCAGCAGCGCGCCGGCGAGACCGGCATACATGCCCGAGATGACGAAGGCGGCCAGCGTATAGGGCTTGGTGTTGAAGCCGGTATAGTTCATGCGCGTCTGGTTGGACTTGATGCCCTTGAGCATCATGCCAAAGGGCGAACCGGTGATGCGTTGGGCGATGAAGAAGGCCAGGATCAGGAAGCCGGCGCAGAAGTAAAAGCCGGCAAAACCGCCGAGCGACTGGCCGAACAGTGTCGGCACTGGCTGGCCGGCGGTAGCGCTGCCCATCGCCGCATCGAGGTAACGCGGATCGCTGGGAATGAGCTGGAGGCCGGTTTCGCCATTGGTGATGGGTGTCAGCACCGAATAGGCGAGGTTGTAGCTCATCTGCGCGAAGGCGAGCGTCAGGATGGAGAAGTAGATGCCCGAGCGGCGCAGGCTCACATAGCCGATGATGAGGGCGAAGAGGCCCGACACCACGATGGCAAAGATCATGGCGGGAACGGCGTCGAGGCTGAGCAGCTTGAACGACCAGACCGCGGCATAGGAGCCGACGCCGAAGAAGGCGGCGTGCCCGAAGCTGAGATAGCCGGTGAGGCCGAAGAGGATGTTGAAGCCCACGGCGAAGATGCCGAAGATCATGAAGCGCTGCAGCAGATCGGGATAGGCGGCGCCGAAGGGGTGCAGCCAGATCGGCATGGCCAGCACCACCACGGTGAAGCCCAGGAACAGCAGCAGGTCGTTGCGAGACATGGCGCGCATATCAGGCCTCCATCACGCCGCGCCGGCCAAACAGGCCACGCGGCAGTACCAGCAGGATGATGACGGCGACGAGATAGATGATGATCTGGTCGATGCCGGGGATGAGGGCCTTTACCTGCGTCATCGAGGCGAAGGATTGGAGGATTCCGAGGAGGAACCCGGCAGCCACCGCGCCCGGCAGCGAGCCCATGCCGCCCACGACCACCACGACGAAGCTGAGGACGAGGAAGTCCATGCCGATATGGTAGTTGGGCGGGAGCAGGGGCGTGTACATGACGCCGGCAAGGCCCGCGACCACGGCGGCGAGGCCGAACATGATGGTGAAGCGGCGGTCGATGTTGATGCCGAGGAGGCCCACGGTTTCGCGATCCGCCATGCCGGCACGGACGACCATGCCGAAGGTGGTGAACTGGAGGAACGCGAAGACGCCGCCGATGATCACGGCCGAGAACAGGAAGTAGACCAGCCGCCAGATCGGGTAGGTGATGATGTTGGCCTGCATGCCCAGCCACGCGCCGATATCGGCTGCGCCGCGCAGGTCGGATGGCATCGGCTGGGGAATGGGATTGGGGCCGAAGAAGGCCTTGATGACCTCCTGCGCCACGATTGCCAGGCCGAAAGTCACAAGAATCTGTTCGGCATGCGGGCGTTTGTAGAAGTGTTTGATGATACCGCGCTCGAGCACGATGCCCACCACCAGCATGATCGGGATGGTGATGATGATCGATGCGGGTACCGAGTAATTGACCAGAAAGGCGCCGAAATCACCGAACCAGGCCTGCACCAGCGGCGCGCGCACTTCGAGCGGCGCCCCCCAGGGCGAGAGCTTGGTGGGGTCGACGGTGACGGTTTCCATCGTCAGCAACTGGCGGAACAGCACCGCGCAGAACGAGCCCAGCATGAACAGCGCGCCATGGGCGAAATTGACCACGCCCAGCGTGCCGAAAACCAGGGTCAGTCCCAACGCGATCAGCGCGTAGGCCGCGCCCTTGTCGAGGCCATTGAGGAATTGCAGAAAGATGACTTCGAACATGGCTGTGCTCCTGCGCGCCTATCGAGAGAAATGCCCGCCCCAAGAGAGGGGCGGGCAAGCCTGATCAAGCGCAGAGGGGGGCCGGCTCTGCCGGTCCGAGGTCGCCGCCGAAGATGGCCGGATCGTAGGCCACGACATCGCGCTGGACTTCCTGCACCACGTTGAGCACGTCATACTCACTGGTGGGGTTGTCGTTGCCCTGCACCACGAGGATGTTCTTGATGCACTGGTGGTCTTCGGCGCGATAGAGCGTCGCGCCGTTGCCCATGCCGTCGAATTCGTGGCCTTCCAGCGCCTTGATGACTTCGGGCGGATAGAAGGTGCCGGCGCGCTCGCAGGCATCTGCATAGAGCAGGGCCTGGACATAGGCGGTGTGGGCGGCCTGGGACGGCGGGGAGCCGTAGGCGGCGCCGAACGACTTGGTGAAGGCGATCGTGCCCGGATCCTGCAGGTTCCAGTGCCAGTTCGAGGTGCCGAAAATGCCCTTGATATTGGCGCCGGCGCCCTTGGCCATCAACTCGGAGAACAGCGGCACGACGATCTGGAAGTCCTTGCCGTTGGCCTGGCGGTCACGCATGCCGAACTGCACGGCCTGGGTCAGCGAATTGACCATGTCGTTGCCGTAGTGATTGAGGATCAGCACGTCGGCGCCGGAATTGAGCACCGGGGTGAGGAACTGGCTGAAATCGCCGGCCCCGAGCGGGGTACGGACGGCCTGCACGGTTTCCCAGCCGAGAGCCTCGGTGGCGGCCTTCATCGATTCTTCCTGGGTCCAGCCCCAAGTGTAGTCGGCCGTCAGGTGATAGGCGCGGCGGTCGGTGCCGTATTCCTGGCCGAGCACGGGGCCAAGGCCGATACCGGACTGGTAGGCGTTGAAGAAGTGGCGGAAGCCGTAGCGGCGCTTGTCCTTGCCGGTGGTGTCGTTGGAATGGGTGAGGCCCGCCATGAAGATGACGCCCATTTCCTGGCAGAGACCCTGCACGGCGATAGCTTCGGCCGAGGACGAACCGCCCGAAACCATGATGGCGCCATCGCGCTCGATCATGCGGGTGGCGCCAGCGCGGGCCACGTCGGCCTTGGTCTGGCTGTCGGAGGTCACGAAGGCGACCTTCTTGCCCAGGATGCCGTTGCCCTTGAGCGCGGTCGGGGTGAGCACGCCGATGAGGCCGCCGTCGCCTTCGCCGTTGAGGTGCTTGACGGCCAGCTCATAGGCCTTCTGCTCGTCGGCACCTTCTTCGGCATAGGCGCCCGTCAGGGGCAGATTGAGGCCGAAGGTTACGGTGTCGCCGGTCGGGTTGTTGCAGAATTCCTGCGCCCAGGCGCCCTTGGTGAACATCAGGGGCGCAACGCCAGAACCGATAATGCCGGCCATGCCGGTCTGCAGGACCCTGCGACGAGACAAGCCACGCTTCAAAAGTGTCATTGATTTCCTCCTTTTGGCGCGGGGCGACTGATGCATAGCCAGCAGCTCACCGCGAGGGGAGTATGGCCATCGCGAGAAAACGACGGCAATAGGTCATTGTAATTACTACGATATTCTGTCAATTGTTGTCCTTGGTCCAAGGGGCAGATGTTAATTCGTTGACACGGCACCTTGAGGGGAGGGCTTGGCCATGCGTGCGCCGATCGGCTTTCGCATCAGCAACAGGCGGAAATCGCTCAAGATTTCCCAAGCCGCGCTGGCGCGGCTCGTGGGCATTTCGCCGAGCTACCTGAACCTGATCGAGAACAACAAACGCGACATCGGCGGGGCGCTGCTCAACCGCGTGGCGATGCAACTCGACATCGATATCGACGAGCTGGCGGGCCGGACCGAGCAAAAGCTGCTGCAGGACCTCGAAGAGGCCTTTGCCGACCCCATGGTCGAGTCGCTGCCATTCCGCCCCGACGAGCGGCGCGAACTGGTGGCGCAATATCCGGCTAGCGCTGCCGCGCTGGCGCGCATGCATCGGGCTTATTCGGGGGCCGTCGCCAATGCCGACGCCTATGCCGACCGCCTGCGTTCGGACCCGCTGCTGAGCCAGTTGCTGCACCAGATCCTGTCAGGCATCACGGCGGTACGCTCTAGCGCGGAAATCCTCGAGGACGTCACCGATCTTGACGAGGCCGAGCGCGGCCGGTTCCTGGCCGCTATCGGGCGCGACGCGCGCACGCTGTCGGACGTTACCCGCAACCTGATCGGGCAGTTCGAGACGTCCAGCGAAATCCGGCGCAGCGTGTCGCCGGCGCGCGAGATCGACGATCTGCTGATCGAGCGGGAGAACCACTTTCCGCTGCTGGAGGACGTGGCAAACGAGCTGCGCGCCGAGATCGAGCGGGCAGGGCACTTTGGCAGCGCGACATTGGCCGACCTGCTTGCCAGCCGGTTTGGCGTCGAAGTGCGCATCGGCGGACCGCCAGACGAAGCGGACTATCCCGGGCAATACCGCTTCGACGCCACATCGCGGCGGATGTGGTTCCATGGCGCGACGACGCTGGCCACAAGGCAGTTCCAACTCGCCCGGCTCTATGGGGAACTGGCCGCGCCCGAGGCCATAGGTGAAACGCTGGAAACGGCCGCGCTGTCGACACCGACGGCGCGGCGCCTCGCGTCCCGCGCAGTGGGCTCCTACCTCGCCGGGGCGATGGTGTTTCCCTATGAGCGGATGCTGACCGATGCCGAGGGCGCAGCCTACGACATCGACTATCTGCGGCAGGCCTACCACGCCAGCTTCGAGCAGGTGGCACACCGGCTGGTGACGCTGCGTCGGCCCGGGCAGCAGGGCATCGCCTTCGGGTTCCTGCGTTCCGACCCTGCCGGGCGGCTGACCAAGCACTTCCCCTTGCCGGGCCTGCTGCTGCCCAATAGCGGCCATGCCTGCCCGCTCTGGGCCATTTACGGCGCCTTCCGCACGCCGGACGTGCCGCTGCGCCAGGTGGTGCGCTTTTCGGACGGGTCGCGCTATCTCTTCCTCGCCCGCACGGTGCAAAGACGGACGGCGTCGTTCCGCGAACAGGTGGTCGCCTCCTCGGTGATGCTGGCCTGCGACGCGCTGCACGCCGACCGAACCGTCTACGGCGCCGGCCTTGATCTTTCCGACCTGGCGGCAGACGTTCCCGTCGGGCCGAGCTGCCGTCTCTGCCCCCGGCGCGATTGCGCCAGCCGGCAGGAGGAGGCGCTTTCGACGACATCGGGGCAATCGCGCACCCGTGGTCCTTTGCTGCCGCCAGCAATAGCGCTTGGCGATCCGCCGTGATTGCGCTTTAGTGCGACTACTCGCGGAGGGAGACCGCGGGTGCTTCGAGGGGGGATTTTGGCAGTCGACATACTCATTGCCGAGGACGAGCCGAGCATTCTGGAATCGCTCGACTTCATCCTGCGGCGCGCAGGCTGGACCATCAGCGCCGTGACCGACGGAGACGCGGCGCTGGAGGCAGTGCGACGCCTTAAGCCGCGCATGCTGGTACTCGATGTGATGCTGCCCAAGCGGAGTGGCTTCGATGTGCTCAAGCAGATTCGCGCCAACCCGGAGACGCATGCGCTGCCGGTACTGATCCTCACCGCCAAGGGGCAGTTGCAGGACCGCCGCATCGCTGAGGATTTTGGCGCCGACGTTTTCGTCACCAAGCCCTATGCAAATGCCGAAGTCGTTGGCGCGGTGCGCCAGTTGTTGGGCGAAAATGGCGGACCGGCGTAAGCTTATCGGCGGCATGCTGCTGCTGACCGTGTTTGGCGGCATGCTTATGCTGCCGCCGCTGGTCTACGTGTTCAACCAGGCCATCACCCATTTCGGCATTCCGCAGATCGTCTTCTACCTGTTCGCGGTCTGGCTGCTGCTGATCCTGGGCACGGCGCTGCTGACCCATGCCCTGCCGCCTGACGATACCGGGCCCGAACCCGACGGTGATCGCTGATGCTGTCGGCCGACTTCGTCATCGCGACGGCGGTCGGCTATGTCGGCCTGCTGTTCGTGCTGGCCTATTTCGGCGACCGGCGGGCGCGGACCAACAAGAAGTCGTTCCTGCATTCACCCGCCGTCTATACCCTGTCGATTTCGGTCTATTGCACCAGTTGGACCTTCTACGGCGCTGTCGGCAACGCCGCGCGCTCAGGCCTCGAATTTCTCACCATCTATCTCGGGCCAACCCTGGTCTTTGTCGGCTGGTGGTTCCTGCTGCGCCGGCTGGTTCGCATCAGCCACAGCCAACGCATCACCTCGGTGGCCGACCTGCTGTCGTCGCGCTTCGGCAAGTCGAACCGGCTGGCGGTGCTGATCACCTGCATCGCGGTCATCGGCATCGCGCCCTATATCGCTTTGCAGCTCAAGGCGGTGACCTCGTCCATCCAGGCCGTGGCCGGCGCCTCCGAATTCGGGCGGGGCAGCCTCACCGGCATTGACGATGTGGGCCTGGCCTTCGGCGTAGCGGCAGGCATGGCGCTGTTCACGATCCTCTTCGGCACGCGCCATGTCGATGCCAAGGAGCAGCATCATGGCGTGGTGGCGGCCATTGCCTTCGAAGCCGTGGTGAAGCTGGCGGCGCTGGTGGCCGTCGGCGTCTTCGTCGTGTTTGTCGGCGGCGGCTTCGAGAATATCTTCAGTGGCGCCGCCGAAGTCGGCATCACGGTCGACGCGCGCGACACGTTCGATGCGCGCTGGATCACGACGCTGGGCCTGTCGGTGGCGGCCATCGTCTGCCTGCCGCGCCAGTTCCAGGTCACGGTGGTCGAGAATTCCGACGAGAACCACCTGCGCGTCGCGAGCTGGGCTTTCCCGGCCTATATGCTGCTGATGAGCCTCTTCATCCTGCCCATCGCGGTGTTCGGGATGACCAAGATGCCCGCCGGCTCCAATCCGGACATGTTCGCACTGACCCTGCCCATGGCTTTCGGCCAGGATGCGCTGGCGCTGTTCGCCTTCATTGGCGGCTTCTCTTCGGCGACGTCGATGATCATCCTGGAATCGATCGCCCTATCGATCATGTTTTCCAACCATATCGTCATGCCGCTGATCCTGCGGCTGAGCCCGGCGGGCCGCGGCGACGGGCAGGGGGTGACGAGCCTGCTGCTGATCGCCCGGCGCCTGTCCATCGTGCTGATCCTGTCGCTCGGATTTTTCTACTTCTTCTTCACCCGCGATTCCGATGCTTTGGCGCCGATCGGTCTAATTTCCTTCACGGCCATTGCCCAGTTCTTCCCCACGGTTATCGCCGCCCTGTTCTGGCGGGAGGCCTCGCTCAAGGCGGCGACGGCAGCCATCGCGGCCGGGTTCGTGTTCTGGGTCTGGTGCAGCTTTCTGCCGTCGTTTGAATCGGTATCGCCGCAGGTAGCGATGCTGCTCAACCAGGGGCCCTGGGGCATTTCCTGGCTGCGGCCCGAAGCCATGTTCGGCCTCGACAATCTCGACCCGCTGGCCCACGCGGCGTTTTGGAGCATCCTGGTCAACGTGCTGACGCTGACGCTGGGATCGCTGCTGACCAGCCAATCGGCGCTGGAGCGCATCCAGGCCAGCGTCTTCGTCGATGTGTTCAAGCGCGGCCACGTTTCGCGTGGCAATTTCGTGCGCGGCTCGGCCACGGCCAATGACCTGTTCTTCGTGGCCGAACGTGTGCTCGGCGAACGTCGCGCCGCGGCCCTGTTCGAGACCGAGGCGCGCGACAGCGGCGTCGACCCGGACATGCTGGAGCCGTCGCCCGAATTCATCGGCCGCCTCGAGCGCGAACTGGCCGGCTCCATTGGCGCGGCATCGGCGCATGTGATGCTGTCCAAGGTGCTCTCGGGCAGCGAGGTGTCGCTCGAAGAAATGATGCAGATGGCCGATGAGACCCAGCAGGTCATCGAATATTCTCAGCAGCTCGAAAAGACCTCGGCCGAACTGCGCTCGACGGCGCAGCAACTGGAGGATGCCAATGCGCAGTTGCGCGAACTTGATAGCCAGAAGGACGAATTCCTGAGCCAGGTGAGCCACGAGGTGCGCACGCCCATGACCTCGATCCGCTCCTTCTCGGAAATCCTGCTCGATGCCGACGATATCGACGAGGGCCAGCGCCAGCATTTTGTCGGCACCATCCACCAGGAAAGCCTGCGCCTGACCAAGCTGCTCGACGAAATCCTCGATCTCTCGGCCCTCGAGCGCGGCGAACGCACCTGGGACAATGTGCCCGTCGACGCCGAAGCCGCCCTGGACCGGGCGCTGACGGTGTGCGAGGCGCTGCTGCGCCAACGCGGCGTCAAGGTGGAACTGGGCGAGCGGGCGCTGCCGACCATGGTGGAGGGCGACGCCGACCGGCTCTGCCAGGTGTTCATCAACCTCATTTCCAACGCGGTGAAATACAACGATTCCGATGCGCCGGTGATGCGGGTGAACTCGTCGGTGAAGGCTGGCAGCTTTGTCGTCGACATTGCCGACAATGGGCCCGGGATCGCCCGGGGCGAGCGCAAGCTGATCTTCGAGAAATTCGCCCGCGGCCAGCGCGGCGCCGCCGACCAGAGCGGGGCGGGGCTGGGATTGGCCATCTCGCGGCAGATCGTGACCCGCATGAACGGCGCGCTCGACCTAGTGCAGGGCCCGCTGCCGGGCGCGTGCTTCCGGGTTAGATTGGCAGTGTTGAAGTAGCGCTAGTGCCCGCCGCTATCGGGGATGTTGAGCACGTGCCCGCAGGCCTTGCAGTGGACGGCGTCGGGATCATGCTTTTGCAGGCCGCATTGCGGGCAGGGGAAGTGCACCTTGGCCGGCCGGAAGATGGCCTGCGCCAGCCGCACGAACAGCGAAATGCCGATGATCATGATGACGATAGAGGCCAGCTTGCCGCCGGTCCCCGGCAGGACGATGTCGCCAAAGCCTGTGGTGGTCACCGTGGTGACGGTGAAGTAGAGCGCGTCGACATAGCCGGCAATGCCCGGCTCCTCGCCGCGATTGGCGAAGGCGGTATAGACGAAGCCGGTGACCACGAAGAGGAAGACCAGGAGGTTGATCACGGCCTGGATCGGCTCCTGATAGAGCCCCAAGCCGTGCTTTTTTAGCGGTCGCCAGAAAGTCGAGCTTCGCGTCAGCGTCCACAGGCGCAGGATGCGCAGGAAGCCCAGATTGACCAGCCAGGCGGGGGCCAGCAGCGTCGCCAGGATGAAGATGTCGATGATGACGGGCATCTGCCGCAGCCAACGCAGGATATCGGTAGCGGCCAGCGCGCGGGCCACGAGATCGGCCAGCAGCAGGGCAGCGATGGAATAGTCGATCCACAGGAACGATTCGTCCTCACGCAGCAGTGGCGTCGCGATGAAGAAGGCGATGATGGCCAGGTCGACGATCAGCACCGCGGCCTGGAAGCGCTGCGCCATGGGGGACTGGCTGTGATAGAGCAGCCGCAGCTTGGAGCGCAGCCGCGCGAAACCTGTTCTCGTCTCGACCGGATCGCCGTTCACCGGCTTGTCTTCTTGCTTGTTCATACAACCGCCTTGCCAGCCAACAACTGCGGGCGCAGAACACTGTTCCCGTTCGGGACCGCACAATCAAGGTAGCTTTGCGAATGACCATTTCCGTCTACGGCATGACTGTGCCGATTTTCACCCGTATGCTGACCAACCTGCTGGCCATCATGGACAAGGCCGAGGCCTATGCCGCCGAGCGCAAGTTCGACACGCTGGTGCTGTCCAACATGCGGCTTGCGCCGGACATGATCCCGTTCCGCGGGCAGGTGATGATCGCCACCGATCACGTGAAGGGCTGCGTGTCGCGCCTCGCCGGCCGCGAAATCCCGTCCTGGCCGGATACCGAGGAAACCTTCCCCGAGCTGCGCGTCCGCATCCAGAAGGCGCTGGACCTGCTGGCGACGATCAAGCCGGAAGATCTCGAAGGCGGCGACGAGCGCGAAGTCACGTTGAAGCTGGGCGGCAAGGACGTTGCAATGTCCGGCCAGGCCTATCTGACCGAGCGGGCGCTGCCGAACTTCTTCTTCCACGTGACCACAGCCTACGCCATCCTGCGCCACGCGGCCGTGCCGGTGGGCAAGCGCGACTATATCGGCTGACGCGCTAGTTCCGAATGAGCGGCGGTGGGGGCCGTGGCGTTGGCACCGGCGTGGCCCCTGACGACCCACTATTGGCTTGCGGCGTCGGTGCTTCCACGCACCGCGCCGGGCTGTTCACCCGGAATGGCGCTAACAGGCCCGACTGGAATTGCGCATAGCGGAATTCCAGGCTCAAGGGTGCCCGATTGGGATTATTGCGCAGGAACAGGTCCGCTTCGGTCCGCGTCGTCACGCCGACCTCGCAGGGGCGCGTAAGCTCCTCGCATACGCCGCCCGTGCTGCAGATCTGCAAGGCGCCTTCGTAAAGCATGACCTTGGTGCTGCGCGGCTGGCTGATGATGTCGAATTCGGTGCCCCGCACCGCGATGGACGCAGTTGGCGTCTTGATCGAATAGGCCGGCTTGGGGCTGTTGCCAGTGATGAAGCGGAACGACCCGCCCAGCGCATTGATGGTCAGTTGCTGCGCCGTATTGGCGTTGGCCATGAGGTAGGTCTCGATCAGCAGCTTGCTGCGCGGTCCGACCACCAGGCGGGTGTCGTCGTCAAAGATGATCTGTACTTGGCCCGCAGAGCCGGTGACGATCAACTCGCCCACCGACACGTCGGCACCGACCTGCAGGATGCGGTCGGTCGAATTGATCTGTGCCGAGGCGTCCGGGTTGACCCCGACAGCCGTACCCTCATTGGCGGCAAAGGCTAGCGGAGCCACGGCCGACAGCAGGGCGACAAGCAAATATCCGAACACGCGCTGTTTCATCATGCCTCGCTTGTCGCAATACGCAACTGAACACTGGATGAACAATAGTACTGCCCTGAGCTTAGCAGAAGCAAACGGCAGCCCTAAGCACCTATTGCGTAAACCGATGGCGTTTTGACGAGGTCCGGGGCGCCAAACGCTGGAAAAGCGCGCGGCTTCTGTTGCCGTGGCGCCAGTCAGGGGCTATCTGCAAACGATTGGGGTGATCCGCCCGCCGAGCCCAGCAAGAGGCAGCATGAGAAAACTGGCATTCGTCATACCCGCCTACAATGAAGAGGCGCTGATCGGCAAATGCCTGGAATCCGTGGTGGCCGAGATCGCCCGTTCCGGCGCTGACGCCGAGATCATCGTGGTCAACAATGCCTCGACCGACCGGACCGGCGAGATCGCCCGCGGCTTTCCCACGGTGCGCGTGGTCGACGAGCCCAAGAAGGGCCTGGTCAATGCCCGCGATGCCGGCTTTGCCGCCAGCGAGGGTTTCGAGCTGATCGCCAATATCGACAGCGATACGATCGTGCCGCCCGGCTGGCTTGATACCGTGCTCGCCGAATTCAACCGCGATCCCAAGCTGGTCTGCCTCAGCGGCCCCTATGTCTACTACGACATGAGCGCCTGGAGCCGCTTCCTGGTCGGCATGTTCTATGGCCTCACCTGGCTGATCTACGTGCTCAATCGCTATGTGCTGCGCGTGGGCTCGGTGGTGCAGGGCGGCAATTTCGTGTTCAAGCGCGCCGCCTGGCAACAGGTGGGCGGCTATGACCGCACCATCCAGTTCTTCGGCGAGGACACCGACGTCGCCGTACGCCTCTCCAAGGTGGGCGGCGTCAAATTTACCTTTGCGCTGAAGATGATGACGTCGGGCCGCCGCCTCGAGAAGGAAGGCGTCTTCCGCACCGCCGGCACCTATACACTCAACTTCTTCTGGGTGACCTTCCGCGGCAAGCCGGCGACCAAGGAATATACCGACATCCGCCCGGACTGAGGGCAGTCACAGGGCAGAGGACCGATGCATGGCCGAAGACGATCCGACCATCGACGTTGACCAGATTCCGCCCGACGAGGGAGCCGACCGACTTTCTGCCATCCTGACCGCCATCGCCAAGGGGCAGGATCGTGAGCGCATATCGGTGGCCGATCTCCTGCATGCGCTGGAGCACCGCGCCATCGGCGCCTTGATGTTCATCTTCGCGGTGCCAAATGCCATTCCGGTACCGCCCGGTGTCTCGGCCGTGCTCGGCGCGCCGCTGATCTTCCTGTCCTTCCAGTTGATGATCGGCCGCCGGCCCTGGCTGCCGCGCATCATCACCGACCGTTCCCTGTCTCGCGTCGACTTCGAGAAGGTGGTGGATCTGGCGGCGCCGTGGCTGGCCAAAGCCGAGCGGCTGATGCGCCCGCGCTTCACCTTCCTGGCTTCGCCGCCGGCCGAATACCTGGTCGGGGCCGTCTGCCTGCTGCTCTCGATCATCCTCTTCCTGCCCATTCCGCTCGGCAACATGCTGCCAGCCTTCACCATCTGCGTGCTGGCGCTCGGCGTGCTGGAACGCGACGGCGTGTGGATCAGCATTGGCCTCGCTTGTGCTGTCGTCGCGGTGGTGATCGTCTGGGGCGTGGTGCTGGCGCTGCTGTGGAGCGCGCTGTTCCTGCTGAGCAATCTGTTCGGGATAACGATACCCGTCGGTTAGACGATGTTAAGTTTCCCAAGAGCCGGGAATCATTGGATGCTGTTAGCGCGCTAGTATGGGTTGCCGCATGGTGCGGCAGAGGGCCTGAACGCCATGGTGATCCCCTCGGAACTGCCCAAATTCGTCGCCGCCATACGGCCGGGCGCGTTGCAGTCGCTCGCGCTACAGGCTGGCGCGGTGCTGGATGCCAAGGTGATCGGGCCGGGCGCCAATGGCGGTACGCAGGTAGAAATCCGCGGCCAGGTGCTGAACCTGGTGCTGCCGACCCTGGTCAAGGCAGGCGAGGCGATCAAACTGGAAGTCCACGGCGCCGGCCAGCAGATGCGGCTGGCCCTGCAGCAGGCTGTGTCATTGCCGCCCGCCAGCCCCGCGCCGGCGGCACCCGCTCCGGACATCAACCTGCCGCTGCCCAACCCAACCGCCCCTGCCACCCCGGCACTGCCGCAGACCGCCACGCCGGCGGCGCAGGTGGCCCAGACGCAGCAGACCGTGCTTTTGCCGCAGGCAGCGACGACCGAGACGCCGGCACCTGCGTCGAGCCAGACGACGGCGCAGACAGCAAATGCCGCGGCCAACACCTCGGTGGCCGCGCAGACAGCTTCGCCCGCAACGCCAGCAACGAACGCGCCGCCCGCCGCGCCATCCACCACCCAAGCGCCCGGGGCGCCGCCCGTGTCGGCAGCACAGCCCACGCCTGGCCCCGTCGCGACCACCACCGTCATCACGACCACCGTCGCGGCGCCAGCACCGGCCTCGATCTATCCGCAGGCTAACCCGGCGCAACTCAATCCGCTGGCGGTTGCCGCCGCGGCCTCCGTGGCCACGCCGCCGTCACCCACCCCGGCTCAAGAGGTGCCCGGGGCGGTGCGGCCGGTGGTGCCGGCGACCGCCATCGGCAACACCACGGCACATTCGTCATCGGGCAATCCACTGCCGCAGCCGCCACCACAGCCGGCGACGCCACAAGCCGCGCTGGCGCAACTGGTGCACACCTCGGTGCCGCAGCAGGGCGCGGTAACGTCTCTGACGACGGCGCTGACCAGCATTGCCGGAAAGGTCGTGCTGCCCGAGCCCGTCGTGCGTGCCGCCCAGCAGGTTCTCGCCGGACGTGTGGCGATCGATGCGCCGCGTTTCGATGGCAGTGCGCTCCAGGCTGCTGTTCGCGGATCGGGCGTGTTCCAGGAAGCGGGGCTGGCGCAAGGCCAGGTGCCGCAGGGCGATATGAAATCGGCGCTGCTGACCTTGCGGCAAACGCTGACCTCGTGGCTGGGCCAGCAGGCGCCCGTCAATGCGGTGGCCCAGATTCCACCACCCCTGCGCGGCATCACGCCCCGAGCCAGGGCCGGTGACGCGCCGCCGCCGATCGATCCCGATGCAGCGCCTCAGGAAGTCGGCAAGCAATTGCTGGAACGCACTGAATCCGCGCTGGCGCGGGTGCGCCTGCACCAGCATGCATCCTTGCCCGATCCGGTAGCCAGGACTGCGGAGTGGAGCATGGACCTGCCGGTCATGGTGGGGACGCAGCAGACGCTGATGCACATTCACATTCATGGCGATCCGCAGAATGAAGCCGAAACGCCGGGCGAGCGTGGCTGGCAGATGCGCTTTGCCCTCAGCCTGCCCGAAATGGGCGAAGTCGGGGCGCAGGTGACGCTGCGCGCCGGCGCCACGGGCGTCATGCTGTGGGCGACCGAGCCCGGCGCCTCGGCCGCGCTCGAAGCCGAGATCGCCGCCCTGCGGGAAACGCTGGGGAATGCGGGCTTGCGGCCCGGAGCGGTCATCGTCCGGCATGGCGAGCCGCCGACGCCGGCGGCCGCTGCGCCATCGGGTCACTTCGTGGATGCCCAGCTATGAGCGACGACATCAAAGCCCGCGCATTGGCAGTGGCGCTACAATATGAAAAGGGCACGCGAGAAGCGCCGCGCGTCGTTGCCAAGGGCAGGGGGCTGGTCGCCGACCGGATTGTCGAACTGGCGCGGGAAAGCGGGATCGTGATCGAGGCCAACCCGGTGCTGGCCGAAGCGCTGAGCGGCGTCGAACTCGACGAGACGATTCCGCTCGAACTCTATGAGGCTGTCGCCATCGTCATCGGCTATGTGCTGCGGGTTGGCACGCAGAAGCGGTAGAAGGCCCCGCAAATCTTGGTCGCGAGGCCGATATTCGTAACGCTGGTGTTACTGGACGCCGAGCATCTGCTTGGTGGCCTGCTCAGCCATGTCACCGGCCTGCTTGATCTGATCGTCGGTGAGGCCCTGGGCCTTGGCGGCGTCTTCGGCGGCCTTGCGCGCGGCAGCGATGGTCTCGGTCTTCTGCGCGTCGGTCATGGTGGCGGCCTGAGCTTGCACGGCCTGCATCGCCTGTTCCGGCGTCATGGTCGTGGCGTCTGCGGCAGGAGCTGCTGCGGGAGCAGCGGCTGGCGTCGCCGCGGGAGCAGTGGTCTCGGCGGCCGGCGCTTCGGTTGCGGCTTCAGCCGGGGTCTCGGGATTGCTGCAGGCGGCCAAAGCAAGCATGGCGACGGCGGCGAGGGGAAGCAGGATCTTGGTCATTGGTTTTCCTGTGGATTCGGCGGTTGAGCTGCAGATCACGACTTCGTTACACCGGCGGTTCCGGCGAAGTTTTGGCGGGCTGATGGCTTTTCTGGGGCAGGGGCCACAATCGGCGCATCGGCCATTGCAACGCTCTCACCCCTTTCCCACTTGTTCTCTCATTATCAGTTGCTCAGGGAGTGGGCACATGCCGAACCAGCAAGACCAGCAGGCTATCGATGGCCTGTTCGACCGCATCGAGGACGTAGCGCGCAACAGCCAGCCGCGAGATCGTGACGCCGAAGCGCTGATCCAGCAGCGGCTGCGCGAATTCCCGCCGGCGCCCTACTACATGGCCCAGACCATCCTGATCCAGGAGCAGGCGCTGCAGCAGGCGCAGGCCCGCATCGAGCAGCTCGAAGCGAGCCAGCGTCCGGCCGGTGGCTTCCTTGGCGGCCTGTTTGGCGGCGATGAACCGCAACCCCAGCGCCGCCCGGCGCGCCGAGGGCCGTGGGATCGCGGCCAGCAGGACTATGACGACCGGCGCGGGCAGGGCGGTGGCGGCTTTCTCGCCGGCGCGGCTCAAACCGCGATGGGCGTCGCAGGCGGCGTGCTGCTCGGCAGCGCCATTGCCGGCATGCTGACCGGCGGCGCGCATGCGCAGGAACCGAGCGCCGACAACGCGACCGATCAGGACGCCGAGCAGGATTTCGACGCCGGTGGCGACGATTTCGGCGGCGGCGACTTCGACATCGGCGGCGATTTCTAAACGCTGTCTGAACGGGCGCTCCAGCACCCGTTCAGTCCATCTCGGCCATACCACCATCATTGCAACGCCAATGAGGGTCATGGCCATGCTCACCACCCGTCGTCAACGCCGTGCCTTGGTTCGCAACTCGTTGGTCTTTGCCGGCTTCGCCGCGCTGACGGTGTTGCTCGGCCTTCCCGCCCGCGCCTACGAGCAGCAGCATTTCTACGCCAATGACGAAGGCCAGGTGGAGTTCGTCATGCCCTCGGGCAATATCGGCTGCATCTACACGCCCGAAGGCGGCACCTCGGTTTATGAAACCTGGGACGGCCTGGCCGAAATCCAGTGCGACCGCGTCGAGCCCAACTATGTCCGCGCCATTCTCGGCGGGCAGGACGAGGGCGTGCTGCTCGACGATGTCGGCGACGCGAGCTGCTGCTCGCTCACCCAGAAATTCGAATATGACCGCGTGGTGACCCTGGGGCCATTCCAGTGCCTGTCGGAGCGTCGCGGGCTGACCTGCGCGCGCGACGACGGCCACGGCTTTTTCCTGAGCCGCGCCTTGGTGCAGGCGAAGTAAGCGCCCGTCAGAAGGTGCCCGGCGTGCGCTTCTCGTAGAACTCGTTACCGCCGGCTTCGAGCACGTAATACATGTTGTTGTAGGGGAAGCGCAGGCCGGCCGTGTGGAAATGCTGGGCATTCTGCACGCCGGGATGACGCGCGCCGGCCAGCACCTGCTCGGCCATCTGCGAGGCGAGGACCGCGCCGCTATCGGTCATCTTGCGGGTGAGGACACCCTGGGCGAACTGGTTCTTCTGGCCCACGACGCCGCAGACCGAGCGGGGATAGCGGGAGTCGTGGACGCGGTTCATCACCACCGTGCCGACGGCCAGCATGCCTTCCGAACTCGAGCGGTTGGACTCGAAATACATGGCGCGCATCATGCATTCTTTCTCGGAGAGCTGCGCCATACCGAAATTGAGCCCGAGGAAACTGCATCCCCCCAGGCTGGTAGCGGCGATGGCGAGGGCAGCGAAGCGCAGTATGGCTTTGGAAAGCGCCATGGGGCATCTCCGATCTGTTGCAATTGTGCAAGTCAGACCGAAAATGCCCCAACAGACTTAAGGAAAGTCTGAGCCGGACGGTTAACGAAACGGCAATGCTAGTCGCGCGTGAAGATCAGCGCCGAAAGCAGCGCAATCGTGCCCAGGACGACGATGACGGGCACCGGATTTTCCTGGATCGCCTTGCCGGCGACGCCAGCCTGCCGGTTCACCTGCCGCGCGACGACCGCGCCCTGGTGGCGAACCTCTTTGGCGAGAGCGACGGCATTGTGTTGGACGTCGCTCAGCGAATGCCCGCCATAATCGCTGACAGCCTCGGAAATTGCGGCGATCTCTTTGCGGAGCGCGGAGATCTGGTCGAGCAGCGCGCCCGAGACGCTGTCGCCTGCATCCTCGATGGTCTTGAGAGTACGTTTTGCTGAAGTGGCCATGATGACGCTCCTTGTTGGGGAAGTGCTGGCTCAACTCGCCCTGCGCCGGGAAGTTCCCCGGCCCACGGCAAGGCCCGATCGGTTTTCAAGACCGGACACCCGCGAAAATGTGACCCGCCTGCCTATTGGACGGAGGCGATGCCGACCCCAGATGCACGGTGACCATTGCCAGAAGAGGGGAACTCGACATGGCCACCAAGAGCCACGCCCGCCTGAACCGCCAGTTCGACCGCCTGCAGCGCCGCATCCCCGATTTCGCCGCGCGCCTGCTCGAGCGCATTCGCCGCCCCGAGGCGCGATGGATCCGCATTCCGTTGGGCCTGCTGCTGATCCTGGGCGGCATCTTCAGCTTCCTGCCCGTGCTGGGCATCTGGATGCTGCCGCTCGGCCTGCTGTTGCTGGCGCTGGACCTGGTGTTCCTGCAGGGGCCGGTCAATTCCGGCATCGTGCGCGGCACGCGCAAATGGAGCACCTGGAGCCGCGCCCGTCGCGACAAGAAGGCCGGCGGCAACTAGCGGGGATAGGCCGCCTCGATAAGGTCGATGGAGGCGGCCAGCTTTTCGTCGATGATATGGAGGTACTGCGTCCAGTCGCTGACATGGGCGAGCTCAGCCGCCCCGTCCGAGATGCCACGCAGCGCCAGCAGCGGTATGCCAAACGCCTGGCAGGCCCGCAGCACGGCATAGGTTTCCATATCCACCATCTCGGCATCGATGCCGTCATAGGCAGCGCCCGAGACGATATTGGCGCCGGTCGACAGCGTCGCCGTCGGCAGGCCCGGTAGCGTGGTCAGCGGCAGCACTGGCGGCAGGTCGAGGAACGGCGTCTGCCCCTTGGCAAAGCCCAGCGGGGACGCGTCCATGTCGCGATAGGCGACGCTGCTGGCCTGGTAGAGCCCGCATTGCTCCAGGATGCGCGAGCCGGCCGAGCCCAGTGACACGACGAGCTGGGGCAGGGCGCCATTATGCTCGGCCAGCGCCAGCGCCCGCGTTACCGCGATCGCCGCCTCGACCGGGCCGACGCCTGAGATCACCGGTTTGATCCGGGCCCGCAGATGCGGCCCATATTCGGCCTGCGCGGCCATGACATAGAGGATGGTCATGCCGGCAAGGCTAGCACGGGCGGATGGCTTGCCAAGCCCGCTTCGTTACCAATTCGGTAAGAGCCCTGTGACAATCTGATGACGTGAGGCAGCGCCAGAAGGCATGCTGCAAGGCTTCAGGGGACCGAAGTGCGTTTCGCGGTGATCGAGGGTAGCAGGGAATGGACCGAGCCGGTACGGCAGGGGTCTGGCGCTGCAACGGGGGCCATTCTGGTCGAGGATGTCGAAGCCGAAGCCCGCCGCCGCCTCCGATCCTGCCGCATCGATGAATGGCGCACCCGCGAATTCATCACCGGCCGCCCTATGCCCGACGATATCCGTCACTTCGCCATGCAGGTGGAATTCGCCGCGACGGCCATATCGCGCCTGTCGCCGATCCCACAGGATTTCGATAGTGACGTCTACTGGCCGCATTTGATGAGCCACTAGGACCCGGCGCAAGGCGCCGGCTGCTGTCAGGCCGCCTTCTTGGCGCGCGGCGCACGCTTGCGCGCTGGCTTGATGGTCTTGGCTGCCGCCGAGGCCAGTTCGGCCAGGGCCTTGAACCAATATTGCTGATCCTGCCCATGCGGACGGCCATCGGCCTCCCACAGTTCATACGCACGGCGTCTCACCAGATCGTCCATCGGTAACCTCACGCTGACTATTTCGTCAGCCTGCCCGAATATGGTTTCCGGCGGGTGAACGGCGGTGTCGGATCGGGTGGGCCTGATACGTTCCTATGAGAGAAGCGCGCGCGGCCTCGGTAGAAAACGGGTCGGGGCGCCGCGTAACAGCCGTGATTTGCGGTTGAAATAATGTCGATTACCAATAGTTTGGCCGTCCAACGGGCGCATAGGTGACGCGATGATGAAGCCGTTCCATCAAATCCTGGCCAACAACCTTGTGGCCAACATCACCAATTTCACCGTCTGGTTCGCGCTGACCTTCTGGGTCTATCTCGAGACCCGGTCCGTCTTCGCCACGGGCATGATCGCCGGCGTCTATCTGATCTTCACTGCCGCCTTCGTCATCTGGCTGGGTAGCCTTGTCGATCACAACCCCAAAAAGCTGGTCATGATGGGCTCAAGCGTCGTGTCGGCGGCGTTCTATACGCTCTCGCTCGGCATGGTGTTCCTCGAGCCCGAAGGGGCCTTCGCCGATCCCTATGGCTGGTATCTGTGGGTCTTCGTTTTCCTGATCATGTTGGGCGTCATCGCCGGTAATATCCGCGCCATCGCGCTGCCCACGCTGGTCACCATCCTCATTCCCGAGGACGAGCGCGACAAGGCCAACGGCCTGGTCGGCATGGTCGGCGGCATCGGCTTTCTCACCACCTCGGTCATATCGGGCTTCCTCGTCGCCTGGGGCGGCATGCTGGCGACGCTGGTGCTGGCGCTCGTGCTGACGCTGGTGGCCTTCGCACATCTCTATTTCGTTCACATCGACGAGGGCCGGCCGGTTCCGGCCGAGGGCGAGAAGGCCGAGCCCAAGCGGGTCGACCTCAAGGGCACCATCGCGGTCATCGCGGCCGTGCCGGGCCTCTTCGCGCTGATCTTCTTTGCCACCTTCAACAATTTCCTCGGCGGCATCTTCATGGCGCTGCTCGATGCCTATGGCCTGTCGCTGGTTTCGGTGCAGGTCTGGGGATTGCTGTTCGGCGGCCTGTCCTGCGCCTTCATCGTCAGCGGCATCCTGATCAGCAGGGTGGGCCTGGGCAAGAACCCGCTGCGCACGCTGCTGCTGGTCAATCTCGCCACCTGGACGGCTTGTTGCTTCTTCACCATCCAGCCCTCCATCTGGCTGCTGGCGGGCGGTTGTCTGATCTGGATGTTCCTTGGTCCCTTCGCCGAAGCGGCCGAGCATACGACGCTGCAGAAGGTGGTGCCGCTGGAACGTCAGGGCCGGGTCTTCGGCTTTGCCCAATCCGTGGAACAGTCGGCCTCGCCGCTGACGGCCTTCCTCATTGGACCGCTGACCCAGTTCGTCGTCATTCCGTTCATGACGGACGGCGCCGGAGCGGATGCTATCGGTTCCTGGTTCGGGACGGGTCCCGATCGCGGCATCGCGCTGGTTTTCACCATTGCCGGCGTCGTCGGCGTCATCGTGACGCTCATCGCGATGAACTCACCGCAATACCGCCAGCTCTCGGCCGCCTATGCCAATGCGCCCGACGACGACGACACCGATGGCGGCGTCGCCGTCCCCAGTCCGGCTTAGGCGGGCTGCAACTGACCGGCCTGCGGCACCGACGGCCGCGGGAAGGTCAGGGCCACCAAGGCGGCGGCAAGGCCAATGGCGGCCGAGCTGACATAGAGCCAGTGATAGTCGCCGAAGGTATCGAACAGCCAGCCGCCGCCGACAGGGCCGAAGGCCATGCCGATGCTCGACGTCATGGTGATGCCGCCCAGCACAGTGCCCATGACATGGGCCGGGAAATAGTCGCGGGCGAGCACGGCATAGAGCGGCATGACGCCGCCATAGGCGAGACCCAGCACCGCGGCCAGCATGTAGAACTGGGTCAGCTCGGCGACGTAGATGTAGGTGTAGATGCCCACCGCCTGCAGCACGAGCCCGCCGATGATGACGCGCTTGACGCCCACGCGATCGGCCAGCACGCCGAAAAGCAGCCGGCCGAACAGCCCCGCAAAGCCTTCGACGCTATAGATGCTCGCCGCAGCCAGCGCCGAGGCGCCGCACAGCATTGCATAGCTCACCGTATGGAAGATCGGCCCTGAATGGGCGGCGCAGCAGAGGAAAAACACGGCTGCCAGCACGATGAATTGCGGCTTGCGGAAGACGCTGCCGATGGACGGGCGACCGGCGGGCGCCGGCACTTCACCGTCCACGGTCGGGCCTTCGGCGAGAGCCGCTGGCGGACGACGAATGAGCATGGCGGTCGGCATGATCAGCGCGGTGGCGACCAAAGCCGTCGTCATCATGGCATTGCGCCAGCCCATCTGTTCGATGAGCACGGTCGCCAGGGGCGTGATCACCATAGGGGCGACGCCGCCACCGAGCGAAACCAGCGATACGGCGAGGCTGCGATGTTTGTCGAACCAGCCGATGACGGTGGCCATCAGCGGGGCGAAGAATGCACCGCCGGAGGCGCCGACCAGGCCGCCATAGGCGAACTGGAAGATCAGGAGATCGTTGGCGCGGCTGGCGATGAAGAGGCCCAGGCCCAGCATCACCGCTGCAATTAGCACCACGGGTCGCGCGCCAATGCGGTCGGTCAGCGTGCCCCAGAGGAAGCCCGCCACGCCCATGACGATGAAGCCGATCGTCATGGCGCCGGAAATGCCCGCGCGCGTCCAGCCGGTTTCGTCGGCCATCGGTTGCAGATAGACGGGCAGGGCGAACATGGCGCCCATCGCCAAACAGGTGATCAGCGCGCCAGCGCCGACGATGACCCAGCCGTAATTCCGTTCCATTCGCGAACTCCCTCCTTGCCGCTGCCTACTAGACGTTTGGCCGTGCCCCGCATCGACAGCAAGATGCCGATTTTCTCGCTTCTTCGTAACTGCTTGTTATATGCAATCGGTTTACCCATCTGGGTACTACTTGTAAAGTGCAAGCGGACAACAGGAGCTGCGCCGTGGATCTGCGATCGGGATGCCCGATAAATCTAACCGTCGAAGTGCTCGGCGACCGCTGGAGCCTGGTGGTTCTGCGCGACATCATGTTCGGCAATCTTCGTACCTATCGCGACCTGCACGGCAATTCGCTCGAGGGTATCGCCACCAATATTCTCGCCAGCCGGCTCAAGCATCTGAGCGAGGAGGGCATGCTGACCGCGGCGTCCGATCCCGGGCACAAGCAGCGCATGATCTATAGCCTCACCGAAAAGTCCATCGCCCTGGTGCCGGCCATGGCGGCACTGGGCGCCTGGGGCGTTCGCTACCTGCCGGTCAGTGCGGAGCTGGCGGCGCGGGCCATCGTCCTCGACCAGGGCGGGCCGGCACTGTGGCAGGATTTCATGGACGAGCTGCGCCATATCCATCTGGGCGCGCCGCCACCGGCCCGATCGGCTCTGGCGCAAATGGAGGCGGCCTATCTGGCTGCGTCGCAAACCGCCGGCGGTTGAACCCGCCTCGACGGCGTGGTTTGCTGCCACCATGTGCAATGACTACGAACAGCATGTGAGCCACGCCGAGTACCAGAAGGCGATCGCCGCGCTGGAGCTGAGCGCATCGGGCGGTGAGGCGGCACTCCTGCCGGCTGACGATATCCGCATTGGCGATACCGGGCCGGTGCTGCGCGCCAGCGGTAACGGCGTCGAGCTGGTCGCCATGCGGTTTGGCTTCCCGCCGCCGCGCCCCAAGGCTGGGCCGATCTTCAACTTCAAGTCTGATGGGCGCAGCTTCGTCGAGAGCCGCCGCTGCGTCGTGGTGCTGTCGGGCTTTTTCGAATTCACCGGCAGCAAATATCCCAAGACCAAGCACCGCTTGGCGCTCAAGGACTCGCCCGTCATGGGCATTGCCGGGCTGTGGAGCGAGGATGAGGACGGCGCGCTCAGCTTCACCATGCTGACCACGGCGCCGGGGCCCGACATCGCCCCGATCCACGACCGCCAGGTTTGCGTGCTGCGGCCGGAGGACTGGGCGCACTGGCTGTTCCTGACGCGGCCGGAGGACGAACTGCTGCGCCCGCTGCCCGAAGGAACGCTGGTGGTGGACGTCGTCCGCGAGGGGAAGGACTGAGGCTCGAAAGAGACGGTGTGCCTAGTCGCACCGGGCCAGGATTGCATCGACGATGCGGCCGACCGGCTGGGTGGCGTCGATGACGATAGAGCCGTGCAGAATGTGTTCGCCGGTGGCGTGGAGGCGCAGCACGAACTCGCGCTCGGCCGCCCTGCCGCCGAACTCGTCTTCGGGCCGGCTGGTCAGCCTGCGGCGCAGCGTTTCGGTATCGACATCCAGAATGAAGACCGCGTCGAACTGGTGGATGAAGTGCTCGGAATTGCGCGAGCCGCCGCAGAAGAAGGTGGCCGGATGGCTTTGATCGGCGAGCAGCGTTTTCACCTGCTCGACCGGCCATATCCACCGCGCATAGCCCCATTCGATGGCGTCGAGTCCACCGACCGGTGGCGGTGCGTCGAGGCGCAGGCCGGTCAGTGGCTCGCCATAATAGGCCAGCGTCCGATCGCCGTGGACGACGTGGTAGCCGCGCCGCTCGAGCTCTGTAGCCACGGTGGTCTTGCCGGCGCCGGACACGCCTTCGATCACGTAGTTGCGGAGGCCCATTGTGTCGGTCTTGCCGGAAGTTTCGCGCAGTGGCGGAGATAGAGGTGGGAGCGGCAGTCTAGCGGCCTGATCTCGCTCGGAAAAGGCCATGTCGCGCGGTGACAAGCAGCCTGTCTGGCGCTAGTATTCCTTCGGCTCAAGGCGGCCAGCAGTCCGCGCACTCCGGTGCATGGCGAACGCCTGTGCAATTGCTCTCACCGGATACATGTCGGCGGGCATCGGCAATGCGGACACCGAATAGGCCAGTGCCGACTTTGGAGCCGGTATTCACATGCGAAATTATCAGGACGCCAAGCTCATGGCCAAGGCCATGCGCGAGGCATTGGCAGGCAAGGACATTTCGATCTCGCACAGCGAGGCTCTCGAAATCGTCGCGAGGCAATTCGGTCTCGACACCTGGAACATTCTGTCGGCCAGGATCGACGCCGCCGAGAGGGTGAGCCACCCAGATGCGATCACGTTCGAGCGGGCAATGCCGATCGTGCGCATATTCGACATTCCCAAGGCGCACGAATTCTATCTCGACTTTCTGGGCTTCCAGATCGATTGGGAACACCGCTTCCACGACAACGCGCCGCTCTACATGCAGGTGACGCGGGCGGGCCTGTCGCTGCATCTTTCCGAGCATGCCGGCGATGCCTCGCCGGGTGGAAACATGGTGGTCTATATGCCAGGCGGGCTGAGGGCCTTCCACGCCGAGCTATTGGCGAAGAACTACCGCTCGATGCGGCCGGGCCTGTCGCAGGAAGATTGGGGACTGGAAATGATGGTCACCGATCCGTTCAGCAATCGCATCCGCTTCATGGAGCGCAAGCCGGGCTGACGGCAGGAAAGCCAGCAGCCTTTGGGCTGCTGGCAGGCTCGTTATCGGCTCAGTAGTCGAACTGCTTGGCCAGGGTCAGCTTGAAGGTGCGTCCGGTGGAGCGGTCGGTCGAGAGATTTTCCCGATAGTCCGCGTTGAAGACGTTCTCGATGCTGAACTGGGCCTGGGTGCCGGCAAAGGCGCCGCTTTCGGGCTTCCAGGATGCGAAGAGGTCGACCGTGGCAAAAGCTTCAGCCGGACCGTCGGCGACAACCTGGCCCTGCTGCACGATGGGCGAAACATAGCGACCGACATCGGCCACTGTCGCCGTCACGCCATATTCGAGGTTCCACTCGGCATGGCGGGCGCCGAGCGTGGCCACCACCTTGCTCTGCGGCACGGTGGTGAGCGGCGTGTTGGTGACGAGATTGTCCCCGATGGTCAGCGAGTAGGCGAGGTTGGCAAACACCAGGTCCGAATTGTAGGCGCCTTCGACCTCGAGACCATAGATGCGGGCCGCGCCCACATTGCCGTAATAGGGCACCGGCGCTGCGGGTAGGCGAGGGGCCGTATTGGACACGATCAGGTCGGTCAGATCGCTATAGAAGCCCGTGACCTTGACGCTGGCGGTGTCGCCCTGCTGGATGAGGTCATCACCCGACAGCACGAAGCCGCCTTCGACGGTATTGGCGATTTCCTTGCGGAGATCGAGGCTGGCCACTTTTGCCGTCAGGCCGCGTGCCGACGCCGCCACCGAATAGAGCTCGTCAATGGTGGGCAGGCGTTCGGTATGGGCCAGCGAGGCGAAGACGCCGACATTGTCGTTGAAGTCGTAGAGCGCGGCGATCTTGGGGGAGAAGGCCGAGCCATCGATGTTGCGCAGGCCCGTGCTGGACTGCACCCAGTGGAAATCGCCACGAGCGCCGGCCAGGATCGTCAGCCGGTCATCCCAGACGAATTCGTTCTGGGCGAAGATGCCCAGCTTGTTTTCGACACCCTGCGGATGGGCCGGCAATGCTGCCGCCGTACCTGGGCGAACGGCGCTTCGATCCTGCGTGGAGGCCTGCAGGCCAAAGGTCAGGTAATTCTCGAAATCGTCGCCGATCCACTCGACGGTATTATCCGCGGACAATTGCCAGGTTTTGTAGCCATACCGTGTGTCGAGCAGAATGCTGTCCGAGGTGACGTTCTGCGGGAAAGCCGGGTTGACCGGACCGATGACCGTGGCCGGCGCACCAAGCGCGTAGCGGTGATTGGTCTGGTCGTTGACGGTGTCGGAATAGCTCAGGTTGACCTTGAGATCGACCCAGGGATTGTCCGAGTCCGGATTTTCGTAAGAGAGCACGGCCGTCTGGTCGATGACCGTGCGGTCGACGACGCCGAATGCAGCCTGCGTGCCGGTCTGGGCATAGGCCTGGTCCTTGGCGTCGCTGAACCAGCGCTGATAGGACAGGCGGAGCGTCTGCTCGTCATTCTCGCCGAAATGGGCGGTGCCCTTGATCAGGCCCGACCAGGTATCGAAGGCGGAGCCGGCCAGCGGCGTTCCCTTGGCCAGGTCGAGGTTTTGGCTGCGGCGCCAGTTGCCGGTCGCCAGAACCTCGAACGTCTCGGACAGTTGCTGCGCCAGCACGGCCGAGGTCAGCGTGCCCAGGCCATTGCTGGAGAAGCCGCCCTTGACGTTGAGGGCGCCGGTATGGCCATCGCGGATGAAGTCGGATGCATCCTTGGTGGTGAAGTTGATCACGCCACCGATGGCGCCGGCGCCGTAGAGCGTAGAGGATGCCGGACCGCGCAGGACTTCCACCTGCTTGTAGAGTTCGGGATCGGAGAAGAACGAGCCCATGCGGTATTGCTCGTTGAACTTGGGCGCGCCATCGACGGTCACGACGACGCGCGACCCGTCCGAGGAATTCTCGGTGGTGCCGATGCCGCGAATGTTGAAGGCTTCGCCGAACTGGCGCTCGCTGCCCACCATGGTGACGCCGGGCACGCTGTCGAAGACGCCACCGATCGTGGTGGCCTGCACCCGGTCGAGATCGGCCTGATCGATCACCGTTACGGCTTGTGGCGTATCGATCGCCACCTTTGGCGCGCCACCCAGGCCGATCACCAGACGTTCCAGCAGCGTAATATTTGACGCATTCGTTGACGTCTGCGCGGCAGCCCCCTGCAACGCAATCACTCCCAGCGCGGCGCCACACATCAGTGCAGCGGCGCGCGACCGTACCAGCCCCATTTCAAACTCCAGTTTATTTGATCTTTGAGTGCTGGCTGGCGGGTGGCTGGCTGGCTGCGATCGCGTCAAAAATATGACTCTTGCGATCACCTATTGCGCGCAGTAAATAACCTGTCTAAGAAAGTCAAGTTTAATGATGCAAGGCAGATGCAGCGCAGGACTGCGCTACGCACCTGATATGCAAGGATTATTTATGCCCGCAGCCGCCGAGCCACCCCATGCAGAGCGAGATCTCGCCCGCCCCAGAATCGTCACGAGTGGCGACCTGTTCGGCGGCGAGAGCGAGGTGCTGATCCTGCATAACGGCGTGCCTTACCGCCTGCGCATCACCCGCCAAGACAAGCTCATCCTGACCAAATAGGTTCGCAATTGACCGAGACAAACACCAAAACCCCAGCCGAAATCCGGCGCCTGCGCGCCATTCACCCCGAGATGCGGGAACGCGATTTCGCTCGCATCCACGGCATCTCCGAGGGTGAACTCGTCGCGGCCGAAGTGGGCCGCAGCGCCATCCGGCTCAAGCCCGACCTCGACATCCTGCTCAATGGTCTGACCGCCGTTGGCGAAGTCATGGCGCTGACCCGCAACGAGAGCGCGGTGCACGAGAAGATCGGTCCCTACGAGAAGGTGGTGATGGGCCCGATGGCATCGATGGTGCTGGGCGAGCAGGTCGACCTGCGCATCTTCCCGTCGAAATGGGCCTTCGGCTTTGCCGTCGAGAAGACCAGCGAGGACGGTTCCATCCGCCGGTCGCTGCAGTTCTTCGATGCCCAGGGGCAGGCTGTCCACAAGGTGCATGCGCGCCCGGCGACCAACCTGGAAGCCTGGTCGGTGCTGGTGACCAACCTGCGCCATGCCGAGCAGACCGACGCCATCGCCACCACGCCGCTTCCTGCTGTGCCCGAGCTTGGCGCGCCGGCCGATGTCGCGACGCTGCGCGAAAGCTGGCAGGCGCTGACCGACACGCATCAGTTCTTCGGCATGCTGAAAAAGCTCAACCTGCCTCGCCTCGCCGCCGTCGAAATGGTGGGCGAAGACCTCGCCTGGCAACTTGACGCCAAGGCCGTCGAGGAGGTGTTCGGCTCCGTCGCCGGCACTGACTTGCCTATCATGGCCTTTGTCGGCAATCACGGCTGCATCCAGATCCATGCCGGTCCCATCAGCAACGTCAAGCCGATGGGCCCGTGGCTTAACGTGATGGACGAGACCTTCCACCTGCATCTGCGTCTCGACCAGATCGCCTCGGTCTGGGCGGTGCGCAAGCCCACCAGCGACGGCCATGTCACCTCGGTCGAGGTCTATGACGGCAATCGCGAACTCATCATCCAGTTCTTCGGCAAGCGCCAGGAAGGCTCGGACGAGCGCGCCGGTTGGCGCACCGCCGTCGAACGCCTTCCCCTCCACAACCAGTCCAACGCCGCCTGAGGTTTCCATGCACTTGTTTCACCATCGCCGTCTTGCCGGCGCCGCCATCCTGGCCCTCGGCCTCGGCATTTCGGGCGTTTCGGGCGTTTCGGCCCAGGAGCTGCACCAGTTCGCCGATACCTCGCGACTGGTCTCCATCGGCGGCTCGCTGACCGAAATCATCTTCGCGCTGGGCGAGGAGGGCAAACTGGTCGCTCGCGACCAGACCGCGCTCTATCCTGAAGCTGTCACGGCGCTGCCCGATGTCGGCTATATGCGCCAGCTCGCGCCCGAAGGCGTGCTCTCGGTCAGCCCCACGGCCTTGCTCGTCATCGAGGGTAGCGGGCCGCCCGAGGCACTCGACGTGCTGAGCCATGCCGGCGTCGAGTACCAGACCGTGCCCGAGAGCTATTCGGCCGAGGGCGTGCTGACCAAGATCCGCGCCGTCGGCCAGGTACTGGGGGCCGTGGACCAGGCCGAGACCCTGGCACTCGCCACCGAGCAGCAATTCGCTGAGCTGGCGACCCGCACCGGCGCCGTCACCGAGCCCAAGCGCGTGCTCTTCATCCTCTCGACCCAGGGCGGCAAGATCCAGGCCTCCGGCACCGAAACGGCCGCCAATGGCATTATCGCGCTGGCCGGGGCGGTCAACGCCATCGACGACTATACCGGCTACAAGGCGCTGACCGAGGAGGCGATCATCGCCGCCGCGCCAGACGCCATCCTGATGATGGACCGGGGCGGCGATCATGGCGCAACCGACGCCGAGCTCAAGGCCAATCCCGCCATTGCCCAGACGCCAGCCGGCCAGAACGGCGCGATCTATCGCCTCGACGGGGCATACCTGCTCGGCTTCGGCCCACGCACGGCCGCCGCTGCCGGCGAGGTCGCCGACCTGCTCTATGGCGCCCAGTAGGACCTAGTGATGACAAGCGCATTGGTCATGTCAGGGGCGGGGCCTGCGGCAGCGCCGCGGGCCGAGGGGGATCGCAGCCATCTCGGCCGCCTCGCCATAGCGGTGCTGGCGGTCCTGCTCGCCGCCACCATGGTGCTGTCCATGACGACGGGCGCTTCGGGCGCCTCGGCCTGGACCATTATCGGCGGCTGGTTCGGCATCGTCCCTGACAGTGCCGACCAGGCGCTGCGCGATCACGCGGTGATCTACAATATCCGCCTGCCGCGCATGCTGCTCGGCGCGCTGGTCGGGGCAGGGCTGGCGGTGTCGGGCCTCCTGATGCAGGGCCTGTTCCGCAATCCGCTGGCCGATCCGGGGCTGGTCGGTGTGTCGGCTGGTTCTGGCCTGGGCGCGGTCAGTATCATCGTGCTGGGCACGACCATGCTGGCGCCGCTCACCGCCTTCCTCGGCATCTATGCCCTGCAGATCGCATCCTTTGCCGGTGGCCTCGTCACCACCTTCATTCTCTATCGCGTGGCGACACAGGGCGGCCAGACCGCCATTGCCACCATGCTGCTGGCCGGCATTGCCATCGCCGCCCTGGCCGGCGCCATTACCGGGGTGATGGTCTATGTGGCGACCGACAGCCAGTTGCGCGACCTGACCTTCTGGGGCCTCGGTTCGCTCTCGGGCGCCAACTGGGTCAAGCTTAGCGCCTCGGGGCCGATCATCCTGGCTGCGCTTCTGGCCGCCGCATTTCTCTCCAAGGGCCTCAACGCCCTGACGCTGGGCGAGGCCACGGCGGCCCATCTCGGGGTGGCGGTGCAGCGGTTCAAGATACTGACCATCCTCGCCGTCGCCGGCGCCACCGGCGCCTCGGTGGCGGTGAGCGGCGGCATCGGCTTTGTCGGCATTGTCGTGCCGCACCTGCTGCGGCTGGTGATCGGCCCCGACCACCGTTACCTGCTGCCCGCCACGGCGCTGCTGGGGGCCTCTTTCCTGCTGATGGCCGATGCGGTCAGCCGCCTGATCGTTGCGCCGGCGGAGCTGCCGATCGGCATCGTCACGGCCGCTGTCGGCGGGCCGTTCTTCCTCTGGATCCTGCTGCGCAGACGCGCCGCCTTTGCCTGGTGACGCCATGATCGATGTTCACGCGCTTTCGCTTTCCCTCGGCAATCGCCAGATCCTGCACGACGTGTCCTTCTCGGCCGCTCCCGGCGCCATCACCGCCGTTATCGGCCCCAACGGCTCGGGCAAATCAACGCTGATGAAGGCCATCTGCCGCGACTATGCCTATGACGGGACCGTTCGCATTAATGGCCGCGACCTTGCCACGCTCAGTCCCGTCGCGACGGCGACGCTGCGAGCCGTCTTGCCGCAATCGAGCAGCCTGCCGTTTCCGTTCACCGTGCGCGAAGTGGTGGCGCTGGGGCTGACCGCTGGGCGCTCGGGTGTCCCGCTCGCCATGACGCGCCAACTGCCGGATATGGCTTTGTCCGCGGTGGATCTCGCGGGCTTTGGCGGCCGCTATTATGGCGAACTGTCCGGCGGCGAACAGCAGCGCGTGCAACTGGCGCGCGTGCTCTGCCAGGTCTGGGTGCCGGTGCTCGATGGCGCGCCGCGCTATCTCTTTCTCGACGAGCCGGTTTCGAGCCTCGACGTCAAGCATCAGTTGATGATCATGGACGCCGCCCGGCGCTATGCCGATGCCGGCGGCGGCGTCATCGCCATCCTGCACGATCTCAACCTGGCGGCGATGTATGCCGACACCATCCTCGCCCTGCGCGATGGGCGCGTGGCCGGCTTCGGCGCGCCCGAGGACGTGTTGACCGACCGGCTCATCGCCGAGGTGTTCGACTGTCCGTTGCGCGTTGGCGTGCTGCCGCCATCGGGCACGCCATTCGTGCTGCCCCAATCCGCCGGTCGCGAGACCGCGTCCGAATTCAACACCAAGGCTGCCTGATGACCAAACGCCCGTTTGCCGCCCTTCTTGGGCTCGCGCTCTGCTGCTCACCCGTCCTGGCGCAGGAGACTTTTCCGCTCTCTTTGGCGCTCGAACTCAATGCCCTCCAGCCGGCCGAGGCAGGTTGCCGGGTGACGTTCCTCGCCACCAACCACCTGGGCGGGCAGCTCGACCGGGCCGCCGTGGAACTGGCTTTGTTCGACGCATCAGGCACGATCGACCGCATCGTGACGCTCGATTTCAAGGATCTGAGCGAGGGCAAGACCAAGGTGCTGCAGTTCGAACTGGCCGGCCTTCAATGCGAGGGGCTGGGGCGCCTGCTGGTCAACGATGTCAGCGCCTGCGAAGGCGCCGTCACGCCACCGACAGTCTGTCTCGATGCGCTCAAAACCAGTACGCGCCTCGACGTGGCGTTCGGGGTCTAGGCCATGGAGGCGGAAGCGCACAGCTTTTCCATGATCGCCCTGTTCCTGCAGGCCGACTGGGTCGCGAAATCCGTGATGTTGGGGCTGCTGCTGGCCTCGGTCTGGTGCTGGGCCATCATCGCCAACCGGGTGTCCACCTATGCCAAGGCGCGCCGTGACATGGCCGCCTTCGATCGCGACTTCGCCTCGGGCAAACCCCTGGCTGAACTGCGCGGCGACTATGCCGACGCCAATGCCACGGGCCTCTCGGCCGTGTTCCTCGCGGCGATGGATGAATGGGACAAAAGCCACGCCCAGCAGGCCGCGACTGCAGGCGGGCTGCAGAGCCGGCTCGAAATCGCCCTCGACCTGGCGGTGACCGAGCAGAGCGCCGAACTCGAAAAACGTCTCGGCTTCCTCGCCACCATCGGCAGCGCCGGTCCGTTTGTCGGCCTGTTCGGTACGGTCTGGGGCATCATGAATGCCTTTACCGCCATTGCCTCGGCCGAAAATACCAGCCTCGCCGTGGTTGCGCCCGGTATTGCCGAGGCCTTGCTGGCCACGGCTTTGGGGCTCCTGGCGGCTATTCCGGCCGTCATCGCCTACAACAAACTCAATGCCGATGCCGGCAAGCTGATCGGGCGGCTCGAAGCCTTTGCCGACCGGCTCGTGGCGCTGCTGTCGCGGCAGCTCGACGCGGGCAGGGCCGGCTGATGGCCATGTCGGTTGGCGGCTCGAAGGGCGGGCGACGGCGCGGGCGGGCTCGCAATGCCGCGATCAGCGATATCAACGTGACGCCGATGGTCGACGTCATGCTGGTGCTGCTCATCGTCTTCATGGTCGCGGCGCCGCTGATGACCATGGGCGTCAAGATCGACCTGCCGCAGACGGCTGCGCAGGCCATGCCGCTCGAGCGCAAGCCGATCACCGTGACGGTGACGCCAGACGGCGCCATATCCATCGATGGCGAGCCGGTGACGCTTGAGACCCTGGTGCCCGCGGTCGCGGCGCTGGCCGTCGAGGGAACCGACGAGCGGCTCTATGTGCGGGGCGATGCCACCGCGGCCTATGGCGCGATCATGAAGGTGATGGGCGCGCTCTCGGCCGCCGGCTATGGCCAGATTGGCCTCATCACCCAAGCCGAGCAGAGCCAATAAATGCTGCGGGCTCTTCCCGGCTCGCTGCTGGCGCATGCGGCTGTGCTCGGCATTGCCCTGGCCGGCTTTGCCTGGCCCGAGGCCGAGGATGCGCCGGCCGCCGCGGCCGTCAATGTCAGCATCATCACCATGGCCAATGTCTCGGCCAATGCCACCGAAGTGGTGCAGAGCGATTCGACGGTGAACCTCGTCTCGTCGGGTGTCGCGGCGGTTGCGCCGTCGACGATCGAGCCGGTGCCGGTCGAGGTGATCGAGCCGGTTGAGGCGGTGCAGGCTGAGCCGCAGGCCGTTGCCGAAGCGCGGACCATCGAGATTGCGGCGCTGAGTTCCACCGCCGTCAGCAGCCTTGCCGGCCGGCCCGTGGCGGCTGCGGCGCCGGCGACGATCGAGCCGGTGAGCATCGAGGAGCTCAAGACCGCGCCCGTGCCGAAAACGCTCAGTTTCGAGCGCCCCAGCCGCCCGACCGAGGTCAAGCCGCCGCAACAGACGCCGCGTCCGGCGGCGCCGCAGCCATCCGGCAATGGTGGGACCAATGATGGCGATGCCGTCGCCGCGGCGGGCAGTCCGGCCCAGCAGGTGGGAACGGGCAATGGCGGTGATGCCGAAATCGCCAAATATCCCAGCGACGTGCTGCGCAAGTTGCGGCGGGCGCTGCGCAGCAGCAATGGTCCTTCCGGCGAGGTCGTGGTGCGTTTCACCGTGCTGGCCGATGGCCGCGTGTCGGGCGTCAGCATCGGCCGCTCTTCGGGCAATGCGGCCGTCGACCAGGCGGGGCTGGCGACCGTCAGCCGCGCCGCGCCATTCCCGCCCATCCCCGAAGGGGCCAATCGGTCCGACTGGACCTTTGATGTGCCCCTGGCTTTTGGTGGCTAGGTTCGAGACTTTCCGCGGCTGCGGCGCGTTGTAGCCTTGGGATAAATCACCTATCTGGGCAGCATGAGCCTCCCCGCAAAGACCAGGACGAACCCAAGCTCACCGAGGAGTGGCAGCTTCCGCCTGCCGCGACGCTCGGCTCGTCGGTGCGCGCCCGGGGCATCCTGCTCGAAATGCGGGCGCGGCTGCCGGGTTCTGTGCGCAAGGCGCTCGACATCAAGGCCGCTACGCTGACGCTGCGGCTGCCTGAGAGCGAGGCGGAAGCCTTTCGCGCCGCGGTGGCGATCGTGTACGCCGGGATGGAGGGCATCGAGAACCTGCCGGTGATTCCGCGCGAGATCGAGGATATCTTGTCCATCAAGACCTCCGAGCGCCATCGCTGGCTCAAGGACGGACGCCTGCCCAGCGCCGGGACGCGGACGGTCAAGCTCCGTGGGCGGGCCCGCAAGATCACCTTCCACGTCTTCGATCCGCGGCGCGTCGAAGAGCTGCTCGATAGCGGCATGATCGACGAATGGCGCGAACTGGACACCGAAACCGCCCGCGAAAACCGCCGCCGGGCCGCCTGGAACCGCAAGCTGGCAAAGGCGGAGAAGGCAGGGCAGGCGGCGCCGGTCGAGGAGGGCGGCGAGCGGGTGCGGCTGGTGGGCTGGGAAGAATTCGAGCGCCTCGGACTGTTGCGGTGAACGGGACGCGCCGAAACGCCGCCCGGCTTGCGCCTCGCGGGTTCACGGGTAATGGGCGGCCTTTGACTCGACCGTTTTACTAAACAAGGGAGCCAAGGGCCGCCCATCACGGATCTGGAGCTTCCTCACTGGGTCCGACTA
>CBIHQV010000039.1:0-42423 GCA_966212275.1 uncultured Devosia sp.
GGCGATCCTGCCGCTGCGCGGCAGGAAGTTGCCCACTCTCGATCGTCACCCTCGGGCTTGACCCGAGGGCTCTGCGCTTTGCGAAGCTGTCGGCAAGCATAGTCCCCTCGGGTCAAGCCCGAGGGTGACGTTCGGCGCGCGATAGACGTCCGCGGTCGTCCAGCATGCAAAAGTTGACACCCGAGCTCTCGTGACTATGCTCCCGCCCACCATGATGATGATCCAGTCCACCAAGTTCGCAGTGTTCCTCGGCGCCTGATGGCGCCCTTTTTGGGCACTCGTTGAGCGGTTCCCCGCTCGATCCGGCCGCGCCTGCGGCCTCGCGAACTTATGGACTTTCCAATGCCTGACAGCATTCCCGCGCTCACCGCAGCGCAGATCGACTCTTTCATCACCGACGGTTTCATCAGCGTCGACTATGCCTTCCCCCGCGAACTGGCCGAGCAGGGCCGCGCCATTTTGTGGAAGGCGACCGGTTGCGACCCGGACAATCCGGCCACCTGGACCAAGCCCGTCATCCGGCTGGGCGGTTATTCCGACCTGCCCTTCCGTCAGGCCGCCAATACGCCCGTGCTGGTGTCGGCCTATGACCAGCTTGTCGGCCAGAACAGGTGGGCGCCGCCGCAGGGGCTGGGCACCTTCCCGGTGCGTTTCCCCTCGCCCGACGAGCCGGGCGACGATGGCTGGCATATCGACGGCAGCTTTGCCGGCGACGATTTCAAGGATTTCCTCGATATCCGCGCCAACATCGTCTCCAGGGGCCGGGCACTGCTGATGCTGTTCCTGTTCTCCGATGTCGGGGAAGCGGATGCGCCCACGCGTATCCGGGTGGGCTCGCATCTCGAGGTCGCCCGCTACCTCGCCCCGGCGGGTGATGCGGGTCGCTCGTTGCGGCACATGATTGCCGACCGGCCGGACTGGTTCGATACCGGCAGGGAAGCTTTGGCGACCGGGCCCGCCGGTACAGTCTATTTGTGCCACCCGTTCCTGGTTCACGCCGCGCAGAAGCATCGCGGCAAGACGGTCAAGTTCATGGCCCAGCCGCCGTTGATGCCGCGGGGTGAGCTGCAGGTCGACCGGGCCAATGGCGCATACTCGCCCGTTGAACTGGCGATCCGCATCGCCCTCGACCGGGACTAGGCGAACAAGGTGGGCGGGCCCCTTCCCCGCCCACCTTGACCAGCGGCTCTGACGCGCCGAATACTCGGCTTGCGGCGGCAACCCGGAGACGCATCATGCGCCTTGCTGTGACCATGCCCTTTCTGGCGCTCACCATCGCGGCGCCCTGCTTTGCGCAGGAAGAAGAGTTCAACCCGTACCAGGCAGCGCTTGACGGCATGACGCTTGAGGTGGCCACGCCACAATTGGAAAGCCTTTACGGGACACTGACCGACGTGACCGAGCAGGTAGGGCCCGATCTGGCTGCCGCGGAGGGCGTATTGCTCTACAAGAACGACCCTAGCAAGCCGGTGCGCTTCCTGTTCTGCGGCGGCAAGCTGGCGGCTTTTGCCTCGATCGTCAGTGCAGCGGTCGCCGGCCGCATTGTCGAGGGGCTGACATCACCCGTTCAGCCGGCAACGGAAATCTATGCCAGCGCCGACGGAGTGATGATCCGCTTTCCCGAGAGCCTGGTCAGCGCCCAGTATTGGGGCATCGGCACCGCGGACAGCTATGTCAGCGTCAACTATCCCTGGGAGACGATTGCCCGCCAGAAGTTCGTGGAGCGCTGCCAGGAACTGGCAACCGGCGGCTAGCGCGCAAACGCCGCTTCCGCACCCTCGCGGAAGAATGTCGCCACTTCGGCCAGCGCGCCATCGACCATGTCGTCATCGACGTCGAGATGGGTGACCCAGCGCTGCCGGCCATAGCCCAGCATGCCCACGCCCCGGCTCTGCAGGAAATCGGTGAAGCGCTTGTCGAGCCGATCCTCGACATCGACGAAGACGATATTGGTATCGGGCATGACGACCTTGAGCGACGGGAACGCCGCGAGGCCCTCGGCCAGCCGGCGCGCGCGACGATGGTCATCGGCGAGGCGCGCGACATTGTGGTCGAGGGCGTAGAGGCCCGCCGACGCCAGCACGCCAGCCTGGCGCATGCCGCCACCCAGCATCTTGCGATGGCGGCGCGCGGTATCGATCAGATCCCGCCGCCCGACCAGCACCGAGCCGACCGGAGCGCCCAGTCCCTTGGAGAGGCAGATCGAGACGGTGTCGAACGGCGCCGTGAAGCTGCGGATATCGGTACCCAGCGCCACGCAGGCATTGAAGGCGCGGGCGCCATCCAGATGGAGGCCGAGGCCGCGGCGCCGGGCGATATCGGCCACCTGGGCCATGTAGTCGACGGGCAGCACCTTGCCGCCGAACGTGTTCTCCAGCGCGATGACGCGGGTGCGGGCATAGTGGTTGTCGTCGGGCTTGATGGCGCGTTCGATGTCGCCGAGATCCATCGTGCCATCGGCCTGATGCGCGATGGGCTGCGGCTGGATCGAGCCGAGCACGGCCGCGCCGCCGGCTTCGTGGCTGTAAAGATGGGCATCCTGCCCGGCGATGAACTCGTCGCCCCGCCCGCAATGGCTCATCAGCGCGAGGAGGTTCGATTGCGTGCCCGACGGCACGAAGATCGCCGCATCCTTGCCCAGCATCGCCGCCATGCGCTGTTCCAGCCGGTTAACGGTGGGATCGTCGCCGAACACGTCATCGCCCACCTCGGCGCTGGCCATGGCGGCGCGCATGCCGGCAGAGGGCCGGGTCACGGTGTCGGAGCGGAAATCGTAGCGGATGGTGTTCATGGGGGATCGCTCTCAGTAGCCCTCACCCTGAGCCTGTCGAAGGGCGAGGGCGTGGCGAGATACGGTGCCACGACCTCGTGGTTCGACAAGCTCACCATGAGGTCTACTGAGAGCTCGACCTTTTGTCGATCAGACCGGCTTCCGGGCGACCACCAGCATGCCTTCGATGGGCGTGCCTCGGTCCTGCCGCAGGGTGGCCAGTTCGAAGCGCAGCACTTCGAGCCCGGCATCTTCCAGCGCCTGTCGCGTCGCGACCACGCCATGAGCATAGCGCAAGGAGGCGCGCAGGAAGACCGGCTCTTCCCCCTCATGCGCCTCAAGCGAAAAGGCCAGCAGCCCGCCCGGCATCATGGCCGGAACCACCGCGGCTAAAACCGGCGGCAGCGCGCCGCAATAGATGAACACATCGGCTGCGGTCACCAGATCCGCGCTCGGCGCGCGCCCGGCCAGAAAGGCCACCAGCTCCGCCTTTTCCAGCCGGTCATAGCTGGCCCGTCGGGCAGCCTCGGCGATCATCGCCGCCGACACGTCTATGCCTTCGAGGAAGGCGACCTTGGCACGCAACTGCTGGCCCATGAGCCCGGTGCCGCAACCCAGATCGAGCGCCCGCGCGAAGCTGCCGATGCCCAGCCGCGCCATCTCCTCATTCACCAGCGCATCCAGCATCTGCGGCACGCGATAGCCGAGCCGCTCCACCAATGCTTCCTCGAACTGCGGCGCATACTGGTCGAACAGTGCCTCGACATAGCTCACGGCGGTGCCGTCGGCTGCCCGTCCGGCGCCGTGCGCGGCGAGCTTCAGGCCGGCGCCGAACACGCCGGCATCGTCGAGTGCTTCGACATGGCGCCAAGCGGAAATAGCGCTGGCAATATTGCCGGTCTTCTCGGCATAGCTGCCCAGCATGTCCCAGCCGGCCGCCCAGCCGGGGACGATATCGAGCGCCTGTGTCATGAGGTCCGCGGCCGCGGCATGGTCGCCGCCTTCGGCCAGCATCCTGGCATAGCCGGCACGGCGATCGGCGATGACATCGCCGGAAGAATGAAACGCCTTGGTCAAGACGAGGTGATCTCTGGGGGCCACCGGACCCTATCGCCCGGCGCGCGGGGATTTGACGCAAATCGGACGGGAAAGCAAGCGCATGCCAGCGGTGCAAAACGCAGGTGCGACGATAGTGCCCGTTTGCAACTGCTGGTTTTGGAGTATTGTAGCTTTCGTTCGGTTCGATGCCTTGGCCTCGCACCGTGACAGGATGCCCCGGCACGAGACGCTGTTTATTGTCCCGCCCGCCGGTTCCGCGTCAGCGTCGGGCTACGACAGCCCGGTGCAAATACTTGACGACGTTATATTTTTTCCTGGCTGGAAGCATATTCCGGCCGGGCGATTTGTCATGTGTAAACAGATATTGAACACGCTATTTTTTCAGGCTACGCTCCGCTGATCGAATATTGCGGCCGACCGATCTGATCCTGCGAATTCCATTCGCCGCCTGCTGACGTCACTTTCCGATATTTCGATATCACTCCGTCCTGGGCCAATAGTGGCCCTGGACCGCCTACAGCAGCGACTGCACGAGGGAACGCGCATCATGGCAACTGGCACCGTAAAGTGGTTCAACGGCCAAAAAGGCTACGGCTTCATTCAGCCCGACGAAGGCGGGGCGGACGTATTCGTCCACATATCCGCCGTTCAGCGCTCGGGGCTGAATGGTCTCGACGAGGGCCAGAAGGTCACCTACGAAATCGTCAAGGACAAGCGGACCGGAAAATCCGCGGCCGACAATCTGACGGCCGCCTGATCCGATCAGGCAAGACAAGACCGGAAGGGCGCGTCAATGGGAGTGACGCGCCCTTTTTGTTTGTTCGAGCACAAGCACCTGCTTGTTGCTGAACCTGTCCACGTTTAATAAATAGCCATCCGACTGCGGCGGTCGGGCGAAAGGCGTCATCCTCGTGAATGCAATGGTCGAACCGCGTTCCGCGGATCAGGGCGTGCTTGCTACGCTCAGCCGCGCGAAGGCCCTTGTCGAGGCCCGTGACTTCGATTCGGCGACATTGCAGTTTTTCCAATTGCTTGATTGCGAGCTCGACGTCGCCCTGCGCGGCGAGGTCCTGACCAATCTGGGTGCCGCCTTGTGCCTCTCGGTCCGCGACAAGCGGGATGCGGCGGCAATTGCGCAACTGAACCAGGCCCGCGACCTGCTCGCCACGGCCGTGTCCTGCCGTCCGCGCCAGCATGTGCCGGCAGCATGGGCAACCACGCGCGCCAACCTGGCCGTAGTCCACCTGGCGCGCTACGAAGCCACTGGCAATCGCGATGATCTGCTATCGGCCCACCTGGCGCTGGATGGCACGGAACAAGCCCTGCGCGATACCGGCGATACCGGTCTGCTCGATTGGGTGCTTGCTGTTCGCGACCAGCTCGCGGAACTGGGCGAGCGCCGCGCCGCACGCCGCTAGCCGCGCCCGAGTTCCTCGCTGCGCCGCCTTGCGGCATCTACCGTCCGATCGATGAGATCGATCAAGCCCGGCTCACCCATCAGCACGGAAAGGCCAGCGGCCGTGGTGCCATTGGGCGAGGTCACGTTCTGGCGCAGCACGGATGGACTGGCCGGGTCGGCCTCGAGCAACGCCGCTGAACCGATCACGGTCTGGCGGGCCAGTTGCTCGGCAATCGCATCGGGCAGGCCCTGCGCCTTGCCTGCAGCGGCCAATGCCTCGACGAGATGGAAGACATAGGCCGGTCCGGAGCCGGATACGGCCGTCACGGCGTCGAGCTGCGCCTCATCGTCGAACCACACGACCGGTCCCGCCGCACGCAGCAGCGCCTCGGCGGCCGCGCGGTCTTCGGCGCTGACATCGGGGCCGGCCACGGCGCCGGTAATGCCCTTGCCGATCTGCGCAGGCGTATTGGGCATGGTGCGCACGATGCGGCCCATATCGAGCCCGCGCGACAGCCGGGCAATGTCGATGCCCGCGGCGATAGACACGGCCAGCGTCTGCGGGCCGACGATGGGCCGCAGCGTGGCCAGCACCGTGTCGATGATCTGCGGCTTGACGGCCAGCACCAGCACATTGGGCTGCAGCCCCGCGGCCTCGGCGCTGAGCGTCAGGCCATATTCCTCGGCCAGTTCGCGAGCCGCATCACCGGGATTGGGATCGACGAGAATGAGATCGGTCGGCGCCAGGCCAGCATCGAGCCAACCACGCGCCAACGCCAGGCCCATCTTGCCTGCCCCAACCAGCATGACGGGGCCGATATTGCGCAGCGACACGCTCACGCTTCGCCGACCGTTTCGAACATCACGTGGCTGAGGGCATCGGCGGCAGTCTTGCCGGCCCAGACGACGAACTGGAACGCCTGATAATAGAGGTCGCAGCTATCGGTGGCCGAGCGCAGCAGCGCCTCGCATTGCTGCGGCGACACATCGGCGCCACCGGTCAGCAGGTGCGAATTGCGGAACAGCACCACGCCTTCCTTGTTCCAGATGTCGAAGTGACCGATCCAGAGCTGCTCATTGATGAGCGATATCAACTGCTTGATCTCGCTGCGCCGGCCCTCGGGCACCTTGAGATCGAAGGCACAGGCAATGTGCAGGCTCTCGAGGTCTTCCATCCAGTTGAACGAGACGTGGTAGTCGGACCAGCCGCCGCGTACCGAGATCGATATCTCGTCGGCATCCTGCCGCTCAAAGGTCCAATCGTTGATCGAGGCGATGTGCTCGATAATGTCCACGGGGTGGACATTGCGATCGGGCTCGACTTGTAGAAGTGACATCGACACGGTTCCGTCCGTTGACCGGCAGCTTTTGGGTACTCAGGGAACTGTACGCAGGCACAAGGGGCTCACGAATCGTCCTGATGTTTTGACCCTATACCGCCCCACTGATTCAGGGGACGCAACGCAGGCCGCGGACGGCATTCTTCTGTGGATGACGATGAACGCCCAAGGGTTAACGGACTGTTAACGCCAGGTCTGTGTGAACAGACGATTGCGTATCAAAACAGGCCACGGGCATCGGTCCAGCCCGTCGTCAGCGCGTCTTTCCAAGGCAGGAACCCATTGTCGACGGCCTGTTGGCCGGCGGCATGATGGTCATATTCGACCACGCGCAGGCTGGTGAGCCACTTGCCATTGCGCCGCTCGACCACCGCATAGCGCGGGTCGGGCGAGCCGTGCACGAGCTGAAGGCCCACGCTGCCCGGATTGATGATCTGCCGCCCGTCCCGCAGGCGAACCGATCGGGCGATATGGGTGTGGCCGCACAGCATGACCGGGTAGTTCACGCCCTCGGCGATACGGACCACCGACTCTTCGGAAGGCAGCGTAGTGGTGCGATCGTGATACCAGCCATCGACCCACGGATCATCGTCGCTTGCCGGCGTGCCGTGGCAGAGGAAGACCTCGCCATTGAACACAGCCGTGGCGGGCAGGGCCGCGAGCCAGTCAAGCTGCTCGGCCTTCAAGTGCTGCCGCGCGAAATTGTCGGTGGCATCGAGGTCCCGCTCGTCGCGGCGGCCCTGGGCCAGCCAGCGATCGTGATTGCCGCCGATGACCGGGCCATCGAGCGCCATCAGCCGCTGCGCGGCACCGGCCGGATCGAGCGGACCGCTGACATGGTCGCCCAGGCATAAGGTGGCGTCGACGCTCTGCATGGCGATATCGGCCAGCACGGCGTCGAGCGCCAATGCATTGCCATGCACGTCCGAGATTACGGCGAAGCGCAAATCAGTTCGCTTTGGGCGTGACGCCCTTGAGCTCGGCCAGTTCCTTGCGGAGAGCGTCAATCTCTTCGCCCTGCACCTGCACCAGTTCGCGCAGCGCGTCGAAGTCTTCGCGCTTGACCAGGTCCATATCGGCAACGAAGCGCTGGGCCTGGCCCTTGACGGCCGTTTCGACCTCGCGCCGGACGCCATCGGCAACGCCGGCGGCCTCGTTCATCAATCGGCCCAGATCGTCGAAGATCCTGTTGTTCTGGCTCATGGCATACCTGTCTGGTTCGGCCCCTTACGCCATTACTTAGGATACGCTCACCGACTTGACCAGAGAGGCCGAAGCGGCAATGGTCCGGCCGATTGCCGCAGGAGCTGCTTTTGCCCTTCCCCAATATCGACCCAATCGCCTTTGCCATCGGGCCGTTTGCCCTGCGCTGGTATGCCTTGGGCTATCTGTTTGGTGTCGGGCTTGGTGCAGCCTATGGCTACCTGCTGCTGGCCAACAGCCGGCTCTGGCACAAGGGCGAACCGCCCTTTGCGGCCAAGGATATCTGGGACTTCGCCTTCTGGACCATGCTGGCCATCGTTGTCGGCGGCCGCGTGGGCTATGTGCTGTTCTACAACCTGCCCTATTATCTCCAGAACCCCGCCGAGATCATCAACACGCTCGATGGCGGCATGAGCTACCATGGCGGCATGCTCGGGCTGATGCTGGCCGTGGTTCTGTTCACCTGGCGCAAGGGCAATGGCAACTGGCTGAGCGGGCTCGACCTCATCGCCGCGGTATCGACGATCGGCATTTTCCTCGTCCGCATCGCCAATTTCATCAATGCCGAGCTCTATGGCGCCCCGACCACCCTGCCCTGGGGCGTGGTGTTCCCCACCGACCCCGAGCAACTGCCGCGCCATCCCAGCCAGCTCTATGAGGCGGCTCTCGAAGGGCTGCTGCTGTTCCTCGTGATCCGGATATTCACCCACGTCTTCTATAGCCTCCGTCGCCCCGGCATGGTCGCCGGTATCTTCGGCATCGGCTATGGCCTCTCCCGTATCGCGGTAGAATTCGTGCGCCTGCCCGACAGCCAGATCGGCTATCTCTACGGCACCGGTTGGGTGACGATGGGCATGATGCTGAGCCTGCCGCTGGTGTTGGGCGGCTTGGCGCTGGTCGCCTGGGCGGGAACACGACGGGAGAGCCTGGTCCGTGGGTGATACTCCAGCCCCTACCCTGCCCGAACTGATCGATATGCAAATCCGCGCCAACGGACCGATGTCGGTCGCCAGCTATATGGCTTTGTGCCTGACCCATCCGACCAAGGGCTATTACAAGAGCGATGACCCGCTCGGTACGGCGGGCGATTTTGTCACCGCGCCGGAAATCAGCCAGATGTTCGGCGAGCTGATCGGCTTCTTCGTCGTCAATCTCTGGCAGCAGATGGGTAGCCCCAAGGCTTTCAGCCTGCTCGAACTCGGCCCCGGCCGTGGCACCTTGATGGCCGACATGCTGCGCGTGGCCTGCCGCGCCGAAGGCTTCCGCGATGCGCTCGACCTGCGCCTGTTCGAAACCAATCCGGCGCTGATCGCTGAACAGAATGCGCGCCTAGAGCCCTATGGACCCAAGTGGATCGACGGCTTCGACAAGGTCGGCACCGGCCCGCTGCTTGTTATCGCCAACGAATTCTTCGACGCCCTGCCGATCCGCCAGTTCGTCCGCATGGAAGACGGCTGGCACGAACGCATGGTGGGCCTCGGCGATGGCCAGCGCCGCTTCGGGCTCAATCCCACGCCGATCCCGGTGACGGCCATGCCGGCGGCGGTCGCCGAGGCCGATATCAATGCCGTGTTCGAGGTAGGGCTGGCCAATGGCGAAGTGATGAAGCGACTGGCTGGCATCGTCTCGACCCAGGGCGGCGCGATCCTCGCCATCGACTATGGCTATGGCCGCACCCAGACCGGCGAAACGCTGCAGGGCGTCCGCAAGCATGCCTACGCCGATGTGCTGGACGCGCCGGGCGAGGTCGACCTCTCGGCTCATGTCGATTTCGAAGCGCTTGGCGCCGTCGCAGCCAAGGCCGGATTGGCCGTGCAGCCACTCGCCACGCAAGGGCAGTTCCTGACCCGGCTCGGCATCACCGAGCGAGCCAAGGCGCTGAGCGCCGCCAATCCGGGTTCGGCCGCCGACATTGCCGCCGCCAAGGCGCGCCTGACCGCGCCCGAGCAGATGGGTAATCTGTTCAAGGCTTTCTGCGCCGCTAGTCCGGGCCTGCAACCGCCGGGGTTTGAAGCATGACCGTGCATTACGAAGAGAGCCCGAGGCTTGCCGACTTGCACCCCGTCCGCCACGGCTTCTTCGGCCGCAAGGGCGGCAGCTCGCTGGGCGAATTCTCCGAGAACAACATGTCGATTGCCGTGGGGGACACACCCCGGCTGGTCGACATCAACCGCACGGGAGCGGCCGAGGCGTTGGGCTTCCGCCGCAACCAGCTGTTCCTGCTCAAGCAGGTGCACTCAAACCGCGTCCACCGGCTGAGCGCCTACCCCACCGACGATCTGCCGATCGAGGCGGATGCCATGGTGACGCGCCAGCCGCTGCTGGCTTTGGGCATCCTGACGGCTGACTGCACGCCGATCCTGCTTGCCGACCAGCAGGCAGGCGTCGTTGGCGCGGCGCATGCCGGCTGGCGCGGCGCCGTCGACGGCATTGTCGGCAACACCGTGGGAGCCATGGTGGAGCTGGGCGCCGACCCGGCCAACATCGTCGCCGCCATCGGCCCGACGATTTCGGGTGAGAACTATGAGGTGGGGCCCCACTTCATGGAGGACTTCACCAAGCTCCGGCCCGACGGCTGGCGGCATTTCTCGACGCATAATGGCGGGCGCGCTCATTTCGACCTGCCCGGCTTTGTCGTGGCGGAGCTCGAACGGGCCGGCGTCAGCCAGCTCGAGCGCGTCGGTGGCTGTACCTATGGCGCACCCGAGCAGTATTTCTCGCACCGCTATGCCACCCACCAGGGCGGCACAACCGGGCGGCAGATTGCGATCATCGGGCTGGCTTAGCCATGGAGCGGGCGGCAGCCCGCGCATGGGTCAATCCCGTTTACCCAATTTAGTCCGTCATCCATTTGTTGCGTTGCGCCGCCCGGAACGACTCGATAAAGGTGCCCGCGAAACTGGATGGTTCCCGAGAACGGGGACCGGTTGAGACAGGATCGCGCCCATGAAGCTGGTGACCGGCAACTCGAACCGAGCCCTCGCCCAGGCCGTCGCCAGCTATCTCGAACTTCCCCTGACCGATTGTACGGTCAAGCGCTTCGCGGACAAGGAAGTCTATGTCGAGGTGCATGAGAATGTGCGCGGCGAAGACGCCTTCATCCTGCAATCGACCAGCTATCCCGCCAACGACAACCTGATGGAATTGCTGATCCTGACCGACGCGCTGCGCCGCTCGTCGGCCCGCCGGATCACCGCAGTCCTCCCCTATTTCGGTTATGCGCGGCAGGACCGCAAATCGGCGCCGCGCACGCCCATTTCGGCCAAGCTCGTCTCCAACCTCATCACCCAGGCCGGCGCCAACCGCGTGCTGACGCTGGACCTGCATGCCGCCCAGATCCAGGGCTTCTTCGATATCCCGACCGACAACCTGACCGCGGCGCCTGTGATGGTGCGCGACATCCAGGACAATTACGACATCAAGAACGTCATGATCGTGTCGCCCGACGTGGGTGGCGTGGTGAGGGCGCGCAATGTCGCCGGTCGTATCGGGGCGAACCTCGCCATCGTCGACAAGCGCCGCCCGCGGGCCGGCGTCAGTGAGGTGATGAACATCATCGGCGATGTCTCGGGCCAGACCTGCATTCTCATCGACGACATCGTCGATTCTGGCGGCACGCTGGTCAATGCCGCCGAGGCGCTGCTCAAGGCCGGCGCCAAGGAAGTCTCGGCCTACATCACCCACGGCGTGCTGTCCGAAGGCGCATCCGAGCGCATCGGCGCCAGCAAGCTCAAGGAGCTGGTGGTGACGGACTCCATCGAAGAGACCGAAGCCCAGCGCAATACCGCCAATATCCGCCGCATGACCATCGCCCCGCTGATCGGCGAAGCCGTCGCCCGCACGGCCAGCGAACAGAGCGTGTCGAGCCTGTTCGACTGAGCTTCCCAACCGCGATGTCATCCCGGCGCAGGCCGGGATCCATCCTCAGATTTCGCCACCTCCACGGCGTGCCCGATCATCTCACGATGGATTCCGGCCTGCGCCGGAATGACTCCGTATTTATGGGGGCCAATGTCGAAATCCCGACTCCTCGCCCGACATTGCCCTGAGGGGCTATGGTGCCCGGATGGAGAGACGCGATGAAATTCCTGATGATGCTGTTTGCCGACGAGAAGATCGGCGCTTCCTTCCCGCGTGAAGAAATGGCCAAGGCCATGGAGCAGATGTACGCCTACCAGCAGACGCTGGAGAAGGCCGGCGCCTTCGTTTCCACCGCCGCCCTGATGCCAACCTGGGATGCGCGGACCATCGGCATCGAGGACGGCCAGCTCAAGCTGCATGACGGTCCCTATGCCGAGACACGCGAGCAGTTCGGCGGCTATTTCATGATCGAGGCGCCCGATATGGACAAGGCCATCGAGCTGGCCGCTTTGTGCCCGGCAGCGAGCTGGGGCAAGATCGAAATCCGGCCCTTCCGCGACGGATTCTAGCCAAACAAAAAATCTTTCAGCCAAAAGTAAAAAGCCGTCGTGGTGGCCCGACATTGTTGCATCGGAGCATGTCGCACCGACCAGCATGAGGATATCGAAATGCGTTACATGATGATCATCCACCACGACGACGAAGCGATGGCCAAGGCCCCGCCGAAGGAACTGTGGGGCGAGTACGCGGCCTTCAACGAGGCACTGCAGAAGGCCGGCGCGGGCTTTTCGAGCGGCCTGCGGCTGAGCGGCGCCAGGGACGGCACCGTGGTGCGCAGCCGGGCGGGCAAGACCGATGTGCTCGACGGCCCCTATGCCGATACGCGCGAGCAACTGGCGGGCTACTTCTTCATCGACGTGCCCGATATCGAGCAGGCGGTGGAATGGGCCAATCGTTGCCCCAGCTCGAAATACGGGGCCATCGAAATCCGACCCATCGTCGAGCAGAACGCACGGTGATGCAGGACGAAACGCGCCTGGCGGCCGAGCGGGTCGCCCGCGACAGCTATGGCCGCCTAGTCGCGTTTCTCGCCGCCCGCACCCGCGACGTGGCGGGCGCCGAGGATGCGCTGGCAGAGGCCTTTGCCAGCGCACTCAAATCCTGGTCGCAGGACGGCGTGCCGGCCAATCCCGATGCGTGGCTGCTGACCGTCGCCCGTCGTCGCCAGACCGACGCCGCGCGGCGGCGTCACACCCGCACGGCCGGGGAGGTTCATATCCAGCTCATGACCGAGGAAATCGAAGAGGCCAGCGCCAATCCCGAGGTGATCCCCGACCGCCGCCTGGCTCTGATGTTCGCCTGCGCCCATCCCGATATCAAGGCGGGCATGCGGGCGCCGCTGATCCTGCAGACCATATTGGGGCTGACGGCGATCGACATCGCCGCCGCCTTCCTCATTCCGCCGGCCACGATGGGCCAGCGGCTGGTGCGCGCCAAGGCCCGCATCAAGGAAGCCGGCATTCCCTTTGCCATTCCCGAACGCGAGGACCTGGCCGATCGGCTCGATGCCGTGCTCGAAGCCATCTATGCCGCCTATGCCAAGGGCTGGACCGAGATCGGCGACACCGCCGCCGAACGGTTGGCCGACGAGGCCATCTGGCTGGGACGGCTGGTGGTGAGCCTGCTGCCCGACGAGCCCGAGGCCAAGGGCATGCTGGCGCTGATGCTCTATGCCGAAGCCCGCCGGCATGCGCGGCGCGACGCGGACGGCGCCTATGTGCCGCTCGACGCGCAGGATATCGAGCTGTGGGACGAGCCACAGATCATGGCGGCCGAGGCGCTTTTGCGCAGCGCAAACAAGACCCCTGGCCCGACCGGTCGCTACCAGATCGAGGCGGCGATCCAATCCGCACATGTGGCGCGCCGGCTGACGGGACGGTCCAACTGGGATGCCGTCGTGGCGCTCTATGACGTGCTGCTGGGCCTGACCCACTCTCCGGTCGCTCTGCTCAACCGCGCTGCGGCTTTGGCGGAGACTGAGGGAGTGGAGGCGGCTCTCGCCAGCCTCGACGCCATCGCCGATGACGGGCGCATGGCCAACTACCAGCCTTACTGGGCCGCCCGAGGGCATCTGGCAGCCCGCGCCGGGCGCAAGGCGGAAGCGCATGAGGCGCTGACACTGGCGATCGGGCTATCCACCGACGAGGCCGTGCGGCACTACCTCGTCGGTCAGCGAACAAAACTGCAGGACGGCTAGCATCCCGCTACTTGAGGTGCAGCTTGATCTTTGCTGCCTCATAGGCGGTGCGGCAGTCGGTAGCATCGTGCATGATGTCGTCTTCGAGGAGGCTCGTCGTGGTCATGCCGGGGCCCGTGAAGCGCAGATCGTCGCATTCGCCATCATTGCTGTAGCTGCCGGTGTCGTCGCCAAAATCCACGGTGCCATCGTCAGCCACGCCGCGCAGGGTCAGCTTGCCGGCTTCGAACGCGGCCTGGCAGTCGGAGGCATCATGCAGCATGTCGTCGCTGAGCAGGGCCGTTCCGGTCATGCCCGGGCCCTCGAAGCGTGGGTCGTCGCATTCGCCGTCATGGGTGTAGTTGCCGCTGTCGTCGCCGAACGAGACATTAGGGGCGGCAAAGGCCGGTGCAGCAAAAGCGGCGCAGAGGACCACGCCCACCAGGAGAGCTGATTTCATTCACATCCTCACGAGTCTGTTACCCGAGGATGCTCACCACTGCCTTTTGGCGGGATTGTGTCAGGACTGGCCCTCAGCGGCCAAGTTCTCTTGCTCCCCCGCCCCCTTTCGGCTATAGCCCGCGCCATGAAGCGCTCGTCACCCCTGGAGGACGGGCGCGTATGCTGTTGTAGTGACGCATACACCAACCAGAATGGATTTTTCCATGGCTGCAACTACCAAGGTGCTCAAGGCACAGGCGCGTGAGGGAGTGGGCAAGGGGGCCGCTCGTGAGCTGCGTCGTCAGGGACTGGTTCCCGCTGTTATCTATGGTGACAAGAAAGCCCCCGTCACCGTCTCCCTCGCCTACAAGGATGCACACAAGTACATCTACGCTGGCGGCTTCCTCTCGCACATCATCGAGCTCGATGTGGACGGCACCAAGCACCGCGTGATTCCGCGCGACTACCAGCTTGATCCGGTCAAGGACTTCCCGATCCACGTGGACTTCCTCCGCGTCGGCAAGGGCACCAAGCTCAACGTCCAGGTACATGTGAACTTCATCAACGAAGAAGCAAGCCCGGGCCTGAAGCGCGGTGGCACGCTGAACATCGTGCACCACACGCTCGACCTGACCGTGAGCGCGGACGACATCCCCGAGGAAGTGACCGTCGATCTGACCGGTCTCGACATCGGCGACACCATCCACATCTCTTCGATCAAGCTGCCGTCCGGCGCTGTCGATCACAGCCACGAAGAAGACGTGACCATCGCCACCATCGTTGCTCCGTCGGCTCTCAAGTCGGCTGGCGATGAAGGCGAAGTCGAAGAAGCAGCCGAGCCCAAGGCCGAGTAATCGCCCGCGGATTTCTGCTATGAGTTTGAGGCGGCCCCCGGGTCGCCTCTTTCGTTTCCGGAGTGCGTGAATGAAGCTGCTCGTGGGCCTGGGCAATCCGGGCGGACAATATGAGGGCAACCGCCACAATATCGGCTTCATGGCGCTCGACGCGATCGCGCGCGCCCATGGCATCACCCAGTTTCGCAGCAAGCATGGCGGGCAACTGGCCGAAGGCAATATCGGCGGCGAGAAGGTTATCCTGCTCAAGCCGCAGACCTTCATGAACCGCTCGGGCGACAGCGTCCAGCAGGTGGCCCAGTTCTACAAGATCGCGCCCCTAGACGTCATCGTGCTCTATGACGAACTCGACCTCGCCGCCGGCAAGGTGCGCGTCAAGGTCGGCGGCGGCAATGGCGGCCACAATGGCCTGCGCTCCATCGATCCGCAGATCGGGCTCGACTACAAGCGCGTGCGCCTGGGCATCGGCCATCCGGGCAAGGAATTCGTCACCCACCACGTGCTGGGCGACTTCGCCAAGGCCGACCAGGCCTGGCTCGAGCCGCTGCTCGACGCCGTGGGTAAGCATGCCGACATGCTGATCAAGGGTGACGACAACGGCTTCATGAACAAGCTGGCGCTGGCCATCAAGCCCGCCGCCGACGAGCCCGAGGCCAATCCCGCGCCCAAGGCCCAAAGCCATATCAGGCAAGCCCGCCCGGCCAAGCCGCAGGTCGAGCTGCCCAAGACCGGCCCGATGGCCGAGATGCTGAGGAAACTCACGGGAGAGTGAAAATGGCCGAGGTCGTGTTCTTCCAGGCGCTGAGCCAGGATGGTTTCGTCACCGATGCCCATGGCTCGGCGGCCTGGCAAGGCCCCTACTTCATCCCCGAACTCGGCTTCCACGATTTCATTGCCGGCGTCAGCGCCGTCATCATCGCCCACGCGACCTATGACAAGATCGTCGCTGGTGGCAAATGGCCCTATGGCGCCATCCCGGGCCTGGTACCTTCGGATACGCCGCTGACCGATATCGGGGCGCCGGTCACCGCGGTCACAGGTGATCCTGCAGCCATCGTCGCCGCGGCGCGCGCCAAGGGCGACGGCACCGTGTGGGTTCAGGGCGACACCGAGCTCGCCATGCGGCTGGTTGCTTCGGGCGTTGTCGACCGGCTCGACCTGTTCGCCATGCCAGTAACGCTGGGCCATGGCACCGAACATATCGATCACCACCACCTGCCCGGCTTCGCACTGACGAGCAGCACGAACTACGCCAACGGCGTGACGAAGCTGGTCTACGTGCGGGGGTAGGCACATTCTTACCTCGCCCCTCCGGGGAGAGGTCGATCCGTCAGGATCGGGTGAGGGGTGCTTCCACAAGCGCACCACCAAGAAAAGGCCCCTCACCCGTCGGCTTCGCCGCCGACCTCTCCCCGGAGGGGCGAGGTAAGGACGGCCTGCCCTGCATCACCCCGCATTGACATCCGGCCCGATCCGAACCAAGTGGAGGCCAACAATTTCCGGAGCTTCCCCATGGGTTTCAAGATGGGCATTGTCGGCCTGCCCAATGTCGGCAAGTCGACCCTCTTCAACGCGCTGACCCGCACCGCTGCGGCGGCCGCGGCCAATTTCCCGTTCTGCACCATCGAGCCCAATGTGGGCGACGTGCCGGTGCCCGATTCTCGCCTGCAGAAGCTGGCCACGATCGGCAAGTCGGCCCAGATCCTGCCGGCGCGCATGAGCTTTGTCGATATTGCGGGCCTGGTGAAGGGCGCCTCCAAGGGCGAAGGCCTGGGCAACCAGTTCCTGGCCAATATCCGCGAATGCGACGCCATCGCCTATGTGCTGCGCTGCTTTGAAGACGGCAACATCATCCACGTCGCCAACAAGGTCGATCCGCTAGCCGATGCCGAAGTGGTCGAGACCGAGCTGATGCTGGCCGATCTCGAAAGCCTCGAGAAGCGCCGCACCGGCGTCGAAAAGAAGGCCAAGGGCAACGACAAGGACGCCAAGCTGACGCTCGACCTGATCGACCGCTCGCTGGTCCTGCTCCGCGAGGGCAAGTCGGCCCGCTTCGTCGAGCGCTCCGCCGAAGAAGAAAAGGCCTTCCAGGAACTCCAGCTCCTGACCAGCAAGCCCGTGCTCTATGTTTGCAACGTTGACGAAGGCGCGGCCGAAAACGGCAATGCCATGAGCAAGGCCGTGGCCGATTACGCCCATGCCAATGGCGCGGGCGTCGTCATCATCTCGGCCGAGATCGAAAGCCAGCTCGCCCAGCTCCCCGACGAGGAACAGAACGAATATCTGGAATCCCTGGGCCTGCACGAGCCCGGCCTCAACCGGCTTATCCGCGAGGCCTATGACCTGCTGGGCCTCCAGACCTATTTCACCGTCGGCCCCAAGGAGACCCGCGCCTGGACCATCCACAAGGGCGACAAGGCACCGGCGGCGGCCGGCGTCATCCACTCCGATTTCGAACGCGGCTTCATCCGCGCCCAGACCATCGGCTTTGATGACTTCGTGACCCTGGGCGGCGAAGTCCCCGCCAAGGAAGCGGGCAAGGCGCGCGACGAAGGCAAGGAATATGTCGTCAAGGACGGCGACGTGATGCTGTTCAAGTTCAACACCTAGCCGCGCGACGACACTGCCCCATCGACCTGCCAAGGGAGGCCACCATGTCCACGATCGATGAAGCCGGGCTGGCGGCCAGCGCCCACCAGGTACTGCGGGACGCGATCGATCCGCGGCTACCTGGTCTCTATCGTGGCAAGGTGCGGGACAATTACGACCTGCCGGACGGGCGGCGCATCCTGGTGACCTCGGATCGCCTGTCCGCCTTCGATCGGGTCTTGTGCTGCATTCCCTTCAAGGGCCAGGTGCTGAACGGCATTGCGCGCTGGGCCTTCGAGCAGACCGCGGACCTCTGCCCCAACCATGTGCTGGACTATCCCGATCCCAACATCGTGGTCGGTGAGCGCCTCGACATCCTGCCGGTCGAGATCGTCGTGCGCGGCTACCTCGCCGGTACGACCAGCACCTCGATCCTGACCATGTATCGAACCGGCCGTCGCCAGATGTATGGACAGCTATTGCCCGATGGCCTCGCCGACAACCAGGCGCTTGCCACCCCGATCATCACGCCCACCAGCAAGGCCGCCGACGGCGCCCATGATGAACCCCTGACCGCGGACGAGATTCTTTCGCGTGGGCTGCTGAGTGAAACACAATGGCGGCAGGTGAGCGAAACCGCCCTTGCCCTGTTCGCCCGCGGCCAGGCGCTCGCCGCCGAGCGGGCCCTGATCCTGGCCGATACCAAGTATGAGTTCGGGCTCGATACCAACGGCGCCCTGCGTCTCGCCGACGAAATCCATACGCCGGATTCCAGCCGCTACTGGCGCGCGGATACCTACCCCGAGCGTCTGGCCGCCGGAAAGCGGCCAGACAGCTTCGACAAGGACGTCATCCGCGAGTGGGTCGCCGCGCGTTGCGATCCTTACGCCGATGCCATTCCCGAGATCCCCGCGGAACTGATCTGGAAGACCGCGCTGACCTACGTCGAAGCCTATCAGCGGATCACCGGGCGCACCTTCGAGCCGCCGGCGCCCATGCCCCCAGTGCACGAGCGCGTGCTGTCCGCGCTTGGGAAATTCGCGGGCTAAGGCTGCCGACCGTCCTAATGCGGTCCGGCCGGCAGCGCCTGCGTAGTTCCGCACGGCCCGCCATCATTGTTGACTGCAATGTCCTGCCGCTCGCCATCAAAGCTCAGCGCTTCATACCAGTGGCTCATCTCCACCGTGCTTTCCGGCACATAGTGGAAGATCAGCGAGCGGCGGAAACGGTCCGCGCTGGTATTGGGCGTCGAGCCGTGGATGACGCTGCCGTTAAAGAAAAGCACGTCGCCGGCCTTCAGCTCCATCATCTGCGGTTCGAGGCCGGGCGGCGGCGTGACATGCTCTGTAGTGAAGAACAAGGCCGGGTCAGACGGCTCCGGGCAGGCTATGTCGAGCATGGCGGTCTGCGGCACACACATCATGCCGCCATTGCCGGCATCGGCGTCGTCCACCGCAATCCAGGCGGCCATGCAGGTTCCCGGCTTCACCCGCAGGTAGAAATTGTCCTGATGCAGGTCCTGCCCCCGCGCGCCGGGCGGCTTGAAGTAGAACATCGACTGCACCGCGAAGGGCTCTTCGGCGAGCAGGTCGGCCAGGATCGGCTGCAGACGCGGATCGAGCATATAGCGCATGGCCAGGCGCCCGACGTCTTTGTCGCCATGCTTGTGCGGATGCATCATGCGCGGATAGCGGCTGAGCGGATCATTGCTGGTAACGGCGCCACGCGGCAAGTCGGACAGACCCGCCACCGGGCCGTCGGCCGCCTGGGCCATGAATGTCTCGCGGATGGATTCGGTCTCGGCGGCCGAGATAAGCCCGCGAATGGCCAGAAAGCCATCGCGATTGAACTGCGCGAGTTGCGCCTCCGACAGATGTGATTGCGTCATGTCGACCTCCCATTGGCGATCAGGCTAGGCTTGGCGACCTGCTTAGGCCATGGAACATGCTGCCAATCACCTATAATATCCTGCTATGAGCCAACCCATCGAAGCCCCGTATCAAGCGTTCCAGCGTTTGCTGACCGGACATTTCAAGGAGATATCGGGCTATCGCGCCGTGCGGAAACAGGGTGTGGCGGACTGGCTGCTGATCCACACCGTCAGCGGCCGCGGTCGCTTCGGTCATGCCGGCGGCGATCTGATTGCCGAACCTGGCGACTGGGTGCTGCTGCGGCCCGGCACCCCTCACGACTATGGCGTCGAGCCGTCGTTGGAACGCTGGGAACTGGTCTGGGCGCATTTCCAGCCGCGTCCCGACTGGCTGCCATGGCTCGCCTGGCCCAGTGTTGCTGATGGCTTGCTCAAACTGCATATCGAGGATGGCGGGACGCTGGGCCAGCAGTTCATGGCCGTGCATCACCTGCTCAATGGCGAGCACCGGCGGCGCGATGCGCTGGCGATGAATGCGCTGGAAGCTGTGCTGCTTGGTTGCGACACGCACAACGCCCAGGACACAGCACCGGCCGACGCCCGCATCCTGCGCGCGCTGGAGCATATCGACCGCAACCTGACTGAAAAGCTGCTGATCGACGATATTGCCCGGGTCGTGGGCCTTTCTCCGTCACGCCTGGCGCACCTGTTCCGCGCCGAAACCGGACAGACGGTTCAGGGGCATATCGAGGCCCGGCGTATGCAACTGGCCACCGACCTGCTGCGCCGTACCAGCTTTCCCATCAAGCAGATCGCGGCACAGGCCGGCTTCGAGAGTCCGTTCTACTTCTCCCAGCGTTTCCGGCGCTTTGTCGGCCTCTCGCCACTGCAATACCGGATGCGTCCGCCCGCCTAGCCTTCGATCGTATCCTTGCGCATCTGGCTGGGCGTCATGCCATAGGCCTTGCGGAAATGCTCGTAGAACTGGGTCTGGCTCACAAAGCCGGCCTGGAAGGCGACGTTGGCGATGGAGAGGCTGCCATCGAACAGCAGCGAGCGCGCCCGTATCAGCCGCATGCGGGTGACGAATTTCTGCACCGAGATATGCATCACCTTGGTGAAAAGGTTGGTGGCGTAATTGGGATGCAGCCCCACCACCTTGGCGATGTCTTCGGCGCTGAGCGGATCGGTGATGTTTTCCACGATATGGCGCACCATGCGCACCACATAGCGCACCGGCGAGCCGGTGCGGGTGCGCGGGCCGGTCCGCTCGAGCCAGGCGGGCAGCAGCGTATCCCAGCCGGTGATGGCGGCCCGGCGGAACATGGTGCCGATCTCGGCGCGCACGATATCGGTGCGCAGGGCGTTGCCGCTGCGATAGTCCTGATGCCAGCGGTCGAGCGTTTCGAGGCCGATGCAATCGGGATTGAGCTGAATGACCCCGCCGCCCATCAGCGTCTCTGTGAGACGGCCGAGCTGCGGCATTTCGAGGAAAGCATCCATCGGCAGGTAGATGTTGAGCTGGCGGCCGTCGCCGGTGTTTTTCAGGCCCACCGTCTGGTGCGGAATACCGGCCCAGAACGCGACGAGTCTCGCCGCCCCTACGCTCAGCTCACCGCCGTCGAACATGTAGTCCATCGTGCCCTGGGTCAGCCAGTTGAACTCGATATGGCCATGGCTATGCGGCTGCGGCATGATCTGCGGCGGGAACGAGCGCATGCCGAAGCGTCCGAATGCCTTGCCGGACGAGTAAAAGCTGCGGTCTGGCCGCGGGGTCGGCCGAGGCGCTTTCTCGCGCGCGGGCCGCGTTATGGCCGGTTTGTCATCAAGCATATTTGATGGTCGATTCCTTAGAAACCCGAAATAAGTCTCTATCATTCCGGATTGTTTCGATCATGGCAAGGCGTACCATTTTGGCCTGAGCACGGAAGAAGCCGGAAGGGAGTGTCCGGTTGCGGCAATCAACGCCGTCCCGCTGCTATGGGAGGTTTTATGAGAAGACACGCTATTGCCCTTGGCGGGGCAGGACTAATGCTGGGCGTCTCCACATTGGTGACTTTTGCCCAGAGCGAATGGACGGTTCCGCCCGATCCGCCGGAGTTTGCCGCGCAGAGCGAGCCGATCTTCGTGAGCGTTTCGGACATCCAGGAATACAAGGCGCTGCCCGAATACCACGAGCCTGACTTCGTCAAGGCATTCGTGGATGCCGGCAAGCTGCCGCCCGTGGCAGAGCGCCTGCCCAAGGAACCGCTGGTATTCAAGACCGGCAACATGCCCGAAGGCGTTGGCACCTATGGCGACACCATGCGCCACGTCATCGGCGGTCGTCCGGATGGCTGGAACTATATCGGTGGCGCCCAGCAGGGCTGGGGCGGCATCGACATCGGCATGTATGAATGCCTCACCCGCACCGGGCCGCTGTTCCAGGTCAAGGCGGATGAGCTTGAACCGCTCCCGAACCTGGCTAAGAGCTGGGAATGGTCGGAAGACGGCCATGAATTGACCATGCACCTGATCGAAGGCGCCAAGTGGTCGGACGGCGACGCCTTCGACGCTGAAGACGTGATGTTCTATTGGGAAGACAACATTCTCGACAGCAACGTGACGCCCACCGGCGGCGGCACGCCTGAAGGCTTCGGCGTTGGCACCACGCTCGAGCAGATCGACGCCTACACCGTCAAGTGGACCTTCAAGGAAGTCCGCCCGACGCAGTACCTCTATGCCATGGCCTACGGCTCGTTCTGCCCCGGTCCGTCGCACCTGCTCAAGCCCGAGCATCCCAAGTACAATGCCGACAACACCTACGAAGAGTACAAGGACGCCTTCCCGCCGGAATATCTGAACTTCCCGGTCATGGGCGCCTGGGTTCCGGTGGAATACCGTCCTGACGACATCATCGTGCTCCGTCGTAACCCCTACTACTGGAAGGTCGACGAGGCCGGCAACCAGCTGCCTTACCTCAACGAAGTCAGCTACCGCCTGTCCACCTGGGGCGATCGCGACGTCCAGACCGTTGCCGGCACTGCCGACTTCTCCAACCTCGAACAGCCCGAAAACTTCGTGGAATCGCTCCGGCGTTCCGCCGAGGATGGCGCTCCGGCCCGACTCCAGTTCGGCGCCCGCACCATCGGCTATTCGCTCTATCCGAACCTGAGCGGCAATGGCTGGGGTGAACCCAACGAACTGAGCCAGGCCATCCGCGAACTCAACCGCAACCTGGACTTCCGCAAGGCCATCACCTTCGCGATCGATCGCCAGAGCCTGGGTGAATCCCTGGTCAAGGGTCCGTTCACCACGCCCTATCCGGGCGGCCTCTATGCCGGCACGAGCTTCTACAACAAGGAAGCGACTGCGTTCTATGACTACTCGCTCGACGCGGCCAAGGAACACCTGACCAAGGCCGGCCTTGAGGATACGGACGGGAACGGCGTCGTGAACTTCCCGGCTGGTACCGCCGGTGGGCAGGACGTCCAGATCACTCTGCTCGTCAATGCCGACTACGCTACCGACAAGAGTCTGGCCGAAGGCGTGCTCGCCATGATGGAAAAGCTCGGCATCCGCGTGGTGCTGAACACCGTCAGCGGCAACTCGCTGGCCGAGTTCCAGCAGGGTGGCAAGTATGACTGGGCCATGCTCCGCAATGGCTCGGACCTGGTCTCGGTTGTCCAGGGCACTGCCGGTCTCGCACCGGTTGGTCCCCGCACCGCGTTCTCGCACCGGGCTGGCACGGATGGCTCTCTCGATCTGATGCCGTTCGAACAGGAGATGGTCGATACCATCAACAAGTTCATCGCCAGCGCCGACAATGCCGAACGTGCCGAGCTGATGAAGACCTACCAGCAGCTCTACACCGAAAACCTCTACGCCATCGGCCTGACCCAGTATCCGGGTGCCCTGCTGATCAACAAGCGCTTCGTCAATATCCCGGCCGGCGCCCCGATCTTCCAGTTCAACTGGGCTGAGGACAACATCATCCGCGAGCGCGTGTACGTTCCGGCCGACGCACAGTCGACCAACGAACTGCACCCCAACACCCTGCCCGACGTTCCGGGCGGTGCTGGTCCGCTCTCGAACTGATAGAATGAGCCTTGTCCGGCGGCGGCCCGCTGCCGCCGGACTACCTTCTGACAATAATGATAGAGATTGAGATGCTGCGCTTCCTCGCATTCCGAATTCTGGGAGCGATCCCCATCCTGATCCTGCTCAGCATCGTCACGTTCATCATCATCCAGGCGCCGCCCGGCGACTATGGTGACTACATCCGGACCATGGCGATCAACCGCACCGGCGCCACCGCCGAACAGGCCCAGGCCATGGCCGAAGCTTACCGCGCCGCCAACGGCCTCAACGATCCGATGATCGTGCAATATTTCCGCTGGGTGACCGGCATCGTCACCCGCTTCGATTTCGGCCAGTCCCTCTTCTACAACAAGCCTGTTGGCGAAGTGGTCATGGAACGCCTGCCGCGCACCATCCTGCTGGCCCTGACCTGCCACATCCTGGCTTCGATCATCGGCATCAGCCTCGGCATCATCGCCGCCACCCGCCAGTATAGCTGGATCGATACCATCCTGGGCTTCATCTCCTTCATGGGCATGACCATCCCGCGCTTCCTGCTGGCCATCATCATTCTCTACATCCTGGTCTTCCGGCTGGGCGCCAACGAGATCGGCAGCTTCAACTCGCCCTATTGGGGTGGCCAGCCCTGGGGCTGGGGACGCTTCGTCGACCTCGTGGCTCACGTCTGGCCGGTCGTGGTCGTGGCCACCATTGGCGGCCTCGCCTACAATATGCGCGTCATGCGGGCTAACCTGCTCGACGTCCTCAACAGCCAGTATGTCGAAACCGCACGTGCCAAGGGCCTGCCGGAAAGCGCCGTCGTCATGCGCCACGCCGTGCCCAACGCGCTGCATCCCATCGTTGCCTACCAGGGTGTCGTCCTGCCCTACATGCTCACCGGCGAGATCGAAGTGGCCATCGTCTTCGGCCTTGCCACCGTCGGCCCGGCAATCGTCGGTTCGATGAGCGTGGGCGACGTCTGGGTCACCGCCACCTTCGTCATGGTGCTGGCTGTCACCCTCATCATCGGCAACATCATTTCTGACGTTCTGCTGGCGCTGCTTGACCCGCGCATTCGGCTTGGCGGGGAGAACAACAAGTGACCAATACCCGCGACGTGAACCCACATTCGTCCATCCCCCTGCCCGCCGATCCCGGTGGCGCCATGCCGACCCCGGCGGAAGAGGCAAAGACTCCCCCCGTCCAGTCCCGCTGGGGCCAGGGCAGCGAAGGCTACTTCACCCTGGTCTGGCGGCGCTTCCGCCGCTCCACCATGGGTATGCTTGGCCTGGCACTGGTGATCCTGCTGCTGGTGACCACGATCTTCGCCGATTTCTTCGCCACCCAGGACCCCAAGGCCTCCGACATCGGCTTCGCGCCGCCGGACGCCGTCAGCTTCTTCCGCGGCGACGGCAGCTTCTCGCTCATCCCGGTGGTCTTCCCCATCGCCGAAGGCGACGAGCTCGATCCGATCACCTTCCAGCCGATCGTAGGCCCCGACTATGAGAACCCCACGGAGCTGGGCTTCTTCGTCAAGGGCTACGACTACAAGCTGCTGTGGGCGATCCCCGCCAATATCCACTTCTTCGGCCCGGTCGATCCGGCCCGCACGGCCCATTTCCTCGGCACTGACAAGTTCGGGCGCGACATCCTTTCGCGAGGCTTCGTCGGCTCGCGCATCACCCTCACCATCGCGCTCGTCGTCGTGACCATCACTACGATTGTCGGCACCCTGGTTGGCATCGTCTCCGGCTATCTCGGTGGCGCGTTCGACGCCTGGACGCAGCGGTTCGTCGAATTCATCCTGATGTTCCCGCAACTGCCGCTCTATCTGGCACTCACCACCCTCATACCCGCCACAGCGCCCTCAAACATCTTCATTGCCTTCGTCATCGGCGTCATAGCGGCGCTGGGCTGGGCGCAACTGAGCCGCGAGGTGCGTTCCAAGACGCTGTCGCTGGCCCAGATCGAATATGTGCGCGCTGCGATCGCCGTCGGATCGTCCGACTCCCGCATCGTCACGCGGCATATCCTGCCCAACGTGCTCAGCCACATCATCGTCGCCGTCACCCTGGCAATCCCTAGCGTCGTGCTGCTGGAAAGCTTCCTGGGTTTCCTCGGCTTTGCCGTGAAGCCGCCGCTGATCTCCTGGGGCCTGATGCTGCAGGACACCTCGTCATATTCCGTGATCGGCTCCTATCCGTGGATCCTGTCGCCCGTCGTCTTCGTGCTGATCACCGTGTTCGCGTTCAACGCGCTCGGCGACGGCCTGCGCGACGCCATCGACCCGTATTGAGGACAGGCCAATGACCGATATCCAACACGCGCCTGTCTCCGACACCCGCCACGACCTGGGCAGCCACGGCCGCGAACTGATCCTCGATGCCCGCAATATCGGGGTGAATTTCAAGGTCGAGGGTGGCATCGTCAATGCGGTGCGGGACGTCTCGTTCCAGTTGCACAAGGGCGAGACGATTGCCCTGGTGGGCGAGTCCGGTTCGGGTAAATCCGTGACCGCCCGCACGCTGATGAAGCTGCTGACCAAGCGGGCGACCATCCTGCCCAACACGCAGATCACGCTATCAGGCAAGAACATCGTGGCCATGAGCGACCGCGACATGCGCAAGCTGCGCGGCAACTATATTGCCATGATCTTCCAAGAGCCGATGAGCTCGCTGAACCCGGTCTATACGATCGGCCAGCAGATCTGCGAAATCCTGCATCTGCACAACAAGATGAGCCGCGCCGAGGCCATGACCAAGGCCGAGGAACTGCTGACCGAAGTGCAGATCCCCGAGCCGCGGGCCCGCCTCAACAACTATCCGCACCAACTCTCGGGCGGCCAGCGCCAGCGCGTGATGATCGCCATGGCGCTCGCCAACCGGCCCGACGTGCTGATCGCCGACGAGCCGACCACGGCGCTCGACGTGACCGTGCAGGCCCAGATCCTCAACCTGATCAAGGACCTCAAGGACAAGTACGGCATGGCGGTGATCCTGATCACCCATGACCTGACCATCGTCCGCCAGTTCAGCGAATACGTCTATGTGATGCAGAACGGCCGCGTGCAGGAGCACAATGCCACCGAGGCGCTCTTCGCCAATCCGCAGCATCCCTATACCCAGCATCTGCTGGCCTCCGAGCCTAAGGGCGTCGCTCTGCCGCTTGAAGAGGGCGCGCATGATACGGTGCTTGAGGGCAAGGAGGTGAAGGTCAGCTTCACCCTCAAGCGCGGCGGTTTCTTCAAGCCCGACTTCTTCGAGCTCAAGGCCGTCGACAATCTCGATATCAAGCTGATGCGCCACGAAACCCTGGGTATCGTGGGTGAATCGGGCTCGGGCAAGACCACCTTCGGTCAGGCTCTGATCCGGCTAATCAGCAACCAGGGCGGCCAGATTTTCTTCGATGGCGAGCCGATCCACAACAAGGATCGCCAGGCCATGCGGCCGCTGCGCTCGCGCATGCAGATCGTGTTCCAGGACCCGTTTGCGAGCCTCAATCCCCGTATGTCGATCCGCCAGATCATCGAGGAAGGGCTGATCGTCAACAATATCGGCGCCAATGGCCGCGAACGCGTCGACCGGGTGCGCCAGGCCCTGCTCGATGCCGGCATGCCCGACACCATCCTCAACCGCTTCCCGCACGAATTTTCGGGCGGCCAGCGGCAACGTATCGCCATCGCCCGGGCCATCGCGCTTGAGCCGGAATTCATCCTGCTCGACGAGCCGACCTCGGCGCTCGATCTCTCCGTCCAAGCCCAGATCATCGACCTGCTGCGCAAGCTGCAGGATGAAAAGGGCCTGTCCTACCTCTTCATCAGCCACGACCTCAAAGTCGTTCGTGCCCTCTGCCACCGCGTCATGGTGATGCAGTACGGCAAGATCGTCGAACAGGGGCCCGTCGCCGAAGTCCTCACCAACCCGCAAACCGAATATACGCGCCGCCTTGTCCGGGCCGCGTTCGAGATAGCCGCCTAGGAGCATTCATTTATGGCCAACCCAAAAATCACTTTCATCGGCGCCGGCTCGGCGGTGTTCATGAAGAACATCGTCGGCGACATCCTCCAGCGCCCGGCTCTCGCAGGCGCCACCATCCGCCTGATGGATATCAATCCCACGCGGCTGGAAGAGAGCGAGATCATCGCCAAGAAGCTGATCGCCACCCTCGGCGTTTCGGCGACGGTCGAGACCTATGCCAACCAGCGCCAGTCGCTCGATGGCACCAATTTCGTGGTGGTCTGCTTCCAGATCGGCGGCTACGAGCCGTCCACGGTCATCGATTTTGACGTGCCCAAGAAGTACAACCTGCGCCAGACCATCGCCGATACGCTGGGCGTTGGCGGCATCATGCGCGGGCTGCGCACGGTGCCGCATCTGTGGAGCATCTGCGAAGACATGCTGCAGGTGGCCCCCGACGCGGTCATGCTGCAATACGTCAACCCGATGGCCATCAACACCTGGGCCATTTCGGAAAAGTACCCGACCATCAAGCAGGTCGGCCTCTGCCACTCGGTGCAGGGCACGGCGATGGAACTGGCCCATGACCTCGACATTCCCTACGAGGACATCCGCTACAAGTCGGCCGGTATCAACCACATGGCCTTCTACCTCAAGTTCGAGCACCGCCAGGCCGACGGCTCCTACAAGGACCTCTACCCGGCTTTGTTCAAGGCCTATGCCGAAGGCCGTGCGCCCAAGCCGACCTGGAACCCGCGCTGCCCCAACAAGGTGCGCTACGAGATGATGACGCGCCTCGGCTACTTCGTCACCGAGAGCAGCGAGCACTTCGCCGAATACACGCCCTACTTCATCAAGGAAGGGCGCGAAGACATCATCGAGAAGTTCGGCATTCCGCTGGACGAATATCCCAAGCGCTGCGTCGAGCAGATCGCCGGCTGGAAGCGGACCTCCGAGGAATACCGCAAGGCCGACCGCATCGAGGTCAAGCAGTCCAAGGAATATGCCAGCTCCATCGTCAACTCGGTCTGGACCGGCGAGCCTTCGGTGATCTACGGCAACCTGCGCAACAATGGCGTCATCACCAACCTGCCCTACAACGCCGCGGTGGAAGTGCCGGTCCTCGTCGATGACAATGGCCTGCAGCCGACCTTCGTCGGTGACCTGCCGCCGCAGTTGACCGCCCTGATCCGCACCAACATCAACGTTCAGGAACTGACCGTTGCGGCGCTGATGACCGAAAATCGCGAGCACATCTACCACGCCGCGATGATGGACCCCCACACCGCCGCCGAGCTGGATCTGGAGCAGATCTGGAACCTCGTCGACGACCTCACCGAAGCCCATGGCAGCATGCTGCCCGAATGGGCCCGTGGCTCCCGGAAGCAGCGCGTGGCGTAATTCGCGGCGCAACAGTCCTCCCCTGCTTCCAAGGACGGCCCCGATGCGCAAGCGTCGGGGCCGTTTGGGTTTTTTCGACGCCCGCAGTCGGGAATCCTCCCCCGCCTGCGGGGAGGGGGACCGCCGAAAGGCGGTGGAGAGGGGTGCCGCTTGCTAAAATAGTGGGGTTTTTCGCAGTGAGCGCGCACCAGATCTCGCGTGCGTGGCCCCCCTCTCCACCACGCTACGCGGTCCCCCTCTCCCGTAAACGGGAGAGGAAGGCGCACCCTTAAACCATCCCCTGCACCGTCTGCACCGCGAGCAACGTCGCGAACACTGCCAGCGCCACCGCGGTGATCCGCTCGATGCGCGATGAGGTCAGCAGACCCGCCGACGACCGGGCAGCAACCGTGCCCAGCGTCACCCAGCCGATGGCGGTCGCAATGACCAGCAGCGCGAAAATGCCCGCATAGGGCAAGCGGGCGACAAAGCCGACATGGGGAAAGATGGCAAAGGCAAAGACCAGCGCCTTGGGATTAACTAGCGTGGTGGCAAAGACTCGCCCTAGCGTGATGCCGCGCTGGTTGAGATCGGCATGGCCGGCATTGGCCCAGAGTTTCCACGCCGACCAGAGGAGGAACGCGACGGCCACCAGCTTGGCGATGACGGGCACCATTGGCTGGGCCGCGGCGGCTGCGCCCACCAGCTCGATCCACACTGTGATGGCAATGGCATAACCGCCCAGCTCACCAGCCAAAAGCGGCAGCGCGCGGACCACGCCGCGCTGCGCGCCGGCAGCCGCCATCAGCGTGTTGGTGGGGCCGGGCGTCGCCAGCAGCGCGAGCACGGCGAGGATGAAGGGCAGAAGATTGTCCATGCCTGGTTCGTAGCAAGAAAAAGGGCAGGCGCACCACTGCCTGCCCAAATCTCTTCGCTTTTGCAGCGGCTTAGTGGTGGCCGCCCGCCACTTCGCGCAGCTCTTCGACCGAACGGACCTGCTTGCGGGCAGCGCCCTGCCAGTCGGTGGTCTTGACCGTCGACTTGGCCATGCGTTCCTTTGCGGCCGGTACGGCATGGGCATATTGCGGCAGCCACTGGGCCTGGGCCACGACCATCTCGTCGACCATCGCCCAGACTTCGTCGGGCGTGCAGATGGCGCCAACCAGCGGATCATGCAGCACGGCGAGCTTGAGCGTATCGATGTCGCCGGTCATCGCCGCCTCAACCGAGAGACGCTGCACCGAGACCGACACCGAGCAGGTGGCGGCGCAGGCGGTCGGCAGGGTGATGCCTTCGATCATGTTGATGCCGAAGCGATCGACATAGCCGGGGCTTTCGATGATCGCATCATCGGGCAGGTTGGTGATGATGCCGTTGTTGCGGCGGTTGAAATGGCCGCGATAGACGCGCCCGGTTTCCATCGCCTCGATGATGTAGCTGGCATGCTCGCTGGTCCGCTTGTGTTCGCTGAGCGGCTTGTTGGCCTCTTCCTTGAACACGGGGAAGTCGGTTTCGAACCAGTTGCGGCGCTCGGTCGAGTAGCGCAGGTAGCCGCCGGTCTCGCCGTGGATCCAGTGGCTCATGTCGATCCAGCGATTGATCTCGTTCGGACGCTTGCGATACCAGGGCAGGTACTCGCTGAGGTGGCCGTTGCTCTCGGTGGAATAGACGCCGAAGCGCTTGAGCACGTCGATACGGACCTTCTCGGTCTTGGAATAGATCGGATGGGCCTCAAAGCCCGCGATCAGCTCTTCCTTTTCGATCTTCCGGCCCTTGGCGCAGATGTCGATATACCAGGTCTGGTGGTTGATACCCGAGCAGACATAGTCGAGCTCTTCATCGGTCACGCCGAGCACTTCGGCGATCTGGTGGGCGCCGTGCTGCACGCCGTGGCAGAGGCCGACCACGTTGACGCCGCCATACATTTCGGCGGCCCAGGTGTTCATCGCCATGGGGTTGGCGTAGTTGAGGAACAGCGCGCCTGGCTCGGCTACTTCCCTGATATCCTTGCAGAAATCGAGAATGACCGGGATGTTGCGCTGGCCATAGAGAATGCCGCCGGCGCAGATGGTGTCGCCCACGCACTGGTCCACGCCATACTTGAGCGGGATCGAGATATCGGTCGAGAAAGCCTCGAGGCCGCCGACGCGGACGCAGCTCATGATGTAGCGGGCGCCGGTGATGGCAGCGCGGCGATCGGTGGTGGCGGTGACCTTGGCCGGCAGCTTGTTGACCGAGACGATGGTCTCGATCACCTGCTTCACCATGTCCAGGTTGTGCGGATTGATATCGGTCAGCGCAAACTCGCAACCGACGAATTCCGGCACCTTGAGCAGGTCGGAAATGAGGGTCTTGGTGAAGCCGATCGAGCCAGCACCGATAACCGTGACTTTGAATGACATAGCAGTCCTCCCGAGGCAGCTCTCACTGCGATTTGGTGGACATATTGCTAGCCTCGACAGCCGCCGGAGTGCTAGAGAAAGCTTGTGCCAATCAGGGTAATTTTGTGCTCACCCAGCTCATCGACCACGGCCATAATGTTCGCAGGCTCGCGCTGCCGCGCAGTGCCGCGCCGCTCCATTGCATGGCCATCAGCGCTGGATATGAACAGCGTCTGAACGAAGTTTACTCGTGGGATGGACTGCAGCGCGGCACGGCGCCTTTTCTCGTCATCCAGCACACTCTGGTCGGCGAGGGACGGCTCGACTTTGCCGGCACGCAATATCGTTTGACGCCAGGCCAGACCATGGTGCTGAGCCTGCCCCATGCGCATCGCTACTGGCTGGAGCGGGGCGGGCACTGGGAATATTTCTGGATGGTGCTCAATGGCCGCGAGGCGTTGCGCCTGGCGCGCGAGATCATCGACACCGCCGGGCCCGTGGTGAGCCTGCCCTCGCCCGTCATCGACCGCATTGCCGGCGCCTGCCACACGCTGATCCAGCGGCCTGACATCACCCCCGGCGAAGCCTCGAGCGCTGCCTATGCTGCCATGGCGGCGCTGCATGACGGCGTATTCAGCGCCGCTGTCTTGCCCGAACTCGCGCTGCCCCCCGCCATTACCCGGGTGATCGCCCATGTCGATGCGAACCTGGGCGGCCAATTGCAGGTGGAGCGGCTGGCCGGCATTGCAGAGCTGAGCCGCGGCCACTTCGTCCGCCAGTTCAGCGCCGCGACCGGCACGCCGCCATCCGATTTCGTGCTGGAGCGGCGGATCGAACGCATCGAGCGCCTGCTGCTGGCGACCGATATGAGCGTGGTGGCCATTGCCCGGGCAACGGGCTTTGCCGATGCGAATTACCTGGCCAAGGCGTTCCGACGCAAACGCGGCGTGGCGCCGCTGGAGTTTCGCGAGCGGGGGCGGTTGGCGGCGGGGACGTAGCAGTCCGGCTTTCAGGCAACCCGTGCTGCGGTAGCCCTCAGGTGGCGCAGGTCAGTCCCGCAGCACCCGCCAAAGATCGACAGACCAGGCAAGCTGTCATGGAGGGCACCCAACTCGGCCGCCAGCTCGGCGGGGTTGCCGTCATCGAGTTCGGTGGCCTCGTCGAGCTCGGCATGACTGCGGCGCGAGGCATTGGGGATCAGGCCGATCAGCCGGCTCATCCACGCCCCGCCATCGAGCGCCGGCCTGAAGTGATCCGGATGCGCGCAATTGATGCAATAGCCCAGCACCGTTCCGCCAGTATGGGCTTCCACCGCCTCCACGGCGGCGCCCAGGGCCGAACCATCGGCGAGACGGCCGTCCACCTCCACGGTGAACGAGATCATCGCCGGCACGCCTGCGGCCGCCGCCGCGCGGGCAATCCCGGTCGCCTCGGCGGCCGAACCCAGCGTATAGGCGGAGATCATGTCGACGCCCGCCTCGACCAATGCCCTGATCTGCTCGCCATGATAGGTCTCGGCCTCGGCGGCGCCCGTGGCGCCGGGCTCGTAGGCATCGCCGCGCGGCCCGACCTGCCCGCTCACCAGCACCGGCACGCCGCCGGCGCGCTCACGCGCCGATCGCACCAGGGCCACGGCCTCCGCATTGGCGCGCGCCAAAGTATCGGCATCGTAACCGAGCGGCCTGGCCCGGTCTGCATTTGCCATCCACGTCACGCTGTCGAGGATGACGCCGACGCCATTCTCCCGCCCCAGGGCAATCTGGGCGTCATAGTACTGACCCACGCGGTTCCGGCCGGGTTCAGAGAGAGAAAGCGGAAATGCCGCAAAGCCGGGCAGATCCCACTTCTGGTTGAATATGAGGTCTGTCTCCATCCCCGTCCAGGCGAGCCAACGGCGGTCACGGGTCACAAGGTCTTCTGGGCGAGCCATAGTTTTCCTCCTCGACACGACCGCAAGTCTAACCCGAGCGTGGTCGGAGGGGTAGCAGAACAGATGTCGTGGGCCTGCGGCCCGGGGTGGGGCACCACCGGCACACTTGTCAGCACCGCCAAAACCGGGTTGCCATCCTGTCCCAAAAAGCGCAAAAACACCGCTTGACGTATAGGGCAAGCAAATGACCAATCCTGTCACGAGCGATCGGCGGCATTTCGAGGACCTGCGCATCGGCGAGGTCATCGATCTGGGGCACACCAAAGTGAGCAAGGAGATGATCATCACCTTTGCCCGCGAATTCGACCCCTTCCCGTTTCACCTCGACGAGGCCGCGGCCAAGGCGAGCCTGCTGGGTGGGCTGGCCTCGAGCGGCTGGCAGACCGGGGCGCTGAGCCTGCGCATGCTGGTCGACAGCTTCCTCAACACCGTCGCCTCGGCCGGCGGGCTGGGCTTTACCGATCTCAAATGGAAGAACCCGGTCATGGTCGGCGACACCATCGGCGGCACTGTGACCATTGCCGAGCTGCGCCGCTCCGGCAGCCACCCGCAATGGGGCATCATGACGCTCGATTTCGACGTGAGGAACCAGAAGGACCAGCCGGTGCTGACCATGCGGCTGGCAAACCTGGTCGAAGCGCGCGAGCCAGGAGTGGCCGCATGACCCGCTGGTTCGAGGATATCGTGATCGACGAGGTGTTTGCGCTGGGCAATCACACCTTCAGCGCAGAGGAAATCATCCGCTTCGCTACGCTCTACGATCCGCAATACTTCCACCTCGATGCCGAGGCGGCCAAGCACAGCCATTTCGGCGGCCTGGTGGCCAGCGGCTGGCATACGGTGAGCGTGGGCCATCGCAAGATGGTCGATGCGCTGTTTGCCGAGGAAGAGCGTCTACGTGGCCTCGGCAAGGAGCCCGGCCTTTCCGGCCCGTCCCCCGGCGTCAACTCGATGGATTTCAAGGTGCCGGTGCGGCCGGGCGACACGGTGAGCTACGAGCTGGTGGTGACCGGCAAGCGCGCCTCCAACTCCATTCCCGGCTGGGGCCTGCTGTTCAACAAGCTCACGGCAGTCAACCAGCATGGCGAGCTGGTCTATCGCGCGGACCTGGTGGGTTTCTCCAAGCTGCGCGACTATTCCATGCCGCTGAAGCTGAAACTGTTGCTCGCGCTCACCAAAGTGCCGGTCATCGGCCCCTTGCTCAAGCGCGGCTCTTGAAAGCGACGGGGCGCACCGGCACTCTCTCGCCCATGCGCCGAATCGCCCTCATAGCCGCCCTGACCGTTCTCACCGCCACGCCGGCCTTTGCCCAGAATTTTACGGGCAACTGGGCCTGCCGCGACGCGACCACCGCCAAGGCCGGCATCCTCACCATCTATGGCGAAGTCTACGGCTTCGCCTCGACCGTGGTGGGCGATGCGAGTTCGGGGACCGGCACCATCACCGGCTACCAGGACGGCGTTAGCTTCAACGACGGCAACCTGCGGGCGACACGCTCCATCCAGGCCGGCCGCATCATCCCCGACCCCACTTACGGCAGCGCGATCCAGCTGGAAACAGCTGAAGCCATCGTCATGCTGTGCACGCCGCGATAGGGCGGATCGTCGCCGGCGCAACCCCCGGGCGGCATTCCGTCGCGCCCGCTTGAACTTTTCTCTCGATCAGGCATTTTGGTTTTGCGGCGCCGGGCCCCTCTGGCGAGGATGACTTATGTCCTCGTGATGTCGGAGCTGCTCCAAACTTCATGGAGAAAGGTCCGGCGATGGAATCGCTTCTTGGCGCCCTTATGGGCGATTTTCTGGGTACACCCGTCTATTTCTGGGTCGCGTTCATCGCGATCGTCATTGGTCTGTTGGTCTTCGACCTCGGCATCCTGCACAAGGATGAGCACGAGATCGGCGCCAAGGAGAGCCTCACCCTTTATGGCTTCTACGTCGCCATAGCGCTGGCCTTTGGCGGCTGGGTGTGGTGGCAGCGCGGCAGCGAGGCCGGGCTCGAATTCTATACCGGCTACCTGATCGAGCAGTCCCTGGCGATGGACAACATGTTCGTCATCGCCACCATTTTCGGCTTCCTCGCCATTCCCCGGCTCTATCAGCATCGCGTGCTGTTCTGGGGCATTCTGGGCGTCATCGCCTTCCGCGCCATCCTGATCGGGCTGGGCGCCGCCCTGGTGCACCAGTTTAGCTGGATCCTCTTCGGCTTTGGCGCTTTCCTCGTCTTCACCGGCTTCCGCATGTTCAGCCACAAGGACGAGAAGCCCGATATCGAGCACAATCCGGTCTATAGCTTCCTGACCAAGCGCTTCCGCGTGACCAAGGAGCTCGATGGCCGCAATTTCACCGTCAAGCGCCCCGATCCCAATACCGGCAAGCTCGTCACCTGGCTAACGCCGCTGGCGGTGGCCCTGATCATGGTGGAAGTCGTCGACCTGATCTTCGCCGTCGACTCCGTGCCGGCCGTCTTCGCGGTGACGCAGGACACGTTCATCGTCTATACGTCCAACATCTTCGCCATCCTTGGCCTCCGGGCGCTGTACTTCGCTCTCGCGGCGGCGATGAACCGCTTCCGCTATCTCCAGACCTCGCTCGCCATCATCCTGGTGCTGGTTGGCATCAAGATTTTCCTCGTGCCCATGGGCGTCAAGATCGACACCCTGCTGAGCCTTGTGGTGACGTTGGGGATCCTCGCCGGTGGCGTGATCTTCTCGCTGTGGAAGACCCGCAACGAGCCCGATATCGGGGCCGAAGCGGCACCCGAAACCGGTCAGCTCAAGCCCTGACGCGGCAAAAATGCGGGCTGGCGGTTGACGCCGGCCCGCAGCTTTTTGTATCTTCCGCCTCGTTTTCAAGATGAGGTCCTCGCACAAATGAACTGAGAACTTGCCCCGGACGCCCGCCAATTCACCGTTCCGCGCCTGCGCGTGACCGGAGAATCGTGGATGCCGTTCAGTGCGAGACCAGGTTCATGTGCATGCCTGCCTTAGTGCCAGGCCGGCCCATCCCCTCCCCCTAGCGACATCCCGGGCGTCCGACCAAAACCACGCTTCACCGCGCGGCGCATTCGCACGCGTTGCGCATGATTTTCAGACCCCGCCGCTGCGTTGAAAGCGCCGGTCGGGGATAGAGAAAGCTTTTGCTCATGCCCAAGAACCAGTTCCAGCGCCAACAGACCGTTGCCCGCAATCACAACGTGCCGCGCCACGGCGCGCCGATCCCGATGCGCAAGGTGGAAGCCAGGAAGGTCGCACAGCCCAAGGAGCAGACATTGCCGCTCCCCACGCTCGAGGCCCTGCTCGGCAAGCCGACGCGTCACTGACTCCAGAGGCTCGGCGCCGCGAGGTGCCGGGTCTCAGCCGTCAAGCCTGGCCGGTGGCTCGCAGAGCAGGCCATCGGCCAGTTGGCGATAGGCGGCGCTGGCGCGTCGCGACGCCGATACCGGATCGTCGGCATTGGCAACCCACTGCGCCGCATAGGTGGATGCGCCGCTGAGCAGCCGCGCCGTCGCCTCGAAGTCGATGCCGGCGGAGACCACGCCACTATCGGCCAAGCGCCTCAAGCTGTCCTGTAGGGTGGTAATGCAGTCATTGGCCGTGGGCCAGGCCGCAGGATCCCCCAACACCGCCGGCCCGTCGCGCAGCATGATGCGGCGCACTTCAGGCTCGAGCGCCATCTCGATATAGCCGATGCCCTCTTCGACAAAGCCTTCCCAGGCATTGGGCGCCCTGGCGGCGCGCTCGCGCAGGCGTTCGGCCATTTCGCCATCGATCTGCACGATCACGGCCTCGAGCAGCCCCTTCTTGTCGCCGAAGTGGTGATAGAGCGCGCCGCGCGTCAGCCCGGCCTCGGCGGTGAACTCATCCATCGACGCTTCGGCATAGCCGACCGAGGCAAAAGCCTTGCGGCCGGCCGCAATCAGCTTGGCGCGCGTCTCCGCGATCATTTCGGTGCGGGGTTTTCGGGCCATGGCAAAAAACCTTTCACATACGCTTCGTATGCCAATTGACATACGCGTCGTATGTCATTACGTCTTTGGCATACGCCGCGTATGTAAACCATTTAGGTAGCCGCTCATCGAATGTCGAGGAGTATTTGAAATGCCCAATCCATATCGCGCCATCTTCCAGGCGCCCGGCGCCAAGGGCTTTGCCGCCGCCGGCTTTTTCGCCCGCATGCCCATCGCAATGGCGCCCATCGGCATCGTGGCCATGCTGAGCCAGACCCATGGCGAGTATTGGCTCGCCGGCGCCGTATCGGCCACATTCGCGCTGACCAGCGCCCTTGTCGCGCCGCAGGTTTCCCGCCTGGTCGACCGCCTCGGCCAGGCGCGTGTACTCACCCCGACCACGTTGGTCTCGGTCATCGCCTTCATCGTGCTGATCCTTGCGGCCAACCAGCATTGGCCAATCTGGACGCTGTTCGCATCGGCCCTGCTGGCGGCGGCCATGCCGAGCATTCCGGCCATGCTGCGCGCCCGCTGGAGCGAGCTGTTCAGCGGCCGGCCCGAACTCAACACCGCCTTCGCCTTTGAATCGGCCATGGATGAGCTGGTCTATATTGCCGGCGCCTCGCTCTCGGTCGGTCTCGCCGTTTCGCTGTTTCCCGAAGCCGGGCTTGTGGTCAGCACCACGCTGCTGGCCTTGGGTTCGACCGCCTTCATCCTGCAGCGTTCGACCGAGCCCGGCATCCGGCCGGCTGGCGAGCGGTCGCAGCAATCGGCCTTCTGGCTGCGGCCGGTGCAGCTTCTGACGCTGGCCATGATCTTCATCGGTTCGATCTTTGCCACTGCCGAAGTCAGCGCCGTGGCGATCACCGAGGCGCTGGGCCAGCCCGAGGCCGCCAGCTTCGTCGTCGGCGTCTATGCCATCGGCTCGTTCGTGCTGGGCCTCGTCATCGGCGCGCTCAATCTCAAGCTGGCGCTGCAGAAGCAATTGGCCATCGCCGTCGCCGTCATCGCCATCACCACGCTGCCGCTGCTGGTGGTCAACACCGTGCCGCTGCTGGCGCTGGCGGTCTTCGTCAGCGGCATTGCCATCTCGCCCACCTTCATCACCACCTTCGGGCTCATCGAGCGCCGCGTGCCGGCCTCCATGCTGACCGAGGGCGTGACCGGGGTGATGACCGGCATCGGTATCGGCGTGGCGCTGGGCTCGTTCGCCTCGGGCCTGGTGGTCGACAATTTCGGCGCCGGCAATGGCTTCTGGGTTTCGGTGGTCGCCGGGGTACTGGCTTTGCTGACCGTGCTGCTAGGCCAGCGGACGCTCTCGGGCGACACCAAGACGTCGGCCACCCGACTGCACCCACAGGCCGCCGAATAGCCACCGGCCGCGTAAGGCAGGCTGGCTGGGCGCTTCCCCCTCCGGGCGGAAGTGCCCAGTCTTGCCGCAATTGCCCGTTAACCGACTGATTGTGACAATCAGGAGACGACCATGGGCAAGATCCACGAGATCGTATTCGACTGCGACAAACCCTCCCGGCTCGCCGCTTTCTGGGTGGCGCTGCTCGATGGCTATGCCATTCGCGCCTATGACGAAACCGAGATCGCCCGGCTGGCGGCGCTCGGCTTTACCCCGGAAACCGATCCGACCGTGATGGTCGATGGCCCCGGCCCCTCGATCTGCTTCCAGAACGTCGAAGGCCGCCGCTACGACAACAATCGCGTGCATTTCGATATCGAAGTCGGCGATCGGCCCGGCGCGGTGGAACGCCTGCGCGAACAGGGCGCCGAGACGGTGCGGGTGCTGCCCACTTATACGGTGATGCGCGACCCCGAGGGCAACCAGTTCTGCCTGGTCGATATCAGCGAAGCCATGGCCGCCTGAAACTCCGTATGGCGGAGGCTGGCCTTGCTGACAGAGTCTGTCAGCGGGCATAGGCATGATCGTTCAAACCAGAACGGAGCCTTGCCATGTCCCTTATCGCCTCCTGCCATTGTGGCGCCACCAAGATCGAACTGCCGCATCCGCCGGCCCATGCCAAGGAATGCAATTGCAGCTACTGCGGCCGCACCGGCGCGGTATGGGGCTATTACGAGCAAGGCGACCTGCATTTCCTGTCGCAGGAGGGCGAGAAAACCTATTCGGCCAGCGACGGCATGAACCTGCACCACTTCTGCGGCCAGTGCGGCATGCAGACCTGGGGCGATTCACCGGACTGGGCGTCGATGTACAACAATGACGGCACGCCCAAGAACGGCGACCCCAACTCCTTCCCCACCCAGCGCAGCTATGCCGTCAACCTGCGGCTGGTGGACGACCTGGATTGGTCGGCAATGGCGGTCGAGAAGGTGGATGGGCGGAATAGCTGGTAGGGACGGCGAAGGGGCTCAGTGCCCCTCAAACGCGATCAACGCGCTCACCACGACCTTCTCGGCCTTAAGCTTGTCGGCCCCGCCCAGATCCGGCAGGTCGATGACGAAGGCCGCGTCGTCCACCGTGGCGCCGGTGCGGCGCAAGAGGCCCACCGCAGCGATGGCCGTGCCGCCGGTGGCGATGAGGTCGTCGACCAGCAGCACCTTGTCGCCGCTATCGAGCACGTCGGCATGGATCTCGATCGTATCGACGCCATATTCGAGCGCGTAATTCTGCCCGATGGTTTCGCCGGGCAACTTGCCCTTCTTGCGCACCGGGATGAAACCGACGCCCAGCGCGATGGCGACGCCAGCGCCGAAGATGAAGCCGCGTGCCTCGATGCCGGCGACATGGGTGATGCCCTGCCCGCGATAGCGGCTGGCAATGCGCTCGATGCTTTCCTTGAAGCCTTCGGGATGCTCGATCAGCGTGGTGATGTCCCGGAACAGGATCCCCTTCTTGGGATAGTCCGGAATTGTGCGCACGAGGGCCTTGAGGTCGAGCGTCATGGCAAGCCTTGGAACGAGGTGAAAGGGGCGGACAGTCAGCCCTGGCGGCGGCCGACCAGGTGTCGGGCAATCACGCCGGCATTGTAGGCGGCCGTGCGCGTGACGCTGATCGCAGTTTCGCGCGCCTTGGGATTGGCCGCCACGGCATTGATGCCGGCCCGAACCACGGGATGCCGGCTCATGGTGATGGCGGCGCCGACGACAGTCACTGCGATGCGAATGGCGGACATGTCGGCTCCCTGTCGCTGATTTGCGTCCCCGGAATATTGCGGTCCGCGCGGGGATTGGCAAGGGGTTGAACCATCAGTGAGGCACTAAAGCGAAAGGGCCCACGAGGGGCCCTTTGCAATCTCATAGACCTGTGACAGCCGAAGGCTAGTGCTCGATGCCCTGCCAGATGCGGCGCTTGGTCAGGTACATCAGCACCGCAAAGCCGGCCAGGAACAGCAGCACGACGAAACCGGTCTGCTTGCGGCCGGCCAGGTGCGGCTCGGCCATCCACATCATGAAGGCCGCCACGTCCGTCGAATACTGCTGGGTGGTCAGCGGCACTTCGGTTTCGCCCTCGGCGACGGCGTAGGTGATCAGGCCATCTTGCAGGGGCGGCGCCATGCCGATGGCGTGGCCGGGGAAGAAGTCGTTGTAGTACTTGCCCTCGGGGAGCTGGAACGGGGTGCCGTCCGAGTTATGCGGGGCCGATTCCGGAACTTCCTCGTGGTAGCCGTTGAGCAGCGCGTGGATATAGTCCGGGCCGCCTTCCGAATAGCCGGTGAAGTAATTGGCGATCCACCACAGGCCCTCTTCCTTCACGCCGCGGGCCTTGGCCAGCACGGAGAAGTCGGGCGGCAGGGCGCCACCATTGGCGTCGCGGGCATCCTGCTCGGTGGCGAAGGGCGACGGCCAGCGATCGGCAGCCACGCCCTTGCGGGTGCCGCCATCGGCGGTAACGTCGGCCACTTCATATTCGGCAGCCAGTGCCTTGACCTGCTCTTCCGAGAAGCTGGGGCCACCTTCTTCCGCAAGGTTGCGGAAGGCGATCAGGCGGGCGCTGTGGCAGCTCGAGCAGACTTCGCGAAACACCTGGAAGCCGCGCTGAAGCTGGTTCTGGTCATAGGTGCCGAAGATGCCGGCAAACGACCAGCTCTGCTTTTCGATATGCGGGGTCGCGTGGCTGTCCTGCGCGGTGGCAGGAAGTGCGAAACCGGCAACCAGCGCCAGGGCGACGAGGATAGTCTTGGTATTGAACATGGTTCCTGCCCCTACCCTCAATGTGCCTTGGCCAGGACGCTCTCGGAGATGCTGGTCGGCAAGGGCCGGGGCGTCTCGATGCGGCCAAGAACTGGCAGGATGACGAGGAAGTGGATGAAGTAATAGGCGGTGCAGAGCTTGGCGAGAACCACGTAGATGCCTTCGGCCGGTGCCGCACCCAGATAGGTGAGCGCCACGAAGTTGACCACGAAGAGCCAGTAGAACCACTTGAACATCGGGCGGAAGTTGCCCGAGCGAACCTTGGACGTATCCAGCCAGGGCAGGAAGAACAGGATCAGGATCGAGCCGCCGAAGAAGATCACGCCACCGAGCTTGGAGTCGATGAACAGGATGTTGAAGTCGATGGCGCGCAGGATCGCGTAGAACGGCAGGAAGTACCATTCGGGCACGATATGGGCCGGCGTCACCTGGCTGTTCGCCATGATGTAGTTGTCGGGGTGCCCCAGGATATCGGGCGCAAAGAACACGAACCAGGCGAACGGGATGCAGAACACGATGATCGCGAACAGATCCTTCATCGTGTAGTACGGGTGGAACGGCACCGTCTCGCGGCTCGACTTCACTTCCACGCCGATCGGGTTGTTGTTGCCCGGCACGTGCAGCGCCCAGATGTGGAGCGCCACCACCGCCGCGATGATGAACGGCAAGAGGTAATGCAGCGAGAAGAAGCGGTTGAGCGTCGCGTTGTCGACCGCGAAGCCGCCGCGCAGCAGCTCGAGGATCGGGGTGCCGAGCACCGGGATGGCGCCCAGGATATTGGTGATCACGGTGGCGGCCCAGAAGCTCATCTGGCCCCACGGCAGCACGTAGCCCATGAAGGCGGTGGTCACCATCAAGACGAACAGCAGCACGCCCAGGATCCACAGGATCTCGCGCGGCGCCTTGGACGAGCCGAAATACAGCCCGCGGAACATGTGGATATAGACCGCCGCAAAGCACATCGAGGCGCCCGTGGCATGCACGGCCTG
>CBIHQV010000040.1:0-36929 GCA_966212275.1 uncultured Devosia sp.
CCATGAGGTCTGCTGAAATTGCCGGGGCTGACCAGTCGCCCTCATGGTGAGCCTGTCGAACCACGAGGGCGTGCCCAGGAGTTTGCCAATGCGCGTCGTCTTCATGGGCACGCCGGATTTTTCCGTTCCGACACTGACCGAAATCGTCTCTTCCGGGCATGAAGTGGTCGCGGTCTATACCCGGGCGCCAAAGCCTGCCGGTCGCGGCCAGGAAGAGCGCAAGTCGCCGGTACACCTTGCGGCCGAAGGCTTCGGCATTCCTGTTCTTACGCCCAAGTCGCTCAAGGGCGAGGCCGAGCAGATCGTCTTTGCCAGCCATGGTTCCGAAGTCGGCATCGTTGTCGCCTATGGCCTGCTGCTGCCCAAGCCCATCCTCGAGGCGCCGGAACTCGGTTGCCTCAACCTCCATGGTTCGCTGCTGCCGCGCTGGCGCGGCGCCGCGCCGATCCAGCGCGCCGTCATGGCCGGCGATCGCGAAACCGGCGTCATGGTCATGCAGATGGACGAGGGGCTCGATACCGGTCCGGTTGGCCTCGCCGACATGATCCCGATCGGCCCTGACATGACTTCGGGCGAATTGCACGACCAGATGATGCGCGTCGGCGCCGATCTCATGGGCCGCGCATTGGCGGCGCTCGAACGCGGCAGCCTCGATTTCAAGCCGCAGCCCGAGGCGGGCGCCATCTACGCCAAAAAGATCGAGAAGGCCGAGGCCCGCATCGATTGGTCCAGATCGGCCGAGGACGTGCACAATCACATCCGCGGCCTCTCACCCTTCCCCGGCGCCTGGTTCGAGCTCGACCTCGCCGGCAAGCCGGTGCGGGTCAAGGCCCTGCGTTCGACGCTCGGCAAGGGGCAGGGCGCACCAGGCACCCTCCTCGCCGACCTCACCATCGCCTGCGGCTCAGGCGCCGTGCGCCTCACCCAAGTGCAGCGCGAGGGCAAGGGCGCCATGGATGCGGCGACGTTTTTGCGCGGGGCAGGGGCCTTGCCCACCAGCGTCATCTAGATGCCCCGCTATAAGCTCACCATCGAATATGACGGAACGCCCTTCTCCGGCTGGCAGCGCCAGACCGAGCGACCCAGCGTGCAGCAGGCGCTCGAAGAGGCGATCGCGGCTATGTCGGGCGAGACCGTCACGACGCAAGCTGCCGGCCGCACCGATGCCGGCGTCCACGCGCTGGGACAAGTCGCTCATTTCGATCTGAGCAAGCATTGGGACCCGTTCCGCATCCGCGAGGCGCTGAACTATCACCTGCGTCCATCGCCGGTGGCGATCATCGACGCCGAGGCCGTCGGCGATGAGTTCGAGGCGCGCTTCTCTGCCACGGCGCGGCATTACGAATACCGCATCCTCACCCGCCGCGCGCCGCCGGTCATCGAGCGCGACCATGTCTGGCATATTCCCAAGCCCCTCGATGCCGAGGCGATGGACCATGCCGCCGGCCTGGTCCTGGGTACCCACGACTTCACCACGTTCCGCTCATCGGAATGCCAGGCTAACTCGCCCCTGCGGACCCTCGACGCCTTCGCCGTGCGACGGGAACTCGACCACATCATCGTCACGGCCAGCGCCCGCAGTTTCCTCCATCACCAGGTGCGCTCAATGGTGGGCTCGCTCCGCATGGTGGGGGAAGGCAAGTGGTCACCATCCGACTTCCGCGCCGCGCTCGATGCGCGCGACCGCAGCCGCTGCGGCGCCATGGCGCCATCATCGGGGCTCTATCTGACCGCTGTCAGTTACTAGGCGACGCCCGCAAAGAGCTGGATGATGAACGCGACGCCAAGCTGGGCGACGACGAACAGCGCCACATGCTTGGGCCGCAATGTCAGGATCAGCCGGGCAATGTTGACCCACACCACCAGCGCAGCCACCGACAGCACAAGGTAGGGCACACTGGCCGTAGTGAACTGCATCATCTGGGTGGCGGGGTCCACCACCAGGATCGGGCCGAACGCCACGACCAGCAGCACGGCGATAACGCCCTGGAACAGGCTCGCCCAATTCAGCACCACGACGAAGGGTATGAAGCCATCGCCCCGGCCCAGCAGGCGCAGCACGACATGGGCAACGCCGATCTGGATGGCGATGACGATGCCGGTCATGATCAGGACGCCGGCGACGCCTCCGGTGTCGGGCGGGCTGACCGGCTGTGGCCCGAAGGCCTGTAGGGTGAGGCCGATCACCAGCGCGATGAACGAGCCGACAAGGCCTCGCTGGCTGAAATCGAAATAGGACGGCGCCTGTCGGTTGCCGATCAGCAGCGCCAGGCAGCCGCGTCCGGCGGACAGCAGTTCATCGAGAAATGTCGTGGTCGGTTGGGCCAAGGGCAGTCTCGATGCTTAGACGGGTGAACCGGCGGTGGACAGCATGTAGAGCGCCAGCCGCATGGCCACAAGAAGCACCACGGTCAAAACCGCAAACCCGGCCGAAATAGCGATGGTCCATCCGGCGGCCACGCGGGCCAGTTGGAAGAGCATATAGGCCAGGCCCAGCCAGGCCAGCATGACCACCGGGCCGCCCAGCATGGCCAGGATTCCCTCGGCGAGAAGGAAGGCGGTGAGCGCATAGGTCGCAGGCACCATCACGTCCAGCGCCGGCCCGGTGCTCTTGAGCGTCATGCGCGTGCCGATGAGCACCACGATGAGCGAGGTCAGCGGCAGCGCCAGGACGAACATGGCGGCGATGACACCGGCTAGGCTCGGCATGCCGATGCTCATGGAGGTGAGCGCGACGGCGAGAAAGGTCGTGAAGACGAAGATGATGAGCGCTGTCGCAAGACCGGCTGGGGTGAAGGTGAAGCGCTCGCGCCAGCCCTCCTCGCCGCGCAGCAGCATGACCCAGCCAATCACGGCATTACGTAGGGCGGCCCAGATCTTCATGCCGGCACTCCAAAGAAGCGGACCATGAAGGCCCGGTAGATCTCGGTCAATCCGGTGAGGTCGTCGAGGGCGATATGCTCGTCCGCCTTGTGCATGGACGGGCCGACAAGGCCACATTCCACCACCGGGCCATATTGAGCGATGAAGCGCGCATCCGATGTGCCGCCGCCGGTCGAGAATTCCGGCCGCTGCCCGGTGACCCCGGCAATGGCGTCGCCCAGAATGTCGACATCGCCGCTCAGCGGCGACAGGAACGACCGCGATGGCACGCCCGCCACGGCAAAGCTCACACTTGCCCCGGCAGGGTCGACGGTGGCGATCCGTCCGCGCACCCAGTCGCTGAGCGTCTCGGGCGTCCAGAGGTCGTTGTAGCGAATGTTGAAGCGGATGGTGCCGGCAGCCGGAATGACGTTGGAAATTGCATTGCCGACATCGATCGAGGTGACCTCGAGATTGGTCGCCGGGAAATGCGCCGTGCCGGTATCGATGGTGGTATCGAGCGCCGTGACGATCCGCGCCAGTGCTGGCAGCGGATTGTTGGCCTTATCGGGGTAGGCCACATGGCCCTGCGTGCCCGTCACCGTAATCGTGCCCGATAGCGAACCGCGGCGGCCGATCTTGATGCTGTCGCCCAGCAGCGCCGCCGAACTCGGCTCGCCCACAATGGCGAAATCGAAATGGTGTTGCTGCGCCTCGGCCCAGATCATCAGCTTCTCGGTGCCGTTGATGGCGTCGGCTTCTTCGTCATTGGTGATGGCCAGCATCACCGTGCCTGCATCGGCGGGAATGGCGGCGGCCGCAGCGACGAAGGCGGCAATGCCCGATTTCATGTCGGCGGCGCCGCGCCCATAGAGCTTGCCATCGGCTTCGCGCGGCACGAACGGATCGCTCGCCCAGTTGGCGCGGTCCCCTGGCGGCACCACATCGGCATGCCCGGCAAACAGCAGCCGGCGGCCGCCAGTGCCGCGGATGGCGAAGAGATTGTCGACCGGGTAGGAGCCGTTGCCCTCAAAGCGCAGTCTGGTGACTGTGAAACCGATGGCGCTGAGGGCCCGATCGAGCACATCAAGCGCGCCGGCCTCCTCGGGTGTCACCGAGGGGCAGGCAATGAGGTCTTTGAGAAGGCGGACGGGATCGCCCGCTGCTGTCGAAGTCACGTAGTGATCCCGTCCTTGGTTTTAGGCTGCTACGGGGTAGCCGAGCGGGTCGGCCCCATAGGTATTGGTCCCCGGCGTTCCCTTGAGGAAGCCGAGCTGGATCAGCATGTAGAGGCCGTAGATGCCCACGATCAGGGTGACGATGGTCATCCACATATCCGGCACCATGGCGACCATGCCATTGCCCAGGTCAGTAGCGGTATAGCCGATGCCGAACACCTGCAGCAGCGTCAGCACGGCATAGATACCGACCAGGATGCGATAGTCATTGCCGTCATTGTCGCGGTCATGCCGGCGTTTGATGCCCAGGTTGAGCGTCGGGTAGATGACGATCAGATAGGCGATGATCGGACCCCAGCGCGACGTCAGGCCGAGGCCGACGAGGCCGAGCACGAAATAGATGACCAACGTGGCCACGATCAGGATGACCGTGCCAATCCACCACGTCTTGCGGGAAATGCGGCCGTCGCTACTGAGATAGAGTGCTTGCAAGTCCATGATTTTCCCCCTCGGAAATCAGAAACGCCGGGACCCATCCGGCAAGCGCATTCTAGGTGAATCGCGGGATTCCCGCCAGCCCGCTGCAAATGACGTCAGCGTCCCCCGGGGTTAACCGAGGGACGCGCGATGAGATCATGAAACGGCGCGACTGGATCGCCCGGCTAGGCGGCAGCCTGCAGCGGGTTGGGACCATACTGGTTGGACCCCGGCTCGCCTTCCTGGATGCCGATCTCGTAGATGGCATAGATCAGGCCCAGCAGCGGGATCAGCAGGACCAGGCTCCACCAGCCGGACTTGCTGCGGTCGTGCCAGCGCTTGGCATAGAGCGCCACCGCGGGATAGATCATGATGAGCGAGGCCAGCGTGGCCAGGTAGCTCAGCGGCCCGAAGATCGCGCCGAGAATGCCGCCGACAATGCTGATGGCGATGTTGATGACGATCAGCACCACGACACCGGCCCAGAACGGCGCCCGGTTGATGCGACCCTCGAAACTCGTGAAGAGGTAGTTCCAGTCCTGATTGAAATTCATAGCGTGTTCCACTTGTCCCCGGCCAGGCGCAGTGCGCCCGGCGCCTCGTTTGTGCGGCCTACTGCGTCCGCAACGCCGCTCTAGCGTCACGAAGATGAATGCAGGCTGACAGAAAGTACAAGTAGATACGTCAGTCGCGCAGCAGCTCGTTGATGCCGGTCTTGCTGCGCGTCTGCGCGTCGACAGTCTTGACTATGACGGCGCAGTAGAGGTTCGGCCCCGGATTGCCATCGGGCAGCGGCTTGCCGGGCAGGCTGCCCGAGACGACCACCGAATAGGGCGGCACCTTGCCGATATGGATTTCGCCGGTATTGCGATCGACGATCTTGGTCGAGGCGCCGATGAAGACGCCCATCGAGATCACCGAGCCCTCGCCCACGACGACGCCTTCAACCACTTCCGAGCGCGCGCCGATAAAGCAGTTGTCCTCGATGATGACGGGGCCGGCCTGCAGCGGCTCGAGCACGCCGCCAATGCCGACGCCGCCCGAAATATGCACATTCTTGCCGATCTGCGCGCAGGAGCCGACGGTGACCCAGGTATCCACCATCGTGCCTTCGTCGACATAGGCGCCGACATTGACGAAGCTGGGCATGAGCACGACATTGCGCCCAATAAAGGCCGGGCTGCGCACCACGGCGCCCGGCACGGCGCGGAAGCCGGCCTCGCGGAACGTATTCTCGCTCCAGCCCTCGAACTTGGTGCCGACCTTGTCCCAGTAGTGCGAGCCGCCCGGGGCGCCCTCGATCAGGCGGTTGTCGTTGAGGCGGAAGTTGAGCAGCACGGCCTTCTTGAGCCACTGGTTGACCTGCCAGGCGCCATCCACCCTCTCGGCCACGCGCAGCTTGCCCGTATCGAGCAGGCGCAGCGCTTCCTCGACAGCCTCGCGCACCGGTCCCTGCGTATGGAACTTGATCTCGGCACGAGCCTCGAAGGCGTCATCGATGGTCTTGGCGAGATCGGCATAGGACATGGCATGGTTCCCCGGAATTGCGGTGCGGACCATAGCGGCGAGCGCCACGGTGTCAATTGCCGGACATGCGCAAGCGCCGCCTGAACTGCGGTTGTCGATAGCCAGATAGCCTGAGGCAGACAGCGACGTCCCCGCCGGACACCTCCCGGACACTGGTCGCTGCAGCGCCGCCGTATCCCGGAAGGTGAAGGGAGTGTGCCACGCGTTTTGCAGAGGGGGATAAGTTGGTGATGGTAGCACGCCGGGTGGCGCGCAACCCAGCCTTTCCGCCACCCCGATTGCATCGTTTGCAACGGCAGTGTCACACTGGCCCGATAGGCGTTCGCGTGCAGCGAGTCGGGGGCCGGTTTGGAACACTTCAATGTCATCGTCATCGGCAGCGGGCCGGCAGGTCGCCGCGCCGCCGTCCAGGCCGCCAAGCTGGGCAAGTCGGTCCTGGTGGTGGAAAACCGCCTGCGCCTGGGCGGCGTCTCGGTGCATACCGGCACCATCCCGTCCAAGACCCTGCGCGAAACCGTGCTCAATCTCTCCGGCTGGCGCGAACGCGGATTTTATGGCCTCGCCTATCGCGTCAAGAAGGACATCGAGGGCAAGGATCTCGGCGCCCGCCTGCGCATGACGCTCAACCACGAGATCGAGGTGCTCGAACACCAGTTCGCCCGCAACGGGGTGCGCACCTTCGGCGGCATCGCACGCTTCCTCGATACCGAGCATATCGCCGTGCTGCCGCCCGATGGCGACGAGGTGCGCTTCAGCTTCGATCATGCGGTGATCGCCGTGGGCACGACGCCCTATCGGCCGGCCAATATCCCGTTCAACGACCATTCGGTGGTCGATAGCGATAGCCTCGTCTCCGAGCCGCGCGTGCCGCGCAGCCTGACCGTCGTCGGCGCCGGCGTCATCGGCATCGAATATGCCACCATATTTTCGGCCCTCGACGTGCCCGTCACCATTGTCGAGCCCAAGGACACCATCCTCGATTTCATCGATCGCGAGATCATCGAGGAATTCACCCACGATCTGCGCAACCGGGGCGTCACCATCCGCCTGGGCGCCAAGGTCGAAAAGGTCGAGCTCGACGAACAGGGCTGGGCCATTTCCGTGCTCACCGACGGCCGGCGCCTGCGCAGCGACATGCTGCTCTATGCGGCAGGCCGCTCCGGCGCCACCGCCAATCTCGGGCTCGAAAATACCGGCATCGAGCCGGTCGATCGCGGCCGGCTCAAGGTCGATCCGGTGACGTTCCAGACATCGGTGCGCAACATCTATGCCGCCGGCGACGTCATCGGCTGGCCCTCGCTGGCTTCGACCTCGATGGAACAGGGCCGCATTGCCGCGCTCCATGCCTGCGGCGCCGCCATGCCGCCCGCGCCCGAATTTTTCCCATACGGCATCTATGCCGTGCCCGAAATTTCTACGGTCGGGCTCACCGAGGTGCAGGTGCGAGCCCAGGGCATTCCCTATGAAGCCGGCATTGCCCGCTTCCGCGAAACCTCGCGCGGTCACATCATGGGCCTCCAATCGGGCATGATGAAAATGATCTTCTCGCTCGAGACGCGCAAACTGCTCGGCGTCCACATTGTGGGCGAGGGCGCCACCGAGCTGATCCATATCGGCCAGGCGGTGCTCAATCTTGGCGGCACGCTCGACTATTTCGTCGAGAATGCCTTCAATTATCCGACGCTCGCCGAGGCCTACAAGATCGCCGCACTCGACGCCTGGAACCGCATGCCGCGCAACACGCCCATGGCGCCTATCGAGTAGCGGCCATCCGTCAAACCGGCTGGCTTACGTGCATCGGCCGCGATAATCTTGCTGCTGATTTGGGGGTGCGATGCCGGAACAGTTCGATGCCATTATTATCGGCGCCGGCCAGTCCGGCCCGTTTCTGGCCGCACGCCTGGCCAGTGCCGGCCGCACGGTGGCGCTGATCGAGCGGGAGCATCTGGGCGGCACCTGCGTCAATGATGGCTGCACGCCCACCAAGACCCTGGTGGCCAGCGCCCGCGCCGCCTGGAGCGCCCGTCATGCCGCCGAATTCGGCGTCGTGCTGAAGGGGCCGGTCGCCGTCGACATGCGTGCGGTCAAGGCGCGCAAGGACAAGGTGGTCGCCGCCTCGGTCAATGGCCTCGCCGATTGGCTGGGCAGCCTCAAGACGCTCAAATACATCAAGGGCGAGGGCAGCTTCGTTTCGCCATCAGAGGTCAAGGTCGGCAAGCGGGTGTTTACGGCCCCGCAGATTTTCATCAATGCCGGCGCCACCGCCCATGTGCCCGATTGGCCGGGCATCAAGAGCGTGCCGCACCTCACCAATACCTCGATGATGAACCTCGATTCCCTGCCCGGGCATCTGATCATCGTCGGCGCCAGCTATATCGGGCTAGAATTCGCCCAGATGTATGCCCGCTTTGGCGCCAAGGTCACGGTCATCGAGCGCGGCCCAAGGCCGGCCTCGCGCGAGGACGCCGACATTTCGGCTGCCATCAAGGACATCCTCGAAGCCGAGGGCGTCACCTTCATGTTCGAGACCACGGTCGAGGCCGTGGCCAAGGCCGGGCATGGCGTCCTGCTGTCGCTCAAATGCGGCGACCGGCTGGCCTCCGTCGAGGGCAGCCATCTGCTCGTAGCCCTTGGCCGCACGCCCAATACGGCAGTGCTCAACCTGGCGGCCGCCGGCATCGAAACCGACGCGCGCGGCTTCATCCCTGTCGATGACAACCTGCGCACCAAGGTCGACGGCATCTGGGCCATGGGCGACGTCAATGGCCGCGGCGCCTTCACCCATACCTCCTACAACGACTTCGAAATCGTCGCCGACAATGTCATCGACGGCGGCAAGCGCTCGCTGGCCGGCCGCATCCCGGTCTATGGCCTGTTCATCGATCCGCCCCTGGGCCGCATCGGCATGAGCGAGGACGAGGTCCGCAAATCCGGCCGCAAGGCCTTGATGGGCATCATGCCCATGGCCCGCGTCAGCCGAGCCAAGGAGCGTGGCGAAACCCAGGGCCTGATGAAGGTCTTGGTCGACGCCAAGACCAAGCAGATCCTGGGCGCCGCCATCCTCGGCATCGGCGGCGACGAGGTGGTCCACTCCCTGCTGCAGCTGATGGCCGCGGGCACGCCCTACACCACCATGATGCACACCATGCACATCCACCCAACGGTGACCGAGCTGATCCCGACCTTGCTGGGCAGCATGAAGCCGCTGGTGTGATGAGCTGCTTGAACGCGGATACCCCCACCTAACCTCCCCCTGATAGGGGGAGGAATCTGGGCGGTGGGTGTGGCCTGATCTCGCCCCAAACGCGATCTGTTCCTCCCCCTATCAGGGGGAGGCTAGGAGGGGGTACTCCGATCTATCGGCCCTCACAAATCCTCGAACGCCACCGCTATCCCCCGCCCGCGGCCCTTGGCGGCGTAGCAGGCCGCGTCGGCTTCGCCCATGAAGCCGAGCGGGGAGGCCGGCTGGTGGGTGATCATGGTCAGCCCGACACTGGCGCCGATGTGATAGGTGCGGCCGGCCCAGCCGAAGGCCAGGGCGGCAACCGCCCGCACGATCTTGTCGGCGATGCGCTGGCCGCCCTCGACCGGACAGTCGCTGAGCAGCACCGCGAATTCGTCCCCGCCGATGCGGGCCGCCACGTCGTGGCTACGACAGGAGCCGCGGATGGTCTGGGCCACCTGCTTGAGCAAGGCGTCGCCGGCCGCATGGCCGGCATTGTCATTGACCGGCTTGAAGCGGTCGAGGTCGATATAGAGCAGGCAATGGCGCCGGCCGCCATCGCGTGCCGAAGCAATGGCGCTGTTGAGCACCCGCTCGAACGCTGCGCGATTGGGCAGGCCCGTCAGATCGTCATGGGTGGCCGAATGGGCCAGTTCGCGCTGCATCGTCCGGCTCTGCGTCACGTCCTGGAACACCAGCACGGCCCCGGTGAGCTTGCCTCCGGGCGTCCGCACGGGCGCTGCCGTGCAGCGGATATCGCGCTCGGTGCCATCGCGGCTGACCAGTACCATGTCATCGTCCAGATGCGCCGGCTGGTCGCTGGCAAGGCAGGTGGTGACCGGGCATTCCTGCATGTCGCCGGTCACCCCGTCGCGCAGGGTGAAGATGGAGCGGACTTCCTTGCCCACCGCCTCGGCCGAGACATAGCCGGTCAATTGCTCTGCCGCCGGATTCATCAGGATCACGCGCCCATTCTCGTCGGCTGAGATCATGCCGTCGGCAATGGCATCAAGCGTGACGCGCAGGCGCTCCTTCTCCGCCGCCAGCTCATGCTCGATGGTCTTGAGGCGGGTAATGTCGGTATCGGTGCCCAGCGTCCGCACCGCATTGCCCTGCTCGTCCCATTCCACCGGCTTGCCGCGGCTGAGGATCCAGACATAGCTGCCGTCGCGCTTTTGCTCGCGATATTCGAGCGCGTCGAAGTCGGCGTCGCCCTGATCCTGGCGGTCGACATTGTCCATCACATGCTGCAGGTCATCCGGATGGATGCGGGCGAACCATTTCTGCTGGTCGCCATCGACATCCTCATCTGGCGGAATGCCGCGCATGATGCGCCACATGCGCGAATAGAACATCGTGTCGGTGCGGATATCGTGGTCCCACACGCCCTGCCGCGCGCTTTCCAGCGCGAAATTCCAGCGGCTTTCGGAATGCCCCAGCGCTTCCTCGGCCCGCTTCTGCCGCTCGATGCTGGTGAGCTGGGTTATGAGATAGGCCGGCTCGCCCGTATCGGACAGCAGCAGCGAGGCTGCGACCATGACCCAGAGCGGCGTGCCATTGGCATGGCGGAACCGGTGTTCGCCGCGGTAATCGCTGGCCTCGCCGCGCATCAACCGCATCAGCCGCTGCCGGGCGGCGGCGCTGTCATCTGGATGAATCAGCGCGAAGAGGTCCGGATCGGCATCGATGCTGCGCCCCAGCAGCGCGACAAAGGCCGCGTTGGCATAAGCCATGCGCCCGTCCATGTCGGACACGACCATGCCCACTGCCGCATTCTCGACGAGCTTGATCAGCATCGAGCTCACCGGCTCGAAGCGGGGTGTCTTGGCCTGGGCAGCTTTGGGCGTTGGAGCGCGCATCAGCGGAGTGTGCGGCCAAGTCCCTTAATAACTGGCTTAAGCCGGCCCGGGATTGGTCCTACACGTCTCGCGATGTGATGAAGTCCCGCTCGGTCGCCAGGCCATGCCATTCGCTGGGGATTTCGCTGTCGAAGATCAGCGTATAAGGCCCCTTGTAGCCGGCCTCTTCGGCCAGGGTGACGCAGGCGCCATAATCGGCTTCGTCCAGGTCGCCATCGATGAAGCTGGCCTTGGCGTGGCAAAGCTCGGCGCGGCCGAAGATCGATTTGAGGTCGGCATATTTGTTGTCGCCGCCCCAATTGCCGAAATCACCCAGGAGGCCAATGCGTCCCTCGAGCCGGTCGAGCAGGTAATGCACATGGGCCGGCTCGGCGAGCAGATCGAACCAGTTCTCGGTCACCAGCCGCACGGGCGAACCGGCATTGCCCTCGGCCAGGCTGTTAAGCGCCTTGACCGAGCGATCGAGCGCGTCGCGCGTCGGCTTCTGCTTGCCGGCGATGATGCGGGCATTTTCCGCGCCCAGCTCGTTGGCGACTTCGATCCAGCTCGCCACCCAGGCGGTGTCGCGCGCGCCATGCTCGGGATGGCTGATGTCGCCGGCATCGATCAGCAGCGTCTGCAGCCGCACATTGGCAATGCGAAGCTGGTCGCGCAGCTCGCCCAGATAGATCGGGTCGCGGCTGCGCAGGTGGAACGAAACGATTTCCAGGCGATGGTAGCCGTGATTGGCCAGCACCGAGGGCAGGCCCAGCAGCGATTCCTCGCCCTCGCCATAGGTCTCCTGCATCTGGCCGACCTCTGTCGTGGTCAGGTCATGCGGATAGACCGTGCCGAGCAGGCGGTGCAGCGACCAGGTGGAAACGGCAATGCGGTCGGCGCTGATGGGGGCCATGGCTCAGTCCTTGTTCTTGTTGGCGCCAGAGTGCAACGGCGGGATATCAGGCGCAAGCGGCGTTCAGAATGCGTTCAGCGTCCCGGCAAATTTGCGGCAGGGTGCGTTCGCCTATGAAAAATCTATTCAAATCTTGTAGATGCGTTCCGCATTGCGATGCAGCAGCCGCGCCTGCTCGTCCTCGCTTGCGCCCTTGATGACCTCGCGCGTGGCGTTGACCCAGTCGGTGAGGGTGCCGCCGGTGATGGTGGCGACGGGGTGGTCCGAGCCCCAGAGCACGCGGTCCCAGCCGAAGCTTTCGATCATGTGCTCGATATAGGGGCGCAGGGTCTCGGCGGTCCAGCCAGGGTCGCAGTGGTTGACGAGGCCCGAAATCTTGCCGACGACATTGGGATTGCGGGCGATCTCGGTGATCGAGGCGCGCCATGGGTCGAGCCCCGAGCCATTGGGCAGCGGATTGCCGCAATGGTCGAGAATGAAGGTCACGTCGGGCGCCCGCTGCGCCAGGGCGACGCCCAGATGCAACTGGTCGTCGCGCAGGCAGAGATCGAAGGAAAGATCGTAGTCCGGCAGGTGGCGGATGTTCTCGATGAACAGATCCGATTGGCTGAGATCGTCGGGCGATTCATGCAGGATGCGGCGCACGCCCTTGACGTGGGCATGCTCGGACAACCGCTCGATCTGGTCGACGAAGTTCATATGTTCCGGCCGGCAGGCGGCGATGCAGCCGGCAATGCGGGGCAGGCCCAGCACGAATTCGGTTTCGCCCATGATGTCGGCCTCGGCGACATCGACCTCCATATGCAGCACCGATTCGATGCCCAGCGGCACGGCTTCGGCAAAATAGGCCTCGTGCGTCCAGGGCTTGTAGTTGAGCTTCGGCTTGGTCGCGAGCCAGGGGTAGCTGAAGCGATCGGGGTAGATCAGGTGCAGATGGGTATCGAGAATGCGCACGATTTACTCCTTGGTCCGCCTGGATAGTTCCTGGCCCGCTGTCTGCAGCAGTTCGAGCGCCTGCTGCATGTTGGGCGCATCATACTTGTCCAGCCGTTGTGTATAGGGACAGGTGATGACCGCCAAGACGCTGCCCATCGGGCCAAAGATCGGCACCGACAGGTTGAACACCCCGGGGGTCTGCGCGCTCGGCATGTTTTCATAGCCCTGCGCGGCAATGCCGGACAGGCGCTGTTCCAGCCCATTGGGCATCTTTTCGGGGTGCCCCGGATTTTGGGCCTCCAGCATCATGGCGCGCTCCTCGGGGCTGGCAAAGGCCAGGAAGACATGGCCCGAGCCGGTATTGACCAGTCCGATGCGCGAACCCACCCGGATCGAGACGTTCCAGTAGCCCGGCCCATCGAACTGGGCCACCACGACCAGTATATTGCGATCCTGCACCACCAGGTGGACGGCCTGTTCGGCCCGCAGCGAAAAGTTGCGCAGCACCGGCGTCGCCTGGCTGATGAGGCGATGCATGGGCGGCCGCGCATGGGCCAGTTCGAACAGCTTGAGCGTGATTTCGTAGCGGTCTTCGGGGGTGCGGCGCACATAGTCGCGACGCACCAGCCGGTCCAGCATGCGGTAGATTTCGTTGGGCGAGCGCTCGAGCGCCTTGGCGATCTCCGCCTGGCTCAGCCCATCAGCCGTGTGGGCCAGGAGCTCGAGAATATCGAGCCCCTTGTCCAGCGCCGGCGCCCGATAGCGATCCGTTTCATCCATCTCGATCCGCGTCCCCCCATTGCGTCAAACTGTCGACGAACTGCTGTCTGATAAGCAGCATATCCATAACGGCCAACTGACATGTTAGCTCTTGCAACGCTCTTTCATTTATGAATAGATTGTTTGCATGCGCATCGCAAGAATGCGACGGGAGGATACCAGAACCAATGTCACCCACTCCGGCCCCCGGACATCCGACCCCGCTTGTCGACATGGTCGACATCGACAAGTCGTTCCCTGGCGTGCGGGCGCTGTCGCGGGCTCGCTTCGAGCTGCAGGCGGGTGAAGTTCATGCCCTGATGGGCGAGAACGGCGCCGGCAAGTCGACGCTGATGAAAATCCTCTCGGGCGTCTATTCCCGCGATGCCGGTGATATCCGGCTCGACGGCGCGCCGGTCGAGATCACCTCGCCGCGCCAGGCGCAGGATATGGGCATCGGCATCATCCATCAGGAACTGGCGCTGATGCGCGACCTGACGGCGGCGCAGAACATCTTCATCGGCCGCGAGCCCCGCCGCTTTGGCCTATTGGACGAAGGCGCGCTCAATCGCGACGCCCAGGCCATCTTCGATTCGATGAATTTGAAGCTCGAGCCCACGGTGCGGGTCGAGACACTGACCATTGCCCGCCAGCAGATGGTCGAAATCGCCAAGGCGCTGAGCTACCGCTCGCGCGTGCTGATCATGGACGAGCCGACCGCGGCGCTGAACGACGCCGAAATCGCCGAGCTCTTCACCATCATCAACCGGCTCAAGGCCGAAGGCGTCGGCATCGTCTATATCAGTCACAAGATGGACGAGATCAAACGCATCTCGGACCGCGTGACCGTGATGCGCGACGGCGAATATGTCGGCACCGTGCCGGCCGCCGATACCCCCATCGAAACCATCATCTCGATGATGGTTGGGCGCACGCTGACCAATGAAGCGCTCAATATTCCCAACACCGCCAGCGCTCCGGTGGCGCTCGAAGTGCGCAACCTCAATCGCGGCCGCGATATCCGCGACGTGAGCCTCACCGTGCGCAAGGGCGAGATCCTCGGCCTCGCCGGCCTCATGGGCGCCGGCCGCACCGAGGTGGCCCGGGCCATCTTCGGCGCCGATCCGCGCGACAGCGGCGAAATCTGGGTCAACGGCCAGCGCGTGGGCATCTCCTCACCCAAGGACGCGGTACGGGCCGGTATCGGCTACCTCTCGGAAGACCGCAAGCATTTCGGCCTCGCCACCGGCCTCGACGTCCGCAACAACATCGCGCTGGCCAGCCTCGAACGCTTCGTCGGCCCCGGCGGCGTCATCAATGACGGCGCCATGCACGAGGTGGCCGAGAAATACATCCGCCAGTTGTCGATCAAGACCCCGAGCGATGCGCAGGAAGCGCGGCTCCTGTCCGGTGGCAACCAGCAGAAGGTCGTCATTGCCAAATGGCTGCTGCGTGACTGCGATATCCTGATCTTCGACGAACCGACGCGCGGCATCGACGTCGGCGCCAAGGCCGAAATCTACAAACTGCTCAATTCGCTGGCCGAACAGGGCAGGGCCATCATCGTCATCTCCTCGGAGCTGCCGGAAATCCTGCGTCTCAGCCACCGTATTGCGGTGATGTGCGAAGGGCGCCTGACCGGCACGCTGCCCGGCGGTGCCAGCCAGGAAGAGATCATGCGGCTTGCCACGATGCGCCAGAGTGCGGTGGCCGATAACAATACTGAACGGAGGTCGGCATGACCGATACTGCAGCCCCCGCCGCAAAGTCCGGCGTCCGCATCTCGGGTGCGTTCCACCGGCTGCTGGCCTTCTCGGGTCTCATCGCGCTGGTCGTGGTGTTTTCCCTGGCCTCGCCAAACTTCATGCAGACCCAGAACGTGCTGGCCATCCTGCAGGCCACCTCGGTCAACGGTGTGCTCGCCATCGCGGCGACGCTGGTGATCATCACCGGCGGCATCGACCTCAGCGTCGGCACGCTGATGACCTTCTGCGCTGTCATAACCGGCGTGGTGCTGACCTATCTCGGCCTGCCGCTGCCGCTGGGCATCGTCGCCTCGATCCTCGCTGGCGTCTTCTGTGGCCTGGTGTCGGGCACCATCATCGCCAAGCTCAAGGTGCCGCCCTTCATCGCCACCCTGGGCATGATGCTGATCCTCAAGGGCCTGTCCCTGGTGATCTCTGGCACTAAGCCGATCTATTTCAACGATACGCCCGGCTTCAACCAGATCGCCCTGGGTTCGTGGATCGGCACCGTATTCCCGGCCGTACCGCTGCCCAATGGCGTGCTGATCCTGTTCATCGTCGCTCTGCTGGCCGCCTTCGTGCTGGGGAAGACCCAACTGGGTCGCTACACCTTCGCTCTGGGCAGCAATGAAGAGGCCGTCCGTCTCTCGGGCGTCAATATCGACCGCTGGAAGATCGCCGTCTATGCCACCGCCGGCGGCATCTGTGGCGTCGCGGGCCTGCTGATCGCCAGCCGCCTCAACTCGGCGCAGCCCGCCCTGGGCCAGGGCTACGAGCTCGACGCCATCGCGGCGGTGGTCATCGGCGGCACCTCGCTTTCGGGTGGCCGCGGCACCGTGATCGGTACGCTGATCGGCGCCCTCATCATCTCCGTGCTGGCCAATGGCCTGCGCATCCTTTCGGTCCCCCAGGAATGGCAGACGGTCGTCACCGGCCTCATCATCATCCTGGCGGTCTACGCCGATATCCTGCGGCGCCGTACACTTTAGGCGCCGACGATCCCCCGCGTCCCCAAGGGCGCCAACAAGAAGGCCGGATCAGGCCTCGCCATATGACAGACTTACCCAAAGGGAGGACTACATGCTCAATAGACGTACTCTGCTCGGCGCTCTCAGCGCCGTCGCTCTGCTGACCGCCACCGGCGCTGCTTCGGCTCAGGACAATTATGACATCGCCCTGATCTCCAAGGGCTTCCAGCACCAGTTCTGGCAGGCCGTGAAGGCCGGTGCCGATCAGGCCGCTGCCGATCTGGGCGTGACCGTGACCTTCGAAGGTCCGGAAACCGAAAGCCAGGTCGACCGCCAGATGGACATGCTGGCTGCCGCCCTGTCGCGCAAGCCTTCCGCCATTGGCTTCGCCGCTCTCGACAGCCAGGCTGCAACCCCGCTGCTGCAGCAGGCCAAGGATGCCGGCATTCCGGTCATCGCCTTCGACTCCGGCGTCGATAGCGACATCCCGCTGACCACTGCCACCACCGACAACGTGGCCGCAGCAGCCCTGGCCGCCGACGTCATGGCCGAACTGATCGGCGGCGAAGGCAAGGTTGCCATCGTTGCGCATGACCAGACCAGCCGCACCGGTATCGACCGCGTCGAAGGCTTCTCCAACCGTATCAAGGAAGCCTATCCGAACATCGAAGTCGTCTCGGTGCAGTATGGCGGCGGCGATCAGTTGCAGTCGACGGAAATCACCAAGTCGATCCTGCTCGCCAATCCCGACCTCAAGGGCATCTTCGGTGCCAATGAAGGTTCGGTCCTCGGCGTTGCCAACGGCAAGCAGGAACTGGGCAGCAATGTCGTCGTGATCGGCTATGACTCGGGCGCAGCCCAGAAGGCCCTGATCGAAAGCGGCGTCATCGCTGGCGCCATCACCCAGAACCCGGTCGGCATCGGCTACCAGACCGTCCAGGCCGCCGTGAGCGCGCTTAAGGGCGAAACCCTGCCGCCCGTGATCGACACCGGCTTCTACTATTACAACAAGGACAACATGGCCGATCCCGAAATCGCGGCCGTGCTGTACGACTAAGATCAACGGGCCGGGCGTATTGCGCCCGGCCCACCCCATTCCAGGAATGCGCCATGGCTGACCTATCAGGCAAAATCGTCCTCATCACCGCCGCCGCGCAAGGCATCGGCCGCGCTTCGGTGGAGGCCTTCACAAAGGCCGGGGCGACGGTGATCGCCACCGACATCAATGCCGGCAAGCTGGCCGAACTCGAGGGCATGGCCGGCGTCACGACGCGCCTGCTCGACGTGCTCAGTGCCGAGGCGGTGAACCAGGCCGTGGCCGAGATCGGCCATATCGACGTGCTGTTCAACTGCGCCGGCGTGGTCCATTCCGGCACGGTGCTCGACATGAGCGACAAGGACCTCGATTTCGCCTTCGATCTCAATATTAAGGCGCAGATCCGCACCATCAAAGCCGTGCTGCCGCAGATGCTCGCGCGCAAGGATGGCTGCATCATCAACATGGCGACCGTGGCGTCGTCGGTGAAGGGCGTGCCCAACCGGGCGGCCTATACCATTTCCAAGGCCGCGGTGATCGGGCTGACCAAGTCGATTGCCGCCGACTACACCACCCAGGGCATCCGCGTGAACGCCATCTGCCCGGGCACTGTGGATTCGCCGAGCCTGCACGAACGCTGGCATGCCACCGGTGATTTCGAGGCGGCCAAGAAAGCCTTCATCGCCCGCCAACCCATCGGCCGCATTGCCCGGCCCGACGAGGTCGCAGACCTGGCGGTCTATCTGGCGGGTGCAACCTATACGACGGGACAGATCCACATCATCGACGGCGGCTGGACGGCCTGAACTCAGGACGCGTGGCGCATGTCATTGCCGGCCACCATCACCCGATTCCGGCCGGCGGCCTTGGCGGCATAGAGCTGCCGATCGGCTTCATTGAGGATATCATGCAGGCTTTCGCTGCTCGGCAGATAACCGGCGACACCCAGGCTAACAGTCACGGCAGGCGGCGTGCGGTTTTCGAACGCCAGCGCCGCGACAGTCTTGCGCAGGGTTTCGGCGACGGCCACCGCGCCGGCGCTGTCGGTGAGATGCAGCAGGGCGACGAATTCCTCGCCGCCGAACCGGGCGAAACAGTCACTGCTGCGCAACGCCGCCTTGCAGGCCTGCGCCACGTCGCGCAGCACGTCGTCGCCGACGATATGGCCGTGATTGTCGTTGATGGCCTTGAAGTGATCGATATCGATCATCACCACCGCAAAGACCGGGCCGCCCGCCTTGGTCTGGGCGTAAGCCAGTTCGGCCTGCGCGATGAACGAGCGGCGGTTGGAAACACCCGTCAGCGCATCTGTTTCCGCCGCCAGCGTCAGGGCGGTCTGGGCCGCATTGAGCTGGTAGACCATGGAAATCGCGATCAGGGTCAGGCCAGGAGCGCTGACCAGCGGCGACACCACGGCGACGATCATATTGTACCAGAAGTAGTCGCGCGAGCCGGGCATCAACGCCATCACCAGAGCAGTCACCAGCACCGAGGTCGTGATGGCGATCGAGGTGCCGAGCATCATCGTGCGCACCTGGCCCATGCGCAGCAGCCAGGCGTAGAAGCGTCGGTAGCTGTGCCCAATCTTGCCCGTCACTCTAAGTCCTCGTCGCCTACCAGTCGCGACGACAATGTCATGCCAGGGGCTCCGCCTGGGTTAACCGGAATGCTTAACGCATCGCCGCGCCGCATTTTTCAGTTTCAGTCGAGTTTGAAATGACCAAGATTACCTCGCTTCGCACGCATGACCTGCGCTTCCCCACCTCGGCTTCGCTCGACGGGTCCGACGCGATGAATCCCGATCCCGATTACTCGGCCGCCTATGTGATCCTGGACACCGATGGCGCCCATGAGGGCCACGGGCTGACCTTCACCATCGGCCGCGGCAATGAGGTGGTGGTGGCCGCGATCAAGGCGCTTGAAAGCCGCGTCATCGGCCTCGAGCTCAACTGGATCGCCGAAAATCCCGGCCGCTTCTGGCGCCACATTACCGGCGACAGCCAGCTCCGCTGGATTGGCCCGGACAAGGGCGCCATGCATCTGGCGACCGGCGCCGTGGTCAACGCGGTCTGGGACCTCCTGGGCAAGGATGCCGGCAAGCCGGTGTGGCAGCTCGTCGCCGACATGACGCCCGAGCAGCTCGTTTCGATAATCGACTTCCGCTACCTCACCGACGCCATCACGCCCGATGAAGCGCTCGCCATCTTCCGCAAGGCCGAGGCCGGCAAGGCGGAGCGGATCGCCACGCTCAAGGCCGAGGGTTACCAGTGCTACACCACCTCGGCGGGGTGGCTGGGCTACTCCAACGAGAAGCTGACGCGGCTGGCGACGGAGGCAGTGGCCGAGGGCTTCCAGCATATCAAGATGAAGGTCGGCCGCGATCTCGACGACGACATCCGCCGGCTCGAAATCGTCCGCTCCATCATGGGGCCGGACCGCTACCTGATGATCGACGCCAACCAAGTGTGGGAGGTGGACCAGGCTATCGATTGGGTCAAGCAGCTCAGCCGGTTCAACCCCTATTTCATCGAGGAGCCGACCAGCCCCGATGACGTTTCGGGCCACAGGGCGATCCGCAATGCCATCGCCCCGGTCAAGGTCGCGACCGGCGAGATGTGCCAGAACCGGATCCTGTTCAAGCAGTTCATCAAGGACGGTGCCATCGACATCGTCCAGATCGACGCCTGCCGCATCGGTGGCCTCAACGAGGTGCTCTCCGTGCTGCTGATGGCAGCCAAGTTCGGCGTGCCGGTCTGGCCACATGCCGGCGGCGTCGGCCTCTGCGAATATGTGCAGCACCTTTCCATGATCGACTATCTGGTCGTGTCAGGCACCAAGGAAGGCCGCGTGATCGAATATGTCGACCACCTGCACGAGCACTTCATCGAGCCCTGCGATATCAGGAATGCCGCCTATATGCCGCCGAAAATGCCGGGGTTCTCGATCCAGATGAAGCCGGAGAGCATTCGGGAGAATGAATTCAGGGGCTAACGCCCGGTCACCAGATACTGCGCCATGAACCAGACTTCGCGCGCCAGAAAGGGCAGCGTGGTGTTCCAGCTCTGGTAGCGGCTGGTCTGGGTTGGGGAGGACGCAGCGGCAATGCCTTCCCGATCGGCAATCAACATGGCGCGGCGCATATGCAGCGGGTCCGAGACGATGAGGACGCTGTCCAGGTGATGCTCGGCCAGCACGGGCCGCGCCAGTTGCAGATTTTCGATCGTGGTGCGCGACGCGTCTTCGAGCACGATGGCGCTCGCTGGCACGCCCTGCGCCACCAGCCAGTCGCGGCTCGCCTCGGCTTCGGTCAGCTCGTCCCCGGGGCCGCGGCCGCCGGTGACGACAATGCTGCGGACGCGGCCGGCCTCGAACAGCGTCCGGGCGTGGCGGAGCCGCTCGATCAGCACCGGGCTCGGCTCATCGCCAACCACTGCGGCGCCGAGCACCAAGGCTGCGTCGGCCGATGTATCGGCGACGACGCTGCCATAGCGCCAGATGTCCGCGGCAAGGTCACCTGCGGCCAGCAGGACCAGGACTGCGATAGCAATGATCGCGCGGCGGGCCAGACGCATGGTCACTGCGGCGATCGAGCCTACATCGCCTTCAATTCAAACTCGAACGTCTCGAGCACCTTGTCGCCGGAGCGGATCTCGAACGTGTAGTCCCCCTCCGGATCGCCTTCCGAGACGCACCAGCCGCTGGCGATCCAGCCGCCATCGGGGATCAGCGGCAGCGTCGATGTCGCCGACAGCTTGTCGTCGGACACCACGATGTCGCTGCCCTCGCTCAGCCCCCAGGTCTCGGGCGCTGATGGCAGCGTATAGATCTCGGTGACCTCGACTTCGCCCTTCACCTTGCCCAGGCGCAAATGCCAGTTGTAGCAGGTGCCGGCCAGCAGCGGGACGAGCGTCGTGCTTTCGACGATGGGCTCGCCCGACCCGTTGGGCACCGAAATGGTGAAATCGCTCTCCAGCACCGTCTGTGCCAGGGCGGGCTGCGCCAGGGCGAGCAGGCTGGCGGTCAAGAGCAAGTGCTTCATGGAAATCTCCCTCGGTGCCGGGACTGTAGCGGAGCCAAGGGCAAAGGCAATTGGGTTCGGCGCAGACCCCCGCCTCTCAGTGCGTGTGGCCCACCCCCACCCTTGATCCCTCCCCACAAGGGGGAGGGAGACGATGAACACTGGCGATTGAGCTGGCGCCTCCCTCCCCTCGATGGGGAGGGACCGAGGGTGGGGTGACGGAAGCCACCGAAGTCCCAGACGAATTGGCGGACTAGTTGGCCCACTCGCCGCCGCGCATCACCGGCTCGGTGCTGCCATCGGCATGGACACCATCGATGTCGATCTTGTCGGAGCCGATCATCCAGTCAATGTGAATGTTGGACGTGTTGCCGCCCTGGGCGGAAATCTGCTCCTGCGTCAGGTCCTTGCCGCCAACGAAGCAGTCCGAATAGCACTGACCCTGGGCGATGTGGCACGACGCGTTTTCGTCATAGAGCGTGTTGAAGAACAGGATGCCCGAGGCCGAAATCGGCGAGGAATGTGGCACCAGCGCCACTTCGCCGAGGCGACGGCCGCCTTCGTCGGTGTCGAGCACCTTGTTGAATAGGTCCCCGTTCTTGCTCGCCTTGAATTCGACGAGGCGCCCGCCTTCGAAGCGGGCCTGCATGTCCTCGATCAGCGCGCCATTGTGGCTGAGCGGCTTGGTGCCGGCGACATAGCCTTCGACCCGCAACTTGTGCGGCGTGGTGAACACTTCCTCGGTCGGGATATTGGGATTGCAGGTAATGCCGTTCTTGGCTTCCGACGCGCCGCCCTTCCAGCGGTGGCCATCGGCGAGGCCGACCGTGAGGTCGGTGCCCGGGCCGGTATATTTGAGCGCCGAGAAGGCCTTGCCGTTGAGCCAGGTCCAGCGCTTCTTGAGGTTGGCATTGTGCTCGGCCCAGGCCGCGATCGGATCGTCCTGGTCGACGCGCGACGCCTTGAAGATGGCATCGGCCAGCTTGGTGACGGCTTCCTCTTCGCTGTCATTGGGGAAGACCAGCTTGGCCCAGGCAGCGCTCGGGTAGGAAACGATGTTCCAGTTGATGTCGAAGCCGGTAATGAGCTGCAGAGCCGGCTTGTAGGCCGCCGAATTGGCGCGCATGGCGCGGGTCACCTTGTCGGGGTCCTGGCCCGACAGCATCATCGGGTTGTCGCCGGCAATGGCGAGGCGCGCGGCATTGTTCTTGAAGGCTTCGGCCATGCCCGAATAGAGCCAGCCCGCCGCCTTGTCGAAGCTGGCGCTGTTGGCGTGCTTGTAGCGGGCGAGGGTACTTTCCTCGTCCGAATAGATCGTCGTGACCAGCCCGGCGCCGGCCTTGTAGGCATGCTCGGTGATGCGGCGGACCAGCGGCGCAGCCGTCATCGGCGCGGTCATAACCAGGTCCTGGCCCTCGGCCAGTTGCAGGCCGACCTTGATGGCAACCTGGGCGAGCTTGTCGAGCTTGACGGGATCGATGGTCATTTGGGCGAATGCCTCTTGGTTTTGAATCGGTTGGCCATGAGGTTAGCCTCGGAAGGGGCCACTGCGCCACCCGCGAGGATTAGAAATCGGCACGATCTGTCAGTCGTCTCCCTCCCCCTTGTGGGGAGGGATCAAGGGTGGGGGTGGGCCGCTTGCGCTGAGTCTGCGGAGAGAACCCCCACCCGACCCCTTCGGGGCCACCCACCCCACAAGGGGGAGGTAAGTCGACTGAAAGATCGTGCCTGGCTCAGCACTTTCAAATCTTGCGTACGTCCAAGCCAGCGTCTGTCAAACGCCCCGCGATCTTGCGCATCTTGAGAAATTCCGTTCCGAAGGACGGCCCGATATCAAGAGCCTCACAAAATTCCCGACCAGACTTTTCCTCTAGCAAATGCGCGTACTTGATCACCTGCAGATGTAGCTCGGCTACATAGCCATTGCGGGGGGACGCCTCGATAGCGACCTTTATATGCTTCAGTGCTTCTGCGGCTGTCATTTAGATCTCCGGTTCTAATCCAACCACTGCGAAGATGTCACGGCGTTCAGCTTTAAGCAAGAATATTTTAGCTAAAAGCTTAAGTCTAAAAGCTAGAGTTGGCGTTAGTTGTCTTTTTCTCTGTGACTTTCGCGCATCACGTTCTGCCATTCGGGCATAGCCCTCATGGCCTTCTCGCCTAAAATCGCTCCACTGGAGCGATTTTGCCTTCGGCCGGCTCGAAGCGCTGCAAAATACCCCGTTGGCAATCCCGGACGGTTTCGCTACAAAACGTCCACCGCTTTCAGATCTCGAACCAGGGAGACGTGCATGCCAGTGACATTCATGGAACTCCCTCTCGGCGACTTCCGACGTTAGGTCGTTGCCATCCGCGGCCCTCCTCGGGTTAGACCCGAGGACCGCCGCCCGCGGTTCTACCCATCGCAGCCCAATGATCTGACGGGAGCATTTGTCGCCCGTTCCGGCTGTGTCTTTCATCCCCCTGATTTTGAGGGCCGGTTGCCGGATAACGGAACCGGGCTGCCAATATGAGTCGCAAGAAACTCGATTTCCGCGCCGATGCCTATCGCAACGTGCTCGGCTTTACCTTCCGTCGCTGGGCCAGCCGGCCGGCGATCATTGCCGTCATCTGCGTGCTGGTGATCGTCTCGACGCTTGCCGAAGTGATGGTACCGGTATTTTCCGGCCAGATCGTCGACGCCATTGCCGGCGGGCAGACTTCGGCTGCCTCCGAGGCCGTGCGGGCCTTCGCTATCGTCGTCGGCCTGGGCCTCGCCAGCGTCGTGCTGCGCTGGTTCATCTTCCAGGGTGTCATCCGGCTGACGATCCGCATGATGGCCGAGCTGGTCAATGACGGCTTCTACCGGGTGCAGCGTTTCTCCACCGACTGGCATGCCAACAGCTTTGCCGGCTCCACCGTGCGCAAGATCACCCGTGGCATGTGGGCGCTGGATTCGCTCAACGACCTGCTGCTCGTCATGCTGCTGCCATCGGTGGTGATGCTGGTTGGCGCCAGCGTGATCCTGGGGTCCTATTGGCCGGTCATGGGCCTCGTCGTTGGCCTGGGCTCGATCATCTATATCGGCGTCACCGTCATGCTCTCGATGGGCTTCGTCTCGCCGGCGGCAAGCCTCGCCAATGCCTGGGATACCAAGCTTGGCGGCGCGCTGGCTGATGCGGTGAGCTGCAACTCGGTGGTCAAGGCGTTTGGCGCCGAAGAGCGCGAAGAGAGCCGCATGAAGCACGTGCTGCGCAAGTGGGATATCCGCACGCGCCGCACCTGGAAGCGCGGCACGCTGAGCGGCACGATCCAGGGTTTCATGATGGTGACCATGCAGGCCGGCATTCTCGGCACCGGGCTGCTGATGTGGCAGCGCGGGCTGGCGACGCCGGGTGACATCACCTTTGTGCTCGCCATGTTCTTCGTGTTGCAGGGCTATCTGCGCGACGTGGGTCAGCACATCCGCAACCTGCAGCGGGCCGTCAACGACATGGAAGAGCTGGTGGCGCTCGACCGCACGCCGCTGGGCATCGACGACATCAAGGGCGCCAAGGCCATTGCCATCGGCAAGGGCGAAATCGCCTTCGATCATGTCACCTTCCAGTATGGCGCCCATCCGACGCCGCTCTATCGCGATTTCTCGGTGCGCATCGCGCCGGGCGAACGCGTGGGCCTGGTCGGCCATTCGGGCTCTGGCAAGACGACCTTCGTCAAGCTGATCCAGCGCCTCTACGACGTGAAATCCGGCTCGATCACCATCGACGGGCAGAACATCGCCGAGTTCAAGCAGGCTAGCCTGCGCAGCCAGATCGCCATCGTGCAGCAGGAGCCCATCCTGTTCCACCGCACGCTGGCCGAGAACATTGCCTATGCCCGTCCCGACGCCACGCGCGCCGAGATCGAGCTGGCGGCAATGCAGGCCAATGCGCATGACTTCATCCTCGACCTGCCCAAGGGCTACGAGACGCTGGTGGGCGAACGCGGTGTGAAGCTCTCGGGTGGCGAGCGGCAGCGCGTCGCCATTGCCCGGGCGTTCCTCGCCGATGCCCGCGTGCTGATCCTCGACGAAGCGACGTCGAGCCTCGACAGCGAAAGCGAGGTGCAGATCCAGCAGGCCATGGAACGCCTGATGGTTGGACGCACCACGCTGGTCATTGCCCATCGGCTCTCGACCGTGCGGGCGCTCGATCGGCTGCTGGTTTTCGACAAGGGCAAGATCGTCGAGGAAGGCGATCATGCCGAGCTGATCCGGCTCAATGGCGGCATCTATCGCCGGCTGTTCGAACGGCAGGCGCTGGAGCTGACCAAGGGTCTCAAGATCGCTTGATGGAAACGCCGGGGTGAGAACCCCGGCGTTATTTTTCGTTCATCTTCATGGCGAAAGCGCGCCCATGACGGGGCAACGCTCCTGTCAATTGGCACAGTATTGTCTCAATAATCACGGATTTGAGAAGTAGTTCGCAAGTCGGCGGGCAGTCGATGTAAGGATTAGAAACGTCTGTCTAAACTATAACTGTACGTTGGTACAGAGGGCGGTCGAAGATATGCTAGACTTTGGTACAGGTATTGATCCGACGATTCTGAAATCGGCGCTGAGAGTTGTGCATTTCCTGGGCCTGGCGCTCGGACTGGGCACGGCGACCTTTCTCGACATGATGATGGTTCGGTTCATGGTGCGCGGCAAAATCCGCCGCACCCACTGGCTGATGCTGGAATTCGGCTCGAAAATGGTCACCGGCGGCCTCATCCTGCTCTGGCTGAGCGGCATCGGCTTCCTGGTCTGGTACGGCTTCTTCGAGCCCAAGAACCTGGGCAATCCGAAGATATGGGCCAAGGTCAGCATCGTCGCGGTGCTGACCATCAACGGCCAATACCTGCATGGCGTCGTGCTGCCGCTCTTCAAGGCGCAGGTGGGGCGCGGGCTGTTCGAGGGTGTCTCGGCCCGCGATCGCAACATGATGGTGGCCGGTGGCGTGACCTCGGTTCTGTCCTGGTATTTCCCGGTGGCGATCGCCGCATCGCCCTGGCTCAACTTCAATGTGCCCATGGCCTATATCGACGGTGCCTATATTGCGGCGCTGGCGTTCGGACTCGTCTTTGCCATGACCATGGTGGCCCTGTTCGCCCGTCCGCTTTCGGCGCCGATCGCCCGGCACGTGCCGCGGCACCGGCGCGCCTTGGGCATGAATCCGAGGGACGACGCCGCCAGGGCCGCCGCGCAATTGATCGGCCGCTATCGCGACAAGTATGGCGCCGAGACGGAATTGCGGCAGGACGAGATGCCTGAGGCGCCGGCGAAATATCTGGAACTAACCTAGCGTCCATGCACGAATGCAAGTCGACCGGACTGTTCGACAAATGACGGGTGCTCTTCGGGCATGGCGGTCACTATCTAGACTGAACAACAGCGTGCCCCAGGGCACTCCAGTATTTTCAGGAAGTCCGCCATGATCGACACATCCGTACAGACCAATGTGAGGTCCAAGCCTATCCTGCCGCTGACCACAGCGCTGGGCCCGGTGCATATCGCGGTGACCGACCGCGCCAGGGCGCTCGCCATCTGGCAGGACGTGGTGGGGCTCGATCTCATCAGCGAAGCCGGCAACGCGCTGACGCTGGGCGCAGGCGGCAAGCCGCTGATCGTGCTCGAGACCGGCGCGCTGCGTCTGGTCGTGCCGCGCACCATAGGGCTCTATCACGTGGCCATCCACGTGCCCACGCGCGCCGACCTGGCGCAGATGGCGGTGCGGGCACTGCAGCGCAATGTGCGCATTTCCCCCACCGATCACCTGGTCTCCGAAGCGATCTATCTGTGGGACCTCGATGGCAACGGCATCGAGATCACCTTCGAAACGCCGTGGCGCGGTTCGCTCGGCGATCCCGACAAGGGGCAGACCTACGCGGTGACGTCAGGTGGCAAGGCCCATTCGGGGCGTGAGCCTATCGACATGGACGGATTGCTGGGCGAACTGGGACCGGCGCCGGAGCTGGCTGCCCGCATGCCCGAGGGCACGCGGATCGGGCATGTGCATGTCCATGTCAACGACCTGCATCTCGCCATGGACTTCTATCGCGACGTCATCGGCTTTGCCGGCTTCCTGCTGATCACTTCGTTCGGCATGGGCGATGTCGGGCTCGATTACATGCCCCACACCATCGCCTTCAACATCTGGTCCGGCCCCAATGCCGGCCTGCCCCAGGCGGGGTCGGCGGGATTGCGCTGGTTCACCATTGTGGTGCCCGATGCGACGACGTTGGACGGCGTGAAGACCCGCCTGGCTGCGGCCAAGGCCGCGGTTGCGCCGGTCGAGGGCGGGATCGAAACCGAGGACCCATTCGGCAACAGGATCAGGGTGCTGGTCGCCGCCTAACACGCGCGCGATTTCCCCTCCCCAAGGTGGGGGAGGGGAGCCTCTTTCATGCGGTTCCCACTTCCTGTCGCCAAACTAACATGTTAGTCACTGCGATGACGGATCTGGAGAATTTTCATGCGGGCTATTTCTTGCGCGGCACCCGGCGAATTGGCGCTGATCGATATCGAGCGGCCTGAGCTCAAGCCGGGCTGGGTCCGCGTCGGCATTCGCCATATCGGCATTTGCGGCACCGATTATCATATCTATGAAGGCAAGCACCCGTTCCTGCAATATCCGCGCATCATGGGGCATGAGCTGAGCGGCGTCGTGCTTGATGCCAATGGCGCGACGAGCCTGGCTGATGGCGATGCGGTGGTGATCAACCCCTATCTCCCCTGCTACCAATGCCCGGCCTGCGCCGAAGGCAAGACCAATTGCTGCGAGACGCTGACGGTGATCGGCGTGCATGGCGATGGCGGCATGGCCGAGGAAATCATCATGCCCGAGGCCAACCTCTATCCGGCCGAAGGCCTCAGCCTGCGTGACGCGGCCATGGTCGAATTCCTCGCCATCGGCGCCCATGCGGTGCGGCGCACCGAGCTCAAGCCGGGCTGGCGCGTGCTGGTGGTCGGCGGCGGGCCGATCGGGCTGGGCGTTGCGCTGTTCGCGCGCATTGCCGGGGCCGATGTGACCATTCTCGATGCGGCTGCCGACAAGCTCGGCGCGGCCCGCGGCTTTGGCTTCAGCGCGGCGGCGCTCGAAGAGCGCGAGGGCGCCGTGTTCAAGGCGCGGATGAGCACCGGCTTTGACGCCGTGTTCGACGCCACCGGCTCCATCCCGGCGATGAACCAGGCCGTCGGCTATTGCCGCAATGGCGGGGCGCTGACGCTGGTCGGCGTGGTCAAGGGCACGCTGGCCTGGGAGGATCCCGAGATCCACCGCCGCGAGCTGACCATCCGGGCTTCGCGCAATGCTACACGCGAGGACTTCGACCATGTCGCGGCATCGATCCGCAACGGCAGCGTGCCGACCGACCGGCTGGCCACACACAGCACCAGCTTCAACGATGTGCCGGTCAATCTGCCCAAGTGGGCCCACGAACGGAACGGGCTGATCAAAGCGATCATTACGGTCTAGGAGGCTTCGATGCGTTTGGCCGACGATGTCATCCGCTTCTGGTTCGTCGAGCACGGCCAGGACGACTGGTTCGGCGGCAAGCCGGAATTCGACGCGGCGTTGGCTGCGGAGTTTGCCCAGACGCATGCCGCTGTGGCGCGCGGCGAGGCCTGGGAGTGGCGCGGGACGCCGGAGGGTCGGCTGGCGGAGATCATCGTGCTGGATCAGTTCAGCCGGCAACTGCATCGAGGCGAGGCCGCCGCCTTCGCCCAGGACAAGATGGCACTGGTGCTGGCGCAGGAGGCGATTGCGGCCGGCGTCGACCAAGCCATTCCGGTCGAGCGGCGGATGTTCTTGTTCATGCCCTTCCAGCATGCCGAGTCGCTGGTCATCCAGCAGGAGGGCTGCAAGCACTTTGCCCAGTTCGGTGACGAGATGCTGAAATACATGACCGGCCATCGTGACACGATCGAGCGGTTTGGGCGTTTTCCGTTTCGCAACAAGGCGCTTGGGCGGCAGAGCACCCCGGAGGAGCTGGCCTATATGCAAGAGCAGAAGGACCGCGTGTTCTAGGCCAGCAGCTTCGGATCGACCAACGCGCCCTTTTGCCCGATCACGACCCCGGCCACCCGGTGCGCGGCTTCCGCCGCTTCGCGCAGGGACTTGCCCGCCAACCGGGCTGATAGATACGCCCCGTTGAAGCTGTCGCCGGCCCCGGTCGCGTCGACCACCTTGGCGCCGGGCTTGGGGGCGACCTTCACCCGCTCCGATGCCGTGGCGATCAGCGCTTCGCCGGCGCCGTCCTTGACCACCACTTCCTCGACGCCCAGTTCGAGATAGCGCTCGGCCGTTTCCTCGACCGATTTGTCGCCGAACAGCGGCGCTTCGTCGGTGTGGGTGGGCAGCACGATATCGCAGAGGCTGGCGGCGGCGGTGAGCACGCCGGTCATGACGCGCGGACTGGTCCAGAGGGCGGGCCTGAGATTGGTGTCGAAGGCGATTTTCGCACCCGCATCGCGCGCCTTAACGATGGCGCCGAGCAGGCGGCCGCGAGCGCGCGGGGCGAGGATGGCCAGGGTAATGCCCGAGAAATAGACCATGCTGGCGCCTTCGACCGCGGCATGCAGCGCGCTCTTGTCGTCGGCCAGCAGCTTGGCGGCGGAGGTATCGCGCCAATAGGTAAAGTGGCGATCGCCCTTTTCCTGGTGGATCATGTAGAGACCCGGACGCCGGCCGGGCACGGTGCGGATATGGCTGGTGCCGATCTGGTTGGCCTCGAGAAAGGCGCGGATATCGGCCGAGTATTTGTCTTCGCCGAGGCCGGTGAAATAGTCGACCGACCAATCCTTGCCGAGCAGCGCGCGCATATACCAGGCGGTGTTGAGCGTGTCGCCGGCATAGCCCAGGCGATATTGGCGATCCTCGCCGCCGCTCATCTCGATCATGCATTCCCCGATGCTGACGAAACGCTGCTGTGCCAAACCAATACCCTCCACGATTACCCCTCACGGCTTATGCCGGGAAAGCCGATTTGGCCGCAAGCCACTATCTTCCATACAAGGGCGGAAGGCCCTATGGTGCGCCCGATTTATCGCCGGAGACTTCCATGACGCGACTGAGCGCCCAGACCCTGAGCAACGTTCCAGCCGGCGTGGCTGTGCCGAAATATGATCGGAGCCAGATCACCCCCGGTATCGTGCATCTGGGCATCGGCGCTTTCCACCGCGCGCATATGGCGGTCTATGTCGATGACCTGCTGGCCGACAATCCCGATTGGGCCATTATCGGCGCGAGCCTGCGCCGCCCTGACACCAAGGAAGCGCTGGAGCCGCAGGACGGGCTCTATACCATTGCCGTGCGCGATGCTGCCGGCACGCATCCGCGGGTGATCGGCTCGATCCTCAAAGTGCTCGACGCCAATACGCAGCGCGAGGAATTGCTGGCGCTGATGGCGAGCCCGCAGATCCGCATCGTCTCGCTGACCGTGACCGAGAAGGGCTATTGCCACGATCCGGCGACTGGCGAACTCGACCAGCGCCACCCCGATATCGCCCACGATCTCGCCAATCCGAGCGCCCCGAAATCGGCGCCGGGCATGCTGGTCGAGGCCCTGGCGCGGCGCAAGGCGGCGGGCATTGCCCCCTTCGCGGTCATGAGCTGCGATAACCTGCCGAGCAATGGCGCGACGGTGAAGCGGATCGTCGCCAAATTCGCCAGCCTGCGCGACGCGGCCCTGGGTGAGTGGGTGGGCAAGGTGGCTTTTCCCGGCACCATGGTCGACCGCATCGTGCCCTCGACCACCGATGCCGATCGCGACACCGTGGCCGGACTGATTGGCGCCGAGGATGCCTGGCCGATCATGACCGAACCCTTCACCCAATGGGTGATCGAGGACCACTTCCCCGATGGCCGCCCGCCTTTCGAAAAAGCCGGCGCGCAAATGGTCGAGGATGTCGAACCCTTCGAGCGCATGAAGCTCAGGATGCTCAATGGCAGTCACTCGACCATGGCCTATCTCGGTTACCTCGCGGGCTACGAGTATATTTCCGATGTGATGGGCGATGATGACTTCGTCCGGCTGGTGCATGGCCTGATGACCGAAGAGGCGATGCCGACGCTCGATATGCCCGGCGTTGACCTGGGCGCCTATCGCGACCAGTTGCTAGACCGCTTCCGCAACCCGGCGCTCAAGCACCGCACCTGGCAGATCGCCATGGATGGCAGCCAGAAGCTGCCGCAGCGCCTACTCGGCACTATCAGAGAGCGGATCAAGGCCGGTCAGCCCTTCCAACGGCTGGGTCTCGGGGTGGCGGCCTGGATGCGCTATGTCACCGGCATCGACGAGAAGGGCGAGACCATCGACGTGCGCGACCCCTTGGCCATACGCATGATGGCCATCGCCGCTGACGCGGGTGGCGATGCCGAGGCGCTCTATGAGGGCCTGGTGGCGCTGACCGAAGTGTTCGGAACGGACCTGGGCGAGAACCGGAGTTTCGGCGAGACGGTGGCGACCCATCTCGATGGGCTGTTCGAGGATGGGGTGAAGGAGACGGTGGCTGAGGTGGTGGGCGGCTGACGTCGCCCCAACCACTGCGTCATTCCGGCGAAGGCCGGAATCCAAATCCGTAGCTCTCCCCACACGCCAGGTCCGCGGAGAAATGCGGACATGGATCCCGGCCTTCGCCGGGATGACATCGCGTGTGGGAGGAGGGCCGGCTGCCTACCCCAGCCTTCCATCGCCCGTCGAAGATTTCGAGCGCGCCTTCGTCAGTTCCACCGGTCTGCCACCGATGTCGTCGCCGGCTAGAAGCTCACGCAGCCGACTTCGCTGTTGAAGTCGGGATGGTAGATGACGAAGCTGTCGCCGGCTTCGGCCCTGCTCTCGGCAACGTCGCGCGGCAGCCACTCGGTGACGATCACCGGCGCGAAGGGGTCACCGGGCGTATCGGTGGTGACGAGGCAAACTTCATCCACCTCGGGTGGCGGCGCCACGATCACCAGCTCCGGCGGCAGGAGCTTCTTGGCCTGGCCCGGCGGCATGTGGTGCCCGGGCTTGTGATGCGCCGGCGTATTGGCCACGCCGGCGATCAGGGTGAGGCAGGTCGCAAGGAAGATCGCGCGCATATCGGGTACTCCATGAGGCCCCGGTCCAACGCGCGGTCAACTAGTTCGTTTCAGACCCGGCCTTCCATCGCCCGGTCGAAGATCTCGAGCGCACGATCCTTGGTGAGCTCGATCGGATTTCCCCCCGCCGTGGGGTCGACGATGGCCATGTCGCCGATCAGGTCGCGCTTGCTTCCATCCACTTTGAACTCGGCCAGGGTATGCGGCACGTCGAGCCGCATGCGCAGGCCAATGACGGCGTGCTGGAAGGCCTCGAAGCTCGGCGCGAGGCCGAGATAGGCGGCGAGACGAGCGATGCGGGCCTCGATGGCCGGCTTATTGACCGCCAGCACATAGGGCATGAACACCGCATTGGTCATGCCGTGATGGGTATCATTGAGCGCGCCGACCGGGTGGCTCAGGGCATGGATGGCGCCGAGGCCCTTCTGGAAGGCGGTGGCGCCCATGGCGGCGGCGCTCATCATGTGGCCGCGCGCCTCGACATCGAGTGGATCGGCATGGACCTTGGGCAGGTTCTCGAAGACGAGGCGGATGCCTTCGACGGCGATGCCATCGGCCAGCGGGTGATAGCCGGGCGCGCAATAGGCCTCGAGGCAGTGCGCGAGGGCGTCCATGCCGGTGCCCACGGTGATGAACTTGGGCATGCCGACGGTGAGTTCCGGATCGGCAATCACCACCTTGGGCATCATCAGCGGGTGGAAGATCACCTTCTTGGTATGGGTCGTCTCATCGGTGATGACGCCGGCGCGGCCGACTTCCGAGCCGGTGCCGGCCGTGGTCGGCACGGCGACGATGGGGAAGATGCCCTTGGGATCGGCGCGGGTCCACCAATCGCCGATATCCTCGAAGTCCCACATCGGGCGGGTCTGCCCGGCCATGAAGGCAATGACCTTGCCGACATCGAGGCCCGAGCCGCCGCCAAAGGCGATGACGCCATCATGCCCGCCCTCGCGCAGCACCTTGATGCCGGCTTCGACATTGGCCGAGATCGGGTTGGGCTTCACATCGGCGAAGAGGCCAACCGGAATGCCGGCATCCTTGAGGAGCTTCAGCGTATTCTGCGTCACCGGCAGGCTGGCGAGCCCGGCATCGGTGACCAGCAGGGGGCGCGAAATGCCGGCACTCTTGAGGGCTTCGGGCAGTTCAGCGATGCGGCCGGGGCCGAATTTGACTGCGGTGGGGTAGTTCCAGTTGGCTTTGGTCATGCGGGGCCTCCGAGTTCCCTCTCCACAATGTCATCCCGGCGAAGGCCGGAATCCATCCTGAGGTCTCTGGGTTATTCTGACATCTCAGGATGGATCCCGGCCTTCGCCGGGATGACATCGAGAGGGGGATAGGTGAAGGCTACGCCTTCAGATGATAGCTCTTGGGCTGGGTCAAATTCGCGTAGCCGATCTCGCTCAGTCCGCCGCCCTTGCCGGTGTCCTTGACGCCGGTCCAGACCAGAGCCGGATCGAGATAGTCGCAGCGGTTAGCGAAGACCGTGCCGGTTTCGATCTGACCGCCCAACTTGGCCGCCGCGTCGAGGTCTTCCGTCCAGATCGAGGCCGTGAGGCCATAGGGGCTGTCATTCATCAGCGTAATGGCTTCGGCATCGTCGGCCACCTTCATGATGCCGACGACCGGGCCGAAACTTTCCTCGCGCATGATCGACATCTGGTGATTGACGTTGGTCAGCACTTCCGGCGCCAGATAGGGCGAGCCCGGCTTGTCGAGGCTGTGCCTGGTATTCAGATGCCGTGTGGCGCCGCTGCGCAGGGCTTCCTCGGTCTGCTGGCGGACATGGTCAGCGAAGTTGCCGCGGGCCATGGGACCAACGATGGTATCGGCATCGAGCGGATTGCCCAGAGTCCAGCCCTTGGCGTTTTCGATGAAGCGTTCGACGAAATTGCCGTAGACGGCTTCATGCACATAGATGCGCTCGACGCCGCAGCAGGACTGCCCGGAATTGAAGAACGAGCCATCGACCAGGTTCTCGACGGCATTGTCGAGATCGGCATCGGCCCGAACATAGGCCGGGTCCTTGCCGCCCAGTTCGAGGCCGAGCGTGGCGAAGGTGCCGGCGGCGGCCTTTTCGATGCGGCGGCCGCCTTCGACCGAGCCGGTGAAATTGATGTGGTCGATCTGACCCGAGGCGATGAGCTTTTCGGTATCGGCATGGCCGAGCACGAGATTCTGGAACAGCCCGGCGGGGAGACCCGCGCTTTCGGCGGCGGCGGCGAAGCGCTCGCCGGCCAGCAGGGTCTGCGATGCGTGCTTGAGGATGATGGCATTGCCGGCCATCAGCCCGGGCACGATGGAATTGACCGCCGTGAGGAACGGATAGTTCCACGGCGCGATGACCATGACGGTGCCCAGCGCCTCTCGGGTGATGTAGCGGGTGAAGCCTTCCTTCTCCGGCTTGACCGACGGCGCCAGCGCTTCGGCAGCCAGCTCGATCATGTAGCGGCTGCGCTCCTCGACGCCGCGCTTTTCACCACCGAAGCGGATCGGGCGGCCCATCTGCCAGGCGAGTTCGGGCACGATATCGTCATTCATCAGCAGCAGGGCATCGACGAAATGCGTCAGGATCTTCTGCCGCTCGACGATCGTGGTGTCATGCCAGGCATGGCGCGCCGCCTTGGCGCGAATGACGGCGCTGTCGATCTCGGCGGCTGAGGCCACCGGACGCTCCGCATAGACGCTGCCATCGATGGGGGAGATGATCTTGACCGTCTCGGTCATGGGGAAGTCCTTCATTCCTGCTCGATGTCATTCCGGCGCAGGCCGGAATCCATCTTGAGATCTCAGGATGGACCCCGGCCTTCGCCGGGGTGACACCGTGTTTGTGGTGGTCTTAGTGCCTGCCCGATGCGGCGGCAATCGTGTCAGCTTCGCTCGAAGCCGCGCTTGAGTTCCCAATCGGTCACGCGGCGATCATATTCGAACTGTTCCCACTCCGCCGTATGCACATAGTGGCCGATGACACCTTCTCCGAAGGCTTCCCTCAGCATCTTGGACTTGCGCAAGGTATCGGTCGCCTCGCGCAGCGTTTTGGGGATTTCGCGCAGCCGCTTGGTGGAATAGGCATCGCCGACAAAGACCGGTTCGAGTTCGAGCTTGTCCTCGATCCCCTTGATGCCGGCGGCGAGTAGGGCCGCCAGGGCCAGGTATGGGTTGAGGTCGGCGCCGCCCATGCGGCATTCGACGCGGATGGATTTGCTGTGTTCACCGCAGAGGCGGAAGCCGGCGGTGCGGTTATCGGGCGACCAGATCGCCTTGGTGGGCGCGAAGGTGCCGGCCTGAAAGCGCTTGTAGCTGTTGATATAGGGCGCGAGGAAATAGGTGATGTCGCGCGCAAAGGCGAGCTGGCCGGCCATGAAATGCTTCATGAGATCGCTCATGCCGCGCTCGTCCTTGTTGTCGACGAAGAGCGGCTTGCCGGATTTGTCCGCCAGCGACATGTGGATGTGGCTGGAGGAGCCGGCGAGGGAGTAGTCCCACTTGGCCATGAAGGTCACGGCCTTGCCCTGAGACCAGGCGATTTCCTTGGTGGCGTTTTTCAGCACCACATGGCGATCGGCCATGGTGAGGGCGTCGGCATATTTGACGTTGATCTCTTCCTGCCCCGGACCCCATTCGCCCTTGGAGGATTCCACGGGAATCCCGGAGGCCTGCAGATGCTTGCGCAGGGCGCGCATCACGCCTTCTTCCTTGGTGGTCTGGAAGATGTGGTAATCCTGGATGTAGTCGCCGGCGGTCTGGGCCTTGGCATGGCCGCGCTGGCTGATGGTGCGGTAGTCCTCATCGAAGAGGTAAAATTCGAGCTCGGTCGCGGCATTGGCCGTGTAACCCATGGCAGCCAGGCGATCGATCTGTCGCTTGAGGATGGCGCGCGGGCTGTGCGGGATCGGCTCGTGGTGATGGTGATCGCTGAGGTCGCAGAGGACGACGGCGGTGCCTTCGAGCCAGGTGGCCTTCATCAGCGTGGCGAGATCGGGCTTCATGACGAAATCGCCATAGCCCTTGCCCCAATTGGCGGCCTCGTAGCCGGGCACCGGCTCCATGTCGATATCGTCGGCCAGCAGGTAGTCGCAGCCATGCGTCTCGTCATTGGCGACTTCGAGGAAATACTCGGCCTGGAAGCGCTTGCCGATCATGCGGCCCTGCATGTCGGGAAAGGCGACGAGCACCGTGTCGATGCTTCCGGCCGCCACGTCCTTCTTCAGCTCGGCAAGGGTGTAGGGCATTGGATTCTCCTCGTTCTTCCGTGCCGTTCAGTGTGGAGTGGTGGGGGGGGGGGGGGGCGCCCCCCCCCCCGACCCAGCCGGGGGCCGGAGGGCGCCCGCCCCCACGGTTTTGGGGGGCCAATAAAAGATTGGGGGGGCGGCGCAC